>JBGSBI010000001.1:0-88716 GCA_041730685.1 Aliarcobacter sp.
AATTTCGCCATCGCGACGAATCACGCTACTCTTCATTTATTTCACTCCCTTGAAAACTGTTGCCAACTTACGAATGGATACCAAGCCGTCCAACGCCTCTGCCAATACATCCTTCAGAGAGGCCATTAACTTAGGCTTTGTTTTTTCTTGGGCGTTGACCCCAGGCACCTCCTCAATCCACCCCACCCACCAATCCCCATCTTTTTTAACGATGGCTGTGTAATTTGAGGTCATGTAGCGATCTTAAACCGCTCCAGAATCCCTGCAAATGGTTTCTATTAGCAACCCAGGACTACCAACCTAATCTCACACTCCCACATTCACACTTTCAAACCTCCCCTGTACTCCTTCGCGCCCTTTGCGGCCTTTGCGTGAGCAAGTTCTTCTCAATCCAAAATCAAGAATCACAACTCCCCATCCACTAATTCCTTAACCTACTTTGCGGAGCTGGGATGAACTGCCCCCCATCGTTCGAAGGCGGCTCGGGTTTGTAGGCAATCGCCTGCTGAACCGCCAAAGCCACCGCTTCACACCACTGCAGCGACTTACTGCTCAGGTACTCCGTCTCCCAAAAGCCACCGGTGCTGAGCGTCACACTATAGGCCGCATTTTTTAGACGACTTCCGAATAATAGCCCTACTCCCATAAATAGTCCAAAGACTAGGCCAGGGATAAATCCACCTAAGCCCATCAGAAGCCCAAATCCTAACGCCAACCAACCCACCGTTCGCAAAAGCGATGCACCAAGATCGTTGGACTGGTTTTTCCCATACGTCACCGAAGTGATCTCTCGAACAGCAAAGGCCTTGTTCCAAGGATACCCAATCGTCACCAGCGATTCCGTCACCCTCACCTGCCCATCATCAAAGAAAACCTTTTCACCACCTCCACCTCCTTCGCCTCCTCCATCCCCAGATTCAGGAACACGGCCACCATTCAGACCACCACCAAATCGGCTAACGAGTTTTGTTCTTTGCATGATTCCATCCTCGAACACCCCATGGGACATTTACAGGGCTACCCAACTGGGGTCTGACCCTACCTCTGTCCCCACCTCTATCCCTACCCCCGACCTAATCTTCTTTCGCCCCCGGCTTGATTGGATTTACCCCATCCGCGAGGACGCGGATTTCAGAGATGAGAGGGACCAATGCGCGTGCGCGTAAGCGCACAATTCCTCCTCTTGGAAAGGTAATGGCATAGGTCTCAGGGTAAAGGGGGACCAATGCGCGTGCGCTTAAGCGCACAATTCCTTCTCTTGGAAAGGTAATTGCATAGGTCTCAGGGTAAAGGGGGACCAAATACTGGTCCCCCTCAGACCTGCCCCCGACCTAATCTTCTTTCGCCTCCGGCTAGTAGGGATTTACCCCGTCCGCGAGGACGCGGACCAATGCAAAGATTCAGGGGTGGGATTTGGTCCCCCTCAGACCTGCCCCCGACCTAATCTTCTTTCGCCTCCGGCTAGTAGGGATTTACCCCGTCCTCGAAGACTCGGACGGGGAGGGATTCGAACCCTCGATAGGGTTTCCCCTACTCCTGATTTCGAGTCAGGTACATTAAACCGCTCTGCCACCCGTCCACTTTCTACCCTACCCTTCCCCTCTCTCACCTCAAGCTTACGCATTGTACCGCCCCAACCCGAACCTACGGTTTCTCTATGAACAGGTTTTTCCTCTCCGGTTCTGTTCTCGGTCTTTTCTGCCTCCCCGCCATCGCAGGCGAACTCCTCCGCGAGGATGATCCACGTACCTCCACCACCTCTCACCAGTTCGGCCGCAATCTTTATAACTTTTCCACCCCCAAAGAATCCACTTTCTGGAAATGCGACAGCGACGGCAATGAGTGGCGAAAAGATACCTACGGAACCATCTGGAAAAAAGAAGCAGGCCGCGATGCGTTTGATAAAGCCTCTTGGGAGATCGATGGCTTCGACCGACGACAAGCCACCCGCGTCGGCATGGACTCGGTCGTTCAGTTCCAACTGAACCTCGACGGCACGGTAAAACCTGAATCGGTGCGTCGTAGCACCTGGATCGCCAACGTCGACCCCGCCCCAAGCACCCTCCCTTCTTACATGCGCTCCGCCCCTCTCCAGGGAAAGACAGCTTCCACTCCCGCCAATCTCCAGAAAGAACGCCCCAAACTCATTCCCCTTGTTCCGCCCACCCCCGCCACTCAACCTAAACCCGATCCAACACCCGTTTCGCCAAAATGATCCACCAACCACTAAACTTTTTCCCTTCGAATTGACCCCGCCTCCCTTCTGCCCTTTAATTCTTCTCAATGTCCGACCCTCTTGCCCACGCTGCCCTGCCCGCCTCAGGGATCACCGCAAACTTTTCTGAAGAGGCCCGCTCTGCCCTCGCAGGATACGGCGAGTTCGTCACTGTCGAACCTCCCAACAATCTCGTCGATGAAGGCGCCGAACTCGGTCGCATGTTTATCCTCGTCTCAGGCGAACTCTCCGTCCGCCGCCAAGGCCAAGCCTCCGAGGTCGAACTCGCCAAACTCCAACCCGGCGACACCTTCGGAGAAATATCGGTTTTCGACCCAGGTCCCACCTCCGCCAGCATTTTCCCCACTCAGTCCTCCATCGTTTGGGCAATCTCCTGGCCCCAACTCGAGTTTCTAATGAACAATAATCACCAACTAGGTGGAATGCTTCTCATCGGCCTAGCCACGGTTCTCAGTCGGCGGATGCGGGAAATGAATAAAAAATACGTCGACGCCTCCCGCGCTTGATCTCACTCGTCCTCTCGCTCGCCCTTTTGCTCGTTGGTTGCTCCCCTAAGCCTAGCCCTAGTGCCGGCCTGCCTCTGATTGTCGGGATGGAACTCAACTATCCTCCCTTCGAAATGACCGACGCCAGCGGAAAACCCTCGGGTCTTAGCGTCGAGCTTGCCCAAAAACTCGCCGACTCATTACATCGTCCTCTTCAAATCGAAAACATCTCCTTCGACGGACTCATCCCCGCTCTCCTCACAAAAAAGATCGATCTGATTCTCTCCTCCCTCACCGTCACCCCCGAACGATCCAAGGTCATCAGCTTCTCCCAACCCTACGCCCGAATCGGTCTCGCCCTTCTCACCCGTAAAGACTCCACCCTCCTTAAGGCCGACGACCTCAACCGGCCCGACCGGACTCTCGTGACCAAACGCGGCACCAGTGGTCACCTCGCCGCGGAACGACTTTTCCCTAAAGCAAAAAAACTTGTCGTTGATAAAGATGCCGCCGCCTACCTCGAAATCAGCCAAGGGAAAGCGGATGCATTCCTTTACGATCAACTCTCCGTCGCCCGAGCCCACCAGCGCTATCCCGACTCCACCCAAGCCCTCCTCTCGTCCATCCAAGAGGAGAACTGGGCCCTCGGCCTTCGTTCCTCCGACGCCGTCCTCCTTCGCCAGGTCAACGCCTTCCTCGAGTCCTTTCATCAGCAAGGCGGATTCCAAAAGTTATCCTCTCGCTATCTCGCAGCCGAGGAAGCCCTATTTCGTCAGGCGGGCATTCCCTTTATCTTTTCTTCTACTCCTTGAAAACTCTCCGCCCCCATCCCCTCCTCACTGCACTCTCCCTATTCTTAGTACTATCTCTTTTGGGAGGATTCTTCGCCATCGCCTTCCAATCCCTCCACTGGGAGTGGCGCTGGGACGCCGTCTGGGCCTACCGTGAAAAGTTTTTTTATGGCTGGTGCACCACCCTCCTCCTCGGCTCCGCTACCCTCCTCCTTTCCATCCCCCTAGGCCTCGTCCTCGCCACAGGACGGATCGCAGGTTGGCTCCCCATCCGTCAGTTTTGCACTCTTCTGGTCGAACTCATCCGAGGCACCCCCCTTCTCGTTCAAATCCTCGTTCTATTTTACATCGTAGGCTCAGCCCTCGGATTACAAAATCGACTGCTTGCGGGTACTCTCATTCTTGCTCTTTTCGAAGCCGCCTACTTTTCCGAGATTTTTCGCGGGGCTTGGCTCTCCATCCCCCAATCTCTCATCACCTCCTCTCGCGCCATTGGCCTGACTCCCGCCTGCACCTTCCGTCACATCATCACTCCCCTTGGGCTCCGCAACTCTCTGCCAGCCCTAGCAGGACAGACCGCTTCTCTACTCAAAGATTCCTCCCTCCTCTCGGTCATCGCCGTCACTGAAGTCACTCACGTAGCCCAAGAAATTAATGCCTTCACCTACGGCACTCTCGAATCCTATCTTCCCCTCGCTCTCGCCTATCTCGTCCTCACCGCACCGCTAGCATTCTTCACCCGGCGCTGGGAGAAATCGTTGGCCTATGCAAATTAAGTCGATCCAAGCTGGAAAACGCTACGGAGACCTCTGGGCCGTACGCCAGATCACCCTCACCCTTCCCCTTGGTTCTCCACTCCTTCTGCTCGGCCCCTCAGGAGGCGGAAAGTCGACTCTCCTCCGCCTTCTCGCTGGACTAGAAATTGCCGACGAAGGCTCTATTCAGGTCGATGGGGTCCCTCTTCCCCCACACGAACCGACTCTCCGCGATTACCGACGCCGCCTTGGATTCGTTTTCCAAGAGGGCAATCTCTTCCCCCACCTGACCGCTGAGGAGAACATCACTCTACCTCTGCGCTACGCCCACCATCAGTCTGCTGCCGAAGCAAGGGATCGTGCCCAATCTCTTCTGACCAGATTCCAGCTCCTACCCCACGCCCACAAAAAACCCGCCGAACTTTCTGGAGGCCAGCGACAACGCATCGCTCTGGCGCGCGCTTTGGGACATGAACCCGAAATTCTTTTTTTGGATGAGCCCACCTCTGCCCTCGATCCCGAAATGACTGCCGAAGTTCTCGACGCCCTTTCTGATGTCCAGCGGGAGGGGCGCACTCTCGTTTTAGCCACCCATGCCACTGGCTTCGCTCGGCGCACAGGTGGAACCGTCGCCTTCTTGCGCAACCACCAGCTCGAATGGCTTGGTCCCACCGCAGAGTTCTTTGCCCAACCACCCACACTAGGTGCCGCAGACTACCTCGCCCGCATTCTCCGAGACTAAAAACCGACTGTAGTCCGAGTTTGCCCCTCCGACCCTCTCCAGTCATAATCTTGCTATGCAGTTTATGCAGGCCAAAAGGGACGGCACTGGAACAGTCCTCACCTTCTCAGGACGCCTCGATACCGTAGCCAGCGCGGAACTCAAACAGCCCATTCGCGCCGAGATCGACCACCAACCCACCAACCTCAATTGTGATTTTCAAAATGTGACCTACATCGGTTCCGCTGTCCTTCGGCTCATCTTTGAGGCCGCCCGTGAACTGCAACGCCGCCACGCAACTTTTCGTATCACGAACTGCTCCTCCGATCTACGTCGGGTCTTCGCTCTCACTGGAATGGATCATCTCATCGAAGGCGGTCCAGGACCCCAATTCACTCACGAGGTCGTCAACCGCACTCTGCGTATCTTTATGCATGGACGGATGGATGCAGCCCATGTCAGCGAAATCCGCCTCCCCATCCGCCAACTCATCACTACCCACTCGGGCCCAGTCCGCTTTGAAATCAGCGCAGTACCTTATGCCGCCTCGGCTTTTGTCCACCTTTGTATCGACGCCTCCAAACTCGCCAAGGCATCAGGACATGATTTCGGTGTTGAAAGAGTCGTGCCCGATGTAGCTCACATATTCCGCTTAGCGGGACTACAAACCCTCCTCCTGTCTTCCGTATGAAACACCCCGAAATCAAACTCACGGTCAAAAACCGCATCGAGGATCTTCTACGGGTAAACTCGATCTTTGAAAGCTTCGCTACCCAACATGAAATTAATGGTCGCCTCCGCTACCACCTACTTGTCTCGATCGAGGAAATTCTTACCAACATTATCAAATACGGATTTGATGAGCAGGGCGTCCACCCAATTCACATCACCTTCCGTCGCATCGAAGAGCAGATTGAAATGGAATTCGAAGATCGTGGCAGAGAATTTAACCCACTCGAGATCAGTGAACCCGACTTCGAAACTCCGGTGGAAGAGCGCCAGCTCGGAGGACTCGGAATTCACTTAGTCAAAAAGATGATGGATGAGACAAAATACCGCCGCGAGGGTGATCGTAATATCCTACTTCTTCGTAAGTCAAAAGAGACGCCCGCCGCTACCCCTTAAACCCTGCCGGCTACCACGCCCTCAAAGGGGCCAGAGCGATCCCGCTTAGGCTATCGCTTCAGCCGTCGTGCTATGAATCGTAAAGAGAGCCGAGAAACCACTGATATCAAAAACTTCCTTTACGTTCGGCTGAAGAGCCGCCAGGCCAATCGTTCCACCCGCAGCCTTCATCTTCTTCACCGCCAGCAAAAGGGACCGCAATCCGGCACTGCTAATAAATTCCAGTGCAGAGCAATCGATGATTAAGCGCTTCTCCCCTTGATCAATCACCGCAACTAAGGCCTGTTCCACTGAAGGAGCACTCGTCGCGTCCACCCGCCCATGAAATTGCACGACCGTTCCGTTGCCTTGTTTTGCTGTGTGAATTTGTACGCTCATCAAACTAATATCGAGAAAGAGGGTGGCGCTGTCGAGCCACGATTCCCGCCCCCCGCGCAACCTTGCACACCCACCTACTCTAGGCGAGTCTCCAAACTTATGAACCCTGATCCTCTTCTATCTCACATTCGTACCGTTCCCGACTACCCGAAAAAAGGAATCATGTTCCGTGATATTACTCCACTTCTCGGCCATCCTCTGGCTCTCCGAGAAGCCTGCCAACGGATGGCAGCACCTTTTCTAAATAATCCACCTCAGTTCGTCGCAGGCATCGAAGCCCGTGGATTTATTCTAGGCGGAATTGTCGCCCACCTTCTTGGAGCAGGTTTTATCCCTATCCGTAAGCCCGGAAAGCTTCCCGCCAAATCGGTCAGCCGTGAATATGCGCTCGAATATGGTTCAGGCACCCTCGAGCTTCACCAAGATTGCGTATCCCCAGGCCAACGAGTTCTTTTAGTCGATGATCTTGTCGCTACCGGCGGCTCGGCCGAAGCGGCCATCCTTCTGCTTCGTTCTTTAGGCGCCATCGTTGAGGCAGGCTCTTTCCTCGTCGATCTACCCGATCTAGGAGGTCGTAAGAAACTCGAGAGCCTTGGCCTCAAGTTTTACGCCTTACTGGATTTCCCTGGCGAGTGATCCCTACCCGCCGTTTTGGGCGTACTGGCCTGCCCATGCCACTACTCACCTGCGGAGGAATGCGCTTCCAACACCGTTGGACCGAGGAACCTCCTCTCCCTATTCCAGCCGATAATCAGGCCAACCTCGCCGCCACGATTCACCGCGCACTCGAGCACGGCATCAACCATATCGAAACCGCTAGAGGCTACGGAACCTCCGAAGCCCAACTTGCACCCGTTCTCCAGAACATTCCCCGCGATCAATTTATTCTCCAGACCAAAGTCTCTCCCCAAGCTGATCCCATTGAGTTCGAAAAGATCTTTCGAACTTCGCTGAGCCGACTCGGCCTTCCATTCGTCGACCTCTTCTCACTTCACGGTATCAATAATCGAGAGATTCTCGATTGGTCGCTACGACCTGGAGGGTGCCTCGATCTTGCCCGCCAGTGGCAAAAACAGGGCCTCTGTCGCTGGGTCGGTTTCTCAACCCACGGTTCGCCTGAACTGGTCGAAGAAATCTGCGCCTCTGGGCGCTTCGATTACGTGAATCTTCACTGGTACTACATTTTTCAAGAGCACACCCCCTCACTCGCCGCCGCAAAGAAAAACGACATGGGTGTCTTTATCATCAGCCCCAATGACAAGGGTGGCATGCTTTACACCGCCCCAAAGAAACTCGCGGACCTTACCCAGCCGCTTACTCCAATGGCCTTCAACGCACTCTTTTGCCTTCGGAACCAGGATATCCACACCCTCTCCATTGGAGCCGCGCGACCCTCAGATTTCGACGAACATGTCTCGGCTATCTCAAGACTCCAAGATGCAGAAACTCTTCTCCCCCCAATCGAAGAAAAGCTGCGCAAACAGTGGGAAACAGCCCTCCCCGAACGCTGGAGGAAAACATGGGATTTAGGTCTTCCCTCGCGGCCCAACGCCCCCCAAGAGGCTAACTTTCGCGAGATTCTCCGTCTCTATAACTTGGCCATCGCCTTCGATCTAACCGACTACGGCCGGATGCGCTACAATCTTTTAGGGCAAGGCGGGCACTGGTTCGCAGGTCAGCCCTTGGGGAATCTAACTCGCGAAGAGATCCTGCCCTCCCTTCGTAAATGCCCAGATCCTCAAGACACACTCGCTCGCCTTCTCGCCGCCAAGGATCTTTTCCTAGGCGAAAAAGTCCAGCGACTCAGCAGTTGCTAGTCTCGAAATAACACCCGCCTAAGACGGGCTATTTTCAATCGAAGTGGCTTTCCTCAACATTACTCTCCAGTTTACCTTCTTCCCCTTCGAGTTGTTGAATCGACTCAGCTTCCAGCTCTTCCAGAGTCTTCCGCTTAGCCAGCAAGAGTCCGTGCTGGATTGCCCTTCGATACCACTTATCCGCTTCGGCCTTATCCCTCGGAACTCCCAGTCCATGCAAGTAAAGCTCTCCCACCCCGACCTCTCCACGGGGATTAAAATGGTCAGCGGATTTATGATACCAAAACATCGCCTTATCATATTCTTGTGGAACGCCTTTTCCTTCATGATAAGCCCAACCGAGATTATTCTCTGCACTCGCGTCTCCAGCCTCTGCGGCTTTTCGAAACCATCTCATCGCTTCCTCATAGTCCTGGGGAGTCCCGTGCCCACTGTAGTAGGCCCAGCCTAAGTTATTTTCTGCTAGGATACATCCCTGAGCGGCCGAGAGCTTCCACCAATGAATCGCCTCATCATAATCTCGAGAAACCCCGTAACCCTCATGATAGGCCCAACCGAGATTATTTTCAGCCAAAGCAAATCCTGCAGCAGCTGATTTTTGCATCCACCGCACCGCTTCTTTATCATCTCTTGCAACCCCTTTTCCTAAATGCAAAAGATAACCTAAATTACACTGGGCTTTTGCCTCACCCGACTCGGCCTTTCGTACTAAGGCGAAAGAGTAGGGCTCTTCTTCAAAGGAGGCCGCAAATACTCCAACAGCTAGCAGGCCAATCAGAAACCCTATCCAGACGTTTCTCACCCCATAATCATGAACCCGTATATCTGCCATTGGCAATAGCATTTGCGCGCCATCTTACCCCCTTTTCCATGCCCTCCGATAAACATTCCGCCCCTCCTTCGCAAATAACTCCTCAAACTCGCTCGTGGGTTCTCCCTCTCCACTCCACGACTCCTCGACTTGCCATGAGACGCAGTGCGCCACCTCCTTTTTCGCCCATTCAAAATAATCGAGATCATCTGTAGTTAACTTTAAAAGCCCACCCACTCGAACCGCCTTGGAGGCGTCTTGCGCAAATTCTTTGTTTAATATCCGATTCCCGTGGTGTCGCCGTTTGGGCCATGGATCAGGGTAACGCAAAGTGATGGCATCCAGAGTTCCCGCCTGACAAAGGTTTTTAATAAAGTACCACGACTCGATCCGCACAACCTTGAGATTGGTCAACCCGTGACGCACCGCCTTCTTCGCTATTTTAGTGGCCCGACCTAAGAGTCTTTCGACTGCAATAAAATCTCGTTCAGGCTCTCGCCTCGCTCTGGCCTCTGCGTAGACGCCATCACCTGCCCCAAGATCAATTTCAACGGGAGCGGTTCGCAGGAAAACATCCGCCCAAACGTACGCTGGGTAGAGACGTTGACTGGAAAGCCAAGGTTCCGGGGACACGCCCGGCATTGCCTTAGCTGTGCTTTTTGCCACCGAGTCGGACAACCGACTTACCAGTGGAACGGGCCCGCACTTTGGTGATTAAACCATTGCCCTTGCCCTTACTCGAACTGTGGCCATTCCGCTTGCCTTTGGCTCCATTGCTATCGTTTTCACCCGCGGGGGATTTTACCTTGAAAAGACGGACATCTCGCAAACGAGAAATGGAAACCTTGGTCTTTTTCTGAGCCTTTGCCCAATAAACCATGGCGTAACCTTCACCCACTTCTACAACTTCGCCCCCATCACTCCGACGCGAGTCCAAGCGGGAAATCGTTGCACCACAAACCGGATAAGGTCCCAAGGGGGGCGGTTCACGCCGAGCCGCCACATAGCCATTTCCGTTCCGCCCATTCAACCCGCCCACCTCTTTGGTGGGTGCTCCTTCACGAATCGGAATCGCGCGACGCTCGACAAACATCTGGATCGCCTTCTGCACTTCAGGCAGGGACAAATGGTACTTTCTGGCCGTGTCCACCATATTGAAGTTTTCCTCAAGCACATCACGATCGATCTGCCCGCCCGGTCCATTGGGGGATAAAACGAAAGTCAGGTACTTCAAAGAGGTCGCGTCCTCCCCTAAGGCACTTTTAAAAATTGAGACCAAAGCCGGCGGAAGAGGGTGATCCGACGCCAAGCAGTTAAGGTTTTTCCAGAATTTATTCATAATGTATTCACAGAACCATGACCAAAATCCCTCGCCTAGGCAAGTAATTTCGTTATAAAGTAGTATAAGTAATTGTAGATAAGCACTATATATATTTAACTTATAATGCATAATAAGTTGGTTCTCAAGGCCAACTCACACCAACGATAGACTTCCTTCGCTTGTCCCCTGCTGGTTAGAGTGATGGCTGTGCTATCAGTAAAACTTCTTCATATCTTCATTTTAGGCGGTTTTATTCTCATCACCCTTAATTACCTGCTGAATCTTAGGGTCTTCCGATTTCCCCCGATGAATACGGTTATCCATCCTCCGCCCCGCATCTCAGTTCTTATTCCTGCCCGCAACGAGGAGCACCGCCTTCCACCATGCATCAGTACCATAGCCGACAGCGACTACCCAAATATGGAGATTCTTATTCTCGACGACCACTCCACCGACGGCACCGCCGCCCTCATCCAGCGCCGAGCCCAAGGAGACCCCCGCATCCGCCTCCTCACAGGTCAACCCCTCCCCAAAGGTTGGACGGGAAAGTCTTGGGCATGCCACCAACTCTCCAAAGAAGCCCAAGGCGAATTCCTCCTTTTTGTCGATGCCGACACCCGCTTCTCCGATCGCACGATCTCCCAATCCGTCTCCACTGCCCACGAACAGCGAGCCGATCTCCTATCCCTTTGGCCGTACCTCGAATCTCTCAGCTGGAGCGAAAAACTCGTCATTCCATTCGTCCATCTTTTCATTCTTTTCTACCTCCCTCACTGGGCCCCGGGTCGCCTCCGCTGTTTTGGCGCCGCCAACGGCCAGTTCGTTCTCTTTCGTCGCACCGCCTACGACAAAATCCATGGCCACGAATCGGTTCGCAATCACATGGTCGAAGATATCTCCATCGCCCGCAACATGCGCCAGGCAGGATTCAAGGTCCTCAACCTCGACGGTACCAATCCAGGACACTCCATTGCTCTCGTTCGCTGCCGGATGTACAACCGCTTCTCCGAGGTCTGGGAAGGCTTCACCAAAAATCTCTACCCCAGCTTCGACGGAAATTTTCCCGCCTTCCTTATCTTTCAATCAATCCAAGTTCTCCTCTTTCTAAGCCCCTTCTATCTTCTCTTCACCCCAGCCAACGGCCCTCTGGTTTGGACCGAAATTGCCATTCTCCTCTCCCTTCGCTTCGCCCTCGCCCACCGCTTTCGCCAAAGCTACCTCGGCGCCATCCTTCACCCCTTCGGCCAACTTCTGGTTATCGCCATCGCCCTCAACTCTTGGCTCCAATCTCTCCGTGGCCGTCTTCCTTGGAAAGGTCGCCACTACACCCAAAACGCTCCACTCGAATCTCCCTAGATCCGTCTCGACCTACCCACCAACTTTTCCCATCCTTTTCTTGGAATGAAGCACACTTTCGCCGATGAATTAACCCGCAACGCTGGCAATTCCGTCGATACAAAAACCTGGGCGGGAGGCATCCCCCAAGAGATGGCCCGCTTTCCCGAAATTCGCATCGGCCCTTGGTGGGTCACCACCCGCCAATCACTCCTCTTTCTCATCCCACTCGGGGTCATCGGTGCCATCCTCGCCGTCTTCACCGCCCGCTTTCTCCGTACTCTCCCCCTCATTCAGCAATTTATCGCCGCCTACCCTGGCACTGGCTCTTTCGCCCCCCCACTAGCCGACGGCTTTCCCCTCTGGCTCCGCGCCTGCCACTGGCTCAATTTTTTCCTTCTCCTTTTCATGATCCGCTCAGGAATCCAAATCTTGGCCGATCACCCACGCCTCTATCTTAACCCAGGATGTACCCCAGGTTCAGAATGGTTCCGACTTCTCGGCCCCGTTCCTCTCGACCGCGAATACCACGCCAAAGAAGATACCGTCGCCCTCCCAGGCTGGCTGGGCCTACCTGGAATTCGCCACTCGATCGGTCTCGCTCGCTGGTGGCACTTCGTTTTTGATACTGCCTGGCTTGCCAACGGAATCGCCGTCTATGTTCTTCTTTTTTCCACAGGTCAATGGAGACGCATCGTCCCCGTTTCTTTCGATGTCATCCCTCATACCATCTCCACCGCCATCCAATACCTCTCCCTCGATTTCCCACCCCCCAGTGGCTGGCTCCAGTACAACGGCCTGCAACTTCTCGCCTACTTTACCACCGTCTTTATCGCTTCCCCCCTCGCCCTCATCACCGGAGTAATGCAGTCCCCCGCCATCGCCGCCCGCCTCCACCTCGCCACCGGATTCCTTAACCGCCAAGTCGCGCGCTCTCTCCACTTCCTTGTCCTCGGCTACTTCCTTCTATTTATCGTAGGTCACGTCGTCATGGTCTTTGCTACCGACGCCCTGAATAACCTCAATCACATGACTCGAGGAACCGACGATAGCTCATGGACTGGTTTTTTTGTCTTCGCCTTGATCATGGGATTTACCGCGGTTGCCTGGATGGCAGCGACTCCCCTCACCCTCAAATATCCAAGAAAAATTCAACATATCGGACGCTGGGTCATCGGGTGGCTCCTCGATGGAATTGAAAAGCTTCGTCCGGTGGCAAACTACCAGGAAAAAGATATCTCCACCTACTTCTGGGTGAATGGCACCGCCCCTGTTTCCGATGAGTACAAAAAACTTCTGGCTGAGGGTTTTCGGAACTACCAACTCAATGTCGGTGGCCTAGTCGAAAAACCGATGCAGATTTCTTTAGCTCAACTACGCGCCATGCCCCACTTCGAACAGATCACCTCCAACTACTGCATCCAAGGATGGACCGGAATCGCGAAATGGGGCGGCGTGCGGATGAAGGACATCATGGCCCTGGTCCATCCCCACCCTAAAGCGCGCTACGTTGTCTTCTACTCCTTTGCCCATGGTTCGGGAAAAGGTCATGGCCTCTACTACGACGCCCATAAGATTGAGCACATGCAACACGACCAAACCATCTTGGCCTACGAAATGAACGGCAAAGATCTGCCCGAGTGCCATGGCGCCCCACTGCGACTTCGCAACGAACTCGAGCTCGGCTTTAAATCAGTTAAATGGGTTCAGAGCGTAGAGTTTGTGGAAAGCTTTGACCATCTAGGTCAAGGCGAAGGAGGCTTTAACGAAGATTACGAGTTTTTCACCACCCGCAACCCGATCTAACCCCATGCTTCCTGCTCTTCTTGATCCCCTCGGTAGGAAAATAAACTACCTGCGTGTTTCTCTCACCGATCAGTGCAACGAACGCTGTCTCTACTGCCGCCCCGCCGCCTACCACGGTTGGTCCCCACAACCCGATAACCTCTCCACCCTCGAGCTCATTCAGGTTATCACCGCCGCCACTCGCCTCGGATTCGAACATATTCGCCTGACGGGAGGAGAGCCCCTCCTCCGCCCAGACCTTCTTGAAATAACTCGCAACCTCCGCACCCTTCCCCATCTCACATCACTTTCCTTATCGACCAACGGAACTCGCCTCGCCCCCATCGCCCGTCAACTTAAGCAAGCTGGGATCGATTCGGTTAACCTCAGCCTCGATGCTCTTCAACCCGACCTCTACCGAAAAATTACCGGTGGATCCTTCGACGACTTCTTTGCAGGTTTCCGCTCTGCCCTCGATGCTGACTTCACCCAGATCAAAATCAATTGTGTGCTCCTGCGTGGAATGAATCAGCAGGAACTTCGTCCCCTGGTCCACTTTGCCGCAGAACATCAAGTCCCCATCCGGTTCATCGAACTCATGCCTCTCACTCTTTCACCCCAGCACGGCCAAGACTTTTTCCTTTCCATCCAAGAAGCGCAGGAGCTTCTTGGTGGATCCAAAAACCTAGTTCCCATGCCCAACTACTCAGGAGGTCATGGTCCCGCCCGTTACTTTGAGGACAAGGTTTCAGGTGCGATCGTTGGCTTCATCGGTGCCCTGACCACTCCTGACTTCTGCGCCTCCTGCAATAAAATCCGTCTGACCGCCGATGGCAAACTCCGCCCCTGTCTCGGTCGCCATGGAGAGATCGATCTGCGTACCGCTTTCCGTCAAGGCTCTCACTCCCCAGAAGAGCTTCTCCGTGAAGCGATCGCCAATAAACCCAAGGATCATGAGTTCTCTACTGGATATGAACCCTCTCGCCCGATGACTGCGCTAGGAGGCTGAGCCATGCGCATTCTTTATTTCGCCCAAACCCGGCTTGCGGTCGGGCTGGCCGAAGAAACTTTTCACACCACCGAATCTCTTACAGCAGAAAAGCTCTGGCACCTCCTCATCAATCGACACCCTGCCCTCCTTCCTTTGCAATCCGCTTGCCGACTCAGTAAAAATAGCCACTTCCTTCAACTTGGAGAAACCTTTCATCCCGACGACGAGGTCGCTCTTCTCCCACCCGTCTCTGGAGGTTGAATGAAGGTCTTCGTCCGACTCTCTCCCGATCCCATCACACCCTTGCCCGATATTGCCGATTCCACTTCGGGCGCCGTCGTAACTTTTTCTGGGGTCGTTCGGAATGTGGAGCAGAACCAACCCATCACCTCCCTCTTTTACGAAGCCTACCATCCCATGGCTGAAACTCTTATCCGCGACATTCTTCGTCAACTTTCTCTTTCACATCCCTGCTCCTCGGTCGAAGTCCTCCACCGCCTCGGTCATATCCACGCCGGGGAAACGTCTCTCTGGATCCGCGTACTCGCCCCACACCGTGCCGAGGCCTTTTCCCTGCTTACTCACTTTCTCGATCGCCTAAAACAAGATGTCCCCATCTGGAAAACCAAACCCTCCCCATGATCACCGTCGACCAAGCTTTAGCTCAAATCGACTCTCTCCTCCCCACCCCACTCGAGGCTGAATCGGTTCCGCTCGAAAATGCCCTCCACCGGGTTCTACGCGAACCTGCCATATCCCCCGAAGACCAACCTCCCATCGATCGCTCGAGTATCGATGGCTACCTCGTTCACCCGGATCAAAACAAAGGAAGCGTTAGACTCCTTTCCGCCCATCCGCCTAGTCAACCCGCTCCACCTCTCCCTCCTTTAGGATCGGCCGTTCGTATCTTGACCGGTTCCTCCCTACCCGCTCACGCCGCCCTGATCATGCAGGAGGATACTCTGCTTACCGAACCTGGCTTCATTGAACTTCTAAAAATACCAACCTCAAACCTTGTCCGCTCAAGAGGTTCCCACAGCAAAAAAGGAGATATC
Source organism: Aliarcobacter sp. (assembly GCA_041730685.1). GTDB lineage: Bacteria > Verrucomicrobiota > Verrucomicrobiia > Methylacidiphilales > Verrucolacustridaceae > Verrucolacustris. The sequence goes on from JBGSBI010000001.1 coordinate 15,607, forward strand.
CTCCTTTCTCAACCCCACATTCTTCAACCTGGATCTATCAGCCTCCTCGCCTCACTCGGAATTACTCAACCGAAAGTTTCCCGACTGCCCCGTGTGGCCCATCTTGCCACTGGCGCGGAGCTGGTCGACCCCGACAAGAAACCTGCTTTAGGTCAAATCCGCGATAGTAACTCCATCCTAATTCGCTCTCTTCTTGCCTCCTACTCAACCGATCTCGTTTGGCAGAAACGCGTCGGCGATACCCGAGAGCTCTTCACTCATTCTGTACAGGAGTGCCTCAACCTTTCTCCTGATATTCTTCTCCTTAGCGGAGCCTCCAGTGTTGGGGATCACGATCACGCCTTTTCAGTTTTAGAGGAGCTGGGATTTAATATTCTCTTTCGCACTGTTTCCATCCGCCCTGGAAAACCTCTCATTCTTGCCCAAAAAGGAAGTACTCTCGCCTTCGGTCTGCCTGGGAATCCTCTATCCCACTTTGTCTGCTTTCACCTTTTTGTCCGACGCGCTCTCCTTCGCCTGCTTGGCCTTGCCCCCACCCCCTTCCTTTCCGCCACTCTTCTCGCTGGTGCTTCCATAAAACCTGACCCGCGGGAAACCTGGTGGCCCTGCCATCTGCACTCCTCCCATGGTCTGCTCACCGCTCAACCCCTCCCTTGGCGCGACTCCTCCGATCTCTCCTGCCTAGCCCGCACCAACGCACTACTCCGCGTTCACTCAGGATGCGAAGCTCGCTCGCCGAGCGAAGTTCTGCCCACCATCTCTTGGTGAAACGTCTCTCCCATCTCGATAGAAAAGGCCGCGCCACCATGGTGGATGTCAGTCCAAAGCTTTCTCAACCGCGCCGAGCCGTAGCTAAGGGCGAAATCCGTTGCGCACCCGCAACCATCAAGCTTCTCCGCCAAGGCAAAACTCCCAAGGGCGACGTGCTGGCCGTCGCCCGCGTCGCAGGAATCCAAGCCGCCAAACAAACTGCTAACTTAATTCCTCTTTGTCACCCCTTACCCATCGACTCCATTCATCTCGAGCTTGTACCACGATCCGATCGCATTCAGATATGCGCTGAAGTTCGCGTCCACGCCCGCACTGGGGTGGAGATGGAGGCGCTCACCGCCGTCTCCGTTGCCGCCCTCACCCTCTATGACATGTTGAAAGCCGTCGACCGCAAGATGGTCATCCAAAATATTCACCTTCACTCGAAGGAAAAGTTTTGAGTCCGCTCAACGTCGCACGCCTAACCGTAAGCGACCGTGCTCACGCAGGCGTTTACCAGGACAAGGGCGGACCTGAACTAGAACGAGTATTTTCCTTGGAGTGGGCTTCTCCTTGCCTCTGGACATCCCTCACCGTCCCCGACGAAAAGGATAAGATTACCTCCGCTCTGAGAGGTTGGATTCAACAGCAGATTCCCCTCATTCTTACCACGGGAGGAACGGGTCCCACCCCCCGCGATGTCACTCCCGAAGCCACCCGAGCCGTCCTCGAGAAAGAGCTTCCGGGCCTGTGTGAAGCTCAACGAATGACCAGCTTTCCTTTAGCCCCAACCGCAATTCTTTCCCGCGCGGTTGCAGGCGTAGCAGGCCAGACGCTCATCATAAACTTCCCCGGAAATCCCAAGGCGATTGCCGAATGCCTTCCCCCACTTTTACCCGCCATCCGAGAATGCCTTAAGCATCTCAGGGAATAAAAATCAGCTTCCCACCCGCTATCAGTAGAACCATCGCGAGCAGCCTCTGAATCCATAACGGGGAGTAGTGACGACTTCCCCAGCGCGAACCGACCCAACCTCCGACAGTTGCGACCGCCAAAAGATTCCATCCAACTTGAGGAAAAGACCGAGCCGACGAAACATATCCAGCTAAGCCGGATATCGAATTCACTAAAATAAAAATTACCGAAACCGCCGCTACCGTCTTCGTGGGAGCCCACTTCCTCCATAGCATCCATGGAGTGAGAAAGATTCCTCCACCCGTTCCTGTCAGACCCGCCAAGAGGCCGAGAATACCGCCAGTTGCCAAAAGAGAAGACCGTTTTGGTTCATGAAAGAGAGTCTCCTCTTTAGGGCGAATAAGAAAACGGAGGGCCGACCCCCAGAGAACCAAACCCAACAGCAGGTGCAATAAGTGGTTCGGCAACTTCAGGTATCCACCCAAAAATGCCAAAGGAATGGAAGTAACCGCCAAAGGCCAGAGCAACTTCGCAGAGAAATGACCCGCCCGTATGAAATTCCAACCTCCAAGAATGGCTACTGCGATATTTAGACTTAGAGTGACGGGCCTAATTTCCTGCGTCGGAATCGAACATAAGGCCATGATTGCGATATATCCGGAAGCCCCCGCATGACCAACCGAGGAGTAAAGGAAAGCGATCAACAAAATCCCCAGCGGGAGAATCCATGGTTCCATGGGCACAACTTTAGCAATTTACCCTACCTGCTTCGATCCTTTATCACCCAAGGCTTTTACCCTATAGATTAAACATGTCCCGACTCAGTCTTCTCGGCCGCAAAACAGCCGTCCCTACCAACCCTTCCTTGGCACGACTGGAAACCTTTCCCAATCCCAAGCCAAACCGCCCTTACGAGATCACCTTCTCCACCCCAGAATTCACCTCCCTCTGCCCCGTCACAGGTCAACCCGACTTCGCCGTAATCACCATTTGCTACACTCCAAAAAGGAAGTGCGTTGAAAGTAAGTCCCTTAAGCTTTATCTCCACTCCTTCAGAAACACAGGATCCTTTGCAGAAGCGGTGACGAATAGAATTCTGGACGATCTTGTGCGTGCAATCTCCCCCGCCCATGCCGTGGTTACGGGCGAATTTGCAGCACGGGGTGGTGTCGCCCTCAAAGTCTCCGCCACATTCGGCAAATCGCGCTAATTAACTATTCGTCTTTACGACGAACATCTTTTCAACCGTCATGTCCTCCATGCTCCTAGGAATCCCGCCCATCCCCAAACCGGACTGCATCCTCCCCCCAAACGGCATCCAATCCACCCGAAATGCGGTGTGATCGTTCACCATCACCGCAGTCGCCTGCAAATTCCTCACGTAATAAAAAGCTTGGTCGATGTTCTTAGTGAAAACCGCCGCTTGAAAACAAAACGGTAACCCATTTGCCCGTTTCACTGCCTCCTCCCGATTCTTGTAACTGTAAACACAGACCACAGGACCAAATACCTCTTCCCTCGATACCCTTGCATCCTCGGGCGGATTCCAAAGTACCGTAGGCGCATAGCAACATTCAGAAATCTTCTTTCCCCCGCAAAGTAGCTTGGCACCTCTTTTTACTGCTTCCTCCACCCACTCAGCCACTCTTTGGCACTCCCCATGGCTAATCAACGGCCCAACCTCGGTCTTCGGGTCTGCTGGGTCGCCTACCACCAGCTTGGCCGCTTTCTCCGCCATCTGCTCCGCCAATTTCAAGGCTAAGGACTCGTGAGCATAAACCCGTTGAACCGAGACGCATACCTGACCCGCGTGATAGAACCCCGCTTTGACCAACAGAGGAACCGCTTCCTCAATATTGGCATCCGCCTCCGCGATAACCGGCGCTACCCCTCCATGCTCCAAAGCACAATTGGCTCCAGCCGCCAACTTACTCCGCAAAGCCCACCCCACTTTTGCCGACCCAATAAACGTTAGAAAACTCAAACGCCGATCGGTCACGAGCAACTCAGCATCTTCGTTCGAGCAGACCACCGCCTGGCACCACTCCTTCGGTAACCCCAACTGATGGAGAAGTTCAACTAGGCTTAGGCAAGAAAGCGGAGTTCGACTCGCTGGCTTCACCACCACCGGACAACCCGCGGCAATTGCAGGGATAACCTGGTGAATGATTAGGTTGACCGGGTGATTAAATGCGCTGATGGCAGAAACTAGGCCACCCGGTTCCCGATAGGTGTAAGCCATTCGGTTCATCGATGCAGAATTCAACCTCATCGGAATCTCGCGCCCCAAAAGGTGGGGAACTGTTTCAATCGCAACTTTGATCCCGTCGATCGCCCGGGCGACCTCAACTTTCGTATCCACAAGCGGTTTTCCACCTTCGGATATCGCCTGTTGGACTAGCTTGTCCTGATTGGCTTCCACCAGCTTTTTAAACTTCTCTAAAATCGCGATCCGCTCTGGAACCGACAACCATTTAGAGCGATCAGCAAAGACCTCCGCCGCCCGATCCAGCGCCTCTTGCACTTGTTTCCGATCATGCATCTGCACCTCACCCACCAGCTTCCCATTAAAAGGATTATGTACCTTAATCATTGTCGCCATCCGCCAACTCTAATCCCTCCTCAAACCCCGACACAACCCCTCATGCTCGCAGCACGATAATACTCAAGCGGATACTTTAATTACGTTGCTCTGGCACTACTCTGACCCCACTCAGAGTCGAAAAATCTTAAATGCCTCATCCACACCAAATTATAAATTCAGCACATAACCCAGTACAACTTCCACTCGAGCCAAGTAAAAGTGCATACTGCTTTACACCACCTGCCCTTGCAAAGGCCAGATCCTTCTAACCCGGATCGAGCTTAAGCTTTGTTTCCGCTACGTCGCCGCGCTAAACGGAGGAGCGCCAAACCACCAAATCCAAAGAGCAAAAGAGAACCAGTTGAAGGCTCGGGAGCGGCCACCAAGTTCAGCGTGCGCAAGACACCTAGTGTGCTCGTGACCACCTTGAATCCACCATTCGGCTGATTGGCTGCTGAGCCACCATTGAAAGCTGTTGAGTTAATATCGAAGAGATTTGTCACATTCGTGCCATCAGCCAAACCGGTTCCAACAAACGATCCCGCTTGGGCAATGACCCACGAGTAGGATGTCGACGTGCTATAGTTAGCAATCGACAGACTTTCCAAAACTAAGTTCATTTTCGAACTGGAGGAAAGTTTGCTCATATCCAGCACCCCATTCACCGAGAACAAGTCCCAATTTACCCCGGCTGTGCCGGTCGCATTGTCGATCTGCCAATTGTAGGTGGAGCCACCTTGGAATATTGCCGAAGCGGCCGTCGCCGTTCCAGGGCTGTTCCCAGGATTCAAAGTCGCACCATTATTTAATTCCAAGGCCCCAACGGTCCCTGCGCCCGATAACGACCCGTTCAATGTCACCGCACCCGCCGTTCCATTGACTACCAAGGCCGCTCCTGCCGCAACCGTCGAAGAACTGCTCGCAATCGACCCGCCAGTAGCCACGTACAAGGTCCCTGAAGTCACTATTGTCGCGCCGGTATAGGAATTAGTCTTGGAAAGCGTTGTCGTCGTCCCCGCCCCAGTTTTCGTCAGTGTGGCACCAGATCCACCTAAAATTGCCGAGGCACTGCCTGTTCCATTCATCGCAAAGCTAGTTCCGGTCAATACGCCAGTCGTTCCCGTGATCGAACCTGTGGTTAAAGTAACCGCCCCCACCGTGTCATTGAAGGTAGACATACCCAAGGTTCCTCCTGCCACTGTCACCGTCGCTGTATTGGCCAGCCGATCCGACGATCCTAAGTTCATCGTTCCGCTGTTCACATTCACCGTGGTCGCACCCAAAGTTCCATTCAAGGCTGTCGTGCCCGTCGCCACCGTCGCTGTGCCCGTTCCTAAATTCGCACTGACTGTTCCACCACCCAAATTATAGGTCGCGGCATTCAGAGTTCCATTCGTCAAGGCTCCGCTGTCACTAGTCATCGCGAACGCCCCAATGGTGCGAGTAAGAGTTCCTAAATCAACTGTCCCTGCTCCAATCGAAAGATTGCCACTGGTCGCACCCAAGGTGCCCGATCCGCTCAAGGTAAGAGTTCCATTATCCACCGTGGTACCACCGGAGTAAGAGTTCGAGCTACTCAAAACCAAGGTCCCTGCGCCGGCCTTGACCAAGGCGCCCAACCCCGAAATCACACCCGCGTTGGTCTGGGTAAAGGTCGAAGCCACGTCCAACTTTCCGGCTGCACCGGTGGATATCGCAATTCCGTTGGTCACATTCAAATTAGTCAGACCCGAGATCGTCGCATTGGAAGCAATTGTCACCGAACCAGTGCCCAAGGCGCTATTTGCACTGATCGCCACCGTTCCTGCATTCACCGTCGTCCCACCGGAGTAGGTATTACTAGCGGTGAGACTGAGTGTGCCTGCACCGCTCTTGGTCAAAGTGGCTGCGGAGATGATACCGCCGATGGTCGTATTACCGTCGCCTTGCACGGTGAAGCCCAAGTTGTTGCCGGTGACCGCGGCCAGTGTGAGTAGCGTGTTTGTGGAGACGCTAAGGACAGCACCACCGGTGCCTGTGAGGTTCAACCGATTCGTAAAGGTCAGACCCGCCGTGCCCGAGGTGACGTTCGAGCCAGCACCGACTGTCAGCGTCGAATTGGTGGTGAAGTCCAGCGCGCCCAACTTCTGCGTGACGCCAGCACCGGCCGTCAAACGATCGGAATTGATCTGCATGCTGCCCGTGACCGTCGCATTATTCCCGTAGGTGAGGCCCGTGTCATTGGCCAACACGAGAGTACCACCGGCCAGCGACATGGTTGCGAGGTTGCCTAAGGCGTTCGTTGTCGCCGTGGCGCGCAAGGTGCCCGCATTCAGGGTCAATGTTCCCGTGAAGGTGCTGGCGCCCGAAAGCGTGACCGTGCCTGCGCCGTCTTTAGTAATTCCCGAAGCGCTGTTCGTGATCCCACCGTTTACCGCGATATTGCCCGCACCGCCAAAGGTCACCAACAAGCTGGCGCCGTTGATCCCTCCCGACAAAGTCAGCAGGTCCGCATCCGAATTAATCCGACTCGCCGAGCCTAGAGTCACTGATCCACCGTACGTGTTGTTCCCTGAAATATTACGTAACGCACCACCCGAAGAAACTCCCGTGCCGTTCAACGTTAGCGCCTCAGCTCCCACCGAAACGCCACCCTGCAGTTCAAGAGCCGCACCCGTTGCGCTCACCGTCGTTCCACTAGCGGTCGTGCCCAATCCGGTGCTGTTTTGCACATTCAACGCACCTGCGGATATTGTCGTGGCACCTGTGTAGGTGTTGGCCGCGGTCAGAATCAGGTCGTTCGTTCCGGTCTTGGTTAAGGTGTTGGCTCCACTGACCACCCCGTTCATCACGATATCACTGCTGTTCGCCGCCCATGTGTTGGCTCCAGCCAAGGCAATGTTGAGGTTGAGCGTCTGGATGTTGGCCGAATTATTGGCGACCCCAGCGGTCAGCGCCATCTGATTTCCGTTTAAAGTGAAGGCGCCTGCCCCAGCATTAAAATCGATCGTTACATTTGTTCCGGCCGCTGAAGCATAAGTAAAATTGTTTGTATTAGAGAGCCTAGTGGTTCCAGCAAAATTGATCGTATCGCCGCCATTGGGAGCAGTACCACCACCGACCCCTGTCCAATTACCACTGGTGCTCCAATTATTATCAGCCCCGCCCCCATCCCAAGTGACACTGACAGCAGAGCTGATATTCGCCCAGCTACAGAGTACAACCGCAATGAGAGCTACTGTTTGAAAAGTTTTTCTTAAACGAGACATGATTAATATGATACTACAATTCGCAAGATTTTTCAAGGCGTATTGAAAAAAAAAACGAAAAAACTTCATCAAACTAGCCAGCAGAGGTTTAGGACTAACAAAACCTCTAATATATCAATTATTCATATCATGATAATTACGGAACATTTCCATATCGCGGGTAATTCCCGTGCTGAATTCTTGCCCTAACCAACTACACTAACACTCTCTCCCCAGGCGCCAGCACCACCACCTTACAGCCATACTTCCCCGCCTCTTTGACAAACACCTGCGGATCCACCTGAATCATCTCAAAGGTATTGTAGTGCATCGGCACCGTGACTTTCGCCCTTAACATTCTCGCCGCCTCCGCCGCATCGATCGGTCCCATCGTAAAATTGTCACCAATCGGCAATAGAGCCAAATCGATCTGATTCCGCCTTCCCAGTAGCTCCATCTCCATCGTCAACCCCGTGTCCCCCGCAAAATAGATCGTCTTCCCCTCTACCAGAATCAGGAACCCTACAGGCGAACCCACCGAAACCACCCCACTTGGCCCGTCGACCGAGGATGTATGGTGGGCAATGGTAAGTTGCACTCGTCCAAACGAAAAATCCCTCCCACCCCCACATCCCATCGGATGAACCTTTGCCCCCTGCGCCCCTGCATGCAGAGCCACTTCATAGGACGCTATAATCGTCGCCCCCGTCCTTTTCGAAATCGCCACCGCATCTCCATAATGATCCATATGAGCGTGACTCACTAAAATAAAATCACACTCCACCTCCTCCGCCTTCGCCGCTGCCATCGGATTCCCCGTCAAAAAAGGATCGATTAATATCTTCGCCTTGGGCGTGGTGATCAGAAAACAGGAGTGCCCTAAGTATTGCATTGAGACATTTGCGGACATCTTCTGATTATCTGATAAGTGACCCCACACTTCAAGCAGCCAAACCCTTTGTAAATAAAACACCTTCACCCAAAGATATCTTTAGTTCATTCTTTCTCTATGCGTACCCCCATCGATCTTCCCGCTTGGAAAGCTCTCGCTCAGCATTCCCTCGACTCTCGCGATACCCAGATGCGTGACCTTTTTGCCAAGGATCCCAACCGCGCCACCGCTCTATCCCACCGATGGAATGATCTCTTTCTCGACTACTCCAAAAATCGAGTCACCTCAGAAACCCTTCACCTCCTCCGTCAACTCCTCAAAGAAGCTAAGGTCGAAGAGCTCCGCGACAGGATGTTCCGTGGCGAAAAAATCAATCTCACCGAAAATCGATCTGTCCTCCACATCGCCCTCCGCCGTCCCACCAACCAACCTCTCCTTGTCGACGGCACAGACGTCATGCCAGAGGTCGAATCTACCCGCCAACATATGAAGACCTTTTCTGAGCAGGTCCGCTCGGGTGCCTGGAAAGGCTACACGGATCAAACAATCTCCGACGTCGTGAATATCGGCATCGGCGGATCCGACCTCGGTCCCGTCATGGTCACCGAAGCCCTCAAGCCCTTCGCTCGACGCGATCTGAAGATGCACTTCGTTTCTAATATCGACTCAACCCAGATGGTCGAGGTTCTCCGGCTGTGCCGCCCCTCCACCACTCTCTTCCTCGTCGCCTCCAAAACCTTCACCACTCAGGAAACCCTGACCAACGCCCACTCCGCTCGCTCCTGGTTTCTCAAGGAAGCCATCGACGAAAAGCACATCGCTAAACATTTTGTTGCCCTCTCCACAAATACAGCTGAGGTAAAGAAATTCGGAATCGATCCCGCAAACATGTTCCCTTTCTGGGACTGGGTGGGCGGCAGGTATTCTCTCTGGTCAGCGATTGGCCTAAGCATAGCTCTTTCCATCGGATATGAACGCTTTGCCGAGCTCCTCGCAGGAGCTCACGAAATGGACGAACATTTCCTAAAAACACCCATCGCAGAAAATCTGCCTATGACCCTTGCCCTGCTCGGCATCTGGTACAACAACTTTCACGACGCTCAGACCCACGCCATCCTTCCCTACGACCAGTACCTTCACCGCTTCCCCGCCTACTTCCAACAGGGGGATATGGAAAGCAACGGCAAAGGGGTCGACCGAGAAGGTAAACCTGTCACCTGGAGCACGGGTCCTATCATTTGGGGTGAACCTGGCACCAACGGTCAGCATGCCTTCTATCAACTGATCCACCAAGGCACGAAACTCATACCCTGCGATTTCCTTGCCTCGGTTGAAACATTCAATCCAATGGGGTCACATCACGATATCCTCTTAGCGAACTTCTTTGCCCAAACCGAAGCCCTCATGAAGGGGAAGACCGAATCCGAAGCCCGCGCTGAGCTCACCCGAGACGGCCTCAAAGGTGATGCCCTAGAAAAGTTAATCCCTCACAAGGTTTTTTCGGGCAATCGCCCGACCAACTCACTGCTGGTTCAACGATTTGACCCTAAAACTCTCGGAAGTCTGATCGCCCTTTATGAACATAAAATCTTTGTTCAGGGCGCAATCTGGAACATCAACTCTTACGACCAGATGGGAGTCGAACTTGGAAAACAGCTCGCAAAAAAGATCGAACCCGAACTCTCCACTCCCGGCCCGATCACTACCCACGACTCCTCCACCAACCAGCTAATCAACGACTACAAAAAACGCTCCAACCGCGGTTAAAACAAACCCCGGCGCCTAGCCGCCCGCCCATTCCGTCCCCGCCCCGATCGACGTCGAGTCGCTTTGGGGCATTCGTCGCCTCACCTAACATTAGAATCTATCCCTATTGGGGCCTCGTTTGCTAGATTCCGCCGACAAGATAGGTTCCTTGTAATCGTCACCCATGACGATTACGAGCTATCAATCGAAGACCCTAACTACTTTCCTACCTTCACCCCGATTCGATTTGCCGATTTCCGCCCTCCCTTGCTCTGCTGAGCAGTCTCCCCTCCCACGAATAACTAATTTCCCTCTGCGGACTGGCCGACGTCGCCAGACAAACCTCGGCCCCTAGCCGTCTCAACCCCCTACGGGATGCCAGGTGGTCTTAATCTCGACCGTATCCAAAATTCGATAAGGATCCTCATCCCCTTTGCCATTCGCTTCCCGAGGGAAGAATCGTTTTAAGTTCAGCGCACATGCCTCGCGACTCGCCGCACTCTCCTTCGCATCCGCTCCTTGGGTGACCAAGGCATTCACATCCATATGCGTCGCCATCTGTCCGACCAACTCCTCCCTCAACCCGCAGAGCAAATTAATCACCCCATGCGGAAAATCCGACGTCGCTAACACTTCTCCCAATTCCATCGCCGCCACTGCCGCCCGACCTGTCGAAAGCGTAATCACGGTGTTACCTCCAGCGACAATCGGAGCGATTCCAGAAACCAGATCAAGCAGAGGCCTCCTCTCCCCAGCAACATAAGCCACCACTCCCATCGGTTCGGTTACGGAGAAGTTAAAATAAGGAGAAGAGACCGGATTCACCGATCCAAAAACCTGCAGATACTTGTCCGCCCACCCAGCATAGTACACCAGCAGATCGATCGCTTGCGCCACTTCTGTCTTAGCGGTTGCAGGCGAAAGCCCAATCGACTGCAGAACCTCGCGAAAACTACTAGCCCTTCCCTCGAGCATCTCCGCCGCACGATAAAGGATCTGCCCTTTCAGGTAGGGTGTAGTGTTCGCCCATCCCGATGCAGCTTTTCGTGCTGCCACTACCGCATTTCGAAAATCTTTTCGCGAGGCCCGGCAAACATGCCCCAGCCATCTTCCTCCTGGAGCATTCACATCCAGCGCTCGTCCAGATTCCGATCGAACAAAAGCACCACCGATCAGCATCTTGTACGTCTTCCGTACATCCAACCTACCGCTCTTCATATTCTCTCCGTTACCACTCATGATAACTCCACGTAGGGTCTCAATCCATGCCGTCCGCCCTCACGTCCATACCCACTCTCTTTGTAGCCTCCAAAGGGTGAACTAGGATCAAACTTGTTGAATGTGTTCGCCCAGATCACCCCTGCCTTAATTCCACGGGTGACCTTAAAAATCTTCGCACCCTTATCAGTCCAGACCCCACCCGAAAGACCATAGGGAGTGTTATTCGCCTTCTCCAAGGATTCATCCAACGTCCGGAAACTCTGAATCGCGAGCACAGGTCCAAAAATCTCTTCCTGCACGATCCGGTGGGATTGAGCCACTTTGGTGAAGAAACTAGGCCGAACCCAGTAGCCCTTCTCCGGAACTGGGCATTTCGTTTGGAAAAGCTCTGCCCCCTCATCTTGTCCTACTTTGAGATAATCCCGAATCCGCTCGCACTGCGCTTTCGAGTTGATCGCCCCAATGTCGGTATTCTTATCCAAGGGATCGCCCACAATCAGATGCTCCATCCGCGCTTTCAGCTTTTCCACTACTTCTTGTTCCACGCTTTCCTGCACCAGTAACCTCGAGCCCGCACAACAGACGTGGCCTTGATTGAAAAATATCCCGTTAATAATCCCCTCAACCGCCTGATCAATCGCTGCGTCCTCGAAAATAATATTGGCCGCTTTCCCACCAAGCTCGAGGGTCAACTTGGTCGAGCGCCCTGCCAGAGATTTCTGAATCGCCTTCCCCACATCGGTCGATCCCGTAAACGCCACTTTATCCAATCCCGGATGCTTGACCAAGGCCGCACCGGTCGAACCTGCACCCGTCAGGCAGTTAAACACTCCGTCGGGAAGACCTGCCTCTTGGCAGATTTCCGCAAAAAGCAGTGCCGTCAGTGGCGTGGTCTCTGCCGGCTTCAGCACCACGGTGTTTCCACAGGCCAAAGCAGGAGCCACTTTCCAAGCCACCATCAAAAGAGGAAAGTTCCATGGAATGATCTGACCTGCCACCCCAATCGGGCTTGCCGATTTACCAGGAAAGGCATAACCCAACTTATCCGCCCAACCCGCATGATAAAAAAAGTGAGCTGCGGCCAGAGGGATATCCACGTCCCGAGACTCACGAATCGGCTTTCCCCCATCCATCGATTCCACCACTGCCAACTCCCTTGCCCGCTCCTGAATAATCCGCGCAATCCGATAGAGATACTTCCCCCGCTCCCGACCCGACATCTTGCGCCAAACTTTATCGTAGGCGGTCCGTGCCGCCTTGACCGCCTTATCGACATCTTTTTCTCCTGCATCCGCAATTTGAGCCAGCGTCTTCTCATTCGCTGGATTGATTGTGGCAAATCGCTTTCCCGATCCAGCTGGAACAAATTTCCCGCCTATGAAAAGACCATACTGATCTTTCAACTTAAAGTGGTCCGCGCTTTCTGGAGCGGGGGCATAACCCCAATCGGATCCTTTTGTGGAGATACTGGTTTCAGTCATTGGAAAAGTAGTCCAATCCTTGATATACCCCTGTCCGCTCTTTTTCCAGTTGCATCAACATGTCGTTGGGAAGCTTACTCGCTCCAATTCGAAACAAGGAAGGAGTTAACCAAGCAGGCCCAAGAACCTCTCGGACCATAATGAGCAAGTTGAGGGCGGCTTTCGCATTAGCGATACCTCCCGCAGGCTTCATCCCAATCCTTTTCCCCGTCTGACGGTAAAAGTCGCTAATCGCCTGTAACATCACCAGAACCACCTCGGGAGTAGCCGCAGGCTGAATCTTACCCGTACTGGTTTTTATAAAGTCAGCCCCCGACTGCATTGCGATATCGCTAGCCCATCGCACCCGATCCAACGTCCCCAGTTCTCCTGTCTCCAATATCACTTTTAAATGTGCTTTGCCGCACGCCTCTTTCACCTGCTCAATCTCATTTGCCACCCGCCCATAATCTCCACGCAGAAAATCCCCGCGGGAAATGACCATGTCGATCTCGTGCGCTCCCTCTGCCACCGCATATCGCGTATCTTCCAACTTCACTGCTAAAGGATTCATTCCGCTGGGAAAGGCGGTCGCTACCGCCGCCACTTGGATCGGGGTGCCCTGCAAAGCCTCCCGCGCAATTCGAACCATTGTCGGATAAACACAGACCGCAGCCACCATGGGCAAATCCTTGCGACCTGAGTGTAGATGAATCGCCTTGGTGCAAAGTTGCCGGACTTTTCCTGGGGTATCTGCCCCTTCCAAAGTGGTCAGATCCACCATCGAGAGGGCTAATTTTAATCCTTCCACTTTCGATGCTTTTTTAATACTCCGCGTGGCCAACCGCGCCACGCGTTCGCGAATTCCCACCTCATCGACAGGGTGTGCCTGCAAATTCAGTTTCGTGGATACGGCCATAGATGAACTCATAGACCCTTTTTCAAGGGGAGGATTATATTCCCGCTAAACGCGGGTTTGGTCAAACCGTTGTCGTGCCGTTCGGATCAGCAAAAATCGACTTCAAATCGTCTTTCGAACTCCGTCCCAGCCAGCGCGTCAATGTCTCGGTGCCACTCTTCTTCGCTTGGTAGGCCTTAAGAACCTTATCGATATAGTGGTGAACCTCTTCATAAGGCACTTTGGGTTGAATCAGGACATTAAACCGCGCATCTGCGCCCGTTTTTCCGCCTAGAAACATATCGAAGCACTCCTTCTTCACCCCATCAATCGTTCGGGTCGCACCCCGAAAACCAATATCCGCAATCTGATGCTGACCGCATGAGCTGGGACATCCGCTAAAATGGATCCGAACCTGATCTTTATAATAGGAACAAAGTTGGTCGAGCTCGCCCACCATCCGAATCATACGATTCTTCGTCTCGCCCACCGCCAGATTACAAAACTCGATTCCTGTGCAAGAGACACAGCCCTTGCGGAAATTGCTTGGATTCACCACCAGCCCAGAAGCCTCTAAATCTTTCTTCAGTGCCTCTACGTTTTTTTCGGGAATATTGACGATGACTAGATTCTGTTTGTTCGTTCCGCGAAACCCCACCTTACCCTTCTCCCCGTGCTTTTCCGAAATATCCGCGATGCTCCTCATCTGAGCACCAGTCAGTCGCCCTCCTGCCAAGCAAACGCCTACCCAATACAATCCTTTTTGAATCTGGGCGTGAGTTCCCATATGGTCCGATTCAGAGTTCTCTGGGAAGACGAATTCGGAATGCCGTTGAAAAGTCCGCCCCGCCACTCTCTCCACTTCTGTAATAAACTTCTCTGGACCCCAGTCCGCCATGAGGAACTTCAGTCGAGCCCGCGCTCGCTTATCGCGGAACCCATGGTCCCGATAAATCACTGAGGTGTAGTGCACCATAGGAAAAATATCCTCAGGCTTTAAAAATACTGGCAGGGTTTGCGCCAAGTGAGGGGCAGAGGAAAGTCCTCCCCCAACCTTGATTCCATACCCCTTTTCATTCCCTCGCTCCAAGCCGAAAACCCCCACACAATTAATATCAGGCTGGGTACACATAATCCGACAACCCGAGACGGATATCTTATATTTCCGTGGCAGATTCGAAAATTCGCTATTGTTTGTCAGGTGCGCGTCTACCGCATGAAGCTCGGCCGTAGCGTCCGAAATCGCATCGGGATCCATCCCCGCCACCGGACAACCCACCACATTCCTCGCGATATCGCCACAAGCCCCGCTCGAGGTAATTCCTACCGAATGGAGCCGCTTAAAGATCTCAGGAAACTGCTCAATTCTTAGCCAGTGGAGCTGAATAGTCTGGCGGGTCGTCACATCCCCAAAACCATGGGCAAACTGATCGGTCAGTGCCGCAATTTCTCGAAGTTGCGCAGGATTGAGCTGACCCCCAGGAATTCGCGTCCGAAGCATGAAGTAGCCATCCTCCTTCGGTTTCTGCTGGTAAACCCCATACCACTTAAACCGCATAAAGTCGTCAGCTTCAATCGCCTGATACCCCTCCTTCACGTAACGCGGGAGATCCTTGATCACATCCAGACCATCTTTGGCCAACTTGAGCTGCTCCTCCTTGGTCTCACCGGGGGTGAAGTTTCGCGGCGTGGATAGGACTAACGACATAGGTGGATCTTACTAAGTTTTTTCAGTCGCACAAGTAGGGCTCTTACATTTTGCTGTCATTAATCTGCTTCTAGGCTGAGCTTCCAAGGATTTCTCAAAGAGCTCATACAAGGGCTAGGAAGATTCAGTTTTCTTCACTGGGTTTGGTTTGACCTCGTCAGCCCAATAATCCGTAGGAAAGCCGAGAAGGATAAAGGAGAGAATCCGCACAGGCTAAGCCTTAACCAGAGTCCCTTCAGACAAACTGGTTCTTGTTTCCAATTGCACCCCTAAATCCCCAATTTTCGCCCAACTCAATCCAGCAAACTGGGGAACCTCCGTTGCCATCGCTTTCCACACGTCCTCAACCGAGTGTAGTGAGTTCCCACCCGTGCAAGCCTCCCGCAGATCTCGCAAAATCAACCAATCTTCTCTCGCTTCCCCAGGAGCCGCAATCGCCCTCGTCATACGCTGGAGTCTTCCGTGAACATTGACCATCGAGCCGGTCTTCTCTGCCGTCGCCGCCGAAGGCAGAACCACATGAGCCAATCGAGAGGTTTCATTCCCAAGAATTCCGGAGAACAAAAGGACATCTAGTTTTTGGAGCGCACTTGCAGGGATCCCCGCCGCTACCACATCCTCACCTCCCAAAACCAGCAGCGCGCGAATTTTACCTGAAACAATCTCCGCCCCCCATGAGCTAAACTTTCTCCCACCCGAAGAAAGCCCGAGAAGTTCCGCTCCCCGCCCATTAGGATTTCCATCCCCACTCCGTAGAAAGTTATCCGCCTGCCCAGCATGTTTGACTATATCCACACGAGTCACCCCAAGTTCGCCCAGCAATCGTTTCAAAACAAAAAGCTCCTCATTCGTCAGGCGACCCGAAGCCACCACCGCAATCTCCTCAGGCTTAACTTTTCCCAGTCCCTCCGCTGCCCGATGAATCGCATCTGCCCAAGTTCCAGGGAACTGCTCCCCTACCGCCTTAAGCAGAGGACGATGGAGCCTGTCTTTTGAGTCGAGATAATGGATGTTCAGCCGCCCGTAATCACACATCCATGCAGAGTTCACTGCCTCATTTCCACGAGGAGTCAAACGATGAACCTTACCTTCTCTCGATCCGATAGTCGTACTGCAACCTGTTCCACAACTCGTGCAAATACTTTTTGTTTCTTTCAGGAACCATACCCTCATCTGAAACCGAAAATCCTTACTGGTCAGCGCGCCCACCGGACAAAGATCGACGGTGTTCAGTGAATAATCGTTATCAAAACTCTTCCCTGGATAAGCGGTTAAGGTGCTGTGGCTTCCTCGATTCACAAATCCCAAAACATCATCCTTCATCACTTCACTAGAGAAACGAACACACCGCGAACAAAGAATACACCGCTCATCATCCAGTACGATGCGCTTACCCAAATCAACATTCTTAGGCTTCTTTACCTTTTCCTCCACGAACCGACTTGCGCCCGTACCGTACTCTACCGAGTACTCCTGCAACTTACACTCCCCAGCCTGATCGCAGATTGGGCAATCCAGTGGATGATTGATCAAAAGAAACTCCATCACCCCATTCCGACAATCTTTGACTAAGGGAGAATCAGTCCGAATCCCCATTCCCTGCGTAACCCCAGTCGCACAACCAATCTGCGGTCTCGGCATCCAAGCGATCTCCGGCTTTCCGTCAGAGCCCATGACGGGCGAACGATCCGCGTTCATCTTCGGGGTGCCCATTTCAAAGAGACACATCCGGCAATTACCCACTACAGACAACTTCGGATGGTAGCAGTAGTGCGGAATAAACTTTTTGGATCGATGAGCCACCTCCACCACATTCAAACCCTTCGGCATCTTCAACCAAACTCCATCAACCTGAACGTCGACCAAATCAAGCTCGTCCTTGGCCACATCATGATTCCAGGGATTCATCGAATGGGTTTGGCAACAGCTCATATTTTTCTCAATGGACTAAAGAAATCGTATCGTGCCGAGACGCTGATCCATTTCTGGCAATTCGTGCGGAAAACTCCGCTTTAAACTTCGTAATAAAACTCTGCACTGGCCATGCGGCTGCTTCCCCGAAAGCACAAATGGTCCTGCCCGCGATCCGATCGGCCACCTCTTTCAGAAGCGCGGGGTCGTCCTCTCGCCCATGCCCCTCTGCTATCCGACCAAGAATTTTCTTAAGCCACAGGACTCCTTCCCGACATGGGGTACACTGCCCGCAGGATTCGTGAGCATAAAAAGCGGAGATATTGGCCAAGCACTCCACCATATCTCGGGTGTGATCCATCACAATGACACCGCCCGAACCCGCCATGCTTCCAGCAGCCGCCAGTGTATCGAAATCTAGTCGCAAATCTTCTAGGCCAACCTCTTTGTCCAGCATCTTTCCATCCAAGCCCTTTTCTTTAATCTTATAAACTTCTCCCGCCTTCAAAACCTTGGCCGACGAACCACCAGGGATAACCGCCTTCAGTCGATTGCCATTACGGATTCCCCCGCAAACGTCATTGATTAATTGCCCCAAAGTCAGGGCGCCAACAGGAAATTCGTAGTATCCTGGTTTGACCACATCCCCGCTGACACAAAGTAGCCGAGTTCCCGTATTATTTGGTCGTCCAATCTTGGCGTAGGCTTCCCCACCCATTTCCACGATATGTTTTACGTTACATAGAGTCTCCACGTTGTTCACGATCGTCGGACACATATAAAGTCCGAGAACTGCAGGAAAATAAGGCGGCTTAATTCTGGGATAGGCCCGCTTCCCTTCCAGCGACTCAATCAATCCTGTCTCTTCTCCGCAAATGTAAGCTCCCGCCCCACGGTGGACGTAAATCTCTAAATCATATCCCGTCTTTAATATATTTTTTCCAAGAAAACCCGCCGCCCTCGCCTCCTCTAAGGCCTTCTCCATAATCTTCCAGCCCTCGGTAAACTCACAGCGGATGTAGAGATAGGCCAGCTTCACTCCATTGGCGAAACAGCTCAGGATCATCCCTTCCAAAAGCTGATGGGGATCTTTGTGAATGATTTGGCGATCTTTAAACGTGCCTGGCTCTGACTCATCCGCATTGCAGATCAGATAGATCGGCTTGGTCGCCTTGGCTGGATCGATAAAACTCCACTTCGTTCCCGTCGGAAAACCTGCCCCACCCCGTCCGCGCAGTTGGCTCTTTTTTACCTCATCTCGGATCGCTGTACCCCCCATGGCCAAGCCTTTTTTCAGAATCTCGTACCCACCATGTTTTTGGTAGCAAGCGATGTCGCGGGTATAGCCCCGGACATCGATATTCTTAAAAACTAACCGATGCTCACGAGAGGCCATTAGGAGCATCCTCCAACCAGTTCGGTGGCTTTTTTCTCATCTACCTTTTCATGGAAATTATCATTACAGAGAACCACCGGCGCCGTACCGCAGGAAGCCAGACATTCTGAGTATTCCAAAGAAAATCTACCGTCTGCACTCACCATCGCCCCTTCGTGCGTTCCAGGCTTTAATCCCATTAACTTCTGCAAGGCCGCGAAGGTCTTGCCCGCTCCCCCCAAGGCACAAGGCAAAGTCCGACAAACTCGGAAATGAAATTTCCCATACGGCCTTTGCCGAAACCAAGGATAGAAGGTAACTAACTCGAGAACTTGAATCTCCTGTAGAGAAAGTTTTTTCGCAATCCACTCGACCCCGCGTGGGCCAATATACCCAAAGGTTTCCTGCCAAAGGTGGAGTAAAGGCATAACTGCACTGCGTGCGGAAACCGGGTAACGCGAAATCAACTCCGTCGCCTGTTTCTCCAGTGCGGGAGTGATCTCCCCTGTCTCAGGACCCGCGCAATTCTCTGTGCCCACCTCTAAAGCCGTGCTCATCGGTCACACTCCCCCATAACAAAATCAAAGCTCCCCAAAATCGCCGGAACATCACTCACCGTGTGGCCAGGCAAGAGATTACTGAGGATGCTTAGGTTGCAAAAAGAAGGAGCGCGGATTTTAAGCCGATGGGGCACCCCACCCCCGTGACTATGGATATAAAAACCCAGTTCTCCTTTGGGATTTTCTGCTCCGAAATAAATCTCACCGACAGGCGCATCAGGCCCCTGGGTCACGACAATAAACTGGTGAATCAACTCCTCCATCTTCGTCAGCACCTTATCCTTTGCTGGAAGCACATTCTTCGGGTCATTCACCTGCCAAGCCCCACCTGGCATTTTGGCCACCGCTTGCCGCAAAATGCTCACGCTCTGCCTCATCTCCTCCATCCGTACGGCAAAACGATCATAACAATCCCCCGTCTGACCCACGGGCACCTCGAAATCGTAAGACTGATAATCAAGATAAGGAAATACTTTACGCACATCATAGTCGTTGCCCGATCCGCGGAGATTCGGGCCAGTCAACCCATAGTCGAGAGCGACGTCCGCAGGAATAATTCCAATATCCTTGGTTCGATCGACGAAGATTCGATTGCGATTCAACATTGACCCAAAATCATCCAGCTGAGCTGGAAATTGGGCACAAAACTCAGAGACTCCCTCAAGGAATCCAGGGGGGATATCGCGAATCTGACCCCCCACCCGAGTGAAACTTGTGGTGAAGCGTGCTCCCGTAAGGAACTCAATTAAGTTATAGATTTTTTCCCGCTCGGTGAACGTATAGAGAAACATCGTCATCGCACCCACATCCATGGCAAACGCACCCAGCCCGAGCAAGTGAGCCGAGATTCTCGCCAACTCGCAACAGATGACTCGAGTGACCTTGGCCCGAGGTGGTAACTCAAAGCCCATCAACTTCTCCACTGCACAGGCGTAGGCCACGTTATTGGCGAGCGGAGCCATGTAATCCAAGCGGTCCGTATAGGGGACGAACTGATTCCAGGTCATATTCTCTGCAATTTTTTCGTCGCCACGATGGAGATAGCCAATTTCTGTATCCGTCTTAGTAATCACTTCCCCGTCCAACTCCAGCACCAGTCGCAACACTCCGTGGGTACTTGGGTGAGAGGGTCCGATGTTTAGAACTAGCTTCTCACCCACATCTTCCGCGGGAAGATTTGACGACGCTACCGCTGTGCGTGCCACCGCGTCTCCAAAAGAAATGGGTAGAACGGTCGAACTCACAGGTTCCTCTCCTCGGCGGGGTGAGCCCTAGGCTCACGATCTTGGGCCAAGGCGGCCGAACTCGTCACGAAGGGTCCACCTTCCAGCGGCGCTTTGGCGGTAAAGGCGATGTCAGGCATCTCTGTAGGCAAACCAGCCAAAGGGAAATCTTTGCGCAAAGGATGGTGCGGATACCCCTCCCACATGAGGATGCGGCGCAGATCCGGGTGGCCCGAGAAGCGTATGCCCAGCATGTCCCAGATTTCCCGCTCATGCCAATCGGCCGTCCGCCAGATCGCTGACACGCTTGGTACTGGATCACCTTCCGCAACCATCGTCTTAATCCGTAGGTGTTGTTTCTTTGATAGGTCACAAAGCTCGTAGACCACTTCAAATCGGGGATCCTCTCCTTGATTGTCGACCCCTGTGATATCCACCAAGTAAGTAAATCCCTCGCTCTTCAAGCCAGCCATCAACTCGGGAATTTTCTCCAGAGCCACCACCCCAGAAGTCTCACCCCTAAACTCAGGGAGCATCGTAATCCCCTCCATGACCGAATCACTCACGAGAGCTGTTTCTGCCCCAGCACAACCCCGCGGCTTTGGGCGATCTTTTCTTGCAACTTCATCAATCCCTCCAGAACCGCCTCAGGCCGTGGAGGGCAACCCGAAATATAGACATCCACCGGAATCAACTGATCGATCCCCTGCAAAACCGCGTAACTACGGTACATCCCGCCCGTACTTGCACATGCACCCATCGCAATACACCACTTCGGCTCAGCCATCTGATCCCAGATCCGTTTCGTGGCCAAAGCCATTTTGTAGGTCACCGTCCCCGCCACGATCATCAGATCCGATTGACGAGGGGAAAAGCGCATCACCTCCGCACCAAACCGCGCAATATCAAAACGAGCCGAAGCCGCCGCCATCAGCTCGATTGCACAGCAGGCCAGACCCATCGGCATCGGCCAAAGGGAGTTTTTGCGCATCCAATTCACCGCCGCATCCAGCGTGGTCAGGACCACATTCCCCTCCACCTTGGAGTTGTATGCCAATTCACTAGTGCTCTTCGACATGCGAAAATCCTAGAGAACGTTTGGACTAGAGCAAGGCTCTCTCGCAACCATCAGCCAAGCTTGACCCGTCTATTAACTCTCTGCATCCAAGAAGGATGATCCTCGCCCTAATGGACATGGGTCCCCCGCCCCCCTTTTGGCTCCTCGCCCCCTTTGCCGTCCTCATCCTCGCCATCGCCATGGGCCCCCTCCTCATCGCACCCCTCTGGCACCGCAGGTACCCGCTCATCAGTGTAACCTTGGCCGCCATCGTTATCGCCTACTACCTCCTGATTCGGCGAAACAGCGACCCCGTTATCTCGGCCCTCGAAGAATACATCAGCTTTCTGGCCCTCATCGGATCCCTTTTCGTCGTTTCTGGAGGGATCCGTATCGGGGTTGCTGGCGAATCCACCCCTTTTCGTAATGTGCTTTTTCTTCTGATTGGGGGACTTCTGGCCAATGTCCTCGGAACTACTGGCGCTGCCATGCTCCTCATCCGACCCTGGATTCGGATGAATCGCTATCGAATCACAGGGTTTCACATTGTTTTCTTTATCTTTGTCGTCGCCAATATCGGCGGTTGTCTCACCCCCATCGGCGATCCTCCCCTCTTTCTTGGCTACCTACGCGGAGTTCCCTTCTTCTGGACCCTCCAACACCTCTGGGTGGAGTGGTTAGCCGTCATCGGCCTAGTCCTGACGGTTTTTTATCTTCTCGATCGGGCTAACTTCAATCGCGCTCCGAAAAAGATTCAGGAAAAGGAGACAGGACACGAATCCTTTCAAATCGAAGGATGGAAAAACTCTCTTTTCCTTGCAGCCATCATCATCGCGGTACTTATTCGTGGATGGGGCGCTCCTTGGTTTGTTTCCGATAGCATCATGGTCGCAAGTGCATGGGCTTCGTACCGCTTTACCTCCCCCTCCATCCGACAGGGGAATGAGTTCACCTTCGAGCCTCTCCAAGAAGTCGCTTGGCTCTTTTTAGGGATTTTTGCCACCTTGATTCCTGTCATTCATCTCCTCACCGCCTCGGCCCACGATCTTGGCCACCCCTCCAATCTTCACTACTACTGGATGACAGGTTCCCTCTCCGCTTTTCTCGATAATGCCCCCACCTACCTCACTTTCCTTACCTTGGCCTTAAACCTGCATGAGCCCGTCCTTCACCTTTTTGATCAAACCGAGGTCGCCCGCTTTGCCCTGCAAGATCCCGCCACTCTCGCCGCCATCTCCTTAGGCGCCGTCTTTTTTGGGGCCGCCACCTACATCGGCAATGGCCCCAACCTCATGGTCAAGTCGATCGCCGAATCCTCTAAAATCCATATGCCATCCTTTTTCGGCTATATCCTGCGCTTCACCTTGCCGATCCTTATCCCCATTCTGGCTTTCGTTGGCTGGGTTTTTCTTCGATAACTTCCCCTGCTTATGTCGTTTCCACGCTCTGCAGGAGTCCTGCTTCACCCCACCTCTCTACCTGGGCGCTACGGGATGGGAGAAATCGGGCCCGAAGCCCATCGCTGGCTCGCCCACCTCAGCGCCATGTCGCAAAAACTGTGGCAGGTCCTACCCCTCGGCCCTACCGGCTACGCCGACTCCCCTTACCAAGCCCTCTCCACCTTTGCTGGAAATACCATGCTAATCTCCTTCGACACCTTACGAGAGGAGGGCCTCCTCCGCCCAGAAGATATCGAAGATTTTCCTATATTCTCGAAATCAGAAGTCGAATACGGACCAGTTCTTCTTGCCCGTAGCGCCGTTCTCAAAAAAACCGCCCAATCCTTCGCCCGTCGAGCCTCCCCTAGCCTCAAAGCTGGGCTGATGCAGTTCGAAGAGGATCACACCGCGTGGCTAGAAGACTTCTCCCTTTTTTCTGCTCTAAAAAAAGCACACGGGCATGGCCCTTGGGTAAATTGGCCATCTCCCCTCGTTCATCGCGATCCAGTAGCATTGGCCGAAGCTCGAAAAACTTACGCCACCGAAATCCGTCACACCAAGATCCTCCAATTTCTTTTCCATCATCAATGGACCTCCCTGCGCCGTGCTGCCAAACAACGAGGCATCTCCATCATCGGCGATATCCCCATTTTTGTCGCACACGACAGTGCCGATGTCTGGTGCCATCCCGAGCTTTTCTTCCTAAAAGAAGACGGCCATCCCACCGCAATCGCCGGTGTTCCCCCCGACTACTTCAGCACCACAGGCCAACGCTGGGGCAATCCTCTTTATCGTTGGGACGTTCATGAGAAAAATGGCTTTGCTTGGTGGATCGAACGACTCCGCAGCACGTTTAAACTCTACGATATCGCTAGAATCGACCACTTCCGCGGCTTTGCCGCCAACTGGGAAATTCCCGCGGAGGAAGCCACCGCTGTCCGTGGACACTGGTCTCCTGGACCAGGTCAGAAACTTTTTCATGCAGCAGAGAAAGCCCTCGGTACCCTTCCCATCATTGCCGAGGATCTCGGCGTGATTACACCTGATGTCGATGCCCTGCGGGACACCCTTGGTTATCCAGGAATGCGAATCCTACAGTTTGCCTTCGGCGACGATGCGAAGGCCGCTTCCTTCAGACCCGAAAGCTACCCGGCAAACTGCGTCGTCTATACGGGAACCCATGACAATGACACCACCGTAGGCTGGTATCGGAGCGAGGCTGGTCAAGATTCCACACGCTCTCTCGATCAGATTGCGCGAGAACAGCACAACGTCCGTACCTATCTCCGCTCCGACGGATCGCAAATTCAGTGGGATATGATCAACCTTGCCCTGCGCTCCCCCGCCCAAACCGCCATCTACCCCTTGCAGGATATTCTTGGCCTCGGATCAGAAGCGCGCATGAATGTGCCTGGTCGCGAACAGGGAAATTGGGCTTGGCGCTTCGATTGGGCTCAGTTGACTCCGGAACTGGAACAGCACCTTAACCAACTCACCCAAGAATCCCATCGGACCTAAACCCCCTTCCCCTCCCATCAACCAAAAAGATCCGCTCGCTACTTAATCCAGCTGGAGTCTTGCACGATAAACTGCAACTTGCCTTTATACAGCCCCAACTCCCCCAACATTTTGACCTGGCTTCCTTTGGATATTAAACGGATGGATGCATTCAAATTCTTATCGAACGAGTGCAACGCGTAGGGCTTGCCATCCACCTCAATTTCTAGAGGTCGCACCTTGGAAAGCATTCCCTGCACTAGAAAGATCTCCCCCATGGCCTTCGCCATCTCCTCCGCAGTTGCATCCTTCAGGACCGAAGCATTCCGCAGTTTCGAACGATCGATCTTGTCATAGCCAACTTTCAGCGCTTGGGCTTGAGGCACAGAACTCTGGGTTGCAGATGAACTTCCAATTTTCGAAGCTCCTCCCACCCGAAAAGTGGCCACTACTGGGAAATGATCACTCGCGCCCCATCCCGGTCCGTAATTCGTCCAGCGCCAAGGCAATCCCAGCGGTTCCCGACAATTTACCCCAGGAACAGTTACCTGATGGAAACTTCCCTCGACATACTCTACCCCCGTGCCGTCCCCCAATCCTCGCGTCACTAGCAGTTGCATTAAAGTGCCCCACTCCCCCGCAAACTCGTCCGAATATCTTTTCTCAGGCGGAACGTCGAACCAGAGATTATAGAGATCAGGCTTGCCCGTTCCTCCGAGCACTTTTCGATCCCCTTGCGATCCCAAGACATCTTGCAGAGCCGTTTTCGTCATAAAACTAAACCGTTGGCCTTGATTATACTGAGAATTAAAATCACCGCCGAGAATCACGTCCGCCTTGGGATCCTCCTGCAAAATCTGATCCAGTCGGTCCCGCACCGTCTTAGCATTTCCTAAGCGCGTATTTTCCATCGCTGGATTTCCCGCCCCGCTTTTCCAGTGATTTCCCATCACCGTAAAAGTTGCTTCCCCCACCTTAAGCTTAGCTTCCAGAATTCCTCGGGCCGATGGGGTATCCAAGGTCTGGCTAGAAATCACTGGGAAACGAGTCAGTAAGCCTGTCTTAATTGCATCCTGATGTTGGGTGGCTCCTTCCGGCAATGCTCCCACCAAAATGGTATACCCCTTCAATCCCTCGTCCTCGAGCGCCTTAAGCAGCCAAGCCTCCGTCGGAAGACCTCGCAACTCATCGGTTAAATCCGACGAAAGCATCTTCTCATAAGTGGTTCCTGCGTATTTCTCCAAAAATTCCTTCCAGTCCCCCACCTTTGAATCAGGGGTATGATCCACCTCCAACTCATTCAAAATCACCACATCGGGCCCCTTTCCATTCGAAACGCTTTTAAGCACAGTGGCGATCGCCTTAAGTTTTCGGGCCAGTTTACCTGGACTGTAGCTATTCGGATCGTCGGGCGATTCCAGATAGTCGTCGTACGGCGCCACCCGATCCACGTCGGCTAGATTTTCCACATTGTAGGCCATCACCGTAAAATCTTGCTCGGGCGCAATCGCCACCTTCTCCTCCGCCACGCTCAATCCCAAGAAAGAGCAACTTACCAACACCCCTAGCCGCACTGCCCATTGGGAACTCATCTGCGGATGGTATCCTAACTCCAGCCCAAGCTCACTCTCAATCTGCACCTACCTTGACGGCAGAAGCTCTACCGATAAAATGAACGACTTGTGATAATCACCCGAAAAGCAATTCGTTGGCTCCCAACTATCTGGATGGCTTTTCTTTCTCTTTTTCTTTTTTTCGCTGAATCTGGCTTCGCCCAATCCGACACAGGAGTAGATCTGCGCCCAAAGAAGGCTTGGTGGGGCCGCTACGGCTACATCAACAGCGCGGGTAAGTTTGTTATCGAGCCCAAGTACGAAGAAGCCCTGCAGTTCTCCGATTTTCTTGCCGCCGTCAAACAAGATGGCAAGTGGGGCTTTATTAATGGCGAAGGTAAGTTCGTTATCGAACCGCGCTACGAAGAAGCCTTTCTTTTCAGCGATCAAGCCGCCGCCGTCAAACAGGATGGTAAGTGGGGCTTTATCACTCGAACCGGCAAATACCTCATCGAGCCCAAATACGAAAGTGCGGGAATTTTTCGCCAGGGGCTGGCTGCCGTCCGCTGGGAAGGAAAGTGGGGCTTTGTCACGAAAGGCGGAGAGATGGCCATCCCCCCCAAATACGAACAGGTCTACTGCTTTTCTGAAGACCGTTGCGGCGCGATGGCCGAGGGCAAATGGGGCTATATCGATCGGGCAGGAGTTTTCGTCGTCATCCCCAAATATCAGGAAGTCCTTCTCTTTTCCGAAGGGCTGGCCGCAGTCAACGAAGGTGGAACTCTGGATGGCAACGAATTCACAGGCGGAAAATGGTTCTTCATCGATCCGCAAGGCACCGTCAAAATTGCCGAAGCCCATATCTCCGCCGCCATGGTAGAGAAAGGGGCCCCCTCCCGTGTCGGAACCGATGGACGCCAAGACACCACCGCAACCATCGAAGCAGTCGAAAATGGTTTTCGTGGAGCCAAAGCCCATGTTCGAATCGGCTCTCGTCTCCTCAATGGAGACTCCCAAAGCCCTTCATGGGGCTACATCGACAGTAAAGGAGACTGGCTCGCCGAGGGCAGTACCACCATCCCACTAAACTTCTCCAACCATACCCCAGGAGAAGGATTTACCTTTGAATCAGACATCATCGGCAATCGCGGCACCTCAGCCGACATACTGCAAACCGCCAAAAATGCCGAGACCATCGGCAAAGCCTATGAACAGGTCGAACAGCTCGAACGGGATGCCGACGAACAGATAGCCGCCGCCGACCATGCCGCTGAGCTCGGTGACAACGAGGTAGCCCAAGCCGCCCGTAAGCTCGGTCAGGAAAAACAGCAGGAAGCTCATCGCCTCCGGGAAGAAACCGATAAACGTGGAGGAGAGGCCAACGCCAACTCGATTAAATATTTCGAACAGGCCCTAAAGATTTACCAGGTTTTTGCCAAAGAGAATCCTGACGATCTCCGTAAAACCGAAGCGCTCTACAAAGTCGGTGAAATGTATGAACACTTGGCAAAGTACTGGGATGCCTACAAAGCCTACAAAAAGTTAATCGAAGAATCAGCCGCCAACCAGTACTGGGATCTTGCCATCGAGAGAATGTTCGCCATCGGCAACGTCTACCTAGCAGGACAGCACCAAATGATGTGGAAAATCCCCATGCCCGCCGACATGAACAAAGTGGTCGAAATCTACCAGACGATCATTAAATCCGCTCCCTTCGGAACCTACGCTCCCCTCGCCACCTTTTCCTGCGGCCTGGCACGGGAAAAACAAAAAAAGTGGCCTGACGCCGTCCGATTCTACGAGGATATTTTGGATAAATATCCTAAGAATGATCTGATCGACGATGCCCAGTATCAGATCGGTTTCGTTTGGATGAAAGCCGCCCGTCAACCTGAGTACGACCAGACCGCCGCCCAGAAAGGCATCGAGGCTTTTCAGGATTACTTAGCTCGCTACAAACGGAGCGACAAAACAGAGCAGGCCACAGAAAATATTGCGATGCTCTCCCAACGTCTCAGTGGGGGCTCTCTTTCCGTAGCCCGCTTTTACGACAAAACGGGAAACTATCCCGCCGCTCTGGTTTACTACAACGAGGTCCTTACCCAATCTCCTGACTCTGCCCAAGGCCAAGAAGCCCGACAAAGGAAACGGATTCTTGAAGACATGATCTCCGAGGCCAAACAGCAGACCAGTCCAGCCGATAAAAGCAAAATAAGTTTAAGATCGAATGCTACGCCCCAGCCCCGTAGTCTACCAACTCCATGAGACATCTCTTCCCTGCCCTGCTTAGCCTTGCTCTCTGCTCTTGTGCGAACTATCAGATGGGCAGCACCCCTAAAGCTCCTGGCATGACCGATATTAAAGTCGTCTATTTGCCGACAGTGCAAAACGAGACCGATGAAACCGATATTCCCGGGATAGTCAGTAATGCCATCCTTCAAGAAATCGATCGCGATGGCACCTTCCGCCACGGCCGAAAAGACGCGAGCGACGCTATCCTTGAGGTCACGGTCAAGAAAATCGAACGTGTGCCGATTCGTCAATCCACCCAACAGTTCCTCACCACCCTCCAGTACCAACTTGTTCTCGTGCTGGAGTATCGCCTTTATAATATGAAGGAAAAGAAAGACGCCATTGGAAAAACCATGGCCACTGGCACCACCACCTTTTTCGTCGGTGGCGATCAAACCGAATCCCAACGCCAAGCCTTCCCTTTGGCTGCCGTCAGCGCTGCACAGGCCATCGTCTCCTCCATCGCCAACCGCGGTTGGTAAACTCCCCTAGTTCCAGGCAGGTGTCAGGCACCCGTCACTCACTTCGAACCCATTCCCTCACGTAGATCTTTCAAAATCACATCGGTCGCATCCATTCGGATCAGTCCAATTCTTGGGTACTCGATATCCAAAATTACATAGCAAGTCAGTGAGATCGTTATAATAAAAAGCACAGTATGGAGCCAACTGCGTTTCTCGAGTCCCGCCATCTGATAACCCACCAGTAAGGCCGTGACCAACGACATCATCATTAACATTCCAAAAATAATCAAAGGGGGATGAAACTGCATCGCCGCTGTCCGCGTACTTGTAATATCGATCATCGCATTAATCGCAGGCAGTAACTGCATTCCCGCCAGCGTATTCGGCGTCTTATTAGCCCCACTGACGCAATCTTTCCAGATCTGAGCCTGCAAATCTTGCGAACGATTGTACTCCGCCACCGCCGCCGTCATGTCAGGAATCAGTTCATAGGTCTTGATCCGCGAATCCAGATAACTCCGAAAAAGCCCTTGGACCGCTTCTCGATCCGCCACGGGCAACAGATCGAGTCGCAAATACGCCGTCCCAATATCGTTGGCCTCCTCCACGATCAACTTTCGCCGATCATCAAACCGGTTCAGCGCCGAGGAAAAGGTAAAGGCAATGAGCAGCCCAAACAAAGCAAAGATCGGCCCATCAATTACCCCAAGAGTTTCTTGAATCGAACCACGACCTGATCGCAGGTGTCTCTTTCCCATCCAAGAGCCAAACTCCAAGAAGAAATACATGGCCACTGCCAAACCAAAGATCATGGGCAAGGAAAGTGCAAAGAGCGCCAACGGAGCCTGATGGAAAACTGTCATTCCCACAAATCGTCCCCTACCGCTCCGCCTGCAGTCGCGTGTTCATAAGCGAAACCCGTTTCCTCAACATCGCTTGGGGGCGGTCACTCCACGCGGAGAAAGATGTCGATCGGCTCATGTTTTAAGACTCCCGCTATCGCCCCTTTATGTCAACGCCTCTAGAAAAGCACCCAACCTTCTGCAAGTCCCAGCCAGCCTCACGATGCTGTGAACACATAAATCAACACTGAGGACGGGGAGCTAGCCCCTTTTCCCGACGCTCGGGAGCGAAGGAATCGCTTAAGCGCGAGACCGGCGACGAGCTAAGGCAAAGAGTCCTAATCCTATGGCGAGGAGCGAGCTAGTTGCTGGTTCAGGCACCTGTCCTTCTAAAGAAAATTGCAATATCTGACTACTTGGTGTCGAAGCAGAAGAATCAAACCCCCGATAGGATAAGTCACCGATGGTCCAACTAGGTAGACCAGTCTGGTTTGGACTAGTTGTTACGTTTAAGTATCCAGTACCACCTGAAACTTCAATAAAGTATGTGCTAGCTGCTTGCAGTGCGTAACTCGAGGCGCTGTAGGTAACAACTGACAAATAGCTGGCGCTATACACAAAAGACGCGACAAGATTGCGCCCGCTATCAAGCAGAGAGATGGTGGGCGAGTCTGAGGCACTCCAACCCGAATTGGAGGATATAAAAAGCATATTCAGGGATGCTGCACCTCCCGTGGTAAATGGCTGAACGAAGGTGGATCCTAAAGAAAAATCATCTTGCACAGGTTGCAAAACATTGTCGACTAAAGTGGTAAGAGCAATTGCCGCAGGGACTAGATTGACCCCGGACAATAGTAACGCTGCAGAAATGATTAACCTGCCCATATTAGATTTCATTTTTGCAATTAAGCATTTTTTTATTTTTTTTCAAGTGGAAATTTATTATAATGTAATATTTTGCATCTTACTAATTTTCAGGATTTTATGTTCACCAATTCTCTTCTAGCCCTTTCGGTACAGAAAGTTCCCACCTCTCGAAGGGTTCATCTTCAGTCCACCATTCTGCAAATCCCTCCAACCTCACATTGTTTCAGACAAACTGTTCAACAAAGCGGCGAGGCTACATACCTAGATATCCTAGACATCATTGGGGACGCCTCTCTTTTGGTGAAATACGAACACGGGGACTTAGCCCCATTTTCTCACACTCGGGAGCAAAGAAATCGCTTAAGCGCGAGCTCTGCGACGAACAAGAGCGAGTGCACCCAAACCTAAACCTAGGAGACAAGCGGCTGAAGGCTCAGGGACAGCAGTACCCTTGATCTCCATTCGAATTGGATTTCCGGCGTAGGTTCGGAGTGACGATCCGTAAACATGGCTGTTACCAATGCTCCAGCCCGCTAATCCAGTTTCTGCCGTATTAGCAGTGATGGTTTCATAGTTGGTAAGAGAGTCACCCGTCGCTCCAAGTTTCACCCAATAGGTGCTATTCGCAGCGACACTATAACTTCCCTTGAAGGTATTCGCTTGGTATGAAACTGGGGAACCTGGGTAATATGTGAAGGATGAAGAGGCTAAGGCAGAACCCGGAGTCCCACCAGCATCTGCATTAAGCGAAACCTCTATCGCAGGGCTGCGAATAGAGCCAAAAAATAGGCTGATTTCATAAATATTTGCGCCAGAGCTTCCAGTGGTGAATGACTGGTAAACGGAAGATGTGGAGGAAAACATAGTGTCTTCACTTTGACTATTTCCGATATTTGAGACCAATGAAACCAGAAGCACTCCCGCTTGGGTGGAACTCATCATCGAAATAATAACTGCTACAATGGCAGTCTGCTTTAACCACAGTTTGGGAGAATTTGAATACATATAGTTAATTAAGCATATTTTTATTTTTTTTCAAGTTTAAATAAAAATAAACCGTACTATTTTTTTATCTCACTAGTAATCAATGCTTTGCATTTACCAATTCTCTACTGGCCCTTTCGGTACAGGAATTTCTGACCTCTCCAAGGGCCCATCCCCAGCAAAAACCGCTTCCAACTTCGATGGGGCAAACTTGCCCTGTAAATTTCCTTTCTCATCCAAAAACTGCTTACGCCACTCGCGATAATCATTCAGCGCCTTGTCGTAGTCTACTTTTGAGCTGATTCTCACCGCCACCTTCTTAAACTCAATCGCAGGACCGAACCTTTTCGCATACCAAGGAATCACCTTGCGAAAAAGCACACACCCCCTCTCTTCCCCAAAGAAATCAATGTTCCGCTCCAAATGCCGACTCATCACCTTTACCCGCTCTTCAAAATCAGGTTCTGCCATCAACTCCCCACTCTCTAAATAGTGAGCTGTGGCTCGAAAGATCCATGGATTGTAAAACGCCCCCCGTCCCACACTCACCCCCGCGCAACCCGTTTCGATCATCATCCGCTTCGCCCCTTCGGGAGTCGTCACATCGCCATTCCCAATCACAGGAATACTTTTCACCATGGCCACAACCGAGGCGATACCCTGTAGATTAACCAAACCCGCAAAACCCTGCTCTCTGGTTCGTCCGTGAACAAAAATCGCCGCTACCCCCGCCTCCTCCAAAGCCTTGGCCAGATCGGGTGCCGTCAGATTCTTCTCATCCCAACCCAACCTCATCTTCGCCGTGATCGGAATCTTTACCCCTGCCACCATCCCCCTGACCAGCTCCGCCGTCTTACCTAACTCCGTCATCATCGCCGACCCTCCCCCCACCTTGCACACCTTCTTCACAGGGCAGCCCATATTAATATCCACCGAGTTCGCCCCCAGATCCTCGCACTTCTTCGCCGCATCCCGCATTTCCGAAGCCACCGCCCCAAAAAGTTGTACCGCCCATGGTCGATCGTCAGGGGATGTCGCCACCAACTCCAAAGCTCTGCGATTGTTTTCCAGTAAAGATCGGGCGTTGACCAGATCCGTCGTCGCCATGCCACACCCGCCAATCTCTCGTACAGTCCGCCGGAAAGGTAAATTAGTGTATCCCGCCAGGGGCGATAGAAAGAGCGGAGCGGCTAACTCCAGATTTCCAATTTTTAGTTTCACGCCTTCCCCTCACTTATTTTCCACAGTCGTTGGGCATCCTCCAGGCTTCGCCCAGCTAAAGAAGAAATTATCTCTTTGCGATCCCCGTAATAGGCACCTTGAATCGGCCTAGCCTCTCGGGATGCAAGCCACACCGCTGTGTCCGCCCCCTCCTCGTTCGTTTTCCCAAAGAGTTTTTTGAAGATACGAAAAGTCAATCCAGCTAGCCCCTTATTTTCATCACCAAAAGCTGAGTTCACTAGCCCGGGCTTCATCGAGCAAATCCTGATCTTCGACTCACCCAATCGCCTGCCCTGTTCCGCCACGTAGAGAATATTAGCCAATTTCGTCAGGCAATATGATTTCCATCCACCCCACTTCTTTTCCCCCTGAAGATTATCCCACTGCAGCACCCCCATCCGATGCGCCTCAGAGGCAGTACAGATCACCCTCGGATCCTCCGCTTTCTCTAATAATGGCAGGAGGTCTTGGGTCAGATCCATATACGCCAGATGATTCATCGCCCAGGTTCGCTCTAACCCCTCCTCCGTCACCTTCCTCTCCGTGAAGTACCCCCCCGCATTATTCCAAAGCACATCCAGTTTTGGTTCCGCCAGTTTTAACTTTCTACCTAACTCCGCCACCTGCTCCCGCAAACTCAGGTCCGTAACATAAACCCGGACCTGCGGAGAGCCTGCCAACCTCGCTAGCCGTGCCACCTCCTCCAATCGACCTCGGTGCCGCCCAACCAAAATCAGCTCCGCACCCAAATCCGCTAACTGCAGAGCACCAGCACGCCCAATGCCACGCGACGCCCCCGTAATCAGGACCACTTTCCCTTTCATACTTAGCGTTGAGTCAGCCATAAACTCTTTATAGATGGAATCCTGCCGAAGACCAATAGTGGTCCACCTAAGTCCCAAACCCTAAATCCTGTCCGCACGGTAGGGCGGGCAATCCGAGAACGCCTGCGCTGAACACTTAGACCCGTCCACCGGTAGGGCTGACCATCCTTGGTCAGCCGATTGAATATATGAAGATCCAAGCTTTCTATCGGCGGATCGAGGACGATCCGCCCTACCTAAGCTTCGAACTTCAAAACCAGGTAGGGCGGTCTCTCCGAGAACGCCTGCGCTCAATACTTAGACCCGTCCACCGGTAGGGCTGACCATCCTTGGTCAGCCGATTGAATATATGAAGCTCCAAGCTTTCTATCGGCGGATCGAGGAGGATCCGCCCTACCTAAGCTTCCAACTTCAAAACCAGGTAGGGCGGTCTCTCCGAGAACGCCTGCGCTGAACACTCAGACCCGACCACCGGTAGGGCGCATCATCCCTGATGCGCCGATTGAACTGCTCAAGCCTAAACCGCTCTATCGGCCGATGGGGACCATCGGCCCTACCGCATACCACAACACCGGTAGGGACGACCATCCTCGGTCGTCCTAGTTCTTTTCTAAAGGGAAAAGAACGTAAACAAGCGCTGAACACACTATGACCGATCGCCCAGTTAGGCGGCCTCGGAGATGCCGCCCCTACCTAAACGATCCAACCTCATGCTTAGCTGGGAATACAAAGCTTTTCGCCCCCGGCGAGATTGTATTTATGGCTTATGGAGCCATGGGGATTCGAACCCCAGACCTCCTCAATGCCATTGAGGCGCTCTACCAACTGAGCTATGACCCCTTACCCAAACCGAAACAAATTACGGAATCAGTACAATGCCATAACCCACTCGCTAAAGAAATAGTTTTATTAGCCGTCCCATCTCCTTCATCGTTCCACCACGATGAACCCGACTAGTCCCAGACTTTGCACTTTTCTCGCTGGAACCGAAGGCCCTTGGCAAATCCAAGAGATCCGAAGCCTGCGCGGTGAGAGCCTCGCTTCGGCCAAGAAGTTATCCATCCACCCCGCAGGTTCGCCCGCTCCATCCCTTCCCGCCATCTGGACTCTCGAGGGTGTCACCAGCAACGAGCGCTATACCACTCGCCAAGAAAAAGATCAGCTCGTCGCCATCCAACCCGAACTTGGTCGACCCGAATCCACCTATGCCGCCCTGATTCCGATTCGAAAAAATGCCAAGTGGTGGGCTATGACTCAAGACGAACGCCATCAAATCTTCGCCGAGAAATCCCACCACACCTCCATCGGTATGAAATACCTTCCCGCCGTCGCTCGCAAACTTTACCACTGTCGGGATCTGGCCCAGCCCCAACCCTACGACTTCCTTACTTGGTTCGAATTTGCCCCTAGCGAATCTGACGCCTTTGATCGCTTGCTCGCCGAACTTCGCGCCCAACCCGAGTGGAGTTTCGTCGAGCGAGAAACCGAAATTCGACTCACTCGATGCGTCTCCTAATCTTGTCTTTTCGATTTCGCAACCTCGGACAAAAGCCAAAGCCTTGGCTTGCGAAATCTCCGCCGCGTGATCATGATTGCTCAATGTACAAATCTCTTCTCGCCGCCCTCTTGGCCGCCCTTGTCCTCTCCTCTTGCCAGCAAGCCCCTCCTGGATCCGATGCCGAAGACGAACGTAACCCTTTCTTCCGCCAAGCGAGCAAAGATGTCGCCGATCTCAACTACCCCGCAGCCATCAAACAGTTCGAAAAAGCCATCGCGACCAACCCCACCGTGGTCAAAGCCTATTTGCAAATCGGTCTGCTCTATGGCGATAAACTGGGCGATCCCATCAGCGCGATCTACTTTTTCCAGAAATACCTCGAAGCCAGGCCTAACGCGGCCGAGCGAGAAGAGGTCGTTGCCGCCATGGAGAAAGCCAAGATCGATTTTGCTCTCAGCCTGACTAACAGCGGGATTCAAAACGCCGCCGAGATCGCTCGAATGAGCAAAGAAAATGTCGACCTAAAACAGCAGATCACTCAACTCCAGGGAACCCTCGCAGCCAAGGAAGCCCAAGTTTCCCAAGTCGCAGGTGCCGCCACCCCACCTAAGGCCACCGCTGTAGTGCCTGCTGCGCCCGTAACGCCCTCTACCCCAGTCGCCACCACCCCCTCGGAAAAGAAATTACCCACCAAAACCACCGCGGCACGTAACACCACCGCAAAACCCTCTGAGTCCCCAGCCAAAACTGATATTCCCTCCGTTCCTGCGGCAACTCCTCCGGCCGCTCCCGCGGATGCAGCCGCTCTCTCCGCCGATGCTAAGCAACACACCATCGGATCAGGAGATACACTCTGGAAACTAGCCAAAAAATACTACCCCGCCTCTCTCGACCTCAATGAAGAGATCGCCAAAATTAAAGCAGCCAACCCTGGCCTCAATGATCGCAACCTGAAAATCGGTACCGTCATCAACATACCGTGAGCCGCTCCTCTAAATTTCCAGAAGATCAGCAAGATCTTGCCCTTCCCTCAGGCGGTCCCATCGAAGGGATTGGCGCAGAACTCCAACAGCGCCAACACGAACTCATCAGCCTGCAACGGCAGCAGCAAGAGCTGGAACAGCGCAAACGCCAACTCGAAGAACTCAACACCCGCAGAATGGAACTGGTTCAAGGCCAACGCGAAATCCGCGATAGCCTTCTTCGTGCCGTCGTCATCCTCGAACGCGCAGAATCCCAAAGCCGCAAAGAAGTCGAACAGATGCACGAGACCCGCCAAGTTTTCAGTGAGCAGCTCTCCGAAATTAATAACATCGCCCCTTCCGAATGGTCCGCCTCCGATATCGAAGGGGAACTCTCCAAGGCTCTAGCTAAGGTCGACCAAGCCCAAGCGATTTACACCCAATCCCGTGCCAAACTAGACGCTCTCCGTGGACGTGACCTCGAGCCCTCCACCGAAGATGGCTCTTCCCCCTCGAACTCATCCAACGCCCAAACTTCCGACTCCTTTGTCGCTAACTTCGCTCGCGGTCTGGCCTTCAATCTTCCCTTAATTCTCTCCCTCCTCGCCGCATTGATTCTCTACAAGATTCTAAAATAGATTCAGCCAGAGCGTCTTGACTCCAGCCAGTCCCTTCCGAACTCCCTTCATCTTCATAGTTATCCCCAAGGAGTCGTGAATAGCCAAATGGTGGCTCTTGCTCCTCCCTGTAGGTTTTTTAAGGTCAATACGTGAACCTTCCGAGCTTTAGGCGTGATCCCATTCGAGAAGAGCTGCGCCGTGTCACCAGGGAGTCTTCTCGACTCGGTCACACCACCCGTCGCCTCGTCGAAGAAGCATCCGTCATTCCTTCCAATCGGAATCGCCCAATTTCATCCGTATCGCCGACTTCCATTACACGCCACACCCCTGTTCTCCTTGTCGAAAGTAGGTTAGCAAGACGTAAGGTCGTCTTCGCAGCCACCGCAGCGCTGATCTTAGCTTGGATCCTCTTCCGGCTCGTGGCGGGTTGGTCCGCCTAGCCCAAACCTATTTTTTCTTATCAGGCTTGGCCGCTTTGGCGGCTTTAGCAGGCTTCGCGTCTTTGACCGCTTTGGACTTTTCCTTGGACTTGGTCTCGTCGACCACATCATCCGCCTCAGGCAAAGGACGAACCACCCACTCCAAAAGAGCAAGCGGTGCCGCATCCCCGAGACGATGGCCCAACTTCAATATCCGTGTGTAGCCGCCCGTACGATCCATAAACCGCGGAGCAATTTCCGCAAATAGCTTATGCACCAAATCGGTTTCGTGCAGGGCTGCAATCGCCATACGACGATGATGCAGGCTCCCCTTTTTTCCAAGGGTAACCAGCTTCTCCGCTACAGGTCGTGCCGCCTTCGCCCGAGAAACGGTTGTGCGCACCCGCTCATGTCGAATCAGCGAGCCGACCAGATTGGCCAGCATGCTGTCCCGATGTTGCGATGTCCGCCCTAGCTTAAGGGTGTTCCGACGATGTCTCATGCTTGACCATTCGCCCCCGCCGCTTCGATCGACGCCACAGGAATCGTCAAGAGTGAAGCATCAAACTTCATTCCCAACGAAAGTCCGAGCGAGGTCAACTTATCCTTGATCTCGTTCAGCGATTTTTTACCGAAGTTGCGGTACTTCAGCATCTCCGCTTCCGACTTCAGGGCCAAGGCTCCTACCGTGATAATATTCGCATTGTTCAAGCAGTTGGCCGCACGTACCGAGAGTTCGATCTCGTTCACGCTCATCGCCAGCAACTTCTTCAGTGCGGTGTTTTCCACAGGAGCTTCGAATTTCACCTCTTCGAATTCAATCGGCTCTTTGTCAAAGTTAGCAAAGATGTCCAAATGATGCCGTAGGATGCCTGCCGAGTGGAGCAAAGCCTCATCCGGAGTCAGACGACCATCCGTCCAAACTTCCAAGACGAGTTTATCGTAATCGGTCCGTTGACCGACACGGGTATTCTTCACTTCGTACTTCACTTTTTTCACAGGGGAGAAAAGCGAATCCACCGGAATTAGCCCGATCGGAGAATCTTCCCTTTTGTTCTCGTCCCAGGTGGCGTATCCGCGTCCCACCCGTACTTCAAGTTCGGCTTCAAACTTGGTCTTTTTATCAAGGGTACAAATCACTTCCTTCGGATTGAGCACTTCCACCCCAGCATCCAGCTCAATATCCGCTGCGGTGACCGGTCCTTCTTTATTCACCTTGAGCGTCAGCAAGCGAGGCTCACGATTCGGTAGTTTAAATTTTAACTTCTTCAGGTTGAGGACGATCTCGGTCAGATCCTCCACCACGTGTTCAATCGTGCTAAATTCATGCTGTACGCCGTGAATCTTCACACTGGTGATGGCCGCGCCTTCCAAGGAGCTCAGCAGGACTCGGCGAATGGAATTGCCCAGAGTATGGCCATAGCCAGCCTCGAAGGGTTCCGCGGTAAATTTCGCGTAGGTTTCGGTTGCGCCCTCTTCATCCTTTTGCAGGCGGTTGGGCAGTTCGAATCTTCCTAATCGTAGTGGCATAGTCTTTTTCTCTTTCCGGTTGGGTTACCCCTTCCCCGCTACCTGGGAAAGGGACCGACAACCGTGGTTGTTGTGTTTTTTTCTCACCGCCGGTAGCGGGCGGTGAAAGGGATGGCGATTACGACCTCGAGAATAATTCCACAACCAACTGTTCGTTGGCCACGGGACTGATCTCCTCGCGGGTCGGAATCCGAGTTAAGGTTCCTTTAAAACTTTCTTTATTCAGCGTCAGCCAATCGGGCACGGGGCGAATTTGGGTTGTTTCCAGTCCACGCGTTCCTAGTTGGCGGGATTTAGGATTGTCCCGCACTTCGATCACGTCTCCTGTGCGACATCCGTAACTGGGAATAGTTACCTTCTTGCCGTTGACCGAGATATGACCATGGGAAACCATCTGCCGCGAAGAGCGCCGCGTGGCACTGAATCCCAGATGATCCACGATCGAATCCAAGCGTGTTTCCAAAAGTTGCAACATCTTCTCGCCTGTCACTCCACGACTCTGTACCGCTTTCTGGTAGTACAAACGAAACTGCTTTTCTAAAATCCCGTAGCTGTACTTCATTTTCTGCTTCTCGCCCATGGCGATGGCATAATCGGACTGCTTGCGACGGCCCTTTGCTCCGTGAACTCCTGGCGGGAAATTACGACGCTCGAGAGCTTTGGAAGGACCAAAAATCGGCTGGCCAAAACGGCGGTTGATCTTGTCGCGGGATCCTGTGTAGCGGGCCATAAAATTCTCTCCTTATACCCGACGCGCTTTGCGCATCCGGCAACCATTGTGGGGTACGGGGGTTACGTCCCGAATCGTGCTCACCTCTAAACCGACTGCTTGCAAGGCACGGACGGCTGATTCGCGACCCATTCCTGGACCTTTCACACGAACCTCTACCTCTTTAACTCCGTGGGCCATCGCCTGACGACTAGCATCCTGCGCCACCACTTGAGCCACATAGGCAGTAGACTTTTTCGATCCACGAAAACCCATCTTCCCAGCGCTCGACCAAGAAATCACATTACCCTTGAGATCGGTGATCGAAACCACCGTGTTATTGAAAGTTGCTAAAACATGAGCCACCGCATTATGAATCTGCTTCGCCCCTTTAATCTTCGGAATCTTAACTTTCGAAGCATCTTCCAAACCATCCAGCGTCAGACTTTCGGGTGAAAGAATAACCTCCGCCTTCGCCGAGTCCTTTCCGCCAGAAGACTTCGCCCCTTTCGGGCTCTTCCCCTTCTTCGCTTTGCCCGCCTCAGGATGGGCCGCCCTTGCTTTTCCCTCTTCCGCTTTGGTTGCGGCCGACTTCACTTCAGGTTTTTTTTCGTTTTCGCTCATACAAAATTAGGTCTTGGCCGCCTTGGTTTCCTTGCTTCGGATGACACCAACCGTCTTCCTTGGGCCCTTCCGGGTCCGCGCATTCGTCGAGGTCCGTTGACCACGAACTGGCAAGCTCTTGCGATGCCGAATACCACGGTAGCAGTTGATCGTTTGCAGACGCTTGAGATTTTGCTGAGTGTCCCG
The DNA here is from genome assembly GCA_041730685.1 of Aliarcobacter sp. Classification (GTDB taxonomy): domain Bacteria; phylum Verrucomicrobiota; class Verrucomicrobiia; order Methylacidiphilales; family Verrucolacustridaceae; genus Verrucolacustris. The sequence goes on from JBGSBI010000001.1 coordinate 55,665, forward strand.
CCGCAAATCTCCCTCAATCAGGAAACGATTGCGCTGAATCACCCCGATGATCCTGTTGATCTGCTGATCGGTCAGGTCTTTAGCACGTAAGTCTGCAGGGATCTCCGCCTCTTCCACAACTTGCCGAGCACGAGTCGCACCAATTCCGTAAACGTAGCGCAAGCTGTACTCAGCCCTTTTTTCCCCAGGAATATCAACTCCAAGTACGCGTGGCATAGATTTAGATCAGCCCTGCCTCTGCTTCAAACGAGGATTCTTTTTGTTGATGATGTAGATACGTCCGCGGCGTCGCACGACCTGGCAGTCGCTGGTTCTACGTTTGATTGAAGCTCGAACTTTCATAAAATGAATAGCCAAGCAACATATCAAAACACCCTTCCCTTGGCAAGCCCCTTATTCCAAGTACCTTCAAACATCTCGCCCCACCCCACCCTTGCCTCCCCTTGACCCAATGAATCCCTTCTTTTCTATCCCTAATAGGCTGTAGCCTAACTGCCTACATCTCATGATCCGTAACCTCATTTTCGACTGGTCCGGTACCCTTGCCGACGACCTCACCCCCGTTCTCGCCGCCACCAATCACGTCTTCGGTCTCCACGGCAAGCCCCTCTTCACCCGAGAAACCTTTCGCGAAAAGTTCTACCTACCCTACCAAGGCTTTTATCGAGAACATTTTCCCGAAGTTCCCATCGGAGATCTGGAAAAAGTTTTCCTACAGAAGTTTCGCCAAGACCACCACTCCGTCTCACTCCTCCTTGGTGCCAAAGAGATTCTTGAGTACTGCCAAGCCCATCAGCTCCCCACCTTTCTCCTCAGCACCGTCCATACCGACGATTTTGCCCATCAAGCCAAGCGGCTTCAAGTGGAGCACCTCTTTCGCAAGACTTACACCAGCATCTTCGATAAACGCGAAGCTATCCACGCCATCCTCGAGGAACACCACCTCCGACCCGACGAAACTCTCTTCGTCGGTGATATGGAACATGACATCGAAACCGCCCACCACGGCAACATCCGCTCTTGCGCCGTTCTTACGGGCTACGATTCTCTTAAAAAACTTCAACGCGCCCTGCCGGACCACGTCTCTGCCGATCTCTTCGGCGTCATCGAAATTCTCCGTCGCCACTCCGCTCCCGAGAAAACTCCTCCCATCCCCACCGTTGGCGCCCTCATCGTGGGACCCGATAAAAAGCTCCTGATGGTCCACACCGTCAAATGGTCAGGTCTCTGGGGTATTCCTGGAGGCAAAATTAAAGGAGGCGAATCCGCAGAGGATGCTCTCCGACGCGAAATTCTCGAGGAAACTAACCTTACCCTTACCGACATCCACTTTGCCCTTGCCCAAGATTGTATCCGATCCAAAGAGTTTTATAAAGCAGCCCACTTCGTCCTCCTCAACTACCTCGCCACCACTTCCCAATCTACAGTCACCCTCAACGCGGAGGCCGATGAGTATCGCTGGTGCACGCTAGAAGAGTGCTATCAACTCCCCCTCAACACCCCCACCCGCATCCTGCTCGACTGGTACAAAAGCAGAACCCACGCCACCCGCTAAGTTCGATCCAGGTAGGCTTAAAACATTCCTCAAAAACTGTAAACGACTTCGGCTCCCGCGTAGTAGGATGGGCCTGTACCAAAACTTCCATTCTGTAGATTCCCATTAGGCCTTTGACCCGATTGGGTGCTGTTTTGACCCCAATCCATTCGGTACTCTGCCCGAATCAATAAGTTGTCGATCACATTAAAACCGGCCGTCAGAGTGTATTCCCACCAACTCATCCCAGCATTCGCATAGCCAAGAGCACTTGTGTTAGAAACTTTACCCATATTGTTCCCTCCAAGATATTCCCCCCGACTTGCTAGGCTAAACCAATCATTGAACTGATACTTGGCGTAGGCCCCCGCCCCATACCATGTCGTGCCACCCGTCGAGATAAGATTAGCCGCGATATTGGAACTATTATTTGAGTTCGCAGTACCGACAACCGTATTGAAAGCAAAAAGCAGCTTATCATCAGCAAACTTGGGAGCCCAATTTCCCCATGAATTATAAATAAAGACATATCCTGAACCACTAGTTCCGTTGAGAACACCTACAGGCACAGTGCTCCCATTACTCTGCGAGGCATCCGATGAGTTGTTTTCCGCATTCGTGCTCCACTGGAAATTATTACTCCAGTTCGCATTGCCTCCTGGTGCCGTCACATTGAGAGCCGCCAGAAGGGCGCAACCATCTCCACCTAGGCCCGTGGTAGTGTTGTTGTCCGAATTGGAGCCATTCACCACCCCAAGTTTTGCATCGAGATAGTCATCAAACTTATACGAAGACAACACCCCTGTGTAGAAAAGGGGGAACTGCTGCCAGAGTAGGCCATAGGTCACATTCATATTTGCGGGGCGTTCGATCACTTCGTAACCAAGAATCGAAACAAACTTTCCCACATTAAAGTCCCACCCATTTCCGATCGGAGCCCGAATCGAAACGTAGGCCTGCTCAAGAAATAAGGAGTTTGAATTTTGACTGCTATTATTGGATCTTGTCATGTCCGTCGTTCGATCAAACAAATAGGTCGCATCCTCCCCGATCATGACGTCCGCACGAAACCCAGCTTGCGCCTTATTCTCAGCCGAAAGGGACTTCTCCAGTGCAATTTTCACCGCGTAGAGATTAAAGTCCCCTTTCGATGCAGTATCCGAACCAAACCGCGGGACAACCTTCTGCTGATTCGCAGAGTTAAAGTTGTAGCTATAACCCACGTCCACATACCCGCTCAACTTCACCCCCTTTTGCGCTGTCTCGACGAAGTTGTTCTGCACCATCTTTTTCGTATCTTGAGCCGAAGCTTCTGGGGCGGTGTCAGCAAGAACAATGGAAGTAGCAGACGTAAATGCCGCCCAGAGGATGAGGTTAAATTTTTTCATAGTTTGTTATTCTCTCTTTTGGTTTCCTTGTTTCAAAAACTGTAAACGACTTCGGCTCCCGCGTAGTAGGCCGGACCCGCGGAAGCGGCCCCATTCGGGTTACTCGTGGGTTGGTTGTAGATGTTACTTCCCCAATCCATCCGGTACTCCGCACGGAGTAGAAGATTATCAATAACATTGAAGCCGGCGGTCAAAGTGTACTCCCACAGATTGTTTCCCGTCACATGCCTCGTGGTACTACTGGTGTCATTCGCCCCATGGTTCCCAAAAGATCCCGCATTATTGCTACCCAGAGTTTCCCCACGACTGGCCAGAGAAAACCAGTCGTTAAACTGATACTTCGCGTAGGCTCCAGCGCCATAGACACAGGTTTGCGTACTGACCGCCCCGGCCGCACCTGTGGTGGCTCCAAGTAAAGTATTGAAAGCTAGAAGAAGCTTATCATTGGCAAACTTCGGCGCCCAGTTGCCCCAAGAGTTATAAATTACGGTATTGGCAGAAGTATTCGGAACCGTGGTCGACGTCCCACTGTTGATACTTGTGAAAGTTGAACCATTCGAAGTGTTGTTGTCGTTCCCTGTACTGTACTGAAAGTTATTACTCCAGTTCGCGTTACCACCAGGTGCCGTCACGTTCAGTGCCGCCAACAACGCCACTCCATCCCCCGCATTCGGGTTGGTCGTAGTGTTGTTATCGCTGTTCGAACCGTTAACTACGCCCAATTTTCCATCAAGGTAATCGTCAAACTTGTAGGACGAAAGTACCCCAGTGTAGTAGAGGGGCATGACATTGAAGAGCAACCCAAAGGTCGTGTTCATATTCGCAGGCCGTTCCATCACTTCGTAGCCGAGAATGGAAACGAACTTTCCAACCTTAAAGTCCCACCCATTACCCACGGGGGCACGGATTTCGACGTAAGCCTGCTCGAGAAATAGCGAGTTGGAGTTATTATTCGTGTTCGAGATGACTCCAAGAGCAGACATCGCTGTGCGATTCACAAAGTACGAGGCGTCCTCCCCGATCATAATGTCGGTACGAAACCCCGCCTGCGCTTTGTTCTCATCGCTCAGCGCTTTCTCCAGCGCAATCTTGACCGCATAAAGATTAAAATCTCCACGCTGGGCCGTGTCGCTTCCGAAACGACCGTTGACCGAAGACTGAAAGCGACTCGATCCGGTAAAGTTATAACTATAACCAGAGTCCACATACCCACTCAGCTTGATCCCCTTTTGCGCTGTCTCGACGAAGTTATTCTGCACCATCTTTTTCGTGTCTTGAGCCGACGCTTCTGGGGCGCTGTCTGCACAAACCTCTCCCACGGCCAAGGCCGCAAGGATTCCCGAAAGTGCCACAAGATGTTTCATTGTTTTTGGATACTTAACGAAGAAATAATATATATTTTTTTTAATCTCCTAGCAAACCCATTTTTCACGCTCAGCTCGAATGATTGTTCTTTGGGAAACACTTTTTTCACCTATGCCTTAGGTCATGCCTTGGCAGCCCTCTCCTTATAAGATCGATGCGGTCGCTGGCCAAACCCTGGCCTTCTGTAGCTGTGGCCAAACCAAGAACCCTCCCTACTGCGACGGCTCCCACAAGGGTTCGGGCAAGTCTCCCAAAGTAGTCACGATAGAAAAAGACGGTCCGATCTGGGCTTGCGGTTGCGGCAAAACAAAAAACTCACCCTTCTGCGACGGCTCGCACAAAGGCTGAGCTTCTTATCGCGTTCCCATCCCGACACCCTGCACCGTCTGAAACACTTTGCCTTCGGTCTTGATCGACGGGGCAATAATAATCTCGGTCTCCTGAAACTCTTTCAGCGTCCGCGCCCCCACATTTCCCATGCAGGTGACAATCGCTCCCACTAGATTCTGAGAACCGTCATCTAGCGTCGCTGGACCAAACAGTATCTGCCGTAAACTCCCCGTCACCCCCACCTTGATTCGCGTTCCCCGTGGTAAATTTGCATGCGGCGTGGCCATGCCCCAATGATTTCCACGGCCAGGAGCCTCTTCCGACCTGGCAAATGCACTACCAATCATCACCGCATCCGCCCCGCAGGCGAAAGCCTTACAGATATCCCCACCCTTGTTCATTCCCCCATCGGTAATAATCGGTACATACCGTCCCCGCTTTTTGAAATAGGCATCCCTTGCCGCCGCGCAATCCACCGTCGCCGTTACCTGTGGCACTCCCAAGCCCAAAACCCCGCGAGTGGTACAAGCCGCCCCAGGGCCCACCCCCACCAGCAACCCCGAAATCCCTGCCTCCATCAACTCCAGACTCACCCCGTAGGTCACGGTGTTCCCCACCAAAACAGGAATCCTCATCGTCTTACAAAACTTAGCCAAATCGAAGGTCTTATACTCCGAAGAAATATGCCGTACCGTCGAGACCGTCGACTGAATCACAAAAATATCCGCTCCCGCTTTTTGGGCGATGGCACCATACCTCTCCGCCTTCTGCGGGATGGCAGAAACGGCCGCCACAATCCCCGCTCTCTTCATCTCTTTAATCCGCTTTGCAATCAACTCCTCGCGAATCGGCGGTAAATACATTTTCTGGATTAAATGGGTGCTCGTCTCCTTATCTCCCTTGGCAATCTGCTCTAAAATTCCGCTGGGATCTTCATAGCGAGTCTGTACCCCCTCCAAATTCAGCACCGCCAAGCCCCCCATCTTCCCCATGGCCACCGCAAACTTCACATCCACCACCCCGTCCATCGCCGAAGCCAAGATTGGTACCTTGAAAGTATGCTTCCCAATCGAGAAATTACAGTTCACCTCATTCGGGTTGATCGTCACATCCCCAGGGACCAGCGCGATCTCGTCAAATCCATAAGTCACCCGCGCTTGCCTATTTTTACCAATCCAGAGTCCCATAGCTTATTTCCTTTCAGTCGGTACCGCATCCAAGGGGCGTCGCGCACCACACTTCCGACATCGCAAGGAGTACCACGCGTGCTCTCGTGCGTTGCGATTGCCACAAACCGGACAAACCACCTTTTCTTTGGACCGCCGCGTTAAAAGGGATGCTTTCCATCCACCAAACATCCACAAAAAGAAAACGAAGCCAAGAAAAAGACACAGGTAAAGAAGAAGAAGTTGTGAACCACTCAAGCTCATCATAGGGACTCCTCCGCCCGATTATCTACCGCCCAAAGGATTCTCACCCTCCCCCACTCCACCCATTTCCCTGGGGTCGGTTCAAACCTCCAAGAACGCAATAAATTCGACGCCTCTCGATCCACCACCGGATCCCCAGTGGTTCCCTCCAGACAAACAAAACGCACCGCGCCATCCTCATCCACCCCAATCCTGGCGGTTGTCGGTTCCAGCGCAGTCGCACTTTTCATCGCAGGGAGTTGAACTGGTTTCGTCGGTTTCCGATTCTTTAAATCGCCCACCAACTCAAACCAAGATTCTGGAACCGCCCGCCCCACTGCCACCGCGGACTTTTCCCGCCTACCGTTCCGATAAAAACCCAACGAGGTGGTCGCTCGCACCGCCAAGGGTGCATCCCGCCCCAATTGGCTCGGGCGGTAACCCCCAACTGTAAAACTCTGCTGCGAGGGCCAAGCCAACTCCTCCCAAGGCAAGATCACCTGCACGGCCAAACGAGTCGGCCCTTCCTTCGGGAGTACAATCGCTGAGGGTTCATACAAACTAGCTAAGCCCATCTCATTCTCCTCCCTCAGAAAAAGGGAAACTTTCCCCGCGCCTGGAACGGGGATGGGAGAAAACTCTCCAGGATCGCGAAATAGCGAAAACGCCAAAGCGTGCGCCCCCAAGGAAAGAACCAAAAAGCCCGCCAGACGCCGACTCATCCGAGAAGGAAACCTCCAACTCATGGTGTCGAAGAGGCGGAGCGGGATGCGAGCACCGCCGAAAGTCCGTTCTGGACTACCGCATCTAAAATCTGAGCCACCACCCCATGCCGCAGTTCACGATCCGCCCGTATCACCACCACTCCCCTCGGTTCGGATCGAGCAATCCTCGCCAACTCCACACGTAGTTTCACCAGATCCGTGGCCCGATCATTAAAAAAGATTTGCGGAGTTAATCCCGCCGTCGCCGTAATCACATATCTCGTATCGTTTACCCCGCCCTTCGATTGCCCAGGAGTCGGTGGATCTACCACAATCCCGGGTTGAAACACAAAACTGGAGGTCAAAAGGAAGAAGATGAGCAAAAGTAAGATCACGTCGACCAAGGGGGCCATATCCAACGGACCCCGCAAAATCCGGACCGAGGTCCGGACCTTCATGCCTTGGGTTTCTCCGAGCGTAACTCGGTCGTTACTGGCGTCTTCAGGCTCGTGGGCCTATTGCGACCACCCTCCTTCAAAATTTGAATCATCTCAATCCCTGCTCGCTCCATATCGTTTACTTCTGAACCCATCCGCGAAACCAGATAGTTGTAGGCCACATAAACCGGTATCGCCACTACCAACCCCGCCGCTGTCGTCAGCAACGCCTCCCAAATTCCTCCCGCCAACTCACCCACTGGCACGGCCCCTCTCGCCCCACCCACCGTTTGAAAAACGTGAATCATTCCCGTCACCGTTCCCAGCAAGCCCAGCAAAGGGGAAACGTAACCCACCGTCGCCAAAATCGAGATATTCTTTTCCAACCTCGGCACCTGCAACTGGGCCACTTCCTGCAACGACTCCCGCAAATCCGCCAGAGGCATTTCCCGCTTGAGCAGTCCCGCCTGAATCACCCGCACTGCAGGTCCGTGGGCCTCGTCGCACCTCTCCAACGCCTCCTGATAACGACCTTCTTTTACCAAAGAAGCAATTCCCTCTAAGAATGGATCCAGCGGAGCCCCCATACGCCGGTATTCCAAAATTCTTTCCGCAAAAACTGCAACCGCCACCACACTCGCCGCCAAGATGACCCACATAATCGGGCCACCCAGTCTCATTAGCTCAAGCAAAGTAGATGGCATAACCTCTTTCTAAACCTTTTTACCTTGGGAAGCGACTCTCCTAGCAATTTCTTTTCCCATCTCCCCCGTCCCGACACTCTTCTCCCCTTTCGCCGCAATATCTCCCGTTCTCCAACCCTGCGCAATCGCACCTGCGACTGCAGACCGAATCGCTCGTGCCACCTCGGGTTGTGCTAAACTCATCTCAAACATCAGCGCCAAAGACAAAATTTGCGCGATAGGATTTGCTACTCCTTTCCCCGCAATGTCAGGAGCCGATCCTCCCGCAGGCTCATAAAGGCCAAAACTCCCTTCACCCAGCGATGCGCTAGGCAGCATTCCCAAGGAACCAGCCACCGCCGCCGCTTCATCACTCAACATGTCTCCGAAAAGATTTTCACAAAGAAGTACATCAAATCGGCTTGGCTCCCTTACCAGTTGCATCGCTGCGTTATCTGCATAGATGAAATCTAAGGTTATTTCTGGATGCTTCGACGCCACTTCACGAACCACCTTTCGCCACAGCAGGCTCGTCTCTAAAACATTCGCCTTATCCGCCAAGGTCACCCTCTTTTTGCGAAACGCCGCTGCCCGAAAAGCTACTTCTGCCACCCGCTCAATCTCATAGGTTTCATAGACCATCGTATCCACCGCTCGCTCCCCTTTGGGGGTCTTGGTCGTCTCCTTCGGTTTTCCAAAATAAAGTCCTCCCGTCAGCTCCCGCACCACCAGCAGATCAAATCCGCCCGCCACCCGCTCCGCCCTTAAAGGAGAACAACCCACCAGCTCAGGATAGAGAACCGCAGGACGCAGATTTGCGTACAGCCCAAATATTTTACGCAACGGCAAGAGCGCTGCCCGCTCAGGTTGCTCATTGGGCGGCAACGATTCCCACTTCGGTCCCCCCACACTCCCAAAGAGCACCGCTTTCGCCGAACGACAAACCTCTACCGTCTCCTCAGGTAAGGCACTCCCTCGTGCATCGATCGCCGCCCCACCCACCAGCGCCTCACGCCACTCCAGTTGAAATCCAAAAGCTTTCTCCGCCGCACCCGCCACCTCCCGAGCCGCCTTCATCACTTCAGGCCCAATTCCATCTCCTGCCAGAACTGCGATGATTTTCTTCGGCTCAGCCATCCTTTATTCCTAAATCACTCCTCTCGCCGACTCAAGCATTCGACAACCCTATCGCCTTCTCCCTACACTCAAATCGTGAACTCCTCTGAGGCGAAAAACATTCTTTTCCATGCCCTCCATGACTACCTCTCTGCCGTCTCCGCCCAGAAATTGCCCGATCGCCCCGACCTCATCCCCCACTGCCAACAGTTAGAACTGCTCGCTGTGCAACTCGCTCCGCAACTCGATCCACGCCTCAACCACTTTCTCGAATCCAAAAGCTATCGAAAGGCGCACGACTACCTTGTCGCTCTGCCCTCCTCCAAGCTGGCCAAATCCACTCCTCCCCGCCAAGCTTGCTCCTCATGAGCACGACTTCTCGCTACTACTACGTCGACGCCCAGAATCAGGCCGCTGGTCCCGTTACTTTAGCCGATCTCCAAAATCTCCAATCCAACGGCACCATCCCTAACACCACCCTCGTTGCTCTCGAAGGCAGCCAAGATTGGGTCCCCTTCTCCACTCTGCCCCAACCTACTCAAGCCGTCCCACTCCCCCAACCCGCCGCCCAACCTATACCCCAGCCTACACCCACACCCGCTCCTGCCCCTACTCCTGCTCCCGCTTCAGAAGGTCAACCCGCCTGGGCCAATCAACTTTTAGAAAAACTCGATCAGCTTATTTCTACCAGTGAAAAAATTATCCTCGCCGTGGAAAAAAGTGGCATCGCCCGCCAACCAGTAGCACTGGTTCCCGTTCCCGCCACCGCCGCTCTGCATGCCGAGAAACTCAGCTTAAATCCGAGCACAAAAACAGGCATCGCCCAGCAGTCTCCCGTTCCTCACCCTGGAATCGCCCCTTCCGGTATTCCCCCCCCCCCCCCCCACAGGAATCTCCACCACCCTCCCCGCTTTAGCCCGACCCAGCAGTAGCACCATCCTCACCCCCATGGCCGTACCCGCCAACGCAGTCAAATCTCCCTTATCTCTTCCCTCCCTCGGGGCCGCCCCCGCCCCTGCCCCTGCCCCTGCCAAACCAGGCAACCTCTTCAGCAAGTTCCTCAAAAAATAACCTTCCCCCCTCAAAGGACGGGCCTAGGCCCAGCCTCCTTGAGTCAAAAAAAGAGGTCGAATTTCACTTCCTTTCACTTTTTCCTCAAACTTTTCCCCTTTTTGCTGTAGGGTCGAACATATGTCCTCGTCGAAAGTTAAATCCAAGCATCCACAGACACCCTCCCCAACCGAAACTACTCCTCTCGATCCCTCGCTCTCCTCCGTTCCCGCTGAACCCCTCCCACTCTCCCCAGAGGAACTTGCCGCAAACGAGATCGCCTCCCTCAAAGACCAACTCCTACGTACCCGCGCGGAATTCGATAATATCCGTAAACGCCTCACCCGCGAAAAAGAAGAATCCCTGCGCTACGCCAACCAAGCCATCCTCAGCGACCTCCTCCCCCTCCTCGATCACCTCGAGCTCGGCCTCCAAGCCGCCACCACTACCACCGACCCCGCATCCGTCGTCGCAGGTGTAAAACTAATCCAGAGCCAGTTCGATCGCTTCCTAACCGATCACGGTGTCACTCCTATCGAAGCCCTCGGCAAACCCTTCGACCCCCACTGGCACGAAGCCCTCAGCCAAGAACCCTCCCCTGGAAAACCCGAAGGTCTTGTCCTCCACCAACGCCGTCGTGGCTACAAAATCGGCGATCGCCTTCTCCGGCCTAGTAGCGTCGTCACAGTGGGACCCTCCTCGAACCCCGCCTCCTAAGCCGTGTCCGCCAAAAAAGATTATTACGAAGTGCTTGGCGTTAGCCGCACCGTCACCCCCGAGGAAATTAAAAAGGCTTACCGCAAACTCGCCGTCCAACATCATCCCGACAAACATAAGGGCGATAAGAAAGCCGAGGAAAAATTTAAGGAAATTGGCGAGGCCTACGAGGTTCTCTCCGATCCCGAGAAACGCCCGGCCTACGACCGCTACGGCCATCGCGCTTTCGCTCCAGGAGCTGGAGGCGGAGGGGGCGGAGCAGGATTCCATGATCCCTTTGATGTTTTTCGTGAAGTCTTTAACTCAGGCGGAGGCGGAGCCAGTATTTTTGGAGATATTCTCGAAGGCGCTTTCGGAGGAGGCGGCGGCCGTCGCACCTCCCGCTCTAATCAGGGATCCGATCTACGCTACGATCTCGAAATCGATTTCCTCGAAGCAGTTCGCGGATGCGAGAAAGAGATCACCATTCGACGTCCCATGCCCTGTGCCAAATGCGATGGCACCGGAGCCTCCGCTGGCTCAAAAGCTGTCACTTGCCCCACCTGTCGTGGCCAAGGCCAAGTTGCAGTCAGTCGTGGCTTCTTCTCCGTTGCCCAAACTTGCCCAAAGTGTAAGGGCTCAGGCCAATCCATCCAAAATCCCTGCAAGACCTGCCACGGAGAAGGACGCGCCGAAGAGAATGCCCGAATCAAACTTAAAATCCCTGCAGGAGTCGATACCGGTTCCCGCCTCCGCTCCTCAGGCCAAGGCGAAGCTGGCGCCCGCGGCGGCCCCGCAGGAGATCTTTATGTTGTTCTCTCTGTCCTGCCCCACCCTGTCTTCCAACGCGACGAGGATGACCTCCACTGCGATGTGCCTATCTCCTTTTGCCATCTCGCCCTCGGCGCAGAAATTAGCGTTCCTAGCCTCGAGGGAGAACTAAAACTAAAAGTACCCGCAGGCACCGCCTCCAATAAAGTTTTCCGCCTCCGCGATCAAGGGGTCCCGTCGGTCTCAGGACGTGGAAGAGGTGACCTTCATATCCGCATCACCGTCGAAGTACCTAAGCACCTTACCAACACCCAACGCGAAGCCCTCGAGCTCTTCGCCAAGACTTGTGACGAATCCACTCACCCCGAAGGCCGCTCGTTCCTCGAAAAAGCCCGAAAACTTTTCCAAGCCTAGACCTATGCCTGGACATCGCTTCTATCAGCCCGACCTATCCGTCGCCCACCTCACCCCAGAAGAGTCCCATCATGCGGTCGATGTTCTTCGCCTACGAGTCGGAGACTCCGCTGCAGTTTTTAATGGCCAAGGAACCGAAGCCCGCATTCGCATCACCGCCACTTCCTCCGAGAAGGTCTCCTACGAGATTCTCTCCACCGCCCGCACTTCACGCCCTGCCTCCCGCATCCGCTTCGGCCAAGCCCTGATTAAGCCCGCTTCGATGGAACTTTTAATCCAGAAACTCACCGAGCTGGGCGTATCCGAAATCTGGCCCATCGCCTCCGAGCGATCCGTTTCGAAACCCACAGGCGAAAAAAAATCGGCCTCTCGCTGGGATTCTATTGCCCTGGCCGCCTGCAAACAGTCAGGCCAGAACTGGCTTCCCACAATTCACCCATCCGCTCCCCTCGATACTTTTCTCTCCGCCCCCGATCCCGCCCCCGCCTCCTCGCGGATCATCGGTTCCCTCCAACCCGACGCCCAACCTCTCCCTCGGCTCCTTAGCGAAATCCGTGCCACCGGAAAGTCACCCTCCCTCGACCTACTCATTGGCCCCGAAGGCGATTTCACCCCCGCCGAATTTGGGCGAGCTAGGGCGGCAGGCTTTCGCCCCGCCTCTCTTGGACCTCTCGTCCTCCGTTCCGAAACCGCATCTCTTTTTCTCGCATCCGTTCTACACTACGAATTCAATCTCCCCCATTGAAGCCACTCCTCATTTGCACCGATTTCGACGGCACCCTCGCAGGCGAAGACCCTACAGCTCCTCTCGCCCCAGATTTTTTCGCTTGGCTCATCAAAGCTCGTAAAATTACCTCCGTCTCCTGGGTCGTTGCCACGGGACGCTCTTGGGAAAGCCTTAAGGAGGCCCTTGTCTTTCATCAAGCTCCCCTCCTCCCAGACTGGGTTGTCGCCGTCGAACGCGAAATCCATCAGGTCAAAGATCAGCAAGCCCACTCTCTTCAAGAATGGAATCAGCCATGCACCGATACCCACCAAGCCCTCTTCGGTCGCCATGGAGCCATCTTCGAACAGATCGAGCGGGAAGTCGGATCCCATGACGATGTCACCGTGATTCCAGATGCAGGTACCATCGGCCTTATCGCTGGCTCCAAAGAAAGCATCGCCCGCACCCACTCCCTCGTCAGCGATATCCTTCAGCACCACCCCGAGATCGCTACCGTTCGCAACGGCCCTTATTTCCGCTTTTCTCACGTCGACTACCATAAAGGTTCCTGCCTTGCCCATATCCAAAGACTCCTCGATCTAGACTCCTCCTCAACCTTCATTGCTGGCGATAACCTAAACGACTTGCCCATGCTCCAAACCGAGTTCGGTCGCTATCTCGCCTGCCCCTCCAACTCCGTGCTCGAGGTCATCCAACAGCTCAAAAAAGAGGGTGGATATATTGCCAAAAAAGAAGCGGGCGATGGTATTGCTGAAGCCCTCCACCATTTTTTCCCACTTTCCTAATCTTTTTTCACAAATTCCATCCTTCTCGCCAGTTCTGACTTCTCCCTCCCCACACTTTCTCTACCTTATCTAGGTATGCCTCGCCGTACCGACCTCAAATCGATCCTCATCATCGGCTCAGGTCCCATCATCATCGGCCAAGCCTGCGAATTCGACTACTCAGGTGTCCAAGCCTGCAAAGCCCTGCGCGAAGAAGGCTACAAGGTCATCCTCGTCAATAGTAACCCCGCCACCATCATGACCGACCCCGAATTCGCCGACCGCACCTACATCGAGCCCATCACCCCAGAAGTCGTTGAGAAAATCATCGCTAAGGAAAAGCCGGACGCACTCCTCCCCACTCTCGGAGGCCAGACCGCTCTCAACACTGCCATGGCCCTCCACGAATCGGGTGCTCTCACCCGCCACAATGTCAAACTCATCGGCGCCCAAGTCGATGCCATTCGCAAAGGAGAAGATCGCCAACTCTTCAAAGAGTGTATGGCAAAAATCGGACTCGAGTGCGCCCGCTCTGCCACCGCCCACACCATGCCGGAAGCCCACCTCGCCATGGAAAAGATTGGCACCTTCCCCCTCATCATTCGTCCCGCCTTCACCCTTGGAGGCACCGGTGGAGGCATCGCCTACAACCGAGAAGAGTTCGAAAAATTTGCCGCCTCAGGACTCGACGCCTCCCCCACTTCCGAAATCCTTGTCGAAGAATCACTCCTCGGCTGGAAAGAGTACGAAATGGAGGTCATGCGCGATCACGCCGATAACTGCGTCATCATCTGCTCCATCGAAAACTTCGATCCCATGGGAGTTCACACCGGCGACAGCATCACCGTCGCCCCAGCCCAAACTCTGACCGATCGCGAGTTCCAACGCATGCGCGACGCCTCCTTTGCCGTCATCCGCGAGATTGGCGTCGAGACAGGCGGTTCCAATATCCAGTTTGCTGTCTGCCCCCGCACGGGACGAATGATCGTTATCGAAATGAATCCTCGCGTCTCCCGCTCCTCCGCCCTCGCCTCCAAGGCCACCGGCTACCCTATCGCCAAGATCGCTGCCAAACTGGCCGTCGGTTACACCCTCGACGAACTCAAGAACGATATCACTCGCGTCACTCCCGCCTCTTTCGAACCCACCCTCGACTACGTCGTTACCAAAATCCCCCGCTTTACCTTCGAAAAATTCCCAGGAGCAGAAGCCGTCCTCACCACTTCTATGAAAAGCGTTGGCGAAGCCATGGGCATTGGTCGCACCTTCCAAGAATCATTAATGAAAGCCCTTCGCTCATTGGACATAAAAGGTCCAGAGGGTCGCCTCGACTTAGGCACCCGAACCCCTCCTGTCCCTGAAGATCTTCTCACCGTCCAAATCCGCACCCCCCACCCCGCTCGCCTCTGGTATCTTAGCCACGCCTTGAACCAAGGTTGGAGTGTTGAACGGATTCACCAGATCACCTCCATCGATCCTTGGTTTCTCGAGAATCTTAAGGAAATCACCGACCTCGGGCGCCGCCTAGAAAAAGAATCCTGGTTGGGCCATCCCCCCGGATTACCGCTCCTCCAAGAAGCCCGCCAAGCTGGCCTCTCCGATGCCGACCTCGCCCGCATTCTCCCAGGACCACCTGAAGAACTCGTCACCCGTACCCGTACCGTCCGCGCTTGGCGGGAAAAGCACCAAATCCATCCCACCTTTCGCCTCGTCGATACCTGCGCCGCCGAATTTGAAGCCTACACCCCCTACTACTACTCCACCTACGACCCTAACCACGACGAATCACGCCTCAGCCAAAAACCTAAAATCATTATTCTTGGCGGTGGCCCGAACCGCATCGGACAAGGCATCGAATTTGATTACTGCTGTGTCCACGCCAGCTTCGCACTCCGCGAAGATGGTTTTGAAACTATCATGGTCAACTCTAACCCTGAGACCGTCTCCACCGACTACGACACCTCCGATAAACTCTACTTTGAACCCCTTACTGCGGAAGACGTCATCCACATCTATCGCGCAGAAAACAAAGACGATCGTGTTCTTGGCGTCATCGTCCAATTCGGCGGACAAACCCCCCTCAATCTCGCCGCCGAACTTCAGGCCGCTGGGGTTCGTATCCTCGGCACCTCCGTTGAATCAATCGAACGGGCCGAGGACCGTAAACTATTCTCCGCCATGGTCGAAAAACTCGGACTCCGCCAACCTCCCAATGCCACCGCCACCACCGCCGACGAAGCGGTCGCCGCCGCCACGAAAATCGGTTTTCCCCTCCTACTCCGCCCCTCCTTTGTCTTAGGCGGTAGGGCCATGCGCATCGTCTACTCCGTCGAAGAAATTCGTACCTATATGAAGGAGTGCACCGAAGTCGCCCCTGGCCGACCCATCCTCCTGGATCGATTTCTCGAAGACGCTACCGAGGTGGATGTCGACTGCGTCTCCGATGGGAAGGATGCGGTCATTGGGGCGGTCATGGAACACATTGAGCAAGCCGGCATTCATTCTGGTGATAGCGCCTGCGTTATTCCTAGCCGCTCCTTATCCAAAAAAGTTCTGCAAGAGATTCGCACCGCAACCCTTTCTCTCGCACGTGAGCTAGGTGTTCGTGGCCTAATGAACATCCAGTTCGCCGTGCAAAAGGACACCATCTACGTCCTCGAAGTGAATCCTCGCGCCTCCCGCACCGTCCCCTTTGTCAGTAAAGCTATCGGTAGGCCACTCGCCAAAATTGCCTCCCGCGTTATGGCGGGAAAAACCCTCAAAGAACTTGGCTTTACCAAAGAAATCATTCCCGATTTCTTTTCCGTCAAAGAAGCCGTCTTCCCCTTCGCTCGCTTCCCTGGGACCGACATTCTCCTAGGTCCTGAAATGAAATCTACAGGCGAGGTCATGGGCATCGATCGATCCTTCGGTCTAGCTTACGCCAAAGCTCAAATGGCCGCCCAACCACCCTTGCCCACATCAGGCTCTGTCTTTCTTAGTGTCCGCGATAGCGATAAAAAGGCAGCCACCAAGATCGGGCAAGGACTCCATAAACTAGGCTTCAAAATTGTTTCAAGCGCTGGAACAGCCCGCAAACTGACCGATGCTGGTATTCCCTGCACCGCTCTTCTCAAGCTTTCCGAAGGGCGCCCCAACGTGGTCGACCTCATCAAAAACAAAGAGATCACCCTCGTCATCAATACCCCAGCCGGCAATGTTGCGCGTACCGACGAGATTCAAATTCGGACTAGTGCACTGAAACATCGAATTCCTGTCATGACAACAGTCGCCGCCGCTGAAGCTAGCCTCGAGGGCATTCAAGCTCTCCGCACCCACGGACTCCACGTCCAAGCCTTGCAGGATTATCACCCCAAAAAACCCTAAACACCGCACCCGCCCGCATCGGGCGCCCTGCGAAGCTCAGCGAGCCTGCCGAGACTGAGCGAAGAAGGGTTAGCGTGAGAAGAAGTTTGCGCGACTCTACACCGTACCTGCGGCGATCTGCGTCGGGACCGATTGGACGCTTCACGCCTGGTAGGGCGGATCATCCTTGATCCGCCGATTCAACGACTCAAGCCTCAATCCCTCTATCGACCGACGGAGACCATCGGCCCTACCAAAGTTTAAGTTTTGTGCTTTTCAGCTAGCCAGCCTCGGAGATGCCGCTACTACCTGAGCCTCCAACTTCAAATAATTAAAAATTCAACATCCGCGCGAGAGCGCGTCCCGCGAATGCGGGGCAAAATTAAAAATCAACCCCTTCGCGTCTCTAACCCGCACCTACCCCGATCTGCGTTGGGGTCCACCCCGTATACTTTGCCGACTGCTCCTCCGCGTGATATGAACTCCGCACTAAGGGACCGCTCTCACAAACTCCAAAACCCAACACCAACGCTCTCTCTTTCCACCGCGCAAACTCCTCCGGTGTCACCCAACGATCGATCGGCAAATGCTTCTCCGTCGGTCGCAAATATTGCCCCAACGTCAGGATATCCACTTTTACCTCAGCCAAATCCGCCAACGTCTCCTCAATCTCCTCCTCCCTCTCCCCAATCCCCAGCATCAAACCCGTCTTCGTCACAAAACCACGATCCTTCGCTCGCTGGAGAACTTCCCGACTCCGATCATACCTCGCCTGCACCCGAACCGGCTTCTGCAAGCGCCGAACTGTCTCCATATTGTGATTCAAAATATCAGGATCCGCATCCAGCACTGTATTCAATGACTTCTCCTCTCCCTTAAAATCGGGAATAAGAACTTCAATATGGGTCTCGGGATTGACAAGTTTCACCGCCCTCACCGTTCTCGCCCACACCTCGGCCCCCCCATCGGGCAAATCATCCCGTGCTACCGAAGTAATCACCGCATGTTTCAACCCCATGATCCTCACCGCATCCGCCACCCTTGCAGGCTCCCCAAAGTCCACCTCCCCAGGCTTGCCCGTCGCAATCGCACAGAAGCGACAACTCCTCGTGCAAGTCTCCCCCAAAATCATGATCGTGGCCGTCCCTCGACTCCAGCACTCCCCCAGATTCGGACAGTGCGCACTCTCACACACCGTGTGCAGCTTATTCCCCTTCACTAAATCCCGGACTTTAGCGTACTCGGGACCGCCAGGAATCTTCGCCCTTAACCACGGTGGTTTTCGATCCATCCTCATATCTTAGCAAAACAAAAACCACTGGCCAGTATGACTTGTCAGTAAAAAGGAATTCACTATCAATTGGCTATGCAAAAACTACTACTTCCTTTAACGATCGTTCTGATAATTACTTCCCTGGGTTGGTCCGAAATCAAAATGGAGGTTGCCAAGGGCACTCTCGAAAAAGGCAACCAGCGTTTTGCGGAAGGTAAAGCCGTCGCCCACGGATGGCAGCAGGGCCTCGTAAAAAAAACCGGCGCTCTTGGCCAAACCCCCTCCGTTGCGGTTCTCACCTGCGCCGATTCGCGCACCCCCGCCGAGCTGATTTTTGATATGGGCGTAGGCGATCTCTTTGTTTGTCGAAATGCAGGCGGCTTCGATACCCCAGAAGTCAACGCCACCTTCGAATATGGTGTCGCCGCCCTCGGCGTCCACACCATCCTTGTTCTTGGCCACACCAAATGCGGCGCCGTCACCGCCACCCTTGCAGGCACACCCGTCCCTGGAAATATTTCCCTTTTAACCAAAGCTCTTGAACCCGGGATCGTGAAGGTTCGCCAAGAACACAAGGACCTTTCCAAGGAAGATCAACTCAACCACGCGGTCGAATCCTTAACCCGCTATCAGATGCTAGAGCTCCTCAAAAACAGCCCACTCCTTCAGAAAGCCCATGCCGATGGCAAACTCCAGATCATGGGCGCAATCTATGACGTAGAAACAGGTCGCGTCCGTTTCCTCGACTAAGGCCTCTCCGCTCGTTTTTCCCTCTGCATGAGGCTACCCTTTGGGATGGCCTCCCCACACAAACCAGAACTCCTCGCCCCCGCTGGCGACTGGGAGTGCCTCAAGGCCGCGGTTACCGCTGGCGCCGACGCCGTCTACTTCGGCCTTCCCGCCTTCAATGCACGTCTTCGTGCGGAAAACTTTACCGAGGCCGACCTCCCCAAAGTCATGGACTACCTCCACACCCGTGGCCGTCGCGGTTACCTCACCCTAAACGTTCTCATCTTTCCATCCGAACTAGCCGAAGCAGAGCGACTCCTCCGCCTCGTCGCTCATTCCAATGTCGACGCCATCATCGTCCAAGACCTTGGTTTAGTTCGGCTCGCCCAAAAAGTCTGCCCCCAGGTTGCCCTCCATGCCTCGACCCAGATGACTCTCACCTCACCCGAAGGCGTCGCCTTCGCCCGTCGCCAAGGCATCTCCCTCGCCGTTCTTGCCCGTGAACTCTCCCTCCGCGAACTCGCCAAATTCCCATCCGCAACCGACCCCTCAGGCCTTCCCTTAGAAGTCTTTGTTCATGGGGCCCTCTGCGTTGCCTACTCAGGCCAGTGCCTCACAAGCGAAGTCCTCGGTCGCCGCAGCGCCAACCGTGGCGAGTGCGCTCAAACCTGCCGTATGCCCTACACCCTCGAAGTCGACGGCCAACCCCGCGACCTCGGCGATCGTGCCTACCTTCTCTCCCCCCAAGATCTCGCCGCTGTCGATGAGATCCCTGAACTCATCAAACTCGGCCTCAACTCCTTCAAGATCGAGGGTCGACTCAAATCTCCTGACTACATTACCGCCGTCACCACCGTTTATCGCCAAGCCATCGATCGCGCCTTGGCTCAGCAACCCGCGCCCGCATCTCCTGAAGAAAAGTACCGCTTAGAGATGACCTTCAGTCGCGGCCTTTTTTCAGGGTGGTTCCACGGGGTCGATCATCAGCAACTCGTCCACGCTCGCTTCGGAAAGAAACGCGGCCCTTTTGCGGGCAAGATCGCCCGCACTGGGCCTGATTGGCTCGAGTTGGATGAAATTCTCACCCCACTTCATCCTGGCGACGGAGTCGTCATCGATCGTGGCTCGGATACCGACAACGAACCCGGCGGATTTCTCTTTGGCGTCCAAGGTAACCGGATCAGCTTTCGTCACGGATCCCTCCCACCTCACTCCACTCGACCTGGCGATCGTGTTTGGAAAACCAAAGATCCACAGCTGGAAAAGCAGTTAAAGGCCGAACGTTCCAAGGAAGCTCCAACCGAAACGACTCCACTGCATCTAAAAATATCCGGCCTGGCTGGGCAACCTCTTCATATCCATGCCGTGAGCGGGATCCAAGAGGTCAAGTTATCGTCTGCCATCCCCCTTACTGCAGCTCGGAATCGACCTCTGACCCCCGACTCCCTCCGCGATCAGTTGAGTCGGTTGGGCGGTACCCCTTTTCATCTCGGCACCCTTTCCGTCACCTTCCGTGAGCCCGTCATCCTTCCCGTATCCGAACTCAACCGTCTCCGTCGTGAAATCGTCTCCCGTCTATCCGAGGAGCAGCATTCTCACACTCCCAAGAATGTAGGAACTTCACCCCTAACGCCCGTTCCTCTCCTTCCCACCCTTCTCCAATCCATTCATACCAAGAAATCCACTCTTCCCGCTCCCTCTCAGCCCGTTATCTCCGTTCTCTGCCGCACTTCCGAACAGGCCCAAGCCCTCGCAACCGAATCCCCCGACCTCCTCTATCTCGACTTTGAGGATCTTCGCCGTTTTGCTCCGACCATCGAAACGCTCAGGAAATCCTCCCAAGTTCCCATCTTTCTCGCTACCCCCAGAATTCAAAAGGCGGGCGAAACTGGATTTTTCCGCCTTATCGAAAATGCCCGGCCCGACGGTGTCCTCATTCGAAACCTTGGCGGTCTCGACCACTTCCGCTCCTTGAATATCCCTATCGTCGGGGACTTCTCCCTCAATATCTCCAACCCCCTCTCTGCCGATCTCTTTATCTCCGAAGGCCTCCAACGCGTCACTCCCAGCTATGATCTCAATATTTCGCAACTACTCGAACTCCTCCACACCTCCCCGCCCTCTTGGTTCGAACTCACCCTCCACCAACACATCCCCATGTTTCATATGGAACACTGCGTCTTTGCCGCTTTTCTATCCGAAGGCAAAGACCATCTCACCTGCGGTCGTCCCTGTGATCGCCATCGAATCTCCGCTCGTGATCGAGTCGGCGAATCTCACCCCATTCGTGCCGATGTCGGTTGTCGCAACACCGTCTTTCATGCACGCCCCCAATCTGGCGCTTCCCATATCCCCCAACTCCTCGCCACTGGGCTGCGCCACTTCCGCCTCGAACTTTTAGAAGAGTCGCCCGAAGAAGCGGTCATCCTCCTAGCCTCGTACCGCAAGGCCCTCCTCGGCCAATCCGACCCCTCCCATCTCGCCCACTCCCTCGGCGCCCGCGACCAACTCGGTGTCCTCGCCCGTTAAAACCTAGCCGCGGCGCTGATGTAAATGTTCTGACTGGCCAGATCCGCGTTAGCCGCCGATGAATTCCGATTCCTATCGGGGCTTCCCACATTCTCACTCTCCTAATTTTCGCGTCCTTTGCGGCTTTACCCCGACCGGCGTCGGGGCTTTGCGTAGGTGAGCAATTCCGGCAACCGCGGAACTCTATCGCCCAGCTAGGCTGCCTCGAGGAGGCCGCCCCTACCTAACCTCAAACTTCAAAACGACTTTCACACATTCTCACTTTCCCACATTTCACCCGCCCTTCTCACGGGCCTATCTCCCTATGATCCTTCTTTTTACAACTATTATTCACATTTCGAAAATAGTACCGCAACTTTTGCCCATATCCCCAGTTATATCCTCCATGACAACATCACTCAAAACCCATCGTGGCGCGCTGGCCTTAGGCCTCCTCGCCTTCACCCTGATCCATCCCACCCATCGCCTCGTGGCAGAAGTCTGCCAAGACAACGATAAAACCGCCCGCTTACTAAAAAGGTTCGACGCCAACCAAAATGGCAAGATCGACCCCGAAGAGCAGGCCACCGCCGATCAAGCCCGCCAAGAACTGTTCCATCGCCTCCAAGGTAAATATGATACCGATGGCAACGGCCAACTCAGCGAATCCGAAAAAGCCAACCGCCGCTTGGATCTCCAAGCCATGCAGAAGGAGAAACTCACCAAGTTTGATAAGGACGGAGACGGACGCCTCAGTCGCGATGAACGCGCTACAGCCACTTCGGCCAAGAAAGCCAATCCCAAAGGCACTTCCGCTAAGAAAACGGGAGCTTAATTAGCCGATCGTTTCCCCACTCGTGCCCGGACGCGAGTGGGGAGACTTTGCTTTGAGGCACGGTCCACCCGCTCCAACTTCTCCCCACGACTCAACTGCTTAAAATAAACCTCCGCACTCCTCGCCTCTTTCTCACTTCGCTTTCTCCACGCCGCCACCAACCGCACAGGCAACCTGCTCCGCGTATACTTTCCACCTAGCCCCTTCTCGTGCGCTAATAACCGTTTCTCTAACCGATTCGTCCACCCCGTGTAGAACGACCCATCCCCGCACTCTAAAACATACAGCCACGCACTCACCCATCCCCCCGCCACTTTCCCCTTCCCACCTTAATCTTTGCCCGTTGCCTCTTTCCCTCCACCAACTCCCGTGTCGCACCCCAACTCCTTTTGGCTTTTCGACTCCTCTCCTTCGACCTCTCCGCTGCCTTCGCCAATCGAATTCTTATCTCCCGCTCGACCAAAGCCGCCACCATTCTTTTCCTTGCACGGATTCGGTTAGCCTCCCGGAACCGCTCCTCTTGAGCCACTACCGTGACCCCAGTCGGAATGTGCCGTAGAACCACCTTTGTTTCCACTTTTTGCACATTTTGCCCACCACGCCCACCCGATCGCGAAAACTCCTCCACCAAATCCTTCTCCTCTAGCTTCATCTTCTCACTCCCTCAATCCGTACGCCCAGTCTCTTTCCACTACCTCTTTTTCCATTTCCCATCATCTTCTTGGATCCACTCCCCAGGATAACTTGCCTGCCGAACTCTCTGCGCAAACTCCTTCGCATACTGCGCCTCACTCTTCTTTTCAATCAGCGCCTTCTCTGCAAATAACTTTTCCCGTGCTCCATTCTCCTTCGCCACCACTGTCTTGGCATAATCCACGTAAGCCTGATCCTTCGGCATCTCCTTCAAGACCAGCAGACCATCCCTCCCCTCTCCTACCTTATGATCATTTTTTAACTCCTGCACCTGATGCGAAAGCATCCGCCTCTCCTCGCCCGCACTTAACGTTGTCATCTCCACTTTCCCCGCCGTCCCACCCTTCTGCTCCACATCCACCTTCATATTAATATCCACCTTCAAAGGCTCAGGCGTATCCAGTCGCACCGTGGCACACCCCACCAACAGCCCAACCCCTCCCACCACGAGGATGTTTCTCAAAACAGATTTCACTTCTCCACGCTACCACCAATGAACCACTCGGGTCGATCACCCGTCCACTACCCTCTCTCATTTTTCCTACCGCCACTTCCATCCTCCCCATCTTCTAACTTGTGCCTAAAGTCGAACCAATGCGCCGCC
Source organism: Aliarcobacter sp. (assembly GCA_041730685.1). Classification (GTDB taxonomy): domain Bacteria; phylum Verrucomicrobiota; class Verrucomicrobiia; order Methylacidiphilales; family Verrucolacustridaceae; genus Verrucolacustris. The sequence goes on from JBGSBI010000001.1 coordinate 79,040, forward strand.
ACTCTTTTTTTATCCTTCTTGCCGTTCTTCTGACTTTCATCGCTCTTCCCACAGTACCCCTGCACATCGCTCTGTTTCTCACCAACACCCCTGCAAGTTTCTCCTCCGCCCTTTGGCGCGGATATGGCTACCTCGAAATTCGTGGTATTCAGTACGGAGAAGCCATTCAAGTTCAGGCCCTCGCCGTTAAAATCGACCCCTCACTTTTTCTTGGACGTATTTCCGAGGTCCGCCTCTACGGCGCCGAAGGTTGGCTCAGCCGATTTGAGACCCACTCCACCCCCTCTAAATACAGCCTTCCTCTGCGTATCGCGCGTCTTCTCATCGAAAATTCAACTCTCCAGCTCGATAACCTTGGCCCAGGCATCCCTCCCACCCCGCTCCGCCTCGGAGATACCACCCCACTCCTTTTTACCGATGTTCGCCTCGGCCCCCAGCCCTCTGGTGAATCCAATTCCGAACTGCAAAGTGCTACCATCGAGAACCTCACCTTCTACTCCCCCAACGATGCCCTCGCACCTGTCCTCTCTTTCGCCAGGATCGATATTGCCTTCACTTGGGAGGGCCTCACTCACAAAAGGCTTCAATCTCTCTGCCTCACCACCCCCACCGTCTACTTAGGCGACGACCTCTTTGCCTTCGTCGATCGAATCCAAAGTAGCTCCTTGCCCAGCAATCAAACCGATGGACCGTTCTCCATCGAAGACTTCCGCCTCAACGACGGGCGCCTAAGCGTCTCCATTTATGGCCAACCCGTCCTACAGCTCCCCGTCCACTTCGCCGCCGAGCAAAAGAATCTCCAACTCCGCGACTTCACCGAAATCCAGCTCGCCACCACCTTTACCGTTCCCCCCTCCAATCTCGACTACCCCGCCTACGACCTCTCCGTAATGAACCTTCGCGGAAATCTCTACTTCAGTCTCGGCCAAGATGCCAAAGGTAAACGCTCCGATAATATCGTTCCTACCCTATTTGCCGATCGCCTTACCTGCCACGGACTCACCGCCGAAAAACTCTCCGTCTCCGTTACCGTCAGCGCCGAAGGTATCTTTGCCCGAGCCAACGCAGGACTCGGCGGCGGATCTCTCGATGGCGGTCTCTCCCTTCTTTTTAAACCCGACCTCCCTTGGTCAGCTTGGTCCTCTATTTCGGAAATGGAGAGTCGCGTCGTCACCGATGCCCTCACCCCCTCTTCCTTCCGCTTGAGCTCGAAAGTCGATGCCCTATTGAATGTCTCCGCTCAAGGAAAAGAGATTCGCGGAGGTTATGGTACCATGTCCTTTCATCATGGGGGCCGACTCCAAATTCCTAGCGTCGACAAAGTGGCCCAGCGTATTCCCCCAGACTGGAGCTGGGTCAAACAAGGCTCAGCCCGTGCCGCTTTGACCATCATCCGCGACTACGGCTTCGACAGTGGAGAAATTCGTGCCGTCTACCAACCGCCCGGTGGTCGCCTCACACTTAATCTCCGCGGACCAGAAGGAAAACGCGACATTACCCTCGACTGGCACCCCCCAGGCTCCTAAAGCGCGCGTGAGCGTGTCTCTACCCCGACCCGCGTCGGGGCCGCAACCGCCGGATCTATCACCCAGCTAGGCGGCCTCGAAGATGCCGCCCCTACCTAAGCCTCCAACTTCAAAACGACTTTCACACTTTTCCACATTCGCACTCTCCGATAATCGAACATTAAAAATCCAAAATCAAAATTTCCCCCCTTCCCCTCCCCCCACCGGCACCAACACCGCATCTTCCATTCCATGGATCAACTTTTTATCCGTCGGACATAAAGTCGCCAAAGCCCCCTTCAGCGCAACCTTCTCACCTGTCACCAAATAATACGGGCATAACCTTACTTTCCATCGCTCGTCTTGCATCTCACCCCGCTCCTCGCTCCACACCGGATGAGTTACGACGGCAGGATGAGCAAATTTTTGCAAAAGATGCGGCTGCTGATTCCACTCCCCCAACGCCCGTCGAACCTCCTTCACCCAACGCTCCTTTGGATGATCACTTCCTACGAACACCCCCCTCGATCCCCACGCCCTCGGGGAAAAGCCACTCACCTTAATGACTAGTTCCCTTCCCTTTTGACTAAAGTTCTCCAGTTCGTTCCACGACTGTATCCCCAAATCCGGCAAGACCCCCTCTGGCGGTAACTCCATCGGCCGCATCGGCCACGCTCTCGGAACCAGACCACGCAACTCTTTGAAATAACCCTCCCCCAACTCCTTCCTCCACCAATCCTCCAATGGCTTCATCCAGAAGAGCGCCCACCACAACTTCTCCTCCAGATAAGCTTTGGGCGGGGCCTCCATCTTAATTTTTTCATTCCAAGTAGCACGGATCTCCTCCAACCCCATCCAGTCAAACAGTTCAAAAAAACGATACGGCCCTGCCGATCCAAATCGATACTGCTCGGCGGATTTCACTCTCTCCTTTCCAATCAACCACTCCCACTCAGGCCGGTAATCTTCCGCCTCCTTCGAAATAACCACCTCACCCGAATCTCCTAATACCTCTTCCACCATCGATCGCATCCCACCACTCCCCCCAAGTAGCGTCTGGCCCAGCTTCCCGTACTCCTCTTGGAGCCACGTGGTCAATCCAACTCCCCCAGGGACCGCATCAATCTCTGTCAAAGCCCAACCACCCTCAGTCCGAATCAAATCAGGTCGTAATACCCTTGGCAAAGATCCCCTTCCCTCTCTTCCAATTCGAACGACTTCTTCAGGTTTTCCTAAATCTAACCACTCCGAAACCCACTTCGGTGCATCCCCAGCCACGCTCGCCCGATACAGTTTGTCTGCAGCCCTTTGAAAAGCAGACAACTTCTTTCCTAATCCCTCCAAAAATAAAACATCCTGCGCCTCCAAACTAAACGGACGATCCGACCACCTCCAACTTTTCCCCTGAAAAAGACCCTCACTAGGGAGTGCTCTCTTCAACTCCTCAATCGCCACTCGCCCAGCATCCATCATCGACGACCACCGCCCACCAATTGGCCAGCAAGCCGAATCGCCACCATCAAACTATCTGCCTTCGCTTTGCCTTTTCCCGCCATAGCAAAAGCAGTTCCGTGATCAGGCGAACACCGCACCACCGGCAAGCCCGCCGTCACATTTACCGTACTCTCAAAATCCAACAGCTTGGCAGGAATAAGTCCTTGATCGTGATACAACGCCACCACCCCATCAAACTCGCCTCTCCCTGCCCTCCAGAAGACCGTATCAGGCGACTCAGGACCCCATACCTTCAAACCCACTTTCTTACTCAACTCCCTAACCGCAGGTTCAACCACCTTCCTTTCCTCGTTGCCAAACAACCCACCTTCTCCCCCATGTGGATTCAATCCGCAAACCGCAATCCGCGGCCTCCGAAACCCCATCCTTCTCAATGTCTCGTTAAGATGCACCCCCGCCCGCACAATCGCACCCTTCGAAAGATTATTTACCGCCTTCTTCAAGGAAAGATGCGTACTCACCAGCGCCACCCGCAACCTCGGCCCAATCATCATCATCGTCACCTCACTACCTTTCAGACCAAAAGCTTTTGCATAAAACTCAGTCTGCCCTGGAAACCGAAAACCCACCCGTCTCAACCCCTCCTTCGAAACAGGACCATTGACTACCGCCACGATCTCTCCCGATCGCAATAAACGAACGCTCTCCTCTAAAGCCTCCATCGCCATCCGCGCCCCCTTCAAAGTAGGCCTTCCAACTCGAACCCCCACCGATTCGCCAATCAATCTCAACTGATAAGAACGACCCATCCTCCGTATCGCTTCCCGCACAAGCTCAGGACCTACTCCCGCAGGATCACCTAGAGTAATACCCAAAACAGCAGGTTTCTTCCCTCCCCTAGATAAATTTCTCACAAGAATCTTTCGATATAGGCATCCCGTTTTAAACGCTCGATCCACTCTTTTTGCACCTTCTCGCTTTCCGCCGCTACCAAAGTGCTTTCAATTGCATCACGAATACTAGAGAGAGGAGTTACTGTAGCTTTTTTCACCTCCTCCACCTGCAATAAGTAGTAAGCAGGTGGCCCCTTCGCAGACGGCAAGGCCAAGATTCCACTCGCTTGACCAGGCCGCAAAGTAAAAGCCACATCCGCAATCTCTCCCTTCAATCCTTCCCGCTCCGCCCAACCGCCCTGATCCATGAAAAGCCCACCGCCAGCCCGATTATAATCCGAGTACTTCTTAGCCAAGACCGCGAAGTCCACCCCCGACTCTACCTGAGCCAAAACTTCTTTCGCCTGCGCCTCCACCTCTGCACTACTCTCCGGCGCTAAATAGATCATCCGCAACTTCACTCGATCGGGCTGTAAGAAGTCTCGAATATGATTCTGATAATACTCCTCAATCATGTGAGGCGAAATCGTGATAAAGCGCTTCGCATTAATCTGCCTCATTTGCTGCACAATAAATGTTTCTTGAATGTTTTTCTTCCAGTCCGCCATCGTAATCCCCCTCTCCTCCAGCGTTTTCACCAAAGCCTGCCGATCTCCCCCAAACTGATCCCGCACTCTCTGCCTTTCCTCTCGATCAAAATAGTAGGCTGGGAAATTATACCCCTTTTTCTTGTAGTCCTGAATAATCAGCCGGGTCTCAATTAAGGAGTCTAAAACTGTTTTCCGTCGTTCACGTATTCTCGCCTTTCTTTCATCGTCGGTAATCTTACCCGCTTGCATCTGGTTCTTTAAGTCGTCCTCCTCCATCTGCGTCTGCGCCAACACGTCTCGAAAAGTAATCGCCTCACTATTAATCACCGCCGCCACTCCATTGTTGATCGAGTTTTGACCCCAACTGCATGACAACATACACCCGATGACGAAGACGAGGACCAGCGGGGTGGGTGGGATCATCTTAGCCATGCTTCCAGTTGAGCCAGCTTATCGTGGGCGGTCTTCTCGGTCAAACGGGGCAGTTTTGTCCCCACCATTTCCAACTCCATCCCCTTCCAAGCTCGAATCTTCTCCCCCTCCACCTCCAATCTCGTCACTCCGGCTAATCCCGCGAGAACTCGAACTCGATGGTGCGCTAATAAAAGTCCTATCTCCGTCGGCCATGGACCATATCGATCCCGCCAATTCACCCCAATCCTACCCATTTCCTTAATACTTCCCGCTTCCGATACCAACCGATAAGCCTCAATTCTTTCTCGTACTTCAGGAATATAATCGGCTGGAACATATGCCCCCGCTTTTCCATCTCCCACCTCCGAACTTCGTAAAGTCACGAAATCCAAACGCATCAAAACTACGGGCGGCGGGCGCCACTCCCCCTTCTTCATTCTCGCCACTGCTGAACGCAAAAGACGGCAGTACAACTCGAATCCAATCACCGCTACGTGCCCACTTTGCTCCGTTCCTAAAAGATTACCCGCTCCCCGTATTTCCATATCTCGCATTGCAATCCGATACCCTGCGCCCAGGCCGCCATGCTCCTTCAAAGCATCCACCCTCTCCCCAGCCTCCCCCTTCCGCCTCTCTCGAGGCACCAGCAATAGTGCGTATGCCCGATGCAGCGCTCTCCCCACCCTTCCCCGTAACTGATACAGATCCGCTAACCCAAATCGGTCGGCTCGATCTAAGATGATCGTGTTCGCATTAGGAATATCCAAACCACTTTCAATAATCGTTGTGCAAAGCAAAATATCCGCTTTCCCTTTCACAAATTGCCCCATGGCATCCTCCAACTCTCCCTCCGCCATCTGACCATGCGCTATCACCACCTTGATCCCAGGCAATAGCAGTCGCATCTTTGTCGCGAGAATCGGCAAAGCCGCCACTCGATTGTGCAAATAATACACCTGACCCCCGCGTGCCACCTCGCGCCGAATCCAGTCTCGGATTAATCGCTCATCATACTCAGCCACCACTGTTTCAATTGGGTGACGACCCAAAGGCGGCGTCTCTATCTGACTTAGATCCCTCGCACCCAACATCGATAAATAAAGCGTTCTCGGAATAGGGGTAGCCGACAAGGTAAGTAAATCCACTCGGCGGAACCGTTCCTTCAGCTTCTCCTTCTGCTTCACTCCAAACCGCTGCTCCTCATCGATCACCACCAAACCCAAATCATGAAAAGCCACATCTGCCGAAAGTAGTCGGTGAGTCCCCACCACCACATCGATCCTCCCATCCGCCACCCCTTTAACGACCTCCCGCTGCTCCAACCCCGTCCGAAAACGACTCAATTCATCCACCACAATCGGCCAGTCAGCAAAACGTTGCCGTAAGGTCCGCGTATGCTGTTGAGCCAAAACCGTCGTCGGCGCTAGAACCACCACCTGCTTTCCGCCCATCACAGCTTTGAATGCCGCGCGAATTGCCACCTCCGTCTTTCCATATCCCACGTCACCACAAATCAATCGATCCATCGGTCGTGCTCGCTCCATATCGGCCTTAGTTTCAGCAATCGCCCTTACCTGATCCGCTGTCGGCACATAAACAAACTCTGCTTCAAACTTCCCCTGCCACCCATGATCGGGTGGGAACGCTTTTCCAGGTAATGCTTCCCTCTCAGCTGCCGTTCTTAATAAAGTAGCCGCAAAATCTTCCACCGCTTTTTCTGCCTTCGCCCTCGCCCTTTCCCATCGTCCACCCCCCAGCATGTCCAACTTAGGCCGCTTCTTTCCTACCCCCACGTAACGCGAAACTAAATACGACTCCTCGACGGGCACATACAACCTACCCCCGTCCGCATACTTCAACATCAAACACTGCCCTTTCCCATCAGGCTTATCCCCCAATCCCTCATAAATCGCCACCCCGTGCTGCAAATGCACCGCGTAATCCCCTAAGTGAATCTCTCCAGGATCAAACACTGGACGACGCCAACGCTCCGCCGCCAAAGAAACCGCACGCCGCGGCCCGCGCCTCGTCTCCGTCCGACCCAACAGCTCCGCTCCCGTCACAATCACCCACTTGCCCTCAGGCCAGGCAAATCCGCGTCCTAATCCAGAAATCACAAACTCCAGCTTTTCTCGATCCTTCTCTGTAAGATCACACTCCGCCAGCCACTCCTGCAATCGTCTTGCCTCCCCCTCGTTGATTCCCGAAATAATCACCCGCCAATCTCGCGCCAGCCAAGCCCGTATTTCCGCTCCCACTCGGCGTCTCCTCGCCTCCGCCAAACCCTCCTCTCGAATCGGCTCTCCCGTAAACCCATGCCCTGAAAAAACCCCCTCCCAATCCCCTCCCTCAATTCCCTCCGCACAAACTAAAGTACCCCAACCACTTCCTAAGTATTCGGAAAACGAGGACGCTCCCTCCATCTCCATTGCCTTACCCCGAAAAATCCAAGCTTCCACTCTTTCCCCAACTCCCGTCTGCTCATGTAAATCAATCTCGCGAATCGATTCCACACGATCTCCACCCCATTCAATCCGCAACGGCGCCTCCGCCTGATTCGCAAACAGATCAACAATCCCCCCGCGCCTCGCCACCTCCCCTCGTTCCGCCACTGTCCCCACTTTCATATATCCCGCCGTGACTAAATCCTCTACGAACTGCAGAGGATCCAACGCATCTCCTTTTTTCACACGAAACATTCCTCTCTGAATTTCCGCAGGCGAAGGATGCTTCTCCGCCAGCACCTGTTCCGTCACCACCACACACCGGGGTCGTTCTTCTAAGGTCAACCTGGCTAACGATCCCAACCACTCCGCCTCCAAGTCCGCATCGGGCCGCACTCCCTCTTTTCCTCGGTGCGCTTCCGGAACCACCAAAACATCCCCACCCCAAGCCTCAATTTGCGAAGCTATCTCCTCCTGCTCCCGCACACTTCCCGTCACCACCACCCAACCCCGCATTTTCTTATCCCCTGCCAAAACCACCGCCGCCAGAGCCTGCGCCCCACTGGGCCATCCCGCCACCGAGCACACCCCTTCTTTCACCCACCCGGAAAACAGTGAGCCTAAGCCCAAAGTTCCAAGGAGTGCCTTCAGCTCCCTTCGCTCTCCTACTTGCTCCAAAATTCCCAGCCCACCGACCTTTCCCACCCCAGCCCGAAAACTGCCCTACGCCTAAATTCCTACCGCCTCAGCGGCCGCTTTTTTCTCCTCCTCCAACTCTGCCACCGTCGCCGCCAGCTTTTTTTGCCCAAAATCATCCAACTTCAACCCAGCAACAATCTCCCACTTCCCCCTCCCCAAAGCTCGAATCGGAAAAGAACACATCAAACCCTCTGGCACACCATAACTTCCGTCCGAACAAACCGCCACACTCGTCCAATCTCCTGCCTTCGTCCCATCATGCAAGGTCCGCACCGTATCGACCGCTGCATGGGCTGCACTCGCCGCACTCGATAGTCCCCTCGCCTTCATGATCTCTGCCCCGCGCTGCTGAACCGACTGCAAAAATTCTCCCTCCAACCATTTTCGATCCATTATCACATCCGTCGCCGCCTTCCCCCCAATCCGCGCATTGGTGAAATCAGGATACATCGTGCTCGAATGATTACCCCAAATCGCCAGACGATCCACCTCGGCCACCGGCATCCCAGCTTTTTCTGCCAATCTAGCCTTGGCTCGGTTCTCGTCCAAACGTGTCATCGCAAACCAGTTCTCCTTTGCCAATCCATGCCCCGCCTGCATCGCTATCCAGGCATTCGTATTACAAGGATTCCCCACCACCAGTACCCGCGCATCTTTCCCCGCTACCTCCGCTAAAACCCGTCCCTGCTCCACAAAGATTTTCCCGTTCAAACCCAAGAGCTCCGACCTCTCCATTCCAGGCTTCCGCGGAATACTTCCCACACAAAGCGTCCAATCCGCACCTTCAAAAGCCCTCTTCGGGTCACTCGTCGCCACAACTTCCTCCACTAAAGGACACGCCCCATCCAGCAACTCCATCACCACTCCCTTTAGTGCATTCTCGGCCTGAGGCACTTCCAGCAACTGCAGACGAACTCTCTGTTCAGGCCCAAAAAGGCCACCCGAAGCGATCCGGAACGCCAAAGCATAACCAATTTGACCCGCGGCCCCTGTCACCGCCACTCGATAGACACCACTCACGGTGATTGCCTCGCAGTCCGCTGCCGCATCAGGCCTTTTGCTTCCCCAGGAGTGTTCACGTTTGTGGCATAAGGTTGAAACTTAAAGATCACTTCGCCTGGCCGAGCCACACTTAAGGTATCGCGCGCCATCCTCTCCACCGTGAAAGGATCGTCCTGTAATCGCCCAGAAAGCTCCTGCAAATCCCCCAACTCCTGTTTCTGGTTTTGAATATCAGCCTGCATCGCTTGCAACCGCCCTTTCATATTCTGACCTTTTTTCCATTCAGGATAGAAAAGTGCCAGAACCACCGCCACGAAAAGCAAACCGACCAGCGCGTAAACCCAAGGTTGTAGAATACGCCAGTAGTGGCCCTTTGTCTGTGGCTGACCCAGCCCACTAGGATCAAACAGCCGCGAGTTGCCCGCCATAAATCGCCTTAGAACCTAGCTCTTCTTCAATTCGTAGAAGTCGGTTGTACTTAGCTAGTCGATCCGATCGAGAAAACGAACCCGTTTTGATCTGACCCGAATTCGTGGCCACCGCCAAGTCCGCAATCGTCGAATCCTCCGTCTCCCCACTGCGATGACTAATCACCGCCGAATACTTCGCCGAGCGAGCCAACTCTATCGCCGCCAACGTTTCACTCAAACTTCCGATCTGATTCACCTTCACCAA
>JBGSBI010000001.1:88726-179386 GCA_041730685.1 Aliarcobacter sp.
TTAAAAATTCCACGTTCGTCACAAATAGATCGTCGCCGACTAATTGCGTCTTCGCACCTAATTTCTGCGTCAACACCTTCCAACCATCCCAATCCTCCTCCGCCGTGCCGTCCTCAATCGAAATAATCGGGTACTTCTTTTGTAGCTCTGCATAAAAGTCGACCAGAGCGCTGGCCGACAACCGCCGTTGATCAGACTTCTTAAAAACATACTCCTTGGTCGTTCCATCAAAGAACTCGCTGCTCGCCACGTCCAATGCCAGAAAAACCTGCTCCCCTAGTCGGTAGCCCGCCTTCTCCACCGCTTCCGCAATCACTCCCAGCGCAGCTTCCGTTGATTCGAGTCGCGGAGCAAACCCACCCTCATCTCCCACTGCTGTTCCCAGCTTTCGATCATGCAAAATCTTCTTCAGTGTGGCAAAAATCTCCGCACCACAGCGAAGCGCTTCTCGAAAGCTTGGTAAACCACGAGGTACAATCATGAATTCTTGAAAATCGATCGGGGCATCCGAGTGGGCTCCCCCATTGATGATATTGGCCATCGGTACAGGTAAAACATTGGCCTTCTCCCCACCTAACCATCGGTACAAAGGCTCACCATGGGCTGTTGCGGCCGCTCGCGCCGCCGCCAAGGAAACTCCCAAAATAGCATTCGCCCCGAGTGTCCTCTTGTTTGGAGTTCCATCTAAATCGATCATCAACCGATCAATTCCTTTGGTGTCCGCTGCGTCCTTGCCCAAAAGTAGTGGCCCAATTTTATCTTTCACATTCGCCACCGCCTTCAGCACCCCCTTGCCACCATAACGCTTGGCGTCCCCATCCCGTAACTCAAGTGCTTCATGGATTCCGGTGCTCGCACCGCTCGGCACCATCGCCGAACCCATCACCCCACCCTCAAGAATAACATCCGCCTCTAATGTAGGATTTCCTCGCGAATCAATCACTTCGCGAGCCGTGATTTTACGGATGGACGTCTTCATATCCTGAAACCTGGGACCAGCCCAGCTTAAGTCCGGTACGGCCGAATGGATTTGATCACCACTTTGATTCGAGTCCCACCTTCGCCTGGCAATTCGGCGCCATCGCCCACCTTGTGCTGGATCAAAGCCTGCGCCACCGCCGTCTGATACGAAAGGATCCCCTGATCAGGATCGCTATCCCATGCACCCAAAATTGTAATCGTCTTTTTCTCCCCACTTTCCTTGGCTTCATACGTCACCACCGTGCCAATCCCCACCTCGTCACTCGTCACCCCACTAAAATCTGTGCCCTGCGCCGAGAGGATCATCGACTCCAAGTCCTGTTTGCGGCGCATCAAAACCGCCTGCATTTCTTTCGCCGCTTTAAATTCGTGGTTCTCTTTCAAATCCCCGTAAGAACGCGCCACCCCAATTTCCTTACTATTCGCAGGAATCTTCTTCAGGGTGATTTCTTCCAGTTCCGCCTTGCGCTTTTCCAAACTTTCCCAGCTCACAATCGGAGCATCCACCGTCGTCGCTCGGTTTTCTCCCGCCACCATCACACCCACTTGCGGATAAAGCTTAACCAACGCCCCAATCAATGAGCGCTTATCCAGCTCCTCAAATGCGGTCGAGGCTAGGGCGGAGCGAGTCACATCTCTGACCTCTTCCGGAGAAGAAGGAGCCAGCAAGTCACGCACTAGATCTTTATCCTCTAAAAGCAGATCGCGCAGACGCGATCCACGACTCGAATCGGAAAGTGTCTCGTTCTCTAGTACATTCAATGCCGTCATAAAAAGTGCAGGACCCGTCATTTTGGCCAAGTCGCCCGTGCGATTACGACAAAGCCAAACAATAAGATCAGGGTGAGTCAATCGCTCCCGCAAAAGGCGATCCAAAGCTCCTTCTAACTCTCCCATCCGATTGAGCTTTTTAAAACGCGCCGTGATCGCATCCATTAACCGACCCGAAGCCCTTGGCAAAAGAGCCAGATAGAGCTCTGTCCACCTTTCCCCCATTTGGTTCGCCACCAATTCAGCAAACCGTGGCTGTTTCCCAGCAGGTAAAGCCTCAACCACCAGCGCAAGCCGATTGGGCTCCACTGGAAGAATCCCCCTCAAAATTGTACCCATCTCCGCCGGAAGACCCGCCGACCCCGCAAACTCAGAACGAGCCAGCGCCAATTCTGCCACTTGACTCATCTGGCTCTTCGGAATTTTTAATGCCGAGGCTTCCACTAACTTGAAAGCCTCATCACAAATGGCTTTCAACTCTGTACTGTTCCTTGCTTTTTGCAGTTTCTCTAAAGCTTCAATCACCCGCTTCGCCCCAACCGCTTCTTGCAAATCGGTTAAACCACCTGCTTTGGCATCAGGCGCTGTCTCCAAATACTGAATCGCATCCGATCGCTTGCCTGGAATGACAAAACGCGGATCTTTCCGCATCGCCCTCTTGGCCGCCTCCCAAAACTTTTTCCATCCATCCGCCTTGAATAGGTGCGGCACTACAGCTTCCTCGATACGTGCTCCCGTGGCTTCTTTTTCTAAGCTAGTTACAGCCAAAACCATAAATGCCCCAGGATCCTTCCCACACAACTCCCTCATCACCTCCACTTCCCGCAAAATTCGCGCTTCGAAATGATCTTTGCCCAAAGGACGAAGCGACTCCGCCGCATAAACAAATTCCATCGAGTGACCTTTTTTCGAGCGGAAATCAATTGTTAACGAAGCGAGAGCGTCGTCTTTCGACGCAATCTTTCCTACGCCCCAACTGCGGTGACGGCAATAGGCCCCAGGAGACAAGCAATCAAGTTTGGCCTTCAGTTTGGGGTCGAGATCCGAGGTTTCTTCCATTATGGTTTCTTCTTCAAGGATCGTCTCAGCGGGCATCGAATTGAACATACCCAAAGAGATACGGGGTAGGCAATCAGAATCCTCTGCTCCCCTATGCTCAAGTGGCAGGCTCGCTCGGCTTACTTTCGGGCGCCGTGGCCGCAGGATCCTCAATCACATGAATCTGATCACAGGAGGAAATATCCATTGAGGGTTTGCCCTCATATATTTTAATCACCCCTTTCACCTTCACCTCTTTACCCTCCTGCGTTGCCGCCTCCGCTGGTGTCACTGTCGGGACAATCGGCGGTTCCTCCGCCAGGACAACCGAGGATGCTAACCACAGAGGAGTCAAAGCGAGTAAGATGGTTCTTTTCATACAAAAGGATGCTCTCGAACCACACTCCAATTCAAGCCACGCCATACGATTTTCACGGCTTAACCAAAACTCTCTTCGACCATCTGAAGATAGGACACCACCCGAGCGTGACGTGCCTCGTCTCCCGCCCGACTATAGCTATTTACCAGATTCACCAGCATCCTCTCTGCCGTCTCACGAGGCGTCGCCCGCATATACATCGGACTTGCCCAACAACCCCGCTCAGTTCCAAATTTTGCCGAAAGGTCGTCCGCGGACATCACCGCCGCACCGTGAAAAGGATCAAACGTGACCCCCCCTATACCCACCAAGTAGTGACCAGGCGTATTCAAGCCATACACTTCTAAACCCGCTCTCTGTCCCGCAAAAATATAAACCAACCCCAACGCCAGCGGGATCCCCAGCTTCGTTTCTAGAACCCGATGAAGGTAGCTGTTTGCAGGAGCAAAATAGTTCTCCAAGTTTCCACGGAATCCCTCTCTTCTCGCTAGAACTTGCCGCAACGCCCCAATCGAATCAGAAGGAGATATACTTCTTTGCGGTAAATTCTTTTCTACCAAAGCCCCCAACTCGTCCAAATAAGCCATCACGGGCTGAAGATCGATTCCGGGACTTTCAATCTCCGCTAACTGCCAACAAAAACTCTCCAAATCCTCCCACGAAGAGAAATCTAGAGGTTCACTCTCAGATTCTTTATCCCGCCGCTTCATATTTTCCCAGAATCTCAAAATCAGGCGCGCCCTTGTTTGGACTTTAGGGTCTTCCGCTTGGGATAATTCTACGATCAGGTCTTCGTAAACAGTTTTTTGGGCGCGCAGTTCGCGCATGGTTAAATCCGCCATATCCATATCATCCCCCGCAAGAATCTTCCGTACCGCCCTCACCTGCAAATCGCTGCGGGGGGCATTCACTAGTGTTTTACCCTCGAAAATTTACCGGAATCTCCCCACGTTGAGCCGCATGTTCCTCGTCCGAGCATCCGCGATCAGTCGGCACTTCCACCTTCGCCTGATTGGGTTTCGCCATACCATTCTTCAAAAGCCAGGCTTCCACTTCGTCCCCGCTTACATCCGCCAGCATGTGCCCATTCACTTCCACACAAGGAGAAAGCTCCTGCCCACTCTTTTGAATCATCTCCACCCGCTGATTCATGTCATTCCAAATATCCCGATCCTCAAAGGCCAGATTGTATTTAGCCATGACTGCACGAACCCCACCACTCCAACCGCAATGGGGTTTCAAATAAGCGATGATTTTAGGCGAGGAGGAAGTTGTTGTCATAGGAACAACCTACCTGAACAAATTATATTCGCAAGGTTCAGCTTGGAGGAACGGATCCCACGCCATCGACCTGAATGTGAATCTCCTTTAACTGCCTTGAAGTCACCTCCGCTGGAGAACCACTCATTACATCTTGTCCACGAGCGTTCTTTGGAAATGCGATCACATCGCGAATGCTCTCCTGCCCCAGTAGAAGGGCCATCAACCGATCCAACCCCAAAGCAATCCCCCCATGCGGAGGTGCCCCAAATTTTAGCGCCTCAATCATGTAGCCAAATCGACTCGTCACAATTTCTGGCGGAATCTTTAATATTTTACGGAAAACCATGTCTTGCACCTCCCCTTGGTGAATTCGAATACTCCCCCCGCCCAACTCCACTCCGTTTAATACTAAGTCATAGTGCTGACCACGGACCTTCGTTGGATCCGATTCCAACAAACCCCGATCCTCCTCCACCGGCGCCGTAAAGGGATGATGCGTCGCAACCAAATTAGGATGCTCAGGATCTTTGCGTAGCAACGGAAAATCCACCACCCAAAGAAAATCCAGCTGTTTGGAATTTCTCACGCACTTTCCCGCCTTCGCCAAATATTCCGCACACTGGATCCTTACAAAACCAAGCACTTCACAAGCGGCCACCCACTGATCCGCCCCGAAAAGAAGTAAGTCCCCTTCCTCAACCTCCAGCTTTTCCGTCAACGCCTTCTTTTCCGCCTCGCTGAAAAACTTCACGATCGGTGACTTCCACTCCCCCTTCTCCACCTTAATCCATGCCAGTCCCTTCGCCCCGTGAGACTTAGCCAGATTAGTTAACTCCTCAATCTGACCTGTGGTGATCGACGCCAATCCTTTTGCGTTAAACGCCTTGACCACTCCGCCAGTCGCCACCGCCGAGGCAAAAACCTTGAAGGTAGAAGCCCGAAAGGTCTCCGTAAAATCCACCAGTCGGAGTCCATACCGTCGGTCAGGCTTGTCTGTGCCATAGCTGTTCATCGCCTCTTGGAATGTCATCCGAGGGAAAGGAGTCGGTAGCTTTATCTGCTTCACCTCTTGCCATACCGAGCCAACCAATCCCTCGATCAACCGATAAATGTCCTCACGATCTATGAAGGACATCTCCAAATCGACCTGCGTAAATTCAGGTTGCCGATCCGACCGCAAATCCTCATCCCGAAAACAACGCGCAATCTGAAAATACTTCTCCACTCCGCCCACCATCAGCAACTGCTTAAACTGCTGGGGCGACTGAGGTAGAGCATAAAATTTTCCAGGATTGAGCCGCGAAGGCACTAAATACTCCCGTGCCCCCTCTGGCGTGCTCTTAAAAAGAATTGGCGTCTCCACCTCAAAAAATCCCTGCGTATCTAAATACCGCCGGATCGCCAAAGTGGCTTGATGTCTTGCCTTCAACGCCTGCGCCATCAGCGGGCGCCGCAGATCCAAGTAGCGATAGCGCAATCGCAGATCCTCATTCACTCCCTCTTCATCCAAAGGAAACGGCGGGGTTTCACTTGGGTTGAGAATCTCAAGCCGCGAGGCCAAAACCTCCACCTCTCCAGTAGCTAAAGTAGTATTTTTCGTGCCCTCAGGCCTCGCTCCAACTTGCCCAACTATTTTCACAACAAACTCTGCCCGCAAAGTGTGGGCCAACTCCGCAATTTCGGGGGAGAGGGAAGGATTAAATACAATCTGTGTCAATCCATCCCGATCCCGTAAATCAATGAAGATCACTCCCCCGTGATCCCGTCGCCCCGCAACCCACCCCGCCAAGATCACCTCCTGGCCAACCTCCCCCGATCGCAGGGCCCCGCAAGAATGGGTTCTTTTCATCATCCCACCACCTTCGCCCACTCCCCTGGGGAGGGCTCAAGACTAATATTCCCACACGCTTCCTTACGCCACTTCAATTCGGTTTGCTTGCGCGACGCCAACTCCTTCAAACCCAGTCGCCCTTCTCCAGCTTCTCGACCCACCAGCACAGCCCAGCGCGCCCCTTTGGCCTCGGCCAATTCCAACTGTTTTCCCCACTTGCCCGTTCCAGGATCATAATCCACAGAGAAACCTCCGCGCCGCAGTTGCCCCACCAACCCCAAGGCCAGCTCCCTTTCGCCGGCTTCCGCTACCACAAAAATATCCGCCCCACTCAGCTTCTCTCCCGCAATATTTTTCTCCCGCAAAAGTTCCGCCAAGACCGCATCTCCCATGCCAAACCCCGTCGCCGGCAGATCCTCACCCCCCAGTTTTTTCAATAGACCATCATAACGTCCTCCACCCGCCACCGCTCGCAACTTTCCCGCACGATCATGAACTTCAAAAACCACACCCGTATAATAGGCCAACCCACGAACTACCCGCAGATCATTCTCACACCACTCTCCGTAGCCCAACTGCTCAACCCCACGCCGCACCGCCATCAAGCCTGCCGAGTCCGCCCCTTGCCCCTGCCACGCCTCCTCCACCGGACCCGCCAATCGGCCCAACTTTTCTTTCCGCTGCTCAGCCGTCGCTCCCTCCAACCGATCCAACGTTCGTAACACCCCAGGCTTCTCCTGCTCCTCCACTCCATGCTTCGCCAAAAAAGTATCCCACCAACTCCGATCGCTAATCTTCACCACCACATCTTTCGGACCTAACCCCAACAACTCAAAGGCCTGACAAAGAGTGCCGATCAACTCCGCTTCCGCCGCCGCCGACTTCTCCCCCACCATGTCGCAATTCCACTGATAATGCTCCCGATGCCGACCCCGCTGAGGCCTCTCATAACGAAAAAGCCTCGGAATGCTAAACCACTTGATCGGCTTGCGGTAATTCCGATGCTGGCTTGCCACCATTCGCGCAAAAGTCGGCGTCATCTCAGGGCGCAACGCCACCACACGATCTCCCTTATCTTTAAAATGATATAACTGCCCAACAATCTCCTCCCCCGATTTCTCCGTATACAACTCCAACGACTCCAACTCAGGCCCCTCATACTCCATAAAACCACTTCGCCGCGAAGCTTCGCGCCAAGCTTGAAAGATCACCCGCAGAGCCGAATGCTCAGGCGGGAAGAAATCACGAAACCCCGGGAGAGGTTGACCCGTCATCTCACCGCTCCAATCCCGGAGCGGACTGTTAGGACTCCGCCAGAGGAGGCGTCGTTCCCGCGGCCGCGATGACTGCCGCGAGCTTCGCCGAACTGCGAATCAGCTCCGCTTTCATCTCCTTGCCCGCCTTGAACTTCACCACCGCCCGGGCTGGAATCGGGACGTCCGTTTCCGGCTTGTTCGGGTTCCGACCGACCCTTGCTTTGCGGATCTTAATTTCGAAAACTCCAAAGTTTCGGAGTTGTACCGCATCCCCTTTCAGCAGTGACTCTTTAATATGATTCAACGTGAACTGAATCACCTTCAAAACGTCCTGCTGCACAAGGTTCGTCTCATTACTGATCCGCACTACTAAGTCTCTTTTGGTCAGGTTTTCCATATCTCTCTATGTCTAGGCACTTTCCATAAGCTCGCCAAGTTTAATTTTTGGCCTGAGTAATCAACCATTTTCCCACACTAAAATCACAGCCTCTTCCGCCACTCCACTTTCGGTGCAACCGGATCTCCCACCGCCTCCGCAAAAGTACGAAAATGTGTTTTGCACAGCTTGGCCAATCCCTCCCTGCCATTAGCTTTGAAAATTTCCTCGGCTTGCTTCTTTACTCCTGCTCCACATCCCTTGGCTAATTCCCTACCCGCCTCCATCGAAAGCTTGGATAACGCCCTAACAAACTCCGCTCGAGCCAAAATACTCGCCGCCGCCACCGCAATATCACTCTCCGCTTTCGTTCTCTGCTCTAAGTGAATCTCCACCCCCTGCTTCCGTAACTCCTCCTCCACCAACCGCGGATTCCCAAACTGATCCGACAATGCCCGCGGACAACTCGGCACCTTGGCGTGCAGATTCGCGATCACCTTCCCATGCGCCCAGGCCAACATCCGATTTAAGTTTCCAAATTTCCGGTACAGCTCGCTGTACCGCTCTGGCCCAATCGTGATCAACTCACTTCCACCCCGCACCGTCCTACCAATCTCTTCCGCTAACTCCCCAATCTTCTTGTCCGTCGTAATCGTCTTACTGTCCCTCACCCCAATCTCCAGTAAACGCTCCGCCGTGTCCTCATCCACGTACACCCCAGCCACCACCAAGGGCCCAAACAGATCCCCTTTGCCACTCTCATCAATCCCGAAATGAGGCGCATACATCTCGGGATTACGAACCTTCTCATAACCCAACCGCGCTTCTCCTAAAATCTCTGGCTCTAAGGTAAACTCCACAAACTCCCGCGCCTCTTTTCCCGCCACCACCAGCTTCCCACTCAGATACATCTGTAAAACACACTTCCCCTTCCGTGCAGAAAAATGACCATACTCCAACGTTCCGAGCACAAACCCCTTTCCCAAAATCACCTCGCGCAACTGAAGAACTTGGGCCTCGCTTAACTTGTGGGTAAACATCGTCTCAGCCATGTCTCTGCACCCTAGGTCCCCCCATCCATTCATCGATTCTAAAATCCATCGTGCTTTACCCCTCCTCTATCACTGGTTCCACCACTACCAACGCCCTCTTCCTTGGCGCCTTCATTCCTCTCCCTACCGCATCGCCGTTTCCGAGTTCATGTGCCAGCAAACCCGCATCACCACCGTCATTCCCTACTACCATCGCTGGCTGCGCCGATTCCCCTCTTGGTCCGCTCTCGCTCGTGCCCCCCAAGCCGCTGTTCTCCGCCATTGGGAAGGCCTCGGCTACTATCGTCGAGCCCGCTTCCTCCACGCCTTAGCAAAAGCTGTGCAGCACCTTCCCCAACGCCAACTCCCTTCCGATCCCCTTAAACTCCGTCTCCTTCCAGGAATCGGTCACTACACCGCAGGCGCTATTTCCAGTATCGCCTTCGCGATTCCCTCTCCCGCCTTCGATGGCAACGTCGCCCGCGTACTCGGCCGACTCCTCGCCCACCGCCGCCGTTCCCCCAACTTGAAAAAACTTCAAGAATTTGCCGGCGCCATCGTCCCGAAAAGAAATCCAGGAATCCATAATCAAGCTCTGATGGAACTCGGTGCCCTCGTCTGTCTTCCAAAAATTCCACTCTGTACCAACTGCCCCCTTCGCTCAGTCTGCCCCTCCAAAAATAAACTGCCCCGCCCGACCACCTCGCGCCCCAAGCCCACCGCCCTTCAGGAAAATCTTCTCATCGTCCAACACGGCAAATCGATCTGGCTCACCCGCCAACATCCAGCCAATCGCTGGCGCTCTCTCTCCCTTTTACCTACCCTTTCCGCTGAACCAAAAAAGGCCCTGCCCTTGGGAAAAATTCTCTACCCGTACACACGCTACCAGATCTCAGCCGATATCTTCCTAAGCCCACACCCGCCCAAAGGCATTATCGGTCGCTGGTTCAACCCCGCCGCCTTGCGCCTAGCCACCCTCCCCGCCCCCCACCGCCGAGCCCTCTCTCTCTTACCCCAAAACAGGAATCTCTAAGGCCATCACATACGGCGAACCCTCTCCCCCCGCAATCATCACATGCGTTCCCGCAGGTAACTCTACCGCTGTCACTCCTGCTTTTTGTCCCACCGAAACCCCACTCACCTCATTCCCTCTTTGACTCTGCTCATCTTTTAAAATAAACGCCCCATTCTGATGCTCCACCATAAATTGCAACGGAGACAACCACTCAGGCGGATTTTCATCCAGTAAAACCAACTCTGTCCCCGCACTCATTCCTGAGGGACCAGGATTCCGCCCAAAAGCCATCGGCAAACTGTGCTCACTCACACCATCCCCCCAAGTCACCTCCTCACCCCTTCTCCAACCCATCCGCAAAAGAATCTTCGGTCCCGCCGCTCGCACCGGCGTACTCACCGGTGCAACCGCCTTCTGTACCGCCACCGCTGCCGCCGGCGCCACCCCCGCAGGTCGATTCACTTCGCCCGACCCATTCCCACTCTGCTCCGCCTGCTCCGTCATTTTACGCAACCGCTGTGCTAATACCCTCGAAACAACGCTCCCAGGGTGATCCTGTCCGTCCGATCTTTTGTCCATCAGATCTTGTTCAGTCATCCCATACAACCAGCACCTCCCCTTCGCCGTCGCCGTCGCGCTTCTCGGTAATTTTTGTAACACCCCCATCTCCCCCACCACCTCGCCCGGTCCCGCTTTTGCAATTTCCTTCGTCACCCCATTCGCTTCTCGCGTCAAAACCACCTGACCCGAGCGAATGATGAAAAACTTTTCGCTAGGATCCCCCTGCTTAAAAACCACCTGCCCATCCGTAAATCCCAAGGTAGCTTTTCGAATCCCCGCATTGACCGCCTCCGTTCGAATATACGCCCAAAGAAATCTCCCAATCAGCCCCGCCGCCGCCCCCGTGCCCACCGCAATACAGTTCGTCACGAAATCGCCCGACCAATCGGTGCTTCTCCCGAATATCGGCTGGATCGCCTCCAGCGCCGCACTCATGCCCGCTACTCCAACAACTCCGAATACCCAAAACATCGGCCTCAGCCCCATAATCATCAAGCAACCCAGCAAACTATATCCAATAAAATGCACGATCTTGTCCGCCTCAATCGCCACTCCTTTTCTCGCCATTAAACTCCCAATCACCGCACAGATCATCCCCGCTAGCGAGATAACAATCAGCACATTCCTCGTTCTCGGAGGAATATCTAAATGCGGGCCTTGAGTCGATCGCTTCGGCGGACCACTCGGCCCCGCTTGGCCCGAGCTTCTCGAAGACGATCCCCGCGAAGACCCACTCATCGCAGCTTTTTCCTCCATCCCTTTAACTCCCGCACCACACCCACAAAACTAGGGGCCCCCACCACCCCACTCCTCGCCACCATCGCTTTCCTTACCCGACCCAACGCCGAACTCCCTCCCAAAACCTTTTCCACCACCGCCCCACTCCCCTTCGCCAACTCCTCCCAATCCTCCCGCGTCAACCGATCAATCCTTGTTCCCCTCTCCTCCGCCCGCCGCACCGCCGCCCCCACCACCTGGTGCGCCTGCCGAAAAGCCCATCCCGCCTCCACTAACCCGTCTGCCACATCAGTCGCCAATAACTCAGGCGCCGAAGCCGCATAGGTACACGCCCCTACATCCACCTCTAAAGAAGCCAACGCCCCCGCCATCACCCCCCAACAGGCCCGCACCGTATCTGCCGCATCAAAGACGCACTCCTTGTCCTCCTGTAAGTCCCGATTATAGGTCAGCGGCAGTCCCTTCAACACGGTCAGCAACGCCACCAAGTGTCCCGTCAATCTTCCACTCTTTCCCCTGACCAACTCCGCCATATCGGGATTTTTCTTCTGCGGCATTAAACTCGAGCCCGTCGTAAATCTCTCGCCGAAACGCACAAAACCAAACTCTGTCGAAGAAAAAAGAATCAGATCTTCCGCTAGTCGTGATAAATGCACTCCCGCTAGCGCCACCGCCGCCAAGTACTCCACTAGGAAATCTCGATCCGCTACCGCATCCATCGAATTCGTTGAAACTTTCCCAAAACGTAAAAGCTTTCGCGTGATCTCCCGATTCAACTTTAGCGTGCTCCCCGCCAAAGCCCCCGAACCCAAAGGCATCACATCCGCCCGCTTCACCGCATCCTCCAACCTTCCCTTATCCCTTTCCAACATTTCCACGTAAGCCAGCAGATGATGCGCCAGCAAAACGGGCTGAGCCCGCTGTAAATGGGTGTAACCAGGCAGAATCACTTCCCGATTCTTCTCCCCCAGCTTAACCAACGCCTTTTGTAACGCCCCGATCGCCAAGACATCTCCCCCCACCTGCTCCCTCATCCATAGGCGCAGGTCCGTGGCCACCTGATCATTCCGACTCCGCCCCGTATGCAACTTCGCCCCCGCCGGCACCCGAGCCGTCAGTGCCGCCTCCAAATTCATGTGCACATCCTCCAAAGAATCCTTCCATCTGAATTTTCCTGCCGAAATTTCCTTCTCCAACCGATCCAATCCCCGCCGGATCGCCGCCGCCTCCTTCCGCGTCAGTACCCCCGCCTGTACGAGCATAGTCGCGTGAGCCCGACTCCCCTCCAAATCATGCCTCGCTAATCGCTTATCAAAATGGACCGATCGACTAAACCTCGCCGCTTCAGGATCAGGCTCCCCTTGGAATCGGCCCTTACCTGAACCTCTCACGACTCCTTCTCCAGCTTGCGCGTGTCCTTAGCCGAGAGAACCCGCCACGCTCCAGGTTGGAGTGTGCCTAGCTCTAACCCACCGATGCGTACTCTTTTCAACCTCTCCACCGTAAAACCTAGAACGCGAAACATCAATCGGATCTGTCGCTTCATTCCCTGCCGCAAAACCATCCTCACTTCATGCCTGCCCAGAAACTCAATCCGCTCCGCCCGCGCCATCCCCTCCTCCAGCTTCACCCCTTTTTCTAACCTCCGCAAAACCTCATCATCGGGGGGTCGATCCAACTTCACCCGATACTCCTTCTCCACTTTATTCCGCGGGTGAGCCAACCGCTGTGCCAGATCCCCTTGATTCGTCAGCAAAATCAAACCCTCACTTTCCGCATCCAATCGGCCCACCGTAAATAATCTCCCAAAGTCTCGAGGCATCAGATCCACAATAATTGGGCGTCGATCCTGCGCCGCCGCCGTACAAACCACCCCCCGTGGCTTATGCAAAACAATCACCACGCTTTGCGCCGCCTTCACCTCTCTCCCATCCACTGTCACCCGCGCATCCAAAGGAACTCTTTCCCCAGGACTTTCCGCTTGCCGTTTATTAATTCGCACCCTGCGTGCCGTGATTAACTCTTCACACCCCCGACGCGAACCTAAGCCCGCCGCCGCCAAGTACCGATTCAACCTCATGCCCTCCTCAGCCCGAGTCGCGCGCACTGGAGCACGAAACGTGCCTTTAGACTGGGGGAAAAGGGACTCGCGAGGCATCCCTTCCCCGAAGGGGACGGGATCAGAAACCATTATTCGGGCTTAGTTTTGGGCAGTCCCGTGGACTTCATGCCCACCTTCCACTGACCACGCTTCTTCAAGAGCGTCACCCGCTCAAAACGTTTTAAAACATTCCGTTTAGCGGCGGTCGCCCCGCCCGATCTTAAGCTGCGATGTAAGGACATCCCGCAACCCTGCCCGATCCCTCTCCAACATGCAACCCCGCTTCGCAACCCCTCCCGCTGCAATGTTTGGGGTCAGAGGTCAGTTTTCAATTCAGACAACACGAAGCCCATAAATCCCTAATTTGACACCAGTGCACCAATGCACCAATATAGAGATATGCGACTCTCTTTCACCCTCGAGCCCGATCTTTATCAGATCCTCAAATCACTCGCACGCGAAAGGGATGCCACCCTCAACGCCGCCCTCCACGAACTTCTCCGCCGTGCTCTTTGTCCTCCCCCTCCTTTTGAAAAATCAACCCACCCCGCCGCCCTCCCAAAGGTAACCGGTCGCCGCCCCTTTACCTCCGATGATGTCTACATAATCGACAAGGAAAACGGGTGATCGCCCTTTTAGATGGCAACGTCCTCTGCGCCCTCCTCATCGATTCCCATCTTCACTACGCACGCACCCGCTCTTGGTTCCATTCCAGCAAAGAACATTTTGCCACCACCCTAATTACGGAAGGCACCCTCCTTCGCGTCCATATGGCGATAGCCCATGACCCCTCTGCTCACGCCGCCTGGCATACCCTCTCTGTTCTCCGCCATCATCCACGACACGTCTTCTGGAAAGATAACCTCCCTTGGAGCAAAATTTCGCACCACAATCTTCAAGGACCAAAACAGGTAACCGACGCTCGCCTAGCCCAGATCGCCCGTCACCAAAAAGGAAGACTCTATACCCTCGACTCCGCCCTCTCAGAACTGCACTCCGACGTCGCCCGCCTCCTACCCGGTTAACTGAATTCACCCCCCTCAACACCCCACACCACAAACACTCGAAGCGTTAGATTTTTTAGATGCGGAGTCAGAGGTCGATTTTTCTTCGGACCGCTTCGCGGACCATCACGCTTAAAAATGAAACACAGGTAGGGACGCTTGTCCCAGGCGTCCTTTCTGGAGACAGACACTTAAGCAGCGGTTAATGCCAGTGCGCGTAAGCGCACAATCCCTACTCTTGGAAAGGAAATGGCATAGGTCTTGGGGCAAAGGGGGACCAAATGAGGCCCCCGCACACCCACCCCTGGCCTAATCTTCTTTCGCCTCCGGCAGATTGGATTACCAAAAACGCTTTTTCGCAAAGGCATGGCCTGATCCAGATTTTAAATAAGTCTCAAATTGATCGGCTTTGGTATCATTCGAAAACTCAACCACCACAACGATTTCCCAAGGCTTAAATCGGGCTGTGTGTGGCGCCTTGCCAGAATTATGTTCTTCGAGCCTGCGGTCAAAATCAGTTGTCACCCCGACATAGGTTCTTTGTGGATTCGAAAGACTTCTCAGTAGGTAAACTGTTTTCAACACAAACACCGCCCTACTTCGCTCCACTTTCGCAGAGCTTCGAAGGGCGACCCTCCTTCATTTTTCATCAGCTAAATTCGATCCAATCGCTCGGGCGGAGCCCTCCGAAGCGCCACCCCCTAAATTCAATCGTTCGGGCGGAGCCCTCCGAAGCGCCACCCCCTAATTCAATCGTTCGGGCGGAGCCCTCCGAAGCGCCACCCCCTAATTCAATCGTTCGGGCGGAGCCCTCCGAAGCGCCACCCCTTGGAGGGGTTAGGCGCGAAGGAGGGTCGGAGCGGTGGGATTTGAACCCACGACAGCCAGCTCCCAAAGCTGGTACTCTACCAGGCTGAGCTACGCTCCGTTTTCTTCTTGCAATCTGCCTGCTTCAACTCATTATGCAACCCATTCCCAAATCATTATGAGAAGCGAACTTGTCAACCGTGCCCTTGTGAAGGTCACTAGCCCCCAGATCCTAATTAATGTGATCTCCAAACGCGTCCGCCAACTCGGTCTCGGCTATCGCCCCATGATTTCTGTCAGTCCGCGCATGACCTTTATGGACGTTGCCCTCCACGAAGTTGCCGATGGTAAGCTAAGCTACGAAGTCATTGGAACCCCTGCCGAGACCACCGCCAAAAAAGTGGCTAAGACTCGCGCTAAGAAGTCCGCCTAACCCCCTCTGCCCTTGCCACGGGGTCACGCCCCCTGAAAACGATCGAAATCCAGAACCGAAAAGCCGGTTTTAATTACGCCATCTCCGAATCGATTGAAGCAGGCATCGTCCTCACTGGATCTGAAATTAAATCTCTCCGCGCAGGCGGCGGCGACCTCGCTCACGCCTATGGCAAAATCGAAAACGGCGAAGCTTGGCTCTACTCCTTCCACATCGCCCCCTACAGCCACGGTAACCGCGCCAACCTCGAAACCGAACGCCCTCGAAAACTCCTCCTTCACCGAGCCGAGATCGCCCGCTTTCTTGGGCAGATCGAAAAAAAAGGCAGTCGCGCTCTTGTTCCTCTCAAGGGCTACTTAAAAGGGGGTCGGTTTAAAATCCTCGTCGGTCTTGGCACAGGCAAAACCCATCGGGATCGACGCCAAGACCTCATCAAACGCCAGACCGATCGCGAAGTGAACCGCGTCCTCGCCGACCGTCGCCGAAAATGAAAAATCATCTCCGAACCCTTGCCCGACTTCTGCCCAGAGGCACTCTCCGCTTCGATCCCGCTACCCTCCAAGCCAACTCCTCCGACGCCTGGATGGCCTCTGCCCTACCCACCGCCGTCGCCTTTCCCCGTAACACCGCCCAAGTATCCAAAATCCTCGCCTTCACCTACCGCCACCGTATTCCCGTCACCACTCGCGGCGCAGGCCGTGGCTATGTCGGCGGCTGTGTTCCCGTCCG
The DNA here is from genome assembly GCA_041730685.1 of Aliarcobacter sp. GTDB lineage: Bacteria > Verrucomicrobiota > Verrucomicrobiia > Methylacidiphilales > Verrucolacustridaceae > Verrucolacustris. The sequence continues at coordinate 105,041 of JBGSBI010000001.1, forward strand.
TGCTGGTCTTGTTCTCTCCCTCGTAAAAATGAATCGAATTCTGCAGATCTCTCCAACCGATGGCCTTGCCGTCGTTCAGCCAGGCGTCATTACCGCCAAACTCGCCTCCGCCGCCACCAGCCGAAACCTCTTCTATCCTCCCGATCCTGCCAGCCTCAAGGAATCTACTTTAGGCGGAAACATCGCCACGAACGCAGGTGGTCCTCGCTGCCTGAAATACGGAGTCACCCGAAACTATATTCTCGGATTAGAGGTCGTCCTCGCCGATGGCACCCCCGTCCGTCTCGGCGGGCGCACTCACAAGAATCGCACAGGATTCGATCTCATCGGACTCTTTACGGGATCTGAAGGAATGCTTGGGATCGTCACCGAAGCCACTTTACGTCTCATTCCTTGTCCTCCCACCCGCTCCGCCTTAAGGGCAGAGTTCAGCTCCATTGCCAAAGCCGCGGCTGGAGTGCAGAAAATTCTCGGTTATGGACTTCTCCCCTGCGCCTTAGAGATTGCCGACTCCTTTACCCTCGCCGCCGCCCGAAAGGTCATCCCCAATACCCCCAACTGCAGCTCGATCCTCATCGTCGAGTTCGACGGCCAGCTCGCCTCAGTGAAAAACGATCTTTCCTCAGCAGCCAAGGTTCTTCGTTCCTCGTCATCCAAGATCGTCACGGCACACGGCAACGTAGCCTGTGAGAAGATCTGGGAGATTCGCAGGGGCTTTAGTTACGCCCTGCGCGACACAGGTCTAGTTAAACTGAATGAAGACGTCACCGTACCACGTGGTAAAGTCGTGGACCTCTTTCGATTAACCGCGCAACTCCAAAAGAAGCACGGCGTTCCCATTTCCAGCTTTGGTCATGCGGGAGACGGTAATATTCACGTCAACCTGATGGCTCCTGTTGGAACCAAACCAGACGATCGCAGGATGCACCGTATTCTTGACGAACTTTTCCGTGGTGTTTTAGAAATGGGCGGCGTCATCAGTGGTGAACACGGCATTGGCCTCGCTAAAAAACCTTGGTGGAAAGCAGCCACCACCCCGTCCCTCCGTCATCTCCACACCCAAATCAAACGCACCCTCGACCCGCGCGACCTCCTCAACCCCGGTAAATACCTCTAAGGCAGGACGGCCTGTCCGTATACCGCGGCGACGCGTCCCGCGAACAAGAGATTATTCCCATTCGCTGGTAAGGCTGACCGTCCCTGGTCAGCCGATCCAAACCACACGACCCAAAACCTAGGGCGCGTCTGCGTCCCGCAACCGCGGGAGCGGTCTTTCCGAGAACGCCTGCGTTGATTTCCCCCGCGTAAGCGGAGATCCATCCCCGCGGGACGCGGATCCGAGAATGGGCGGGGCAGGTCTTAGGGGGCCAATTTTCAGTTTTGTCAGCCGAGCTTGGCGATTGGCCCCTTCTAGCTCTCCAATAATCAAACATTAAGAATCAAACATCAAAGATCATCCTTAAATCCTCTTGCAACTTAAGACTAGTCAGTCATACTAGTCATATGCAGATCACCGCTACCGAGTTTAAGGCGAAATGCTTGGCGTTGATTGATGTGGTTCAGCGCACAGGGCAACCCCTCATCATTTCCAAACATGGCAAAAAAGTCGTCCGTCTAATTGCCGAACTGCCACCTCAGCCATGGAAGGTGCTTCGCGGTCGCGGCAAATTCCTTAGCGATCCATTTGCCCCAGCCATTTCGGAATTCGAAATCGAGGCTCTTCGCTGAACTCGATTCCCTTGCTCGATACTCATATTTGGATCTGGTGGATGCTGGAAGACCCTCGCTTGCCCGAATCCCATCGCATTGCGCTCGACTCCTTCCCAGCCGATCAACGCCCATTTTTGGCTGATATCAGTCTCTGGGAGGCCTCCCTTCTCGTGGCAAAGGGACGCCTCGTCCTAGATCAAGATATTGAATCCTGGCTGGAAATCGCCGCATCACCATCCGTCGTCACTCTTTGCCCAATCACTACATCCGTGGCCGCAGAAATGAGTCGCCTTCCCGACACCTTTCATCAAGACCCAGCCGACCGATTAATCGTCGCCACCGCCCGTTCCCTCAAAATCCCTCTCGCTACCCAGGATCGAAAAATCATCACTTCCCGCCTCACCCGCATCTGGAAATAAACCCCAGCCCAAATAGGAGTGGGCAGTCAGCAGTATCTTACTTACGACTTGAGTCCCAGCTCTCCCCTCAAACCCTCCTTCTTAATACGCAACCGTTGCACTAATCTCCGCTCGATTGTTCGCCTTGCTGCCCGGAGGGGTTTTCATTAACTGCCAACCCCAATCAAACTGGACGCTGACAAAACGGTCTATGTTGTAGCGTAATCCAGGACCAGCCCCCATCAGGTACGTGCCAACTTGACCCGGAAGATTTTGGTGAAAACCTACGTACCCATAATCAAAGAATCCTAAGAATTGGATTTTGTCCTCAACGTCTTGAATATCAAATATCTGGAAAATACTTCCCGGCGGAGTTCTGAACTCAACGTTGACTACGTAGGCATTATCTCCGTTGGCAACACGTTCGTCATAACCTCGCACTGTATTATATCCACCCAACCCATACTGTTCCGTAGGCATGAGATTGGTTGATGCAATCTGACCATTGAGCGCCCCTGTCAGGCTAAAGTTTAATGGAAGAACAAAGCCCCTCTTAACTGAAGCCCTCCCATATCCATAAGCAGGATCTGAATTTGGCCGAACAGATGTATAAGTTGCCTGATTATTTAGATCACCGATGTCGCCTGGACTATAAAATCCGCCAAGCTCAAAGTTGGTTGAACCGATTGGGTCGGGCAAGCTACCGCTATATCCACCCGCGAACTGGATGACATCATAGGTGCCAAAGCCACCACCACTTCCAATCGAAGTGTTGAAGATCAAAAGAGAATTCGATGCCTGCTTAAAGTCAAACCCCACATAAAGTTCGTGTGTGTACTGCTCGATTAGGGGCAATGGGATATTGTAACGACCACTCACTTGCCAGCTCGTACCCGTCAGTTGCCCCTCGGGCTTTATATCCGCCTGGGAAGCAGCGTAGGCCCCGTAAACTGTAAACAGATGCCTCCATGGCAGAGGAACAATCCAGCTCCCCGAATAGACATTTAAACTATTAAAGATCTGTTGGGTTGTCGTGGTGTACTGAAAGTTCACCTGTTGCTCTTCATTAAAAAGGTTTCCAAAGTTGAACCCTGTGGAAAGGCGGTTTTTACCTGTCAGATCAATTCCGTAATTGTCATAAGTAAAAAAGGCCCGAATCGGCATTCGGTCATTTACCTCTAAAATCACGTCGGTGGTTCCAGGACTCTCCCCTGGCTGAAACGCCAGGCTAGTCGACCGAAAAGGATTCGTATTCAGCCACCGAATATCCTCCTGCAACTGCTCCCCATCCACCTTGTCCCCCTCCCGCAGGGTTACCTCATTCTTCAGTTTGTCGGGATTAAACCAACGCGCACCTTCCACAATTACCTTTCCCACCTTTGCCTCCGTAACCACGATCTGAACCATTCCATCACGAACTGTTTGTTTCGGAACGATAACATTCACAACCGGAAACCCCATCTTGCGGTAATATTCAATGACACTTCGGGTTAGTTTATTCAGCGACCCCAACGTCGCGGGTTTCCCAAAATAATCTTTGACCAGATCCTTAAAGTCTTGGCTTTTTAAAATTTCAATATCCGTAACGATTCCGCTGACTCCACTCATCCCGTCCGGTTTTACGAGCTCTCCGCTATTGAGGAATACCAAGGCCTTCAACTCAGCTGTAATCACGGATTCTTTAGCCGCACCGCCTGCGGGCGAAACCACTTTAGAATCAACCTTTACTTTTCCATCCGCAGGTTGGGGCATGCTTGGAGCAACAGCTTGGAACGCTTGTCCGAATTGCACACTGGGACCCTCTGCGCGGGTAGGATAAGGGACCCCTTTTTGCTCAGTTATTTCCTCCTGACCATAAAGAGGATATATCCATAAAATGGTAAGAATGAAGGCGTACTTGCCTATTACTCGCATTGGCAATCTTCCCACGCGTAATACGCTCCACAATTCCCCCTCTTTTAGCACTCCAACATCTTGTCAAAAAGGGCTTAAGAACTTTGCCGTCTTGGACGCTTCTAAATTTATCTACCCCTAAACAAGTTATTAGTGCGGAAGACACCACCACCCCCCCCAGGGCCAACGACAAAGTCTACACCCTGGGATTACTTAGAACGGGCAACCGGAATCGCCAAACCTACCTCGGCATTCGCTCGTTCCTTGACCAGAAGCTCGCTCACTGCCGACCGCTCGTCCGCCTTAGGTTGAAAAGAGTCAGTAGGTAACACCTGAAAAGACGCCACCGGTGGCGCAAGCTCGAACGATCTGTTTTCCGTGGGGACTACTTTTTTAGGTCCTTGATTGGCTTGGGGAATCTGCCCCTCGATGGGCGCAGGGGTGGCAGCTTTAGCATTCTCTACGGGTTCCTCAGGACTATCGAGGCTTGAGCTTTCCAAGATCGAACCCGATCTTAACCGGTTAGATTGGCGCATCGACACCTCACGCCGATTGATCTCGTCAATCGTCGGCGGCCGCCCAAGTTCCTGCCTAAGCTGGGAAAGAGTGGAATCCGGTAACGTACGTGTTTCAGACTCAACCCGTTTTGGATATATCGTATACTCCAACCCAGCCGAACGAACTTTGGGCTGACTTAACTCTTCAAAATCAGAGACGATCCAGTTCAGATCGTTACTACCCGTAAAGAACGTGTTCAGTTGACCCCCTCCGGTCTGCGTTCCACTCAAGTCGACCCCTGCAATCACCGTTCCGCTAGGTGCAAACATGGTTAAAGGCGAAACGGAGTAGATAATCGAGTTTCGTGCTCCAGGATTCACACCGTTATATCCTGAAGTAAAACCACTAAATCCGGCAACCGGAGACAATGACCCACCGACAAACGGAGACAACATTCGTAGCGTGGTGCTTCCGGTCGTCCCAGCAAAGGGAGTACTTGAACCCGTATTGTTCACCAACTGCCCGGCGACCGTTATCACGTTATTACCCACAGATTGCACGGTTCCATTAAGTGAAAGATTCTGAGAATTGACAAGTGCAAGACCCGCACCAGTGACGATCGACTCGATGTTGTTGATTTTGTTCCCTCCGGATAAGGAAGTCTGCCCGCTTGATTGTAATGTGAGATTCGGAACCGTGAGAACCCCGGTTGCATCGATCGCTCCCGAGCTTGTGATAAGGCTAAGGTTTTGGATATTGGAATAGTTGAAGTCAGCTGGGATCAAAATGCTCCCGGTATTTAAGATAAGCCGGCCGACAGAAAATCCTGAGATTTGCGCACTGGATAGCGACCCAACTCCAGCAACACCGTTCAATGAAAGGGCGTCATTGGAAAGCAATGTGAAGTTCTGGCTGGCAACTACAGAACCGAGGTTTGCATCATCTAAACGATTAAGATAAAGAGCTGTGTTTTGAGAGCTGCCAACCGTAACAAACCCCGAAAAACGATTGCCTATGTTTATAGCAGATATATTCCCGATGGAATTCATTTGGACAGTGCCCGTAACCACTGCCCCGCTAAACAGTGTCGTGCCTGTACCCGCAACTTGCGTGAAGCTGGCTGCTCTCACCGTAGAATTAAACGTTGCGTTGGCTGCGCTGCTCACATTGATCACTCCCAATACTCCTCCAATTGCCCCCACATCCCCGTTCACCGTGATATTGCCCAACCCCGAAGCCAAGGTCAGTGCCTGACCCACGCCAAGCACGTCCGTCGTCGCATCCGTTCCCAGTACAATATTGCTCCCCAAACCGCCGTTGCTGGTCAGCACAACTGCGTCTGTTCCTTGTAGCGTGATTTGCTTGGTAAAATTAATCCCTCCCGTAGTCACCGTCATATTCCCACCCAATACATTGACCCCCGTACCCGTCTGACTGAACGCCTGGCCCGTTGTTAAGGTCGATGCGTCTGCCGTCGTAAACGTCCCGGCATTGGCAACCGACATTGTCGTCCCCACAATATTGCCCACCCCATTGATCGTCAGCGCACTACCCGTAAACGCAAACAGCCCACTCAAATTAAATAACCCACTAAACAGTGTCGTCCCTGTACCGGCAACTTGCGTGAAGCTGGTCGCTCTCACCGTCTGATTAAACGTTGCGTTGGCTGACTGAGTGATCGTCAAAGCAGATAAGGCGGTGGTTGCACCTATTGTGCTTCCAAAGGTGATTACACCTGCTGTGCCGGCATTTAATGTCAAAGACTGAGAGCCTGCAGGTAACGAAGCTCCATTCACGGCCCCATTTACTGTGATATTGGCTCCGGCGGAAACCGCCCCACCATTCGTTGTATCAATGGTGGTTAGGTTGCCCGATGTTGATCCATTCAGTGTTACCGGAGTCGTATTCAATGTAACCCCAGCCACGCCGGACGTCTGAACTGTCGTTGCAAAGAGTGTTAGCAACGAAGAAGTCAAATCGAGACTTGCAGCTTTGAAGCTGGTGGATGTGGCCGACTCTGAACCGACCTGGACCGTGCCCAATGCCGCGGAATTCTTAATCAACACTGCACCCAGGGCTGTTGTTCCGCCCACCGGCGCGGCAAAACTAATATTACCTCCGCTATACCCTAACGGCGTAGGGACAGTCGAAACAGTAATAGTTAAGGCCCCACTCCCATTCAGGGTATTATTAAAAGTAACATTTCCGCTCGCGCCTGTGGTTGATCCAGTGCCACCTGAAGTATTCATGGTTGAATCACCCTCTAGAATTACCGGATCGGAAAAAACAAGGCTTTTTCCGCGTCCCCCAACGCCAACTCCTAGACCATTCCCTCCGCTTGTCGTAAGATTTCCATTTAATGTGATATTCCTGCTCTCCGTACCAAGAATAATGGCTCCTGCATCTCCACCTGCTCCCGTAGCGAGTGCCGTGCCTCCTGATGTGTCGATCGATCCAATCGACATCGTTCCATTCGCGCCGGACGTAGTGATGGTCACGGAACCTCCTGCTTGCCCTGCCCCACCCTTGGTTTCAATGGATCCATTGACCGTAACGGCTGGCCCCACAGGTGAAGGATTGAAGGAACTAGCAAGATTGACAATTCCACTTGCACTTAGGGCCGAGGGAGTCGTTGTGATGGACTGAAAACTGGTCAGCCCAGTGGAGGCGGTCGCTTGATTTAAAGAAGCCGCCCGAAATGCCGCTGAGGCGGTGACTGTGGTAGCGGCATTTAACGTAACCGCCCCCAAAGGTGTGGTGCTACCCACTGCACCCCCGAAGGTGATATTTCCAGTTCCACTTGTTAACCCCAAAACCTGAGTTCCATCCAAAGTAGAGTTAAACCCAATATTTCCAGCTGTAGCTCCCGTTGTAATCGTAACAGTGCCAAAGCTTAAGGATACTCGACTGCCCAAAGTAACATTCCCTCCGGCACCGGCAGTTCCCCCCGTTGATGTTCCCTTATCTCCACCTGTTGTGTTGAAAGTAGATCCCGATAGCGTGATTAAGTTGCTGTTGCCTGCTGTTATGCTAATTGCACCGCCAGCACCACCGTTAAATGTGTCAGTGCTTGCACCTGCTGCCCCATTTCCACCTACTGCAGTGATCGATCCCACCGTGATTGCTCCGTTGGCAGTCGTGATTGTGACATTGCCCGCACTACCTGCACTCGCCACGGGTGTTGAACTGACTGAAGTACTTATCGATCCTAAAAGCGTGACCGAGCCTGTCCCGCTTTGATTAATTGTTACGTCGCCCGAATTCCTGCCAGCGTTGGTCCCTGTAGCGAGGCGATTTAAGGCCCCAGTTGTCAGCGCAACTAGAGTTGCCAAGGTCGTCCCGCCTGATCCATTCGAGTTGATAGTTATATCTCCTCCAATCGTAGTAATCGACTGGTTAATAAAGACTCCAGCCGTTTGAAGAGTCGTTGGGTCGCTATTGTTCCCGGATCCGGCATTAAGGACAACGTTCAGCCGACCAAGTGCTGAAGTGCCTGAAATCGCGGCGTTGATCGTGATACTGCCGTTGGCATTCAAAGTCAGAGTTGAATCGGCGGAGGTGGTGATTTTCGTGATTGCAGCGTCGACAGAAATATTTCCATCCTGACTCCCGGACGTGTTCCCCGTAGAAACGGTTACGCTGGTACCTCCTGATAGAGAACTATTAATCGTGGTCACATTGGCAATCGCGCTGTTTGCATTCGGGGTGAATACGTTAGGAGATGCACCGCTGAAACTCCCATTAGCAGTGGTAGCGCCAGAAATAGTGACGTTTGAAGGATCCAACAACCAGAGGCCACCCTGTCCGTTAACGGCAGATGCAATCACCGTACCAAACGCCTGAAGATTGTCTTTACTGGAAGTTTCTACAAAACCACCGTTTCCTCCCTCGATTCCGCCCCGGGCAAAGATTTCACCGTAAAATCCGGTGTACTCATCCGACCAAAGAATCACCTTCCCCCCATCCCCATTTTCCGTTGCATTCGCGCGAATCACCGAATCGGAGGTCATGACCACAGCCTTGGCATTAGGAACCTCTGGGTTCTTCCCCAAGTAGTCCCCTCCCACCAACACCGTCCCGCCCCCGGTTTTTCCAGAAACATCTACCTCCGCCTGAATCAAAGCTATTCGCTCTCCCGTAACCTGTACCTTCCCCCCCTTACCCGCTGTCGAACCTGCCTCAACTTTACCACTCGCATAGACGGTATCTTTTGCCGCCAACCGAATCTCACCACCCTGTTCAGACCCAGCTGCAGTCATAATCGACCCCGGATCGGTGGTGATATTTTTGGCCGACGCCACGATTGTACCGCCAATATTTTCCCCCTTTGTGTTTTTTTGCAAAGCCGCCACCACACCCGTGTTAAGGATATCGCCTTCTCCACCCGTCAACGTTACCGATCCATCTGCATTGGGAATCACGCCGGTAGCCCGAATGACCCCCGTGTTTTTAATGGCTAAGGAAAGATAGTTTCCGGTGGACTCCAACTCGGCGTTCGCGGCTTCAATCACGCCTGCATTAACCACATCCGCTATCCCATTATCGGTTTTCTTAACACCCGCACTATTCTCCACATCGATCAAACGAACTTTGTAATTATTGGGGCCAATCGAGTGCAGGCACACCTCGGTTCCACTGATCATCCCAACTGTCCCGTCCGAAGCCATGATCTGGCCCTCGTTAGAAACCTGCCGGGCAACCAGAAAGACGTCTCCCTGCTTTGCCTCAATTCGGCCTTGATTGACGATCGATGCCCCAGAATTACCCGTAAAGTTCAGGTCGCCACCCGCCATAAATTCCTTGTTACCCACATCGTGCGTGCTGGCGACGAAACTTGCCGTATCGACTAACCCACCTGGACCGATAAATATTCCCGCTGGATTAATCAGGTAGACTTGCCCATTGGCCTGTAGTGTCCCGTAAATCGCGCTGGGATTATTGGCGGTAATTACCCGATTTAGAACAGCGGAGGAGGAGTTGGGTTGAACAAATTTGGTGATCTCACCAGCGCCAATGGAGAATGAGTTCCAATTAATTACTGCCCGATCTGTCCCCTGAGTAATGGTTAAGGCTCCACCCACCCTTTCAAAGCCTGCCGCCCCCGCTACCACCTGCTCTCCAACAGGATTAGCCTGCACCGTGCTCGTCCATAAAAAGGCAACTCCTCCAAAAAGATGAAGAGTAACTTTTAAATAAGCTGTGGTTCGTCGAACAGCCCTAGAGGATTGGGTTTTAAAATGATAAAGGTTCACAATATTATTTAATTAATAATGGTAAATACGAGTCTTTATCTACAACGTGGCGTGCTCTTTCCCATTGTCAAGGGGTCCAAATGGAATATCGATGGGGTGGTACAATCTACTGATTGGGGGGGGTAAGCCGCCCAGCCTGAGCTGACGGGGTTGATGACCCCGATTGAACCGATTTTGGAGAATCTCCCCCTAACCGGTAGACGTTCGCTTTGGGCGAGGCCTGCCTGTCGGGTAGCCCCAAAACGGTGAGAAAGGCAGATTTAAACTTATTCCCAGCACTCTCCATATCCTCGTTATAGGCAATCGCCGGATCAAGAGTCCCCACAGCCTCCGAGGCGGGTGGGCTAGGTTTAGCCAAGATGGCGCTTTCTTTTTGAAGAACGGCGCGCCGACTTACCTCAGCTCCAAAAGTGCGGTTCCCTTCGATATAGTAAACTTGCCCGCAAATCGATGGCTCGTAAAAAATTCGTCCGTTCTTTTCCATAGTCGCTAGTAGTGACGCCTCGGTGGAGAGGACGGCCTTTCTCCCAAAAACTTCTAGAGTGATCGGCTTCTGCATCCCAGGGCCAGCCCGAACTAAAACACTGCGACGACCCATATCATCTTTCCCAAAACTTAAGCGGTACTCCTGTCCAGACACATCCACCACCTTGCCCGCTGTGCCCGCAACCATTTCATCAATCAAACCGCCCAGAGTATCCCTCACCTCCAACCTTTCCGTCTTTTCGTTGAAAACTAACCGCCCACCTGAGCTATCTTGCAGGCCTGCAACAATTCCCGCCGCTTCTTGCCCCGCTGGATCTGGAGCAGAGGCCAACGATATGGTAGTCGACCCCGCAAAAATCAAGAAAAGGCACCACCGATAGTTTTTTTGCATCCATCCGCTTTGAAGCGGAAAAAGCATTCCGTCCATACCTATCTTTGCATTTTTGGAAGTTTTTTCGAATAACTCACCAACCCACCTAACCGGACCTCGGCAGATCTTTTAATCTTTGCTCTTTCGAATGCTCAACATCCCCGTTCATCTGCGCCATCTCCTCAGCAGTAATCGAGCCGGCAGGCAAAAGCAGGCAGCCATTCGTTAACACTGTATCGATTCGTGGCGCATAAACCACCCGCCCGTTGACGATAACCACCATGATAAGCCCCCGTCCCGTGCTCGTCCCCACCTCTAACTTCGTCTGCCCAAAATCAGTGAACTCAACCAAAATTGTTCCATCCACTCGCGTCGAGACCTTCCGAATCTCTTTTTCCGACACCTCAGGCACAGATTGAATCGAGATCGTCTCCGCTGGATTAAAAAGGTTCACTGGAACAGACACCTGACCCTTAGCCCCCTCTGGCGCCTGGAGGTGAACTCGAAGCAACACGGGTGGCTTCGGCGCCGCTCCGATCCAAAGTAGTAAGCCCGCAAGGATGGGCAGAACATTCTTCGCAATATTCATCAGGCAAAGATATCTCAATAGGGCGAAGACGACAGCCCGATTTGTCATTCTCGCCAAAAACCCTTAAAGTAGAAACTGTCATGCCTATCCCAACTTATCTCCTTTTTGCGTTCCTTCTCTCTTGCCTAGGAGGACAGGTCAAGGCCGCGGATATTTCTGATGCCTCCTCCCGCACCAGTCAACCCGACAAGTTTCTTTCCGCTCCTGGCCTGATTAAAGGGGGACTCTTTATGCAGGGTTCGAAAAAACGATTTGAAGGGGCCAATGAACTCAACCTCGAATCCTACAAAACCAGGCTGGAAATCACCCCCGCGCAACTGACCCTCACACGAATCCGTGATCCGCAACCGTCGGACGAGATCACCGTTAAATTTACTTTGGTCAACGGCTCCGAAAAAGGCTCCACCCTCTATTTCCCAACCTCCCAACGCATGGATGCAGTTATCCGCGACGCAGAAGGCAAGACGGTTTACACCTGGTCAGACGACTTTGAATTCGCTACCGAACCTGGCTACAGCTACGTCAATGCAGGAGAGCGATTGAATTATCAGCTCAAAATACCCTTCCAAGCCTTGCGCGGAAAAGTTCCACAGGGAGAAGCCACTATCACCGCCAGCCTCGTCAATTACCCGCAGATGAAGGCAGTGATGCCATTGGAGATTCGGCCTTAACCGGAATCTTAACAGGCGTCTTTTGTAACGGGTCGATTGGCGTGGGTTTACCTTCTAATATTTTCTTCACTTCCGAAGGGCTGAACATCTCCTTTTTCCCCTCCCCTAGATCCCTCCCCATATCCGGATCATCCTGAACCACTCTTTCTCGCACACGAATCAGCCGTCCTTGATACATATGCCGAGTGCCATCCTCGTCCTGAAAGGTGTGACTGGATCGGGAAGACCAGTCGGGTGCCTCCTTTTGCGGGAACTCCTTCTGCTCGAGGTTTTGTTTTCCCTGTAACGAGGAACTCGTCCCTTGCGAAAAGCGGGAGTTTTCACTCCGGTCCCAGCGGGATGCGCTACGCGGACTGAGGGAAGACTCTTTGTTGTCAATAGAGGAAGATGAAGATTTGGCCCACATCGGAACCGAGGCCATGCTAGATTCATTACGCTCTTCATAAAGTCGGCCACTCTTAAATTCTTTGCCAGTGGCATACTCCTTCTGGTCGATCTGCTTCACATCTTTCATCTTGCCCGAAAATGAGCTGACCTGATTGCCAGGTTTTTTGGGCCATGAACTATCGGCTAGGCTTTCTTGGGCACTATTCATCGCACTACCGCTCTCTTGAGCTGGCAATGAAGAGATCAAGAGGACCAGCAAAAACGAACCAAGAGGCAACGAGTAGCGCACAGTCATATTTCACTCCCTTCCGCTTCCCATGACCTTCGAAATTTTTGTTTTCCTCACCCTACTTGTCCACAACCCGTGAATGGCTTGGTTACCTAGGGTGTTGGTTCGCAAGTCTGCCGATTGCTCAAGCAGTGGAAAGGATTGGGTCCAGAAGGATTTGAACCTTCAACCAAGGGATTATGAGTCCCCTGCTCTAACCGTTGAGCTATGGACCCGACCCAGACGGGCGCCATCTTCCACCGCCTCCCGTTGAAACTCAACCTTCTCCTTTAAACTCCTGCCCAAAAACTCGACGGAGAAAATCCTGCAGTAGATGGGTTTCACATATTTCCCCACGGGCCATAACAATTCCGTCTGGGCGCAGTAGCGCAAAACTCGGATGATCTTCCACCCCAAGCTCCTCACGCACCTTCCCATCCTCATCCACCCAAACCAACTCGCCACTCCTCGCTTCCGTTGGCCTCCCTGCCCCTTTTTTTACCATCCACTGCCAATCGATTAAATCCGATCTCCGATCCATAACCTCACGCATCCCCTCCGATCCAATCCCTAAATCTGGCATGACCAGAAAGACAACCTTACCGTTCCGAAAAAGATCAGGGGTTCTACTTGCTCGCTTGGTTGCTAAGTCCGAAAATGATAACGGGGGTACTCTTTCCCCCGGCTTAACCCCCACTGCCACCTTTCCAGGAAGAACGATTGAACTGTGTGGATACCCTAGAGAAAGCTGACTCAACCGCATGGCCATCTTTGCCGCCAGACCCATCTTCGCGACAATCGGCAAAATCCATTCGCGAATCCATACCCGTGGACCGCCCGTCGCCGTGATCAGCTTCGTCATCTGTTCCGTCATTCTCATGACTCCATTAATCACAGGCATCCGCTCCATTGCATAACTATCCAAAAGCTCCTCTTTGACTTTGCCCTTAATCACGCTGGCCAACTTCCACCCCAGATTAAATGCATCGCCCAGTCCCGTATTCATTCCTTGCCCACCCGCTGGGCTATGAACATGAGCGGCATCTCCGCATAGAAACACCCGCCCCATTCGTATATGCACTGTCCTGCGGTGCTGGATGCCAAATCCAGCTAACCAAGAAGGATCCCTAGCCCGAAGATAGCCGAGGCGGTTCTTCTCTAAGGTTTCCACGATTTCATTCATGGAGACCTCAGTTTTCGCACTCCCTCCCCGTTTCCGTAGGATAACAATCCGCCAGATACGATTCGGCAAGGGAAAGAAGAAAATCGGCCCATCGATCGAAGTAAACCCGTGCAGCCAGTTCGGATCTAGTGCTGGATCCAAAACAACATCCGCCAGGAGCCAACTCTGATCATATCCTCCCCCTTGAAACTCCAAACCAGCCGCTGACCGAACAGCGCTACGCGATCCATCGCAACCCACCACGTAGGAAGCATTCATTTCCTCCGTAGTTCCATCCATTCTCTCGAGGGTCACCAAGATTCCCTGCTCCTTCTGCACCATACTTAAAAAATCCACCTCACGCTCGATCTCGACACCCGCTTTTCGAGCATGGTCCAGCAAGATCATTTCCGTCTCGGTCTGAGGCAAAAGCAAAAAGAACGGAAATTCGCTCGGTAAGTCGTTCATCGACGAACGAAAAGCCTCTCTTCGATTACGCCCATAAAAGCAGATGCCTTTTGCCTTATGGCCTGGGGCAAGAAAAGCATTCGCAAGGCCAAGCTGATCCAGCATCTCCATCGTCCGAGGAACCACCGCCAGGGCCCGAGAGTGCTCTGCAGGAGAGGTCCTCCTTTCAATCAAGCGAACCCCGACCCCACGACGCGCTAACTCCGAAGCCAGCAGGAGCCCCGTCGGTCCAGCTCCCACCACGAGCACATCTACTTTTGGTATCTCCGACATTTAAAAACTCTGCGCTGAAGGGAACGTTGGTAAATTACCAAAGTAAGCTAATTCTTACGTATGCCACCCAACCCTTCGCTTGTCCTACCTAAGAATCCCCATGTTGCCATTTTGGGATCGGGGGCTTTGGGCCTCTACTACGGGGCCAAACTCGCCCATAGCGGTGCTCCTGTTTCCTTTCTTGCACGGCGGGATCTTGTCCATCTCCAACAAAAGGGCCTGCAGATTCGATGCACGGAGGGAGATTTCCATCTCCCACAGATCAAAGTCCACGCCGAACCACAGGAAATCGGTCCTGTAGACCTTGTCATCGTCGCAATCAAAACTACCTCCAACACTTCGCTTGCGAAGCTACTGCCACCTTTGATCGCTCCCGAAACGTCGGTCTGCACTTTGCAAAACGGCTTAGGCAATGAGGAGTTGATCGGTTCTATCGTAGGTCGGAACAGAATTCTTTGCGGCGTGTGTCACGTCTGCGTTTCCCGTCCAAGCCCAGGAGTTGCATCAAACATGTCGGGCGGGAACATTCGCTTCTCCGATCTCACTGCAGGCGACACTCCGCGTGCTCAATCCATCGCTCGGCTCTTCGAACACGCAGGTATCCGCTGTTCCGTCGCGCCCTCGGTCGGTTCTGCACGATGGTACAAACTGGTTTGGAATGTCCCCTTCAACGGCTTATCTATTGCCGAAGGCGGAATCGATACCGCTCAGATTCTGGCTAACCCGAAACTCCACGCCGAAACACTCGTCCTGATGAACGAAGTAATGGCGGCATCCACCGCGCTTGGCTTTACCCAAGATCCAGAACATCCAAATCAGGAAATCGCTCGAACCCAGAAAATGGGAGCCTATCAACCGTCCAGCCTGCTCGATTATTTAGCCAAAAAACCCGTTGAACTCGAATCGATCTGGGGAGAAGCCCTGCGACAAGGAACCGCCGCTGGAGTCCCGATGCCGAGCCTGCAGAAGCTTTACGAACGTTTACGCAGTTTGGTACGAGTTGAACCCGCCTCATAAAAAGGCAGAGGCGGTTTCGGACTGACCACAAAAGACGCTACTCGCGAAAAAAGCTGGTAAACAAGATCACGCTGCTCGGCAAACTCACACGAAATCACTCGTTCTTTTCCCTCGAAAACATATCGAAAAATCACGCGATGGCTTTGAACTCGCAACCGATGGAAACCCTCTAATTCATTTTCTAAAGGTAAGATATCCCCGACTTCTCGCTCCAAAAGTCGAAGTCCTAATCGTAAGTTTCGCCGCGGACCAGGGGCTAAAAGACGCAGATACTCCCAAACTTGCTGCGAAATTCTGACCTTAGTCAAGATCATCTAAAGTGGATAAGGGGAAGTACTTAACTTTTCCTGATTGCGCATCCCGAATCGCCTTCATCGCTTTCGGATTCGCCAGAATCTCCATCGTTTCAAGAATTCCCTCCATCCGCTCAGGGGAAAGAAGATACCCCACTACCTTATCCCGGCGCGTAATGATAACAGGGGAATCGACCGCTTTTTTAACCAAGGATGGCAAGCGAGCTTGTGCTTCTGTAATAGAATACGTAGATGCCATACTTATTCTATGTAGACTTGGGCTGCTAATATGCAAGACACTCTTTCAACCACCTTAGAATATTCAATGTGCCATTGGTCTCGATTGGACGAGCACTAACTTGAGATGACTGGGTTGCGGCTAATAGCTTACTGCGAAACAATGCTCTACGAGGCCTTGGCAATTTGCCTCAACAGCGCTTGATTCATCTTCGCCCCTTGCTCGAGGTAACGAAGGGGAAAAGTCTCATCAGGTCCGTGAGCCCGACAGTCAGGCTGACTCAACCCCACCAGCAAGGTCTCTACTCCCAAAACATTTCGAATCACGCTAACAATTGGTATGGTTCCGCCTTCGAGTAGGAAGTGTACTTTTTTACCTCCCCAAGCCTCCCCGAGTGCCCGAACTGCCGCTGGGCCATAACCCTTTTTGGGGTCGCAGAAATAAGGGAACCCGCCATGCTGCCGCGTGACTTTGATCTTTACCGTCTTAGGGCAACGCTTCTTTAAATCTTTTTCAACCAAATCCGCGATCTCCTTTGGATTTTGATGGGGTACCAATCGGAAAGTTAATTTCGCCCATGCCTTACTCGGCAGAACCGTCTTGGGTCCTGGACCCTGATATCCACCCGTGATCCCGTTAATCTCCGCCGTCGGCCTCATTCCAATTCTCTCGATCGCGGAAAATCCTGGCTCCCCACCCAAAGCTGGGCTGCCCGCCTGTCTTCTAACCTCAGTATCTGGCACTCCCAACGCTTTCGCTGCCATTCGTTCCCATCGCGCCGCACTTCTGACTTTTTTGTAGAACCCAGGAATCGCCACTCTGCCCTTTTCGTCATGCAATCCGGCCAGCAAACGGGTCAGCACCGTAATCGGGTTGACCACCGCACCCCCATAAACGCCCGAGTGAAGATCGTGAGAAGGTCCAGTCAACTCCACCTGCAAAGCCGTAATCCCCCGCAGTCCATAAGTTAGTGTAGGCTTGTTCGGCCCAGCCATGTTCGTGTCAGAAATAACCGCAACATCACAGGCCAGATCTTTTTTACGCTTCCGCAAAACTGCCTCTAAATTATCGCTTCCCACCTCCTCTTCACCCTCCACCACGAAAACCACATCGGTTTCAGGTCCGCCACGTTGAATCGCTTCCGCCACTCCCATCATATGAGCAAAGATCTGCCCCTTGTTATCGGTCGAACCCCTCGCCACCACCATCCCGTTTACCACTCGTGGCTCAAACGGATCCGCGGTCCATCCGTCCCCCATCTCCGCGGGCTGAACATCGTAGTGCCCATAAATTAGGACCGTTTTTCTTCGACCCTTCCCCCGCTTTCGCCAGAAAGCGAGAACGACCGGGGCTCCGGGAGTCGGCACAATCTCGGCTTCCATACCCATTTCCCGAAACTTTTTCTTCAGCCAACTGGCACAATCACGCATAACCTGCCCCTTCGACGGGTCAGCCGAGACAGTGGAAAATCGTAGGAAATCGAAATAGTCGCTTTTCGCTCGCTGGGCTAATGCCATTGCTCCATCCTGCCAAAAACCAGTTCACCGCACCAGCCCCAGATAACCCCCAAGTCCAACATTTGCGCACCCCAAAAAACACGCTATACACTCTCAATGAATAAACCTTACTTGCAGATTCCAGAGTCCTTCCCCCCCTTCGATCTCGTTCGGCTTTTGCAGACAGTTTTTGAGCCAGCTCATGGGGAAAGAACATGTGTCCTCATCGATCTGGACGATCCTCAAGGCATCAAGAACCTAGCGTTCCTAAAAGACCCCACTCTCACCGTGCAAAAATACGCCCACGACATCTTCTACAAAGGCTTGAACAATGGGGTAAGGGACACTCTCGGCCTGACAGGCGGGGACCTTTTTGCCTACAAGAAAACTGGTGGCAGTAATCTTGATATGGATGACTTGGCCGTTGATATCCATGGCAAGGAACTCTCCTTCGAAAAAGATATCTACACCCAGTACGACATCATTCTCTGCATCTCGACCTACTCCGCTACTGCACCCCTGACCGCTTCAGCCAAAAAACATGGATTTCGTGGAGCCACCTTACACGGCCTTAACGAAGTTATTTTGAGCACAGGTTTAGCCGTAGATTATAATTCAGTAAGCAAACAAACTGAAAAACTTCGCTTGGGTCTCACCCGAGCCGAATGGGTCGAAATCGATTTTGAAGTGGCTGGCAAGAAAGCCACCCTCCACCTTGACCTCGCCCAGCAGGAAGCTCAGAAATCCCACGGCCTTTGCCGCGGAAAGACTCCCGATGTGGCAAATCTTCCCGCGGGCGAAGTCTATTTCGTCCCCACCGACGCTCATGGCCAGATGCCGATGAAGTTTTCCGACGGTACCTTAGCTATGCTCGATGTGGAAAAAGGGCGCCAAGTCGGAGGAACTTTCATCTCAGGTAATCCTCAGACTTTTGCCGAGCACGTGGCAAAACTAAAGCGCGACCCAGTCGTCGGAGAACTAGGCGAGCTCGGGTTCGGCACGCAACTCCTTCCCTTTAGTGGACGCGATATTCAAGACGAGAAGATTCTCGGAACAATCCATGTGGCAACGGGTCGCTCGGATCACCTCGGGGGCCACCTTACCCCTGATAAGTTCGCCGAAAAGATCAACGCCACTCACGACGATATCCTTTACGCGCCCCATAAAACTCCTGAGATTCAGCTCCATCAAGCTCGGATGCACCGCGACGGCAACACAACCATCCTCATCCAGAAATATCAACCTGCGCCCTACCTTCAAAACCTCCTCGCCTGAAATCGAGTTACGAAAAGCCTGCTGTCTTAGCGGAATACCTCGCATTCCACTATCTCGAGCCCAAGGACCTGCTACCCCCTGGTGTTCCCACACCGCGCGGCGTAGCTAACTTCCCATCCGCTTGCGCCGAACTCTTACTTTCCCACGCGAAAGATAAACCTCTTCGAGCCCTTGACCTTGGCTGCGCAGTCGGTCGAAGCACTTTCGAGCTCGCCCGTAAGGTTCCTCAAGTCCTCGGAATCGACTTTTCGCACTCTTTTATTCGGGCAGCTCAACAAATACAAAAAAAAGGGAACCTTTCTTTTGATCTCTTGGAAGAAGGTAAGAAGTCCTGCCGCTCCCTCGTCCGTCCTCCAGCAGTTTCTATCAGACAACGTGTTTGCTTTATGACAGGAGATGCTCTTCACCTCCCCAAGGGACTGGGAACCTTCGATCTACTTCTTGCCGCCAATTTAATCGACCGTCTACCTCATCCTAAAAGATTTCTCTCACAGGTGCTTCCCTCCCTTGTGAATCCCGGGGCTAAGGTCCTCCTCACCTCTCCCTACACTTGGACGACTGAATACACCCCTTCTTCACGTTGGCTAGGTAGCTCATCCACCGACTCGTTCTCCGCCCTAAAAAAGATTCTGCTACCTTCCTTTCGACTCATCGACCGAACCAATCTTCCATTTCTGCTTCGCGAAACTCGCCGCAAATTCCAATACACCTTCGCCGACGCCACCATTTGGCAAAAACTCTGAACCTTCCTTACCCAACCTCGATCGCACTGAATTTTCTCCCACTTATAAGTGTCACAATTGTTATACGCAAAGGTTTACGCTGCCGATCAAGCAAAGGGGTTGTAAAGCTGGTTTGCGTTTCTAAGTCAGATCAATTATTTTGATTTCATCATGGGCAAGACTCTTTTTCAAAAGGTTTGGGATCGTCATTCGGTAGGAATACTGCCCGACGGCTCCACTCAGCTTTTCGTTGGCACCCACCTGATTCACGAGGTTACCAGCCCCCAAGCCTTCGGGATGCTCCGCGATCTCGGTCTGAACGTCGCCTTCCCTACTCGGACCTTCGCTACCGTCGATCACATTGTCCCTACCGACCAACGAACCGAACCTTTTCGCGACTCCTTAGCCGATGCCATGCTCAAAGAGCTACGTAAGAACTGTTCTGACTTTGGTGTGACTTTTTTCGATATTCCATCAGGCAAGCAAGGAATCGTCCATATCGTCGGTCCTGAACAAGGCATCACCCAACCCGGCACAACCATTGCCTGCGGAGATTCCCATACCTCCACCCATGGGGCGTTCGGAGCCGTGGCCTTTGGAATTGGCACCAGCCAAGTGAGAGACGTCCTCGCCACCCAAACTATGGCTCTCTCTCCTTTGAAGGTTCGCAAAATTGAAGTCCGCGGAAAATTGGGACCTGGCGTCTACGCCAAAGATATTATTCTCCACATCATCCGCACCCTCGGGGTCAATGGGGGCACAGGCTACGCCTACGAGTACTGCGGATCCACCATCGAAGGCCTCTCCCTAGAAGAGCGGATGACCATCTGCAATATGTCCATCGAAGGCGGCGCCCGTGCAGGTTATGTCAACCCAGACGAAAAGACCTTTGCATACTTAAAGGGTCGCCCTTACAGCCCCAAAGGGAAAGAGTGGGATGCCGCAGTGGCCGAATGGAAGAAGGTCGTCTCCGACGCCGACGCTGTCTACGACGACGTAAAAATCTTTGAAGCATCAGAAATCCGCCCCACCGTGACTTGGGGAATCAATCCCGGCCAAGGCATCTTCATTGATGAAGCCATCCCTTCACCCGAACAGCTTCCCGAGGCCGATCGCGCCTCCGCCAAGGAAGCTCTCGAGTTTATGAAGTTCAAGGCCGGCGAGAAACTCGCCGGGCAGAAAATTCAGGTAGCTTTCTTTGGCTCATGCACCAATGCGAGAATTTCCGATTTTCTGGAAGCTTCCAAATTCCTTAAGGGCCGAAAAGTGGCTCCTGGCATCCGTGCCATCGCGGTCCCTGGTTCCCAAGGGGTGAGTAAAATCTGTGCGGAAATGGGGATTGATAAGATCTTTCGCGAGGCGGGCTTCGACTGGCGAGAGGCCGGCTGTTCTATGTGCCTCGGCATGAATCCCGACCAGCTAGTTGGGGACGAGATCTGCGCCTCTTCCTCCAATCGAAACTTCAAAGGGCGGCAAGGAAGTCCCACAGGACGAACTCTTTTGATGAGTCCGGTGATGGTTGTAGCGGCTGCGGTTACGGGCCAAGTCAGTGACGCCCGCCAAGTCTTCGCAAAATCCTAAGGCCATGCCCCTTTCTCCCATAGCCCAAGTCACCGGTCGTGCCGTTGTCGTGGCTGGTGATGATATCGATACCGATCGAATTATTCCGGCCCGCTACATGCGCTGCATTACCTTCGACGGATTAGGCGAATATCTTTTCCGAGACGTACGGCAAACCCCCGAAGGAAAAGGCACGGATCACCCGATCGATGATCCTCAATACAAGGGGGCCACGATTTTAATCTCAGGGATGAATTTCGGTTGTGGCAGTTCTCGGGAACATGCCCCGCAGGCTATCGCTCGAGCCGGTTTTAAAGCAGTCATTGCCGGTGGCTTTGCCGAGATCTTTTTTGGGAATAGCACGACTCTTGGACTCCCATGCGCCACCGCCACACGAAAAGATCTTATCGCTTTAATGAGCCTCATCCAAAAAGACCCTACCACTCTAGTAAAAATCGATGTGGAAAAGCTACAAGTCACCGCTGGACCGCTCAGCTTCCCTGTCAGCTTAAAGGCCAGTGCCCAACAGGGCCTTCTCTCTGGTCGCTACGATGCCATCGCTGACCTGCTCGCAAATCTGCCGAAGGTTAAGGAACTCGCAGACAGAATTCCCTCTGCCACCACGTCCTGAAAAAACACGCCCCACCTGGGCGCTAGGAGAACTTTTTTCGACCCTGGAGTTTTCCAGAAATTGAGACTCCCGCTTCCGCGTCCGCCTTCCAATAAAGGCACGACGTTTTCGGATTAAGGTTTGGCCTCGTTTTTTAATTTTATCGGTTGAAAAAAATTGATCCGTCACACGCGGCAGGCAGGGCGCGAAGACTCAATCAATCGGTTCAAAGAACTCCCCGCAACTTGGCTTGGCAGCGGGTGGTGAGCGATTCGAGAATCTTCTTCTCCCAACCGCTGACCTCTTGTTCAGTCAACGTGCGCGCAGTGGAGCGAAATTGCAAGCGACAACCTAGTGACAAAAATCCCTTAGCGACCTTGACCCCAGCGGTATCCCGAAAACGATCAAAGACTAAGAGATTCGCCATTTCGGGAGGAGCAACCAACCGAATAGCTTTTTCCACTTCGGCGAACGGCACCGATTCAGGCAGAACCAACGATAGATCTCGCTCCACCCCTGGAAAATTACTAACCTCTCCATAGGACTCCGTTTTCAGATTCAACTCTTTAGAAAGAGAAACCTCCGCAATCCAAAGAAGAGATTTAAGGCTGTTTTGTTTCTTCTCTCCAGGGGTGGCCTCTCTCAAAGCCAGTGGCTCTCCTGTGAGGCAAAATCGACTCGTAATCTCCTGGATAACTCCCTTAAGGACGAAATAGTCGGCCTTCACCTCCCCTCCTTGCCAAGATACTGCTTGATCAAAGCCTGCGACCAGCAGAGCCAACCTCATCTCCTCCTGTCCCTTGGCAGACGTGACCCGCCCGATCTCGAAAAGCTTAAGAGCGGTCTGTCCCCTAGAAATATTTCGAGCTGCAGACGCAAGTAGACCAGGAAGGAGGGATTCGCGATAGGCTCCTACCTCAGGCCCTGCTCCAGTGGAGAGTTGCACCGACATCCCCTTCTCCGCTCGGACCAAGCTTCCACCAAGAACTTCGAAATATCCTCGCTCCACTAGAAAACTACGTAACTGACGCCGCCGTACATCAGCCCGATCTTCCGCCGATTGGCCTTCCACCAAAGAGTCTAAGCCACTCGAAACCTTATCAAGATCCGAAAGTCGGATCAGCTCCTCAAGCAGATCAATCTCTTCACGCACATCGGATCTCCAAGGTGGTGGAACCCATCCACCTCCCTTCGCGTGAAATCCTAACGCCAAAAACCGAGTTTCGATCTCCTTTGGCTCAAGCTTTAACCCAAGTATTTTTTCCACCCTATCCCGCCTAAGGGTGATTTCATTGTCCTTAGGCGGAGGGAGAGAACCTACTCGCACCGTTCCATCGCATTTTTCCAAAGCATCGCACTCCTCAAGAAGTTGCAAAATTCGTTCGCTCGCCATCTCCACCAACGCAGGATCCATGCCTCCACGCCCAAAGCGTCGGGCAGACTCTGTGGATAGGGACAACCTTCTGGCGGTTTTTCGTACTCTGCCTGCTTGAAAGGCAGCCGATTCGAGAAGAACCTTTTTCGTTCCCGCATGAACCGCAGAATGAGTTCCCCCTACAACACCTGCCAGAGCGACCACCCCTTTCTCATCCGCAATCACCACGTCCTCAATCGTCAGAAGGTGCGTACCTCCATCTAGCCCTACAACTTTCTCCCCTGCTTTGGCACGCCTCACCTCAATCGTACCACCCTCAATCCGGTCCGCATCGAAGGCGTGTACTGGCTGCCCTAGCTCCAAGAGCACGTAGTTGGTTACATCAACCACAAGACCAAGACTCCTCATCCCCGAAGCCGCCAAGCGCTTTTTCATCCAATCGGGCGATTCAACCCCTGTACGCACATGGAGAACACTCAAAGTGTAATGCGGACAATCTTTCGCATCCGCCACCGCCACCTTCCAGCCCGCTTCTTTCCCTCGACCTACTTTCTTGGCAACCGGCCGTGCCTTTCTTGGCACTCCAAGCGCTCCCAACTCTCGCGCCAGTCCATCCATGGAAGCTAAGTCAGGTCGGTTGGAAGTGATCTCCACCTCGAAAACAGTTTCTCCTGGGAACAGTTGCTCAAGCGGAACGCCTAACTTCGTCTCCGCAGGTAGAATCAGAAGCCCCTCCGCATCCTCAGCTATTCCCAATTCCTTCGCCGAACAAAGCATTCCCTCTGAACTCTCTCCCCTCATTTTAGCCGCTTTGATCGTCATCCCCCCAGGAAAAACAGTTCCAGGCAAAGCCAACGGAACAATGTCCCCTACATTGTGATTTTTTGCCCCACAAACCACCTGACGAGGACCCTTGCCATCATCCACCTGACAAAGACTCAAACGATCCGCATTGGGATGCAGCTTTTTTTCGAGAATTTTGGCAGAGACAACCCCCGCAATCTGACATCCAGTGTTCTGGATCGAAATCACCTCCGTGCCGCTTCGAGTCAATCGATCGGCAAGTTCACTAGGATGAGACGGCAGATCACACCACTCCTTCAACCATTCCAGAGACACCTTCACGAGGAGGCCGGTTTCCCCTTCTTCTCACCATCCGTCTTCGAGATCGAATCGCGCAAAAGTGCAGCCGCTTCATAGTTCTCCGTTACCACAAAGTGTTCCATCTCAGCCCGCCAAACCTCTGGTGAGGCATTCCGTCGGTTGGGTCGTTTACCCTTATGCACCAAGCCTTTTTGAGATTCGGCTAAGGCCACTTGCAAAGATGACGAAAATTGAGCGTAACAGACCGCACAACCCAGTCGCCCTGTCTTCTGGAGCTGAACAGGGGGATAGCCACAAGCTGGACACTTCTCGATTGAACTAATCCCCTCGTTGGCTTCTGCAAAAACAGGCTTCTTTTCCAGAAAACCAGACGGATGCATAGCCCCCTCTTGCTTGGCGCACTCTGCACAGAGATCCGTTCGCTGAACTTTACCTTCGACGAGGTTAGTCATGAAGACCGTTGCAGGCTTACAGGAACATTTTTGGCACTCCACGGATGTGATGTTTAGCGGGGAATCTTTGTTCCCGTGTTCGTGACGAGTTGATGGTAAAAGTGCATCAACTCCGCTGTCCTCTTTCCTGGTTTCCCAGTACCAATTAAGCGGCCATCAACCTCCACCACCGGTACGATTTCTGCTCCAGTTCCAGTGAGAAACATCTCCTCGCAGGTAAAGAGATCATACCTTCGGACATCGTCTTCTCGGGTGCTCCAGCCCGCTTCTCGCGCCAACTCCAAGACGGTGGCCCGGGTAATCCCGTTGAGCGCTCCAGAAGAAAGCTTGGGCGTGATTAAAACACCGTCCCGAATAAAGAAAATATTGTCACCCGAGCATTCCGAGACCAACCCCTGAGGATTCAGCAGGATGACCTCCTGCGCCCCTGCGAGCTGGCCTTCGATCTTCGCCAGAATGTTGTTCAAGTAGTTGAGGGATTTGATCCCCGGATCAAGAGCCGCTGGGGATTGCCTCCAGGTCGCACCCGTAACCACCCTCAGCCCGTTACGATAATACTTTGTCGGATACAGCTCCAGTTTCGTCGCGATGATAATGATCGTTGGTTTCTTACACCGATCCGGAGAAAGCCCCAGATATCCTTTGCCTCGCGTGACCACCAAACGCAGATATCCCGATTTCATCTTATTCCGTCGGCAAGTCTCAAGAACTGCACTTCTAATTTCCGCACGACTCCACGGCAACTTTAGCAAGATCGCCTTGGCCGAATCCTCCAATCGAGAGAGATGCTCCTCCAACTTAAAGACCCGCCCCGCGTAAGCTCGGATTCCTTCGAAGACGCCGTCCCCATAAAGCAGCCCGTGATCAAAAACCGAGATTTTCGCCTTTTCCTCTGGATAGAATTTTCCGTCAATATAGATGATCATTTGTCCTTTGCTGCCAACCTGCCGTCCAGTAACCGCAAGGGGTTCCCCACCTTCGCGGCCACCGATTCGTCATGGGTGACAAGTAGTAGTGATTTTTGCCTCTCTCGGACCATCCGAACAAGCAAATCAAGCACCGCGCTAGCCGAGGCCACATCTAAGTTTCCCGTCGGTTCATCCGCCAAGATCAAATCAGGCTCGAGAATCAGCGCCCGCGCGACCGCCACCCTCTGCTGTTCTCCCCCAGAAAGCTCGCCTGGCAGATGATCACGGCGGAGGGTCATCCCCACCTCATCGAGCAGATCTTCCCACCGTTCCCCCAACTGCACCCCCGCGAGCATCGCAGGCAGGCGAACATTTTCCTCTACGGTCAGCTCGGGAATCAGGTGGTAAGACTGGAAAATAAAGCCGACCGCCCCTCGACGCCAAAGCGCTCCTTGGGTGCGATTCCACCCTTTCATACTCTCCCCCTTCCAGATGATCTCTCCGCCATCAGGAGATTCCAGACCACCCAGAATATGGAGCAGCGTAGATTTCCCAGCGCCCGAAGGGCCGCAAATCGGCCGACACTCCCCTGCATTAAGCGAGAATTGAATACCATGGAGCACTTCCAGCGGAGGCCGCCCAGCTAGCTGATAGCTCTTCCGCAGATCCCGAACTTCTAAAAGAGGCACACTCATGCACGCCTCAAATTCGCGGCGGGTTCCGTCCGTGAAGCGACCCAAGCAGGAACCAGCGCCGCTAAAACACTCAAAGCCAAGCCCGCCAAAGCAACGCCCAGAAAGACTCCTAAATCATAACGAACAGGCAAACCAGTGAAGTGATAAATTTCCGCAGGAAAAAGCTCCTGCCCAGTCAGACGACCGATCAACTGGCTGAGTCCATTTCGATTCGCCAAAACCAGTCCCGCGCCCACCACTCCAGAGCATGAGCCCAAGACCCCCACCACCACCCCATACATCGTGAAGAGGGTGGCAATCTGGCGCGGAGTAGCCCCTAAAGCCGCCAGCGTGCCGATCGACTTGGCCCGTTGTACCGTGATCGTAATCAGAGTTCCGCTCAAACCAAGGGCGGCAACCCCCATCACGAAAAAGAGAAGAAAACTCATCACCCTGCGCTCCACCGCAACTGCGGCAAAAAGACGTTGATTATGATCCATCCAAGTTAAAACCCGAAAATCTGGCCCCAATCGAAGACGCAAACTTTCCGCAATACGAGAAGCCTGACCAGGGTTATCCAGTTTAATCGCAACCCCATGAACGGCCTGGGGAATCGCATATAATTCCTGCGCAGTACCTAAGTCGGTCACGATATATTCCGAATCATAATCAAACATTCCTGTGGTGAAAATACCCGCCACACGAAAAGTCCGTGGTAACGGAATTTTTTTAGGTTGGCTCGCAGGACCACTTTTCGGCCCAACAAGGTCCTTGATCTGCTGGGGTGCGAGAAGATTCACTTCGGACCCGATTTCGGCACGGTTCGCTCGTGCCCACTCTGATCCGACTACCAGTTGATCTGGACCAGGAGACCAAGTCCCTGCCACCAAACACTCAATCAAAGGGAGAACTGACGGGGCGGTGTCTGAATCCCATCCTTTGATTCGTGGAGTCGAAATACGGCTTCCGCACTCCGCCAGGACCGGTCCCACCACCGAAGGGGTCGCTCCTAGCACTCCAGGTTCTACCCGAATCAGATCAAGCAAAGGGCCAACATCCCGTAAGGGAGTCGCTCCCGTGACTGTGAGATGAGATTGGAAACCAATCACTTTCCTAGTTAATTCATCCTCAAAGCCGCGCATCACCGATTGAACCACAATCAACACCAGCACCCCCGCGACCACTCCTAGCCAACTCAGCACCGTGATGATGGAAACAAAAGTCCGCCTTGGACGGAGGAATCGCAGAGCCAGAAAGAGTTCAGGAAAGCGTTTCACCCTCTTACCGTGCCGTTTTTCGGGTATTGGCTCAAGCTCTCATGCAGGTTGCCCCTGAAGCCAAGGTCGCATATTATTTCGTCTTTATGGCAAACGGACACCAAATCCAGAAAGCGCGTCGCGTTATAGATATCGAGATCGCTGCCCTGCGCCGAGTCAGTCGCCGCCTCGGTCCATCATTCATTAAGGCCATCGCCCTAATGAAGCAGCGCCTCGAAAGCGGGGGAAAGATCATCGTGACGGGCATCGGCAAATCAGGGCACATCGGCAATAAGATCGCCGCCACCCTTGCCAGTACGGGAACGACCTCAGTGACTCTCGATCCCGTGGATGCCGCCCACGGAGATTTAGGAGTTGTCTCCAAGAAAGATCTCATCCTCGTCCTCAGCTACAGCGGAAGTACCGATGAACTACTCCGCGTCGTTCCCCTCTTCAAGCGACTAGGCACTCCCATCATCGTAATGACCGGCAACCTCCGCTCTCACCTCGCTCGCCAGTCGGACGTGGCACTCGATGTTTCAGTTGAGCAGGAAGCTTGCCCGCTCAACCTCGCCCCAACCTCCAGCACCACTGCCATGCTCGCGATGGGCGATGCCCTCGCCATGGTCCTTCTCGAAAGCCGCGGATTCCGCCGCGAGGATTTCGCCCGTCTCCATCCCGCTGGTGCCATCGGTCGGGATCTGCTCCTCCCCGTCGGTGAAATTATGCGACCCCGCGCATCCGTACCCATTTGCAGCACGGAAACCACCGTGAGCAAAGCCTTGTCCGAAATCACCGCCAAACGATGTGGAGCCGCCATCGTACTGGATGCACGAGGCAAGGTCGCAGGAATCTACACCCACGGGGATTTCGTCAGAGGCTTTCAGAAAGATCCACAGATCGGCAAGCGCCCACTTCGCGCAGTCATGACGAAAAATCCCGTGACGATTCCCCTCGGTAGCTTGGCCGCCAAAGCCCTGCATATTTTTGAATCCCACCGAATTGAAGACTTGGTTGTGGTTGATGCCGCACGACGACCCGTTGGCCTTGTCGACGCGCAGGATCTAACACGTTTCAGATTGCTTTGAGCTACGAAAAAGAAGGAGAATGAAACATGGCTGTAATTGCAAATGATCTAAAAAAGGGAATGGCCGTAAAGAAAGACGGAGATATTTTTGTGGTTTTAGGAACCGTTCATCGTACCCCTGGAAATAAACGCGCTTTCGTCCAAGCCACCTTCCGCTCCCTTCGTTCAGGCCAATCCTCCGATCATCGTCTCGCCTCAGACGACCGCCTCGAGTCGGTCAGCGTCTCCCGAGATAAGTGGGAATTTAGCTACCACGACAACACCGGCTACACTTTCATCAACCCCGAGAATTACGAGAACTTGACCCTCGCTCCCGAGTTGCTTGAGGATGCCAAAGATTTTCTTTCGGAAAACATGGTTTGCGAAATTCTTTTTATCGAAGGAAAAGCCGTTTCCGTGGAACCCCCTGCCAGCGCCATTCTCAAAGTCATCGAATCTCCCGAGGGGGTACGCGGTGATTCCGCTAATAATGTGATGAAAGTAGCCAAGCTCGAGACCGGCCTCCAGTTGCAA
Source organism: Aliarcobacter sp. (assembly GCA_041730685.1). Lineage (GTDB taxonomy): Bacteria > Verrucomicrobiota > Verrucomicrobiia > Methylacidiphilales > Verrucolacustridaceae > Verrucolacustris. The sequence goes on from JBGSBI010000001.1 coordinate 134,046, forward strand.
GTGCCCCTTTTCATCAAAGAAGGCGAGCTCATCCGCGTCGACACTCGCGAAAAGAAGTACATGGGGCGCGCCTAAGCACCCGTTGGGTTTGCTCTTAGACTTTTCCCTTAAACTCTACCCGCCGAAAGTCAGGTTCTTAACGCGGGCCGCGCCACAAGCGTTTAGCACATCAATTACCCTCTGATAAGGGGCCGTGTCCTTTGGGCGAATGATCACCGACTGATCGGGTGACGCCTCAACCAACGCCTTAAGCTTCGCCAGCAGTTTAGGCATTTCCCGATCATCCCGATTGTCGACTGGGCTATCATTAAAAGAAACCACTCCATTCTCCGAAACTTTCAAGGTCACGGGGGTTTTCGCCGTACTTACCGCCTTCGAGGCCCCTGGAACCTGTACGCCCAACTCCGCCTCCTTTACCTGCTTCCCTGCCATCACCATAAAAAAAAGTAGGAGAACAAACATCACGTCCAACATCGGCGCGATCTGTAATCCATAATCCCCGTCGCTCGATCCACCTCCAGCCATAACTTACCCTTTACCGCCTTTGGTCGTCGCAAAAACCACATTGGCGACTCCTGCCGTCGCCGCCGCCTTTAAGACTACTTTAGTCTTTTCCCAACCCAGATCCTTATCGGCCCGAACCAGAACGCGGTAACTCGCGTTCGGGTTAAGCTTTCTTGTACTGTCATAGTCCTTCTTAATTAGTTGAGAGAGGGCTGCCTCAGTCAAGCCCGATTGCCCCCCTGCCTGCTCCAAACCGCCTAAGCGGTTAATATTCACCACGAACTGCCCATCCCCCTTTTCCCGATCTTTCGCATCTTGGGCATCGGGGAGAGTGAGATCTGCGATCTGGTTTTTAATTTCCGTCGTAGTCGTCGCGGTGAAAAACATCAGCAAGACCAAAAGCACGTCCACCATCGGAGCGACTTGAAACTCAGGCTCCTCATCACCACCCGCGGTGTGGACGCTAAATTTTTTTCCGTGCCCTGACATGGCACGCGATCCCGTCGTTACGCTCCCGCCACCGGAGCTTCGGCGGCTGTCCCAAGATATTCACTCACTCGATAGCCAGTGAGCTGCTCAAAAGGAACATCTTCCAAGAGAAGGTTGACTTCCACATCCACCGCCACCGAGACGGACTGGACTCGATTCCGAAAGACATAATAAAGAACAAACCCAGGAATCGCGACAAAAAGTCCAGCTCCCGTGGCCACCAGAACTTCGGAAATATTTCCCGCTAGAGCAGCCGGATTGGCCGCCCCCGATGAACCCAATGTTTTAAAAGCCTTGATCATGCCCACCACGGTTCCAGTCAACCCGACCATTGGACTCACCACCCCGATGACGGAAAGGTACTGAATGTTAGCCTTAATCCCATTGAGTTCCTTGGCCGTTGTATCGCCTACTGCCTTCTCAACCGCTTCCCTTCCCCGCCCCAGCCTTTCCAAGCCCGCCTGCACGATTCTCCCCAAGTAGCAGGGATTCGCCGTACAGACCTGATGGGCCAAGGGGTAGTTTCCAGAAACAATCGCGTCTTTCAGCTGAGCCAACACCGCCGGAGGAGCCAAACGCCCCATCCGAATCTTGATAAAGGCCTCAATCGTAAAGGCCATGATCAAAATCGAAGCGACCAGCAGGATGTACATTACAATACCACCCCCTTTGAATGTACCCCAGACCGTAAAATCGTGCTCTCCAACCGCCTCTTCCGCTAGGAGCGTCGACCCAAGGCAAAACCAAGTCATAAGCGTAAGTGCGATTGAGAAGAAATTGATCTTTTTCATAAAGCCGAAGAGTAAGGCAAAAACTTAGTCGGTGACGATGTCTTTGTTAGCCAAGCGCAGGGCTTGAGCCTTTTTTTCCGCCCTCTGCCCAAGTGAGGGGGGTTCAGGATAAAGAGCGCTCACCCGTAGATAATCCTCCAATGCTTTTTTTACCTCCCCCTTTTTTTCATAGGCTCCACCCCGCGAAAAATAGAACTCCGCCAATCCTTCACGATCCGCCCGCAAAGGACGGAGGCTTTCTCTAAGTTGCCACTTCAAATCGTCAAGTTTTTTGAGCAACCCATCTACATCCCGCCCCGATGTCGCCTCGGCCAGCCCTACTTCCGCCCGCAAAGCCGCCGGACCCGTAGGGTAAAACTTTTTCATCTTTCCATAAAGACCCTCGGCCTCAGCAACTTTGCCCTGCGCAAGGTAGGTTTGTCCCAAGCCACCCGTGCACTCCAGTACCCACGGGTTATCTACCCCCATGAACTCGCCCACCGGCCCTTTCCAATTGGTGACAACTTCATCTAGGTTCCCCTCCGCGAAAGCTTTCCTGCCCTCCACCACCCCCGGTCGCTCCGCCAAAGTCACCTCGGCCAGATCGGCTTGGCTATACCCCAATGTTCCCTTGTCAAATTTGAAGGTTAAAGTCATTGATCCCTCGTCAAATTTAGTCGCCGTGCCCTTCAAGACCTCCCCATTTTTCAGCCGGATCTGATCCTCGCCCCAAGTACTATGACAGAGCACCAAGACCCCAAGCACAACAAATGACGGGAATCGGCGCATCCTCTCATTTTGCGCTTCCCTCCGACCCCCCTGACAAGCCAAAAACGATGATGATCACCTTCCTTCACGACAAACTAAAAGGCCTCCTTTTGCTCCTTCTCGCAGTTGTCGGCGTCTCCTTCATCTTTTTTGGAAACTGGACACCCAAAGGGGGCGTCGATCCAGCCTCCCAAAGCATGGGACAGATCAATGGCCGATCTCTTTCTCTCAACGAATTTGTCGCCGCGCAACGCCAAACCCTTCTCGAGATCACCCTTGAAACAGGCCGTATTCCCTCCGCCGAGCAAAATGAGCTTCTGAATTTTCAAACATGGATCCGCCTCCTCCAAATCCAAGCGGCCGACTCCGCCCAACTCGAAACGCAGCCAGCTCAACTGATCAGTGCCATCAAGGAAAACCCTCTCTTCCAAAAAGATAAACAGTACGACCCCGAATTCTTTCAACGTTTCTCCGCAAACTTTCTCTCCCCACAGGGTTTCAGTGGGGAACGCTTCAACCAAGCCATTGCTGATGAAGTGCGCACTCGCAAACTCCTCACTACGCTAACCTCCACCGCCGTGGTCATGCCCAACGAAGCCGAAACCCGTCTGCTCCGCCTCTTCGGCCCGGTCGAAGTCCAAGTCGTGCGCTGGGATCCAGCCACCATCACACCCCCCGAGCCAACCCAACAAGATCTGGAATCCTTTTATAAGGCAGGCGAATCCGAGTTCACTATTCTCCCACGCCGAACGGTCGAGATCGTCGAATTTCTTGCAGGGGCCTCAACCGAAGAATCTCGGGCTAAAGCTGGCGAGGTGGCTTTCGCCTTTACCTCCCAGTTCTTCAATCTAGCCGAAGGAAAATCTCGCCCAGACTTCTCCACTGCCGCCGCCGCCGCTAAACTTAACCCACGTGTCTACGGACCCTTCTCCCCCACTGAAACCCCTTTCCCAGGTGAAACCGATCCTCGGCTCACCGCTGCCGCCTTCGCTCTCACCGCCGAAGACCCAGTCAGCGATTTTCTTCCATCGAAAAATGGCTTCTTCGTTCTCCACCTCCGCCAAGCGCAACCTGGACGCCAGCGCCCCTTGTCCGAAGTCACTGCCGAGGTCCGCACTCGTTGGCAAGAAACGGCTCGGATCCAGTTGGCCAGTCAACAAGCTCAAGCCTTTATCCAAAGCGCTAATGCAGGCCTCGCCAGCGGACAGAAATGGGAAGCACTCGCTCAATCGGCAAAGCTTACCCCCACAAAAATACCCGTCTTTGCCCCCGCGGACGATAAGCCCCTCACCTTTCCCGATGCGGACAGAATTCGCCAGGCCGTCGCCCAAATGGATCCGCAGCGCGTGAGTCCGTTTATCCGCACTCCCACTGGCCTGCTTGCCGTTTATTTAGTCAAACGGGATCCGGCTCCCGCCGCAACCGCCTCTACCACTCTTCCCAAAATCTCTGCTCAACTCCTCAACCAGCGCCGTAGCCAAATCGCCCGCGATTGGCTTGCAGGTCGCGCAGCTCTTCCTGGGAATCAGCTCCCCGCTCAAGTCCTAGCCCAGCTTCGGGGCACGCCCTGAGCCAGCAGTTGCTCCTCTTTCTCTCCGAATCTTCTCCATGGTCACCTTCATAAACCTAACCCGTGCCCCAGAAATCGGGGCTAACTCCTACCTTATCCAAAAAGGAGAATCTTCGGTTATGCTCGATGCGGGAATGCACCCACGCCGTGACGGATGGGATGCCACCCCTCTGCTCGATCAGATTCCTCAAGATCTAGACGCCATCATACTTTCCCACGCCCACCACGACCACATTGGTGCTCTTCCCCTCGTTTCCCAAGCCCACCCCCACGCCAAAGTTTTCATGACCTCAGCCACCGCCGCACTGGCCGAACCCCTTCTCCATAATTCTGTCAATGTCATGACCCGCCAACGACGGGAACTGGGACGCATGGATTACCCTCTCTATACTCACCGGACGGTGGACGACTCCGCCGTCACTTGGGAACTCGCTCACCTCAATCGCCCCTTTCGCGCTGACTCATCCTCCGAACTGGAGTTTGTCTTTCATGATGCTGGCCACGTCCTCGGTTCGGTCCTTACCGAAATCCGCGCCGAAGAACGCCGTGCACTCTACACCGGCGACCTCAATCTCCAGCGCCAATCCCTCATGCTACCTTGCCAAACTCCCACCGGCCCTTTCGATACCTTGATCATGGAAACAACCCGCGGCGCCCAACCCGCCATCCCTGGCCAAGATCGTGCCTACTTTGAAGAAGAACTGCTCACCGCCATTCGCACCACCTTCGAACGCGGTGGAGCCGTCCTTATGCCCGTCTTCGCCATGGGCAAAACTCAAGAAGTCATCACCCTTCTTCACCATGCCCGCCTCGCAGGGAAAATTCCTTCCGCCCCCGTCTACATCGGTGGACTGGGCCGGGCCATGACCGAAGTCTACGACCGTCAACGAACCCTCGCCCCACGCCAACACGCAAACTTCCGTCTCATCCCCGAAGCCCAACCCGAAACATTCGACCCCCGCCGCTTGCCCAGCCTTCGACTCCGCGCAGGCCATATTTACCTCCTCAGCGCTGGCATGATGACTCCCAAAACTACCAGCCACACCATCGCACGCCTTTTCTTTCCTCGGGAACACGACTCCATCCTCTTCGTCGGCTATACCGAACCCTCTTCCCCCGCTGGCCTTCTTCGCAAAGCAGGCCAAGGAGGCACCGTCGACTGGGGCGAACAGGGCGGTTCTCTCCCCGTCCGTTGCGAAGTCCGCCACTTCGACCTCACCGCTCACGCTACCCGGGAAGACCTTCTCCGCTGGGTCACCGAAGACGTTAAACCCTCCCGCGTTCTACTCGTTCATGGCGACCCCGACGCCCAATCCTGGTTCGCCTCCGCCCTCGACGCATCCCGTCCAGGCATGGAAATCGTTCAACCGCCGCCTGGCCTTCCCATTCCCCTCTTCCGCAAACTTTCCTAGTTCCACTTTAACCTCCTTCGTTGCAATCTTTTCCCATGCCTGCACATATCCTCGATGGAGAAGCTTTTGCCAGTTCGATTCACCGCGAAACTGCAGTTCGCGTTGCCGCCCTCGGAAAACGAGGCGTCACCCCGAAGCTTGTCTTTATCCGCGTTGGGGAAGACCCCGCTTCCCGCGCCTACGTTGCCCGCAAAGAAGCCCGCGCCAAAGAAGTCGGCATCGCCAGTCACACTCTCGTTCTTCCCGCCACCACCACCCTGTCCTCCCTTCTCCAAGAGATCGACTCTCTGAACGCTGATCCCCTCGTCCACGGCATTCTCATTCAGTCCCCCCTTCCTTCGCCCCTCCCTAACGACACAGTCTATGCCCACGTCTCTCCGACAAAGGATGTCGACGGTTTCCATCCTCTCAACTTTGGAAAACTTCTACTCGGCGATCCCACCGGTTTTCTCCCTTGCACTCCCGCAGGAATTCTAGAAATTCTCCGCCTCGGCAAGATCCCCACCGCAGGAAAGCACGCCGTTATCCTTGGTCGCGGCCAGATCGTCGGGCGCCCGCTGGCCGCTCTACTCGCACGTAAATCCCCAGGCGCAGACTGTACCGTCACCCTCGCTCACTCCGCCTCCGTCGACCTACCCTCTCTCACCCGCCAAGCCGATATTCTTGTCGCCGCCATCGGGCGCCCTCTCTTTCTCACCAAAGAACATGTTCGCCCAGGTGCCACCGTTATCGATGTCGGCGTTAACCGAATCTCTGATGCCACCAATGCTCGTGGATACCGCCTCGTCGGCGATGTTGATTTCGCCTCCGTCTCAACCATCGCGGGTGCCATTACCCCAAATCCAGGAGGGGTCGGTCCAATGACTATTGCACTTCTTCTTTCCAACACCGTCCGTTCTGCCGAGGATCTCTTTCGATGAGCACCCGTCCAGATGGCCGTTCCGCTTCCGATCTGCGCCCTTTGTCCTGCACTTGGGATATCGCCCCAAACGCCGTCGGATCTGTTCTTCTGCGCTGTGGCAAAACCGAGGTGATCTGCACCTCCAGTGTGGACGAAGCCGTTCCCCGCTGGATGAAAGATCAGAACGTCCCAGGTGGCTGGCTCACCGCGGAATACTCCATGCTCCCTGCTTCGACCCCCAGTCGCAAAGCTCGCGACTCTTCTCGCGGCAAAGTCGACGGACGTTCCACCGAGATTCAACGTCTCCTCGGTCGTAGCCTTCGCGCCGTGGTCGATCTCACCGCCCTCGGACCCCGTAGCTTCTGGATTGATTGCGATGTTCTCGCGGCCGACGGCGGTACCCGTACCACGGCCATCACCGGAGCCTGCCTTGCTCTACGTCGAGCGGTCGAACGCCTGCAAATCGCTGGGCGCATGACCGCTGATCCCCTCCGCACTCCCGTCGCCGCCATCAGCGTCGGCCTTCTCAAAGATCAGGTCATTCTCGATCTCGATTACCCCGAAGATCGCGACGCCCAAGTCGACATGAATGTCGTCATGACCGGTGCGGGTCGCCTTGTCGAAGTTCAGGCGGGCGGCGAAGAACACGACTTTAGCCGCGACGAATTCCAATCCCTCCTCACCCTTGCCGAACAAGGTCTACAAAAAGTCTTCGCCTTTCAAGAAGCTTCCTGGAAATCTCGCCCGACCGCTTCTCCCCTTCCTGCAAAACAAGCCTGATCGAGCTTGCAAAAAAACCATTTGGCTGGCATTTATTTTCGCTCTACTTCACACCATGCCAACTAAAACAAAGTCTTCGAAACCTAAGAAACCACTCTTTCGCAAGGCGGTGAAGTACGTTTACTCCTTCGGTAGCGGCAAAGCGGATGGTAACGGCAAGATGAAAGCCCTCCTTGGTGGTAAAGGGGCCAACCTCGCCGAAATGACCAGAATTCGCCTCCCAGTTCCCGCAGGCTTCACCATCAGTACCGACGTCTGTACCTACTTCTACGAAAACCAGAGCACCTACCCCCCATCCTTGGAACGGCAGATCGACGAGGCCATCGCCAAGATCGAGCACTCCATGGGTAAAAAACTCGGCGATCCAGTCAATCCACTCCTTCTTGCCGTTCGCTCAGGCGCCCGTGACTCCATGCCAGGGATGATGGACACCATTCTCAATCTCGGCCTCAATGACAAAACCGTACGTGCCCTCGCCGAACGAAGTCGTAACGAACGTTTTGCCTACGATTGTTACCGCCGTTTCCTCCAAATGTACGGAGATGTCGTCATGGGCGTCCAAAAGCGTCCCGGTGAAGACCACGATCCTTTCGAAGTTGTTATTGAAAATCTCAAAAAAGAGCTCCATCCCAAGGATCCCCATATCGCCGACACCAAACTGGATGCCTCAGCACTGCGCACCCTCACCGATCGATTCCGCAAACTCATCCGAGAACGGACAGGCAAAGACTTTCCCGATGATCCTCGCGAACAGCTTCGTGGCTCCGTCGGTGCAGTCTTCGGTTCATGGAATAATGACCGCGCCATCGTCTATCGTCGCAAATACAACATCCCCCACGAATGGGGCACCGCCGTCAACGTCCAAGCCATGGTCTTTGGCAATACAGGCAATGATAGTGGTTCAGGTGTCTCCTTCACCCGGGATCCCGCCACAGGCGAAAAAGTTCTCTATGGGGAATTCCTTCTCAATGCTCAAGGCGAAGACGTCGTGGCCGGTGTCAGGACCCCCGAACCAGTCGCCCAACTTCAGGTCGAAATGCCCGAAGTCTTCCGCCAACTCCAGGATGTCCGCCACACCCTCGAAGGCCACTTCCACGATATGCAAGATTTTGAGTTTACCGTCGAGCAAGGTCGCCTTTTCATGCTCCAGACCCGTAACGGAAAACGCACAGGCTTCGCCGCCGTCCGTATCGCCGTCGAAATGGTTAAAGAAAAGCTCATCCAACCCGACGACGCCATCCGCCGAATCCCCGCCGACTCCCTCAGCCAACTTCTTGCCCCTGTCTTCGAAGCCAAAGCACGCAAAACTACCGAGGTCATCGCCCGCGGCCTTCCCGCAGGCCCTGGTGCCGCCTCAGGCCAAATCTATTTTCAAGCCAACGACGCGGAAGCCGCCGCCCAAAAGGGTTTAAAAGTTCTCCTCGTCCGCATCGAAACCAGCCCAGAGGATATTCGTGGGATGCTGGCTGCCGAAGGCATTCTCACCGCCCGTGGCGGAGTTTCCTCTCATGCCGCCCTCGTCGCCCGCCAAATGGGCAAAGTCTGCGTCTGTGGTGCATCCGACCTTCATATCGACTACGCCAAGGCCACTCTCACCGTCCGTGGAAGGACTTTTAACAAAGGAGACTTCCTTTCCATCGACGGCACCACTGGAGAAATCTTCCCTGGCGAAGTTAAAACATCCCCTTCCGATATTGTTCGGGTGCTCATCGACAAAGATATGACCGCGGCCGAAAGTCCGATTTACCGAGTCTTTGCTCAACTCATGCAGTGGGCCGATCAACGTCGGAAACTCGAAGTCCGTGCCAATGCCGATCAGCCCGATCAAGTTGGCCACGCCATCGCTTTCGGCGCCCAAGGGGTCGGCCTTTGCCGCACCGAACACATGTTCTTCGAAGGAGATCGCATTGATCACGTTCGCGAAATGATCCTCGCCGAGAATCTGGAGGAACGTGCACGGGCCCTCGCAAAGCTTCTCCCCGCCCAACGTTCCGACTTTGCAGGTATTTTTAAATCTCTCGGAGGCCGCCCAGGCACCATCCGTCTTCTCGACCCCCCCTTGCACGAATTTCTGCCTCACGATACTGCCGCCCAACAAGCCTTGGCCGATAAGCTCGGAATCTCAATCGAGCGCATCGCCCGCCGTGTCAAAGAACTCCATGAGTTCAACCCCATGCTCGGCCATCGCGGATGTCGTCTCGGTATTGTCTTCCCAGAGATTTCTGAAATGCAGGCCCGCGCCATATTTGAAGCCGCCGCAGAGGTTCAGGCGTCTGGGATCAAAGTTCGCCCAGAAATCATGATTCCTCTAGTTGGCTTCCCCAAGGAACTTGAACTTCAACTGGCCCTCGTCCATCGCGTCGCCGCCCAAGTCCAGAAAGAGCGCCACCTAAAACTCTCCTACTTGGTCGGAACCATGATCGAAATTCCTCGAGCTTGCATCGTCGCGGACGAAATCGCCAAATCAGCTCAGTTCTTTAGCTTCGGCACAAATGACCTTACCCAGACCGCTCTTGGCATGAGCCGTGACGACGCAGGTTCCTTCCTTCCCCGTTATCAAGAGGAAGAAATCGTCCGCCAAAATCCTTTCGCCGTCCTCGACCAGCTCGGTGTCGGTAAACTCATGGAAATGGCAGTCAAACTTGGCCGCTCCACCCGTAAGGATATTAAGCTCGGCATCTGCGGCGAACACGGGGGCGACCCCGATTCCGTTAAGTTCTGTCATCGTTTAGGACTAGCCTATGTTTCCTGCTCACCCTTCCGCCTGCCCATCGCCCGCCTTGCCGCCGCTCAAGCCGCTCTCAAAGACTAAAACGCTCTCGGCTCCAATCAGGCATGCTCACTGCATGGGAGGAACTCTCCCAACCAATCTGTTATTTCTTATCCCCTAGCCCATTGTGGCTAATAGATCGGCGGTTACTCTTTCACTCCACCTGCGAACTGCCCATCATCCATTCGTGAATGATTTCCGTGATGGTGCCCTCGGCGCCTATCTAAAAGAAATAGGAGAAATCCCACTTCTCACCCGCGCCGATGAAGTCCGACTCGCCAAACGAATGAAGCGCGGAGATCGTGCCGCGAGAGAGATGATGATCAGGGCTAACCTTCGTTTGGTAGTCAAAATAGCCAATGATTATGCTGGCCTTGGGCTTCCCCTACTCGACCTGATCAGCGAGGGAAACATTGGTTTAATGAAAGGGGTCGAACGCTTTGATCATACCCGCGGAACCAAGTTCAGCACTTATGGTTGCTGGTGGATCAAACAGGCAGTCCGCCGCGCTCTTGCCAATCAGTCCAAAACCATCCGACTTCCCGTCCACTTAGTCGATAAATTGGCCAAAATGCGGCGGATTGCCATCCAGCTCTTCGATGAGTTTGGTCGCGAACCCACCGATGAAGAGCTAGCCAAAGAGATCGGTATCTCAGCCCTGCGTATTGCCCAACTACGCCGCATCTCCATGCGACCCACCTCGCTCAATACCATGGTCGGCAACGAAGCCGATGTGGAACTGGGCGACCTCATTGCCGATGAAACCGCCGCTATGCCAGGACGCGATCTCGAAAGTCGCAACCTGATTAAAGAACTACGCAGCGTCCTCCACGTTCTCGATCCGCGAGAACGCTCCATTCTATCCTTACGGTTTCCTCTGAGCGACGAAACTCCGCCCACTCTCGAACAGATCGGCAAGAAGTTTAAGGTCACCCGCGAGCGAATTCGCCAAATCCAAAGCATTGCACTCAAAAAACTCCGCACCGCAATCGAAACTCTTCCCACCACAGGAAGAAATCCTTCTCGCGACGAAGAAGACGAATAAGCCAATCTCTCTTTAGGTTTTGCCCGCATTCCCGCTTTGCCAGAGAATCTTATTTGATGAAATCCCCAGCTCTGCGGAGCGCCCGCGATCGCCTCGCCAGTGCCGTACGTACTATCGAAAGTGCCCGCACCGCTGGCGAATCGAGCTACTTAACCGACGCCATCTACCGCGATGCCCAGTTTTTCCGTTTTGCCTGCGCGGATATGAATGAACGATACCCACGACGCCGAGTCGACTTAGTCGTCGCCTACGACTCCTCCGCCCTGCCCCTCGCCTCTTCTCTGGCCTATATTGTCGGTGGTGGATTAGGGGTTCTCCAACCCTCGGGGCGTGCCCCCATTCTCGATCTCCAAAGTATCCCCACGGGGTGTCGCTTTATTTTGGTGGCCGATGTCCTCCATCGCGGCACCCAGCTTGCCTCCGCCGCCACGCTTCTCCGTCAAAGCAAAGGAGAGCTGATCGAAATCGTGTCTCTCCTCGAGATTACTTCCGCCCATGGGTCGAAACTCCTTGCCCCGCTCCCGACCTACTCGATCTGCTCCTTGCCTTAGCCTCAACGAAGCCTGAAAAGAAAAACTTTCTAGATCACTTTCACCTTGGGCTTCCGCCGAGCTTTGCCATAGACCACAGACTTCCCTTTTCCTGCTTTAACCACACTCATACTCGCCTCCACGCTCACGCCGCCCAAATGGTGCATCTTCTTCCAATCTTCAATCTGATCCCTCAAGAGCGCAGCACGCTCATACTCCAGCTTTTCCGAAGCCTCCCACATTTCCTCTTCCAGCTGCTTTAAGACCTCCTGCGCGTCAGCTGTGGCCTCACCTCCACCTACTTGCGTGTTGATTCCCCGAGCCGTCCGTACGATCGTCTGTAAACTCTCCTGCACTCCACGGATGACCGATCGAGGAACTAAGTTATGCTCCTGATTATACTTCTCCTGAATCGCCCTCCGCCGATCCGTTTCTCGGATCAACGCCAGAATCGATTTCGTCATCCGATCGGCAAAGAGAACCACCTCCCCATTTAAATGCCGTGCCGCCCTACCCGCCGTCTGAATCAAGGAGGTCTCCGAACGCAGATACCCCTCCTTGTCCGCATCCAGAATGCAGACCAAGGAAACCTCCGGCAGATCTAATCCTTCCCGTAAGAGATTAATTCCCACCAGAACATCGATTTCGCCCGATCGCAACTCTCGTAAGATCTCCACCCGCTCAATCGCGTCCACCTCCGCATGAAGATAACGCGACTTAAACCCTGCCTCTTTTAAGTAATCCGAAAGGTCCTCCGAAGACCTGCGGGTCAAAGTCGTAATCAACACCCGCTCACCCCTCGCCACCCTCCCGTGACACAGCGCAATCGTTTCGTCGACCTGAGCTTTTAGCGGTCTTACTTTTACCGGGGGATCAAGTAATCCCGTCGGACGCACCACCTGCTCCACCACTTGACCTCTGACCTTCCCAATCTCAAAGGGAGCGGGCGTAGCCGAAACATAAATTACCTTTTGTAGCATGGCGGCGAACTCCTCGAACCTCATCGGACGATTATCTAAAGCCGAGGGCAACCGAAAACCATGCTCCACCAGCACCGTCTTGCGGCTCCGATCCCCCGCATACATTCCTCCGACTTGCGGCACGGTGGCATGACTCTCATCCATCACCACCAAGAATTCATCCCGGAAAAAGTCAATCAAGGTGCTCGGCTTTGCCCCTGGACTGCGCCCCGAAAGATGGCGGCTGTAGTTCTCAATTCCGCTACAGGTTCCCATTTCGTCCATTAAATCCAGGTCATACTCAGTTCTCATCTTCAGTCGCTGAGCCTCCAGCATTTTCCCAATCCCTTCCAACTGGGCTATTCTCTCCCCTAATTCTGCTCGGATCGAGACCACCGCCTTTTTCATCTTTTCCGCTGGAGTTACATAATGCCGCGCTGGCGTTAGAACCTCCCGCAGTGGCCGCCCCATTTCTTTTCCTGTGGAAGTTTCATATCGGGTCAATCGATCAATCTTATCTCCCAAAAGTTCGATCCGTACTCCGGCATCTTCCTGTGCCAGCCAGACCTCAATCGCATCCCCACGCACGCGGAATTGACCCCGTTCCGGCGCCAGATCATTCCGCTCATACTGAATCTCGACCAAACGAGCCAAAAGATCTTCTCGGGATACCGTTAGGCCAGGTTCCAGACAGAGAAACATCTTTTCGTAATCTTCGGGAGAACCCAAACCGTAGATACACGAGACACTCGCTACCACAATGACATCTTTCCGTGTGAGCAAACTGGTCGTCGCTGAAAGTCGTAACCGCTCAATCTCCTCGTTAATCGAAGAATCCTTTTCGATGTAGGTATCCGTCCTGGGGATGTAGGCCTCCGGTTGGTAGTAGTCGAAATAGCTGACGAAGTACTCCACCGCGTTATGCGGGAAAAATCCCTTCAATTCACTGTAGAGCTGCGCCGCCAACGTCTTGTTATGACTCATTACCAAAGTGGGCAAGCCGAGCTCCTGAATGACATTGGCAATCGTAAAGGTCTTCCCTGAGCCAGTAACCCCATGGAGAACATTATGCTTCTCCCCATTCCGCAAACGCTGCAAGAGAGCTTGAATCGCCTCAGGCTGGTCGCCTGCGGGAGCGTAGGGAGATTCGATTTTAAAATTCATAAAAAGAAGTGTGGGTCGTGTAGGATTCGAACCTACAACCTACTCCTTAAAAGGGAGCAGCTCTACCATTGAGCTAACGACCCTGCTTTGAAAGGGTAGCGGATTCTGCAATTTCGTCCACCTTCCGCTCAAGTCCAAAAGAGCACCTCTCCTATGTACCTACCGGCCAGCGTAAACTATGGGCAAGAGGCCCTACTTCTCCTTCATTACCCAAACCCCGTCCCACTCTTTCTCAGGAGGATTTTCCTGAAAATAGTCACACCGTTCGATGTAGATTTTACTCAGTTTGTCCCCCGGATGTGCCTTGAGCGCCTCCCCGAAAGCAGCTTTCGCACGATCCCAGTCCTGTTTGCGATACTTCCCTAGCCCATCCTTAAAATGGTTGATCACCTCCATCGGATTGGGGAAGGACGCGTCCGTGTGATAATCCAGCACCTCAAAAATAACCACCGGTTCCGTCTTCCCCTTCACCACCACTCGGTCGGCTTCACGCATTCGGTAGGTCCCCTTGAGCTTCTTCACCGTCGCATCACTAATCAGCATTTTAGCCCCATACTGCTTACAGGCAGTTTCAAGCCGCGCCGCCAAATTCACCCCATCACCAATCACCGTATAGTTCATCCGCTTGGGTGAACCGATATTCCCGCTAACAATCGTGTCGGTGTTAATCCCAAGCCCCATGTCGATCGCCATCATTCCTCTCGATTTTCTCGCCTGATTAAAAGCCTCCAACTCCACTAACATACCAATCCCCGCACGTACCGACCGATCCGGATCGTCTTCTCGAGGTAAAGGCAAACCAAAGACCGCCATAATGGCGTCCCCAATGAACTTATCCAACATTCCCCCCTCCTTCTGAAGGCAGTCCACCATCAAAGTGAAATACTCGTTCAGCAAACCTACCGTTCCCTGGGCTCCCAAACTTTCCGTTAAAGTAGTGAAACTTCGCACATCCGAGAATAAAATGGAGGCTTCACTCTCTGCTCCGCCGAGCACCTCTTTGCCCGTCGCCATTAACTGATCGGCGATTGCTGGATCCATATAGCGAGCCATTGTTCCCTTCATCCGTTTTTCATCGCTAATATCTTCAATCATTACCAAAGAACCGAGCGACTTGCCCTTCACACTCACTAAAGGAAGCACGGTCACGTTGGCCGAAGTCTTCTCTCCACCCCACTCCATTTCCGCATCCATCATCAAAGAAGGCTCTCCAGAGGCCGCCACTTGACGGATCTTTTCCTCCACCCAGGCGTTTTTACCCGAGAAGAAATCTGTCGCCTTCTTTTTCAATACTTCCTTGACTGGAGTTTTCAGAATCTTTGTCCCGGCCGCATTACAGGTCTGAATTACTCCCTCTTCATTCAGAGTCACCACAGCATTCGACATGCTTTCCAACATCGATTCCGCATAGTTTTTCATGTTCTGCACATCGTCGAACAACTTTGCATTTTCCAACGCCACCGAGACTTGCGCCGTAAAAGCCTTCAAGCGCGCTTCATCCTCTTGGGTGAAAGATCCCCCTCGCTTATTCAGGACTTGGGTGGCACCAATCACCTTCCCCTCTTTGTTAATCACGGGAGTGCAAAGCATCGACCGCGTAAAAAACCCAGTCTTTTTGTCAAAGCCAGGATTAAAGCGAAGATCAGCATAGGCGTGGGGAATGTTCACCGCTTTCCCTGAAGTAAATACCGCTCCAGCAATCCCGAGGTGATTCGGGAGTCGAATCTGCGTTGCCCCCAAACCTTCTCCTACTTCGGTATAGAGCTCGTTCGTCTTCTCATCGTTAATAAATAAAGTCGACCGCTCGGCATGCAACATCCTCGTCACCGTACTAATAATCTTCGAGAGCAACGCTCCTAACTTAATTTCCCCAGAAATCTCAGCCACCACCCCCAAAAACTCAGCCTCCTGCTCCTTTTCGCGAGCCGAGGACTCTTCCAGCAAACTACGCTGCAACGAGACCGATGCCTGCATCGCCATCGCCTCCAGTAACTGAAGATCCTTATGGTTAAAATGGGCCTCCTTACCTCCCTTGCGATTCAGAACTTCTACCACCCCTATAATCTCTCCCCGTACGGTCCGAATCGGGGCGCAGGCGATAGAGCGAGTCTTATACCCAGTCTGCTGATCCACCGCCTGATTGAAACGGGCATCTTTGTAGGCATCGCGCACCACCACTCCTTTACCCTTCTTGAAAACACTCCCTGCGATTCCCGTATGATTTAGGATGCGAATTTCCCTTTTCAAACCTCCAACCGTGACCCGACTGTAGAGCTCCTCCGTCCTTGGATCGTTGACGAAAAGGGTTCCTCGGTCCGATCCTGTGGCCTCGGTCACCAGCGCCACTAACGTCTCTAACTGCTCATCCAACGTCTTCCCGTCCGCCACCTTTCGCGCTACCTCCAAAAGAATTTTGGCATCCTTTAGACTTAATCCATCTGTCGGGCTCTTACTTTTTGCCATGATGTGTCTCCATCTGCTCTCGAATCTCCTGCACCGTTCGCTCAAACTCCGCTACGACATCACGATGAGAACGCCGATCGGACTGCTGCACCTCGGCGTGCTTTGCTCTTTCCTTTTCCATCTGATCCCGCAAGGCCTGCACCCCCGCTTGCATCTGCCGACTCTCCTCCGCTGACTGCGCTGTGATTTTTTGCACCGCTTCTTCTCCCGCCGCTTTCCAACGCTCAATCTCCGTGCGCATTTCACTAATTGTCCCCTGCAAGTCTCGGATCTGCGCCTGAGCCTCTGCCACCGCCAAGGAAACCTCCGTCGCCGTGCCTGCTTTCTGCTTTTCTAAGGCATCACGCAAAGCGGTAATTGTTTCTTTTAGGTTCCGGATGTCATGTTCCATTTCCAGTTCATCGGAATACTTTTTTCCAGATTGCAACGTCGGCGCCATCATTGCCTAATCCTAAGTTCGCTATCGCTTGAAAACAAGATCGCTGGGGGCTCAGCCTTGTGCGATTCCACTTACCAAATAAAGGATTTTTCCTCGGCGACGATCTTGCCATCTCGCACAATGGAGATTCTCCAAGAATTCACTACCCCGCCTTTTCTGTAGTCCTCCCCCGCAACCTTTAAGACCGTCTTCTCGTACCCATCAAAGTTTTTATACTCCTGCGTTTTCGTCATTACCTTCTCCCGAGTCATGGCCTGCCGATAGTCCAACCTCACGGTGAAATCTCCTGGTTTCCCATCGTTTTGCCAATTGATCACAAAAATATTCCCTAAGCGGTCTAATCGATCCTTCCCCGTGATTGCCCCATGATCCCAATACTTCGGTTCATACATCATCATGGCATTGTCGGGGACAGGCTTATTCTTAATCGGATCGTTGAGATAGGTATAAATTTTATTCAGACTAATCTCTGTATCTAATTCCACTGGCAGATCCTTCTCCATCCCATCTGGCGGCCGAACCGTATTCGTCGGCGCCGTTGCCCCATTGGTGGTTAACTCCACTTTGGCAGGCCGAAACTCAGGGGTCACGGTCGTCTCCTCTGCCCTCCCCAGAGACCCGCACAAGCCCAAAATAAGCAGGATCAACATTTTACGCATGAACCCGTATTTAATACGGTTGTTTTCTTTCGTCAAGCTATCGGATCGTAAACCTTTGTAATCTTCTTGGCGACCCGAGCTACATCCTTACAATAAGCGCTTTATGAATGATCCAGAGCGCACCGTAGAATTTGAATTTGTTCGCGCGACGGAGAATGCGGCGCTCAACGCCATGCGCTTTATTGGCCAAGGAGATAAAAACGCCGCCGATGCCGCCGCCTGCGATGCCATTCAAGGAGTCTTCGATCTCGTCGATATCCGCGGTGAAGTCGTCATCGGCGAAGGGATTAAAGATAACGCCCCAGGTATTTTTCTTGGAGATCGACTCGGCAAATGGGGTCCCACCGCCCCCCGCTTTAATATCGCCCTCGATCCAGTAGACGGCACAACCAACCTTTCGAAAGGCTCCCCCAACGCCATCTCTGTCATGGCCGCCGCCGAAGTTCCCGAAGGCTCCAACCAACCGCTCATGCGGAGCATTCCCAGCTACTATTCCCATAAAATTGCCTACGGTCCCACCGTCGCCCGCTTCCTTGAGAAAGAGGATCCCCACGCCAACTTTCTCGATGCACCCCTCGAACAAACCCTCCAACGCCTTGCCAAAATTCTCCATAAACGGGTCGGCGATCTCGTGGTTCTTGTTCTCGATCGCACACGCAATCAACCCTTCATCGATGCCATCCGCCGCGCCGGCGCCTCTTTGCGCACTATCGCCGATGGCGATATCACCGCCGCTGTCGCCCCCTCCCTCCCCGATTCTGGCATCGATCTCTATGTCGGGATCGGAGGCTCCCCCGAAGGCGTTCTCACCGCAACCGCACTCCGTGCCTTGGGAGGCGAAATTCAGCTTCGTATGTGGTTCCCTAATCCCGAGGCCAAGGCCCGCGAAGTCCAAGGGATTTCCGAAAAAGAAATTCAGACGATTTTCCGATCAGCCGATATCGTCACGGGCCAAAGTGCCATTTTTTGTGCCACGGGCATCATCGAGAGCCCCCTCCTTCCAGGAGTGAAGCTTATCGGCCACAAGGCCACCACCCACTCCATCCTCATGCGCGCTCGAAGTCGTACCGTCCGCTACATCCGCGCCGTCCACGACCTCGAACACAAAACCATCCACCTCCGCAGCACCTCCCGCGAACGCTCCGTCTAGATCTTCCCTTTTTTCTTTTTGCGGCAACTCAAACGTAGCCACTCCGCATAGTCGGCCTCACTCACCGCCCCAGCGGCAAGGGCAAGGGTTTTCAGGACCACGTCCTCTTCAGTGGATTGAAAACTTTCCCCATTAGACTCCAAGAACAGTGCTGCAGCCAAAAAACCTGTTCGCTTATTCCCATCAAGAAACGGGTGGTTTTTCACGATCCCCGCACCTAGTACAGACGCCAAAATAAAAAGATCTTGCTGTCCATACGCATAAGCGTTCTGAGGACGATAGAGTGCTGATTCCAGAAGACCTGAATCTCGCATACCCAACGTTCCACCAAAACGTGCTATGGAGATCTCGTGCAAAGAAAGAAGGGTTTCTCGCCCAACCCAAACCAAGTGCCTCACTTTGCCAGTTCGTGAAGAGCGTTACGGTACCTCTGCATCAAATCCTCACCGATACGCATATGTTCGACAAAATCCGGATTTCCCGCCGTGACTCGCAACGAGCACTCCGGCCCCTCCGTCAAATACACCGCAGCCCCCTCTTGGACTTTCATCGCCGCAATTGCCTCTTTAGGCAAAATAATCCCTAAAGAATTTCCAAATTTTCGGATTTTGGTTCTCATTCCCATGTAATAACATTTGTACTAATTATTTCCCTCCGTCAATCTCTCTTTTCTTCCTTGGGTTCTTCAGGCCATATCGCATAGATCAGTCCATAGCCTGCTGCGGAAACCACCACCCCGATCACTGTGCAACCCACTAGGAGCGGAACTGCCACCATGGCCAACTCCCCCGCCAACATTCTTAACTTCGAACGAATCCCTTCAGTCTCGTCCAGTTTTTTGATCTTTTCCGCAATATGACTTTCATACTTAGCAGGTCTTCCCAGCAACACTTCGCCCACATGATAGGCCATCGTGTAGTAGATCGGTATGGTTAAAGGATTATTCACCGTTTGCACCACGACTGCCGTCGGCACATTCGCCCGCAAAATCACCGCGAGCACCACCGCTAAAATATGGTGCAATCCGAGCAGCGGACTCGTCGCAGGCAACAACCCTGCCACCATCGCTCGCGCCACCGGCCCTCTACGGAAACTCCAAAGATCTGGATTGACCCCATGTTTCCCAAGCCACTTGCCCAGCTTCCCCGCCTGAATGTGTTCAGGACTTAACCTCATCCAGTGAAGCAATTTCTTGAGGTGATGTTGCACTCCACCCATTCTAGACTTTTTTAGTCGCTGACCAAGCTTCCCGTTTGAAGAGCAAGGTCGCCACAACCCTTTAAAGTAAACCAGCGCAGGCCCGTCGCTTCACCCTTTGCGAACTTTGCGTAAGTAATTTTCTTTTGCGTCCGGAGCCTCAGAAAAACATGGAGGCGGTGGGAGTTGAATCGGTAGGCAAGTTTCTAATAGACAGGTCTTTCAACGACTTAGAAAGATAACTCTAGCAGCGTTATTCATTTTCACGCGATCTTCGTGACCACTACTGCCCACTCCCTCGGAGAGCAAAAAATCTTTGTGCATCTTCTAGAGTGTTTTGGAACGTTTCTGCAGATTAAAGAAACCAAGTCTCTGATCCGTTGACACATTAAAAACCAAGGCGAGAATACCCCTATGAGCTGGCAAGACTGTCTTTCGGTTGAGAAAAAATCTGAAATCCAAAGCGGAGAATATGTTTTTCGCGGAACCAGAGTTCCCGTTCGCGCTTTATTCCAAAATCTTGAGGATGGTGCTTCGCTCGAGGAATTCCTTCAGTGGTTTCCGGGAGTGACCCGATCTCAGGCCGAAGAAGTCCTCAAATTTGCAGAGCATTCCTTGCTGGCGGCCTAATCTTTGTGCGGATTCTTTTTGACCAAGGGGTGCCGGTCCCCCTTCGCAAGAAACTGGCGGGGCACGAAGTAACAACCTGCAAGGAAAAGGGGTGGGATCAGATCACCAACGGCGATCTGATCGCTCAGGCAGAAACCTTATTTGATGTGTTTGTCAGCACGGACCAAAATTTGAAATACCAACAGAACTTAAAAAATCGGAAGATTGCGATACTGGTTCTCCCCACCACTAGTTGGCGCAAACTCGAGCAAAATGCTGCAACGATCCAGCAGGCTCTGGATACATTAAAAGCTGGTCAATATCTTGAAATTAGTTTTAAATTAAAGTAAGTATTATAATGCATATATAATTGTAGATTACTTATTTATGGAGGCGGTGGGAGTTGAACCCACGTCTTCAAACCAGCTACCACCCGCATCTACAAGCTTGTTGGCAGTTTGATTGTCGGGAGACCGGTTGCCCTGCCACTGGCCCGCTCTCCGTAGCATCCACGTTGGTTCCTAAGAACAGGTCGGTTGCTCACCCATTCCCAGACCTGGCAAACATCGTTACTTCCCCCTAGCCAGGTTTGGAGGAGTAACGTCACAGCACTTTAGGCTGCGAGGGCCAACTCGTTGTTAGCTTTTATTTTTTGGATCGGCTTTTTAACGAGGCCAACCAATCCGGGCCCTCGGCTTGCCGCAGGTCGCTTCCAGTTTGAATCGAAACCGTGACGCCCCCGGTAATATTGTGATAATACCATACCCCACCCGTGTTACCTAAAACTTCTTCCATCTTTTTTCTTGGACTAGGGCTCCTCGCTCAAAGCTTTGCCACAGAGTGGGATCCAAAAATGGAGCCCCCCCTCGGTCTCTCCTTCCCCCTCGAGATCAAAAACGATCGCGTCGTCCTCTCCCAAGATATTCTCCTCACAACCACCAAAATTCTCCCCGCCGGCACAATCCTGCGCACCATCTTCCGCCCCGTCACCCTCACCGAAGGCGAACTCAAATCAAAACGCGGAGTCAATGAAGACTCCTACTCCCGCGTCGCTCCGAAAGTAACTACCAAGGGCCTCATGACCGAAACCGAACGCAAAATTATGGAGCGCGCCTACCAAACCGTCTGGACCGATCCCATCGAATTTCGTCGAGCCCTCGAAATGTCCATTCCAGGTAACCTCCGGATCGTTCTTGAACCCTCCGCAGGTCAGACCACCGCCCCAATCGAAATTCCGGATTTTCCCGAAGGACTCTGCCTCGTCGGCCACCCAACTCCCCAAGTTTTGTGCGTGCTCAAAGAGAGTCGTGCCGCCATCGCCGGTTTTCGCGGTGGGGACACTCTTCTCGAAATCGCAGGCCAACCCGCAGGGGAAGACCTCAAGGAGTTTGCCGCCCGCTACCTCACCGCGCACGAAAATGCCTCTAAAAAACGCGAGCTCCTCCGCTTCAAAGTCCGCCGCTCTACTGGCGAAACCGAGTCGCTCGCCCTTCGCATCCCCCCCACTTGGAACAGCGCCTTCGAAGAGTAAGTTGAGCTAAACAATCGGCTCGATTGGATCGCATATCCCCTAAGTAACTCACAATTCTAATCCTAAAATACCATTTCTCCACTTAACTTGTGGCTATTTTTACAAATACTAATATTAGTTTACTCGTTATCCAATCTATTGAATTTCTCCTACTCGTGTTCTAGGATATTGCTATTGAACACTTTTCGCAGCGCTACCGTCCGACGATTAGCTCTTTTAGTCATTCTACTACTCCACTCGTCTGTACGTGCCGATCCACTCCTTTCCTCTTGGTTCACCGAGGGTTCCACTAAGTACGCCCGCATCTATACTTCCACCGCAAACCGAACTATGGACATTTCCACCACAACTTGGGCGGGGCAAGCCTCTGCAACCTATGCTGGGGTCCACGAAATCAACTACTCCGCAAATTGGGTTTACATAAGAAATTCGGGGCTAGCTCCGTACATCATGGGCCCTTGGAAAAATCCTAACCTTCCAAATAACCAAGGCACCTCCACTGGAGCGTATCGCTTCCCACGATCGCCCACCATTCCCCTTACCCCAGACAAAACCCTTACAGGAATGGGATCGATCGGTTTTCTCGTCGATGGCGTCTCCATTTACAACACCGCTGATGGTTTTTCTTACTCCTTTGTAAACTCCAAGGATGCATCCCCGAACGCTGGAATTGGCCCAGGGGATGGCATTTGGAATCGCGACGCCTGGCCCAACGAAAGCGGATCTTTCGATTATGCACTGAATCATCCCCAACCCAGTGGTGAGTATCATGCTCATGCAACTGCCCGAGGAGTCCGATATTTAGTTGGAGATAATGTTCTTTATAATAAGACCACAAAGCAGTACTCGGAAGACCCCAGTACGACCGTATTCAAACACTCCCCAATCATCGGCTGGATCAAAGATGGCTTTCCGCTCTACGGACCCTACGGGTACTCCGACCCCAACGATGCAAGTAGCCCCGTCCGCCGCATGATCTCTGGATATGTTCTGCGAAATGGCGCCAACGGAACTATAAACCTAACTAGCGTAGGTCGGATCTCTCTTCCTAAATGGGCTCAGGATGCTCAAAAAATAACAAGCGCTCTCAATGCCAATCAATACGGGCCAAATGTCTCTATAACTTATGAGATGGGCCACTTTTCCGAAGATTATGATTACCTAGGCGATCTCGGATATACTCAGGGAGTCACCTCCACAGCTAACGGCTCCTCAATACTATTTGACTTAAACAAGTACAACGCCCGCTGGTGCAAGACCCCTGAATTTCCGGATGGAACTTGGGCCTACTTCACTACGATCACATCTTCAGGCACCCCTTGGTACCCCTACAATGTGGGTCGATGGTATTACGGAAGTCCAACAGGCGGAGCATCAACCACCACCGCCGAATCGAACCTTACCCAGTATTACAAAGGCTCAACCTCCACGAGCGAAACCTGGAGCGGAACTCCTGTAACGGTTTCACCAACCACAGTCACCCTGTCTTGGAATTCCGTTGAGGGAGGCACTTACAAAGTCTCCTCCTCGAGCGACCTCACGACATGGACGGATCTTGCTGGAACCGTATCCCCCGCGGGCAATAGCGCAACAACAACGGATACTGTGAATACCAGCACGACTCTCAGAAAGTTCTACAAGTTCATCCGTACTGGAATGGCCGCCTACGATAGCGTGGGCTACTAAAACACCTCATCTCTTTCCTCTAATTTAGCAGGTGACCCAACCCCAGTTCCGTCTGCAAGATCTCCCATGTCTCTGGCTCGCTCCTATCCCACCCTTCTTTTTGCGACCTGGTTCTCTCTGGCTTTCCCACCCACATCTCAGGCCACGAATCTCGAAACCATCATTCAACCCACATTCGGAGGTTCCCCCCTCCTACTCGACTCTCTGCGCTACGAAACCTCCGCAAAGGAAACTCTCTCCTTCACCCGCATCAGTTTTCTACTCTCCGGATTTGCTCTAGAAAAAGAAGCTGGCGGCTGGATAGAACTCCCAGACCAAAACGCCTGGTGTGATGCCGAGAAACATCGCCTCCAATTTATTCTCCACGATATTCCGCCCAAATCCTATCGCGCCTTACGCTTTTATTTCGGGCCCGACGCTAAAACCAATCACGCTGATATTTCAAAAATCCCTGCCCAAGACCCCCTCAATCCCAATCTCAATGGACTCCACTGGGACTGGCAAGGCGGATACATCTTTCTCGCTCTCGAAGGATTCTTCCGTACTAAAAAAGAGAACCCCATAGGCTACTCCTACCACTTCGCTCGGGATGCACGTCGTACCCCTATCAACCTAATCACCCCTCTCGATCTCCACCACGACGCTACGCTCCATCTGGATTTTGATCTAGGCTCGCTCCTAAACTCCCCACGCCCCATCAGCATTTCCCAAGCAGGTACCTCGACTCATTCCCGCGATAAAGATCCCATCGCCGATAATCTGGGCGCGAACCTCCCTGGGGCTTTTCGCGTCGCACGCTTTCTCTCTTCAGTACCCATCCCCATTTCTGATCAAGCTCGGAAGCCTCTCTATCTCCCCGAGAAATATACCCCCTACCGCTTCGAAATGGCCGCCACCTTTCCCATGCCAGATCTTCCTCTTGATAATCCACTCACCGAAGAGCGCGTCGCCTTGGGCAGAAAACTCTTCCTCGAAACCGCTCTCTCCAAAGATAATTCTCAATCCTGCTTATCCTGCCATGATTCCGCTAAAGGATTTTCCGACTCTCGCCGCCTCAGCGTAGGCGTAGATGGGGATCTCGGTGATCGTCACTCCATGCCTCTAATTAACCTAGCTTGGAAAAAAGAATTTCATTGGGATGGGGCACTCCCATCTCTTCGAGAACAATCCCTCCGACCCATCCAAGATCCTGCCGAAATGGCCGAAACGCTTCCCCGTGTGGTTCAAAAACTATTCTCCGATCCCGCCTACCCGCCCCTATTCGCCAAGGCCTTCGGCACTCCCCAAATTACCGCAGAGAAAATCTCTCTCGCCCTTGAGCAGTTCGTCCTAACCTTGACCAGTTACCGATCCAAATTCGACCTCGCAAAAGCTGGTCTCGTGAAACTAACCCCAGAGGAGCAGCGCGGGGCTGAGCTTTTTATGACCGAGTATGAACCTCGCATGGGCCAACGCGGAGCCGACTGCTTCCACTGCCACGGGGGCCCGCTCTTTACCGATTCTCAGTTCCACAATAACGGCCTCGACGTCACCCCCACCGATCTAGGACGCGCCAAGGTCACAGGTCGGGACGCCGACCGTGCAAAATTCTCTACCCCTACCCTTCGTAACGTCGCCCTAACGGCTCCCTATATGCACGATGGCCGTTTCAAAACACTCGAAGAGGTCATCGAACACTACGATTCAAATGTGCAAAGAAGCGCCACCCTCGACCCCAACCTCGCCAAACATCCCAACGAGGGGCTTCAACTCGCCCCAGCTGATAAGAAAGCAATCATCGCATTTCTAAAAACCCTCACCGACACGAATTTACCATCCTCATTTACCCCGAATCCAATTTCATCTAAAAACTAACTGTTCTCTAGCTTTTTTTTCTAGGCCCCTTCCCTCCATCCCTCGGTTGTTCTCCCTCTCCCTTCGCCTCACCGCCAACCTGCCCCTCCTCCCCCTCCTCACCAGTTTCGAACTTCTTTTTCAACTCCTGCAAAAAGGGAGTCATATCCGAAACTTTATCCCAGACTGCTTTGGCCACGTGAATAGGCTTCTGCGTTTCGAGCGCCACCGCCACACAATCACTCGGTCGCGCATCAATCTCGGTTATCGAGGTTCCTCCTGGGCCCACCTGTCGCAAGGTCAACCGTGCAAAATAGGTGTCATTTCGCAAATCATTAATCAAGACCCGATCCACCGTGATTCCAAATCCCTGAAAAATAAGATGAATTAAATCGTGGGTCAAAGGTCTCTCTCTCTTCTCCCCTTTCAATAAAAGAGCGATCGAAGTTCCCACCCCATGATCAACATGAATACTAAAAGTTTTTTTCTCGTTCCCTAAAAAAACCGCCATCCCGTTGGCGGCGGGCATCAATCCGAGAATTTGAACTAAGGTGGCACCATCACTCATCTCCACAGCTTATCTTTCTCCCCTCTATCCGCAAGATTGCTCAACTCCTCACGAATCGTTGCATTGGGATGCCTAAGCAGTATATTCGGGATCCCGTGGCTGAGCCTTCAACGAAATGGACCATCGACGAAGCAATTCGTACCTACGGAATTGCCCGTTGGGGCAGCGGTTATTTCGGCGTCAATTCCGCAGGACACATGACGGTTCATCCCCAAACCACAGACGGTGCTGGCATTGATCTAGTCAAAGTTGCCACCCGTGCCCGTGAGAAAGGCCTGCACTACCCTCTTCTCATTCGTTTCCACGATCTTCTCCGCCACCGCGTTCGTGCCATCAATGAGGCTTTTGCCGATGCTATCAAATCCGCCCGATATAAAGGTGCCTACCGCGGTGTTTTTCCAATCAAGGTCAATCAGATGCGCGAGGTCGTAGAGGAAATTCTCGATGCGGGCGAACCCTACCACTTCGGCCTAGAAGTCGGAAGTAAACCAGAGCTCTTCGCTGGCCTCGCTCATCATCGCGACCCCGAAAGTCTTCTCGTCTGCAACGGCTACAAAGATGCCGAGTTCATCCGTACGGCCCTTCTTGGCCGCAAACTCGGCAAAAAAGTTATTCTCGTCATCGAAAAGCCTGAGGAACTTCGTCTGGCCGTCGAAACCGCTCGCTCCATGCAAGTCGACCTTCTGGTTGGCGTCCGGGTTCGTCTTTCAGCGCGCGGCGTAGGGAAATGGGCCCTTTCAGGTGGCGATAGCGCGAAATTCGGACTCTCTACCAGTGAACTCCTCGAAGCGGTCGAATACCTACGCAAAGAAGGATGTCCTGAGGCCTTGCAGATGCTTCATTTCCACGTCGGCTCTCAAGTCCCCGACATTCTCGCCCTCCGCCGAGCCGTTCGCGAGGCCACCCGCTTCTACGCGCAACTCCATCATCTTGGACTAAAACCCGCTTACCTCGATGTCGGCGGCGGACTCGCCATCGACTATGACGGATCCCGCTCCGACTCGGAAAGTTCGATGAACTACACCCTTGCCGAATACGCTCGAGACGTCGTTCGATCCGTAGCCGAGGTTTGTCGTCAGGAAAAAGTCCCCCACCCCACTCTGGTCAGTGAAAGCGGGCGGGCCACCGTTGCCCACCACTCCGTACTCCTTGTGGAAGTTTTCGGCACGATCGACAAAACTCCACGCGCTTTTGTCCCCGCCAAGGAACAAGATCCAGAGTTTGTTCGGCAACTTTCCGATCTCGTCGTCAATTTGACCCGCAAGAATCGGCGGGAATCCCTGCATGACGGCATGGCGGTCAAAGAAGAAGCGGCCACCCGTTTCGACCTTGGCTTGCTCGATCTTCCAACCAAAGCCCGCGTGGAAGACTCGTTCTGGCACCTGGCTGAACGCATCACATCCCTTTACACCAACGGTCGCCCGCCCCCCGAGGAAATCCGCAGTCTGGTGGAACAGCTCGGCAAACAGTACCTCTGCAATTTCAGCGTTTTCCAATCTCTCATCGATCACTGGGCTCTTAAGCAACTCTTCCCTATCGTTCCAATCCAACGTCTCGACGAAGCCCCAATCCACCAAGGTCGCTTGGTCGATATTACCTGCGATTCAGACGGTAAGATCGACCATTTCGTCGATGGTACCGGAACCCGATCGAGCCTCCCCTTACACGAATTAGGAAAAGACCCCTACCTCCTCGGTTTTTTCCTGCTCGGCGCCTACCAGGATGTCATGGGTGATCTCCATAATCTCTTTGGTTCAGTCAATGAGGCTCATATCTACCTAGATGCGGATGAGCCCGACGGCTTCTATATTGAAGAAACCATTCCTGGGTTCTCTATTGGTCGGGTTCTCGGCAATGTTCAGTACGAACCCTCTCAGCTCTCTCGCTTGATCAAAGCCCAAGTCGACGAAGCCATTAAACTCGACAAAATTAAGGCCACCGAAGGGATGACCCTACTCGAATCCTACGAACAAGGCCTTTCCCACCCTACCTACCTCAACCTCGAAACGCCCTAACCCGCCCCTTTTACGGTTGGCAAACCCTTGCCACTACGCTAGGTTTGAAATTTCATGGCAACAAAGTCTAAATCCAAAAAAGCTTCGAAATCCTCCTCGAAGAAGTCGTCCAAGTCTTCTCGCAAGAAGGCTCCTAAGCGTTCCTCCTTCAAGCCTAAAGCCAAGAGTAAGAAGCCGATCGCTCCTCTCATGGTGGTGAAAAGGCCCTCCGGCCCTCCTTTTCCCATTAAAGTTCCTGCTAAGTTCCTCCGCCCTTTAGAAGAGAATCTCAAGCCTATCCGTCCGCCCAAGTTCTCCTCTTCCTTTTTAGAGCGGCAGACCATCAAACTGGCCGAACTTCGTGACCATATCCTTGATCAAGTCCAAGGTGTAACCAAAGACAGCCTCCGCGAACGAGGCGAAGGCGGTGGTTCCGCTTTCGGCATGCACCAAGCTGATGCAGGTAGCGATGCCTACGAAAAGGATTTTGCCCTCAGCCTTCTCAGCCAAGAACAAGATGCCCTCTACGAGATCGAACAAGCAATGAAACGCATCCAAGCCCACGTTTACGGGGTATGCGAAATGTCAGGCCAAGCCATTCCAGTTTCGCGACTGGAAGCCATTCCCTTTGCCCGCTTCACCGTCGATTGCCAGTCCCGCTTTGAACAGGAAAACAAAGGCAAGAACCGCTGGGAACCTGCAGTCCCTTTCATGGATAGCGTCGAATCATCGGAAGAGGAAAGCGGTGAAGAATCCGACGAAGAAGAGAAAACGAAAGCGAAAGAATAACTCAATATGATCATTAAAAAAGGCCGCAAACCCCGTCGGATGAATCGATCCACTTCTCGGAAGCGGATTGATATCAATGGCGAGGCAATCGATTTCCGTAATGTGGAGCTTCTCCGCAAATTTATCACAGAGACAGGCAAGATTCTTCCCCGTAAGATCACTGGCATGCCTGCCAGCCTGCATCGCCAACTCAATACCGCCATCAAGAGGGCCCGCAATGCCCTTCTCCTCAAATGAGCCGCCGCTGCGAAATCACCGGTGCCGTGCCCTCCCTCGGGCGTAAAATCATTCGGAGTGGTAAATCCAAGAAATCAGGCGGTATTGGAACCCACGTCACTGCCAATACTCCTCGGCGCTTCAGACCTAATCTGCGCCGCAAGAGCATTTTCGTCCCTGAACTCGGGCGTCATATCCAAGTACGTCTCACCGCCCGTGCCCTCAAGACGATCGACAAGAATGGTGCCTACGCCACTCTCAAACGCGCGGGCTTGGTTTAAAACCGCCTGCCTTTGGATGGTTTCTGCCAAGAGGCGATCTTCCGCCATGGTGGAATCTAGAGCCTCTGTCCTGTCATCGTTCGCTTGCCGATGAACCACCTACATCTTCTGGCCTCGCCATCGGATCATCCTGCCACCTCCCTTTTTTTGAAGCAGACAACGGCCTTGCTCGATTCCCATGAAAAAGTTTCCGCCTACTTTTTACACGAAGGCGCCACCTTACTCCTCCACCCCCAACTGCCCGACCTCGTAGCTCGCGGTCTCCGCCTCTTTGCTTGCCCACGTGCTGTCGAACAATTTGCCTCAGGCAATCAGCTCGATGTCGTCTTAGGTGGACCTGGTCTCCTCGCTGAGCTCATCGAACGTTGCTCACCCACCCGATCTTTCGATCCCGTATGAAGAAAGTTGCCATCCTCTGTCAAACCGCACCTGGCGGAAAACGGCGCCTGGCCGAAGAAGC
The DNA here is from genome assembly GCA_041730685.1 of Aliarcobacter sp. Lineage (GTDB taxonomy): Bacteria > Verrucomicrobiota > Verrucomicrobiia > Methylacidiphilales > Verrucolacustridaceae > Verrucolacustris. The sequence continues at coordinate 163,583 of JBGSBI010000001.1, forward strand.
CCTCCGCCTCGCCACTGGTCTCACCGCGACTGGTCGACTCCAAATCGATCTAATTCTGACCCACGGCGGCACCGCTCTCCTCCACCCAGAAATGGGAGGACCCCTTGGTACTTGGGAATCCCTCCTTGCACCCCACACCCGAATCCTTGTCCCTTCCGACGCGCAAATTCCTCCCTCTGCTCCCCCGGTTACTCGGTTGGCCAACATCAATCCAGAAAAAGCCTCCGCTGGAGCGGATATCATCCTTCGCTTCTAGGGTTTTTCCTCGACTCCACCCCTTCTCTCCGCCATCCGATGTGTTTGCCCTATGCTAGACCGAGCCCACCTTAAACATCTCCACTTTCTTGGAATCGCAGGAAGTGGCATGGGCACCGTCGCCGCAATGTTCCGCGAACTGGGACTTCAAGTCACCGGATCCGATCAAGCTGTCTATCCGCCCATGTCCGATTTTCTCCGGGATCGGGGCATCGTCTTCCACGAAGGATACGCCGAAAAGAATCTCTCCCCTAAACCCGATCTCGCCATCGTCGGCAACGCCCTCTCCCGCGGAAACCCCGAACTCGAAGCCGTCCTTTCCCACCGCATTCCCTTTGTCTCCCTCCCCGAACTCCTCCGCGGTTGGTTCCTCTATAAAACCCGCAATCTCGTCGTTTCAGGAACCCACGGCAAAACCACCACCTCCACCATGCTCGCTTTCCTTCTTGAAAAAGCAGACCTCCATCCCAGCTGGTTCATCGGCGGAGTTCCCCTCGACCTCCCTGGCGGATGCCACCACGGCACTGGCTCCTTCTGGGTTATCGAGGGTGACGAGTACGACACCTCCTTCGCCGATAAACGAAGCAAGTTCCTCCACTACCTTCCCGAACTCGTCATTCTCAATAATGTTGAATTCGACCACGCTGACATCTACCCCGACCTCGCCGCTATTCAGAAATCATTTCGCCAGCTTCTTCAGCAAGTCCCGCAAAACGGCCTGGCTCTCATCAATGCAGACGATCCCAACGCCCTCGCCGTCGCCAAAGACGCCCCCTGCGAAATTCTGGAAGTCGGCTCAAGCCCACAGGCTGCCGCCCGCTATCAAATCCTCAAGGCGGATGCCAGTGGAAGTCACTTTACGCTCCACGGCCACGAGTTTCACCTCCAACTCGCAGGTCGGCACAATGTTCACAACGCATCCATGGCTCTCTGTGCCGCTCACACCCTCGGACTCCCTCTCGATAAGCTAGCGGCCATTCTTCCCACATTTCGCGGTGTCCGCCGCCGACTAGAAGTCCGCGCAGAAGCTAACGGAATCACCCTCGTAGATGATTTCGGCCACCACCCCTCCGCTTTGCGAGAATCGATCGCCGCCCTCAGGGGTAAATATCCAGGTCGTCGCCTTTGGGCCCTCTTCGAACCACGATCCAACACCACCCGCCGCGGTATTTTCCAAAACGAGCTCGCCCAATCTCTCTCCGCCGCTGACGGCGTCTACATCACCGAAATTGCCCGCAAAGAACAGATCGATCCCCAGATGCGCCTCGATCCAAAGAAAATTGCCGACGACATTCGAAAAGCAGGTCGCGAATCCTTTTACCTTCCTGGTCCAGAAGAAATTCTCAAAGACATCCTTCCCCGCTTAAAATCGGGCGATGTCGTTGCCATCTTTACCAATGGGAGTTTTGGTGGGTTGGTTGGAAAGCTTGCCGCTGCCTTACAGAAAAAGAATTAAGCGGTAGTTTCTGGAATGAGCGACTTTACGTCGACCCCACGAAACTGAAACAACTTCGCAATTGTTTCCTCGATGACGTTGTTCGGGCAGGAAGCCCCCGCCGTCACCCCGATCTTCACCTTCCCCTTAGGCAACCAATTCGTGGTTCTTTTCTCTTTTTGAGCATGCTGGTCGTAATGCTCAATCTCATCGGTCGATATCATTCGTGAACTATTGCGAATGAAGTAAGTTGGCAACTTTGCCTCGCCCATCTCCGCTAAGTGAGTGGTGTTACTACTATTGTACCCACCCACCACCAGCAACAGATCGGGTGGTACCACCAGCAGATCCCGCAAGGCATCTTGGCGCTCTTGGGTTGCACCGCAAATCGTGTCGAAAAATCTAAAATGCTCACCAGTCTTTTTCTCCCCATACCGATCCTCGATCGCCTTCTTTAGCCTTCTTTGCACCTCCTCAGTCTCACCACGCATCATCGTCGTCTGATTGGCGACTCCTACCGCCTGCAAATGCTTTTCCGGATCAAATCCTGGAGAGTGCGCACCCTCAAACTTCTTTAAGAACTCCGCCCGGTCGCCCCCTTTCCGAATATATTCACAGACATAATCAGTCTCTTCTAAATTATAGACAACTAAGTAGTGACCCATCCCGTCCGTGCTTAGGGCCCTCGAACTCGTCGCCATCGTCTCCTCGTGGGATGATTTTCCGTGAATAATCGAAGTGACCCGCTCCTTATTGTACTGGCGAACCCGCTTCCAGACGCTCATCACGTCCCCGCAAGTCGTATCCACCGTCTGACATCCGATCGTTTTTAACCGATCCATCACCGCCACCTCCGCACCAAAGGCAGGAACGATCACCACATCCTCCGCCGTCAATCCTGTCAGGTCATACCCCACAGGATGACGCTTCAGAGATTGAATCTTCATCTCTCGTAACTGTTCGTTCACCTCGGGGTTATGAATAATCTCGCCCAACAAGAAAATTCGTTTGTCTTTAAAGACTTTTGCCGCCGCATAGGCCAGATCAATTGCCCGCTCCACCCCATAGCAAAAACCAAACGCCTTTGCCAAAACCACCGTCATATCCCCCGCCACCAAATCCCGCCCCGTCGCTCGAACATACTCTACCGCCAAACTGCGATAATGCTTCTCCACTTGCGCCTGCACCGCCTGCATCACCTCAGGAGTCCGCAAGTTTACCTTTTTAGGAACGGGGGCGATGGAAGCTGTGCTCATACCCGCAATCCTACCTCGAATATTTGGAGGGTCGAGCCTCGATGAGGCTCATTTTTAAGTCACTAACAGGAAACTATTTAGAAACGATCCACTCCAAGATACCTTTCTGGGTATGGAGTCGGTTTTCTGCCTGATCGAAAATATCCTGCGCCCGCTCCTCCAAAAGTTCCGCGCTAATCTCCTTCCCTCGGTAGGCGGGCAGACAGTGCAACACCAAGGCATCTTTCTTGGCCTTGGCCACCAACTTTTGATTAACCTGATACGGAGCGAAAACCTTTTCCCGCATTTCCGCCTCTGCCTCTTTGCCCATCGAAACCCACACATCCGTGTAGAGGACATCTGCTCCCGAAGCCGCTTCGTCAGGATCCTCTGTCCACGATACCCCATCGCCCGTTTTTGCAGGCCGGAACTCCTTCGGAGCTCCACAAGCTAAGGAAAATCCAAAGATCTTCGCCGCCTCCACCAGAGACCGTGGGACATTGCAGGCCGCATCGCCGATAAAAGCAATTTTCTTACCCCGAACCGCACCCCGCTTCTCTTCAATCGTAAAGATATCACTCAGAATCTGGCACGGATGCTCATCATCCGTCAGCGCATTGATCGTTGGAATCTTGGCAAACTCCGCAAACTCCACCACGTCCGCCTGCGCAAAAGTCCGAATCACCGCACCATGCACCATCCGACCCATTACTCGCGCGGTATCCCGCACCAACTCCCCCCGCCCTAACTGAATCTCCGCCGCACTTAGAAAAGTCGGCACTCCGCCCATCTCCCGAATGGCCACTTCAAAAGATACCCGCGTCCGAGTCGACGCCTTAGTAAAAATCAACGCCCAGATTTGTCCGGCCAAGGCCTCACTCGCAGAGCACTTCTTTCCCCTGTTTTTCTTCGCAGCCTGGGCAAGGCCCAAAATAATCCGCGCCTCCGCCTCTTTCATTCCCTCCAACTTCAACAGATGTTTCATAGGGTCTCCTCCACCATTTTTAACGCCTCTTGCACCTCTTCTTTTGTCACAGAATAGGGAGCAAGGAACCGTAAAACATCCGAACCTGCGGGCACCACCAGCAACCCTTTCCCAGTCAACGCCTCCGCGACCTCGCCATGCGCCCTTCCCTTCACCGTCACCCCCACCATTCCACCAAATCCCCTAACCACTCCCACCCAACCTCTTCCAGAAAGTTTTCCTAAACCCTTTTTTAGCTCCTCCCCCCTCTCCTCAATGTTTTTCTCCAACTTTTCCTCTTCAATAATGTTCAGAATCTCCAGCGCTACCGCACAAGCCAAGGCGCCTCCCCCATAAGTTGTCGCGTGCGTTCCTGGAGTGAGCACCTCCGCCAGGCGACTACCAAACCAAACCGCCCCAATCGGAAAACCACCCCCAAGGCTTTTCGCCATGGAAACAGCATCGGGTAGGAAAGCTACCTTCACCCCCGCCTCCTCCAAAATCCGCTGATAACTCTGGAACCGACCCGTCCGATAGTGGCCGCACTGCACCGAATCCATTAAAAGATAGATACCCTTCTCCTTTGTCAGCTTCTGCAAACCCAACAAATACTCCGCCTGCGCAGGAAGAATCCCTCCCTCGCCCTGAATGCCTTCGATCATTACCGCCACTGTTTTTACTCCAATTGCTCTCTCCACCGCCGCTAAGTCATTGTACGGCACATAAACAAAACCAGGTAGGACAGGCCCGAAACCTTCCCTCAACCGCTCTTGGCCGGAAGCTGCAATCATTCCCAAGGTCCGTCCGTGAAAAGAGTTTATCGTGGTGATCACCTCATATCTACCCTCCTTCGCCCCAGCCTTTCGTACCGCTTTGATCATCGCCTCATTCGCCTCCGCGCCACTATTACAGAAAAAGATTTTTCCAGGACCTGTCCTCTGGACTAATGCCTCGGCCAACTCTGCCTGCTTGGGGTGGAAGAATAGATTCGAAACATGCACCAACTCCTCCCCCTGCTTTTTCATCACCGCCGCTAACCGCGGATGAGCGTGGCCCAAGCAGTTCACCGCAATCCCACTACCAAAGTCCAAATATTCCTTTCCATCCGCATCCCACACCCTCGCGCCCTTCCCCCTCACTAGAACGGGCGCCGTGGCCGACCGCTTGTACGAAGGCACCACGTGCTGGGCGTAACCTGCCCGCACCGAATCTGACAGCTTCTGAGGATTTGTCTTCAAGGTTAGATTTTAAACGTAAATTGCCTCTCGGCCAATCCCAACCCGCACCCTTACTTTACCGCCCAACGCAATAACGACTCAGTCTGCTTCCAACCCATGCACGCGTCGGTGACCGAAACTCCGTACTGCAAACCTGCCAAACCATTGGCAGGAATGTTCTGCCGGCCTTCTTGAAGATGGCTCTCCAGCATCAACCCCAAAATCCCTGGCGTTCCCGATTTCTTTTGTTCTATGACACTTTTCCAAGCCGTCTCCTGCTGGGTCGGCTCCTTCCCAGAATTGGCATGACTACAATCCACCATTACCCGCTCAGGCAATCCATGCTTCTTCAAGGAGTCTCGTGCCGAAGTCAAACTCGCAGGATCAAAATTGGTCCGATCCCTACCTCCGCGCAAAACAAGATGGGTCGATTGATTCCCCGTCGTTCGAATCACGCTGGTCGCACCCTGTGCATCGATTCCCACAAAAGCATGGGCTGCCTTCGCCGAGAGCATCGCATCCACCGCTACTTGCAGACTCCCGTCCGTCCCGTTTTTAAATCCCACAGGCATGGAGAGTCCACTGGCCATTTCCCGATGAGTCTGACTCTCCGTTGTCCTCGCCCCAATTGCGGCCCAACTGACTAGGTCCGCCAGATACTGCGGCACAATCGGATCGAGAAACTCAGTTCCCGCAGGCACCCCCATCTCGTTGATCTCCGCCAACAGCTTACGACCCGCCTTCAGCCCCCCCTCCAAATCTAAACTACCATCCAAGTGCGGGTCATTGATCAAGCCCTTCCAACCCACCGTCGTCCTCGGCTTCTCAAAATAGACCCGCATGACCAGCAAAAGCTTATCCCCCAGCTCCTGCCGCATCCGCCCAATCTGACCCGCATATTCCAAGGCAGCGTCCCTCTCATGAATGGAGCACGGACCCAAAACAATCAAAACCCGAGAATCTTTTCCCTCAAGCACCGCTTCTACCTCTTCCCGCGATTGCCGGACGGTTTTCTCCGCCTGTTCTCCTAAGGGAATCTCTTGCCGAAGCCTTACAGGGGAAATGAGAGGTCGCACCTCCCGCACCCGAAGGTTAGCTAAAGGGGTTGCAGCTTGCGCCGTGGGTACAATGGCCATCCTCAAACCCTACCCGTTTCCCTTGGGTTTTGAAAACTCCGTTCCTTCCGCCCTCAGAACAGGAATCTAACCTCGCTTTTTCTTCCCCTTTCGTCACGATTCACCAGTTATGCTAAAGCGCATTGGCATCATCACCTCTGGAGGCGATTCCCCTGGAATGAATCCAGCGATTCGCTCCGTCACCCGTACCGCCATCAACCTTGGCATCGAAGTTGTCGGAATTCAAAACGGCTACCAAGGTATATTCGATCGTGAATTTATGCCACTTGGCGTGATCGAAGTGAGTGGTCGGATCAGGGATGCTGGCACCATTCTTTCCACCAGCCGTTGCCTCAAATTCCTTGAGGAGCACTCTCAACTCGAAGCCATCGAGATTCTTAAGAAAGAAAATATTCAGGCCCTACTCATATTGGGCGGGGACGGCTCCTTGGCAGGGGCCGCCGCTCTTTCTAAACATGGCTTTCGGGTTCTCGGGATCCCCTGCTCAATCGATAACGACCTCTCGGGAACCGAAATGTCCATCGGCGTCGATTCATGTCTCAACACCATCGTCCATCTCATCGATATGATTAAAGCCACCGCCGCTTCCCATAATCGCTGCTTTGTCGTCGAGGTCATGGGTCGCAAACAGGGCTACCTTGCCCTGATGAGTGCTATCGCCTCAGGCTCCCAAATCGCCGTCATCCCTGAATTTCGCTACGATATGGATTTAATCATCGAGAATCTCACTCGCCGTCGCCTCCGCCGCCATAACAACAGTGTTGTCGTGGTTGCCGAAGGCGCCTGCACAGGGCAAGATTTCATGGAACGCCTCCTCGTCGCAGGAAAAGATAAATTACATCAAGAAGTCCGTCTAACCGTTCTCGGCCATTTACAAAGGGGATCTCCTCCAACTTTTTCCGACCGCTTTCTCGCTACCCGTATGGGGGAATTTGCCGTGCTCGCTCTAAATCAAGGTGAGCACGGCTCGATGGTCGGCCTTCTACGGGGACGAATGAATCTTACCCCGCTGGAGGAGGTTAAAGGCCACCGCCCCGCCCTACCCGCCGACGCTATCCGTCTTGCTCGCAATCTTGGCATGGAAGTCGGTATACCAACAGAAGTCTAAAAAGAGACTCGCCTTCTTTAGCGCAGTTTCGCCACCACCGCCGCCCAATCTGGGTCCGGGGTCAGATGACACCACGAAAAACGCATCGCTCCGATAATTTCATCCTTGGCTAATCTCATCGCTTTCAGCACGTGACTCGGTTGGTAGCTGGAGGATGTGCAGGCCGAACCATTGGAAACTGCTACCAGATCCCGGATCTTTACCATCCCCTCCTCCGCACTTATTCCTGGAAAGGAAAGATTCACTGTATGCGCGAGGACCTGACCCTCCTCCCCATGAATCATAGGATGAAGCGGTTCGATCGCACGGAGAAATCTTTCCCGAAAGGCACGACACTTGGCCTCCCGCGCCTCATGATCTTTCGCCCCTATTTCCGCCGCAAGACCAAGCCCTGCAATTAAGGGTACCGGCAGCGTCCCTGGCCGCAGCCCGTGCTCTTGCCCACCCCCGTATACCAGCGGTGCCAACGGAACTTTCTGCTTTCCGCGATGTCTTACTAGCAACAGCCCAACCCCTTTCGGTCCGTAAATCTTATGCCCACTGGCGCTCAGTAGATCGATCCGATGATTTCGCAAAGGCTCGATCAGTTTTCCGAAGGTTTGAGCCGCATCGACATGAAAATAAGCAGGATGATGCGCCAAGGCTTTAGCTACCTCGTCAATCGGCTGGATCACCCCCGTCTCATTATTGGCATGCATCAATGAAACCAGGAGAGTGGTGGGGCGGAGTAATGCAACAATCTTAGCCGCATCCACCCGACCACTCCTCTCAGGGGCGACCAGATCCACCTCAAACCCATCCTTGGCTAAGACATCGATCGGCTCCAGCACCGCCTTATGCTCGAGGTGAGTACTGATGATATGAGTTTTACCATGACGCCTACCCCAATTTGCCAATCCGAGAATTGCCAGGTTATTACTTTCCGTAGCCCCACTGGTAAAAATCACCTCATCCGGCTTTGCTGCCAACAGCTCCGCAATCTGCTCTCGTGCCTTTTCCACTGCTTCTTTCGCACGCGCTCCGTAACCATGGGTCCGACTCCCTTCATTGCCGTACTCCTCTTCAAAGTAGCGACGAATCAACGCCCCCACCGCTGGCTCCAGCGGAGTGGTCGCATTACAATCGAGATAGACAGGGTGCCCGATGTGCATAAGGGATGGAGTATGCCCGAAAAGCTCCCCTTTTCCAACTCTCTCCATCCGTCACTTTACTAACCGCCCCCATCGTGGCACACCTCGGATTTTTCTCCGTATCCAACCAACTTTCCTGAGTTTGTCACCTAACCCATTTTCAGCCTAAGCTACCTCTTTCGCCGGAGTAGCTCAGTGGTAGAGCATCTGTTTCGTAAACAGAGGGTCACGGGTTCAACCCCCGTCTCCGGCTCGCTCCCCGCCCCAGTTGGCAACTTCACCCCTTCTGCCTTAAGATTGTCCTGTGCCCAAAACCACCCCCACCTTGGAAACCCTCCTTCTCATTGGCGGAAAACTCGTCTCGGGCGATGGCGAACCTAATCCCGTCTTCAATCCACGCAATGGTGAACTCCTAGCCGAAATTCCAGAAGCTACGCCTAAACAGATCGATCAGGCTGTTCACGCTGCCGAAAAAGCATTTCTCACTTGGGGCCGTACCACCCCAGGGGAACGCGCCAACTTACTTCTCAAGATTGCCGACAAAATCGACGCCGACGCAGAGCACTATGCCGATCTCGAGTGCCGCAACTGCGGCAAACCCCGCCACCTTTTCATCGCCGATGAAATTCCCGCCGCCAGCGACTGCTTTCGATTCTTTGCTGGAGCCGCCCGCTGCACCACCGGCCCCTCCGCCGGAGAATACATGGCAGGGTACACTTCAATGCTCCGTCGTGATCCAGTGGGAGTCGTCGGCTCGATTGTTCCATGGAACTACCCACTGATGATGGCCGCATGGAAACTCGCTCCTGCCCTCGCGGCGGGAAATACCATTGTCCTCAAAGTCTCGGAAATTACTCCTCTCACCGCCCTTTATCTCGGTCGCTTCTTAGCCGAAATCCTCCCTCCCGGCGTAGCGAACATCGTCACGGGGCGCGGTCCCACCACGGGCCAAGCCCTCATCGCCCATCCCCTCGTCCGAATGGTTTCCCTCACAGGTAGCATCTCGACCGGCACTCATGTCCTCGCTGCTGCTGCCGCCAATATTAAACGAACTCATCTCGAACTTGGAGGCAAAGCTCCCGTAATTGTTTTCGACGATGCCGATCTTACCGAACTCGTCGCCGCCGTCCGCAAGTTCGGCTTTTACAATGCAGGCCAAGACTGCACCGCCGCCTGTCGCATCTACGCAGGCCCCAAGATTCACGATGACCTTGTTAGCGAACTCGGTAAAGCGGTGGCTTCCCTTCGATACAACAATCCTAAGGATGAGAACAATGACCTCGGTCCCTTAATCTCCGCCACCCATCGCGATCGTGTTCTCGGCTATGTCTCCCGCGCCACAGGCACCCAACACATTAAGAAAGTGACCGGAGGGTCCTCAGTCACTGGAAAAGGATTCTATTTTGAGCCCACAGTTCTTTCTGGAGCTCATCAAGAAGACGAGATTGTTCAACAGGAAGTCTTCGGTCCCGTCGTATCCGTGACCAAGTTTAAAACACCCGACGAGGCAATCCGCTGGGCCAACGACTCAGAATACGGTCTCTCCTCCTCGGTCTGGACCTCTGATCTAGCTAAGGGCATGAAAGTCGCATCTGCCCTCCGCTACGGATGCACCTGGATCAACACCCACTTCATGCTCGTCAACGAAATGCCCCACGGTGGACTCAAACGTTCTGGCTACGGAAAAGATCTCTCCGTCCTCGCCCTCGAGGACTACACCATTCCTCGTCACGTCATGATCAAGCTTTAGATCTCAGTATCTTTTCTGCTGTCTCCTTGCCGCTGCGCCAGACCGACTCCAATCGGGAGTCCACTTGGGAATCCCCACACAGATAAATTCCTTTGGGTAACTCCCCAGGATAACCCGTAGCTTTCTCGCGTCTCGCGTATCGCCAGCGGTGGCTCATCACCCGACCCCGCTTCGTGGCATCCACTCCGTAAGCTTTTTCGAAACGCAACTGCAGATCTGCCACCCAATCTTCAGGTTTTTTCTCAAGATTCTCTCGGCTGTACTTTGTTGAAGCCTGAACCACATAAACCGTGCTCCCATCCGCCACTCGGCCCGCCTTGGCATTCTCACACGCTACCCAGCTCAAAGGATCCTCACCGCTCGGATCAATCTGAGCGTAGACCACGCCACTCCACCCGCCACTATACTCCAGCAACGCCGTTAAATTAGGCTCATACCCAGCACCCTCCTGAGACCCACCCAGTATCTTTGCGCTTTGCGGCCAAGGGGCGGAACTTACTACCACATCATACCTATCCCCCGCCACCTCCCACTCCTTGCCAACAGGGGTCACCGCCCCAACCTCTACCTCCTTTCGTATCTCCAATCCATCGGACAGCATCGCGCCTAAGCGATTATTGCCGTTACCGATATAAAATCTTTCTTCACCATCCCGGTAGACTTTTCCTATTTTCACATTGATCAAAATAGGAAAGGAAATCTTTTTTAACTGAGCACCCGCCACTAAACCTATCTCTTTTCGAAGAACGGGGTCTCGCAAGGTAAAGTACTGTGCGCCCGTATCCACGATATGCTCTCCGAATTTCCGAGTAGCACAGCGACCCCCTAGACTACGTGACTTCTCGAATACGGTGACTTCTTGCCCACCTGCCACAAGGTGCTTAGCACATACCAGTCCACTAATCCCTGCTCCGATTACCGCTATCTTCATTCACTCTTTTGCCAGATCACACACATTTTCTCCAGCCATGAAATAATCACTTTACCTGGATAACATTCCTACATTTTTGGGAATGTGGGAACGTCAAAGCCCACCTTTTCCAATTGAGCTTTTTTGGCTAGATTTAAGCAACTTGAAAGCCACCCTCGATGCCGTCCGCGCCATCTACGCCGACCTCGCCCAACGCCCCGTCCAGCGCGACTGCCTTCGCCGCACCGAATGCTGCCAATTTAAACTTACTGGACGCACCCCCCACCTCACCCGCGGCGAGGCCCTCCTCGCCGCTCATGGTTTTCGTGCCTCAGGTCGGAAAACTTTGCCCAAACCCACCGACGGTTCCTGCCCCTTCCTCCAACCCAAGACCCAAAAGTGCCTCATCTATGAGTCGCGCCCCCTCGGTTGCCGCACCCACTTCTGCCAAGCCGCTGGCGGTCCCATGGATCGCAAAGATGTTCTCGATCTCATTCGCCGACTCGAGACCATTGATACCAATCTCGGTGGCGATGGATCCCACTCCCTGCCTCAGGCCGTGGATTGGGCTCTCGAAAACTCATGAACGCACCGCGCATTCTCATCGCGGGTGGAGGCGCTTCAGGCTTCTTTGCCGCCATTACCGCCGCCGAAGCCAATCCCAATGCCCAAGTCGTCCTTCTAGAAAAGGGAACCCATCTTCTTGCCAAAGTCGGGATCTCAGGCGGCGGACGTTGCAACGTAACCCACGCCTGCTTCGATCCACGGGAACTCGCCACCCGCTACCCGCGTGGCGGACGCACTCTCATCGGACCCCTCACCCGCTTCGGTCCCACCGAAACCATCGACTGGTTCCAATCGCGCAATGTCTTCCTTAAAACCGAACACGACGGACGAATATTCCCCATCACCGATTCCTCCCAAACCATCATCGACTGTCTGACCACCGCTGCTCGTCTAGCTGGAGTCAAAATTCTTACCGGAACAGGGGTCGCCTCGATCACAAATTCCCCCGCCGGTGGCTTCATTTTACACCTCACTAACGGCTCACTCATGGAGTGCGATCGCTTTCTTTGGGCCGCCGGTGGATGCCGGCCCGAGTCTCATCCCCCCTCAAGCCTCGGCCACACCCTTACTCCTCCCGTCCCTTCCCTCTTCACCTTCCACGTCGACGCTCCCTGGCTCCGAGAATTAGCAGGCGTTTCCGTTGAATCGGTCGAAGTCTCAGTCCCTCACACCGATCTCAAAGAGTGTGGCCCCCTCCTCTTTACTCACTCAGGACTAAGTGGCCCGGCCATCCTTCGCCTCTCCTCTTGGGGAGCCCGCCCCCTCCATGAACTAAATTATCGTTTTCCCCTCCATCTCAACTGGCTCCCCGCATCTTCCTCTACCGATATCCTGCGCGAAATCCAAATTCGTCGCGAAACCATCGGAGCCCAAATGGTCCTGCGCTCCCGCTGGAGCCCGCTTCCCCTTCGGCTATGGGAGCAACTCCTCCTCCGTGCTGGCATTACCGAAGAACACCGCTGGTCTAAATTAAACCGCGAAACCGCCCTTCAGATCGCGCAGATCCTCACTTGCACCCAACTCCTCGTCACCGGGAAAAGCATGAACAAGGAGGAGTTCGTTACCAGTGGAGGAATTCCCCTTAACGAAGTTGATTTCAAAACAATGGAAAGCCGCCTTGTTCCTGGCCTTTATTTCGCAGGGGAAGCCCTTGATATCGATGGCCTCACCGGCGGCTTTAACTTTCAATCCGCTTGGACCACCGGATGGATCGCAGGCCATGCCATGGCTAGCTCCTCCCCTTCCCCCACAAAATAGGGTACGACCATCCCAAACTGCTTCTATTTCAGCCCAATTCTTTTTAGGCTATCCGATCTTGAAAGGTAAGAACCCACTTGTCGCCATCCTTATGGGCAGTCGCTCCGACTGGCCCACTCTCCAGCCCGCCCAAACCCTTCTCCGCCGAGCCGGCATCCCCACCGAAGTCCGCGTGGTCAGCGCCCATCGAACTCCCCAGCGTCTTTTCACCTACGCACGCTCCGCTGAAAAACGTGGACTACGAATGATCCTCGCAGGCGCCGGCGGCGCTGCCCACCTCCCTGGCATGGTCGCAGCCCTTACCCCTCTCCCCGTCCTCGGGATTCCTGTCGCTGGCAAAGCCCTCCGCGGACTCGACTCCCTCCTCTCCATCGCCCAAATGCCCGCTGGCGTCCCTGTCGCTACTTTCCCCATCGGAAAAAAAGGGGCCATCGCCGCCGCTCGCTTCACCATCGCACTTCTTCAACACTTCCCGTGATCCCTCCAGGCAAAACCATCGGCATCATCGGAGGGGGCCAACTCGGGCGCATGCTCGCCCTCACCGCTCGCCGCCTAGGTTACCGTATCGCCGTTCTCGACCCTGAACTCGCTTGCCCCGCTGCTCCTGTCGCCGATGTCGCCCTAACCGCTCCATTCGACGATTCCAAAGCTCTCCGCCGCCTGGCCGAAGCCAGCGACGTCGTTACCTACGAATTCGAAAATATCCCTGTCGAGTCTCTTCGCCAAATCGCTTCAATCCGACCTGTCTTTCCTCACCCCGAAGTTCTTCACCTTTGCCAACACCGCGAACGGGAACGCGAATTCCTTAAGAAGTATAACTTCCCCAGTCCTCGCTTCGAAGTTGTCGCCTCCGCCAGCGAACTCGCTTCCGCCCTGACCCGATTTCCTGGTAAAACCCGTCTCAAATCCTCCGCCTTCGGCTACGACGGCAAAGGACAACTGCCTCTCGACCCGTCCGCCAATCCCCAGCAAGCCTGGTCCCAAATCAATGTTCCCCGAGCTGTTCTCGAAGAGCACGTTCCTTTTGTCCGCGAACTATCGGTCCTCGTCGCCCGCCAATCCACTGGTCTTTCCGTGCCATTTCCGCCTTTCGAGAACCGCCACCAAGGAGGTGTTTTGGAACGCACCGTCTTCCCCGCTCGCACTTCCGCCATCACAGCCACTGCCGCCATCTCTCTCGCCTCCGCCATCGCCGAGCAACTCCAACTGGTCGGCTTGCTCGGCGTAGAACTCTTCGAACTCGCCGACGGCAAACTTCTCGTTAACGAACTCGCTCCCCGCGTGCACAACTCAGGCCACCTTACCGCCGAGGCCTGCCATACCAGCCAGTTCGAACAGCAGATCCGAGCCGTCTGTGGCTTACCCCTCGGACTCGTCACACCCCTCTGTCCCGCGGTCATGTTCAATCTCCTCGGGGATCTTTGGGTGCAAGGAGAGCCCGACTGGTCCCCCCTCTTTGCCCTTCCTGGGACTGTCCTCCATCTCTACGGAAAATCAGTCGCCCGACCTGGCCGCAAGATGGGTCACTTAACCATTCGCGCCGCCACGACTGAGGAAGCCATCCGCCTCGGTAACCTCGCCCTCAATCCGATCCGCGCTCAAGCCGGTTTGCCCCCCTTAGCTGCTTAATCTCCGGTTCCCTCCTATTTTTAGATTCCTCTGCCCTCGCTTGATCACGGCGCAAACCTCGCCAGATCTGTCTCTATCCAAATGTCTGCTCGAATTATTTAAAAAGATCGACTACTCTTTCTCTGTTTGCCGGCTGGTGCAATGGTAGCACACCAGACTTTGGATCTGGCTGTTCCTGGTTCGAATCCAGGGCCGGCAGCGTCTATTTCCTCGGATCCTCTGCCCAGGGAATCTTTCCCTCCGCCAACTCTCGCACCACTTGAGGAAGACACCGATGCTCCGCCTCTTGGATTCGCCCATGCAAGGACTCCGCACTATCCCCCGCCAAGACTGGTACCGTCTCCTGTCGCAAAATCTCCCCACCATCCACCTGCGAATCGACCCAGTGCACCGTGCACCCCGCCTCTTTCACCCCCGCCATCCGCGCCTGCTCCCAAGCCCGTAGTCCAGGAAAAGCAGGAAGAAGCGAGGGATGGATATTAATGATCCTTCCTCCAAATTTGCGTAAAAGCGGATCTTTCACCACCCGCATATATCCCGCCAAAACCAGCAGATCCACCCTCGCCTTCTCCAACGCCAAGGCCAACTCCTCCTCGATCTCTGGCTCTAACTTCGTGCGGAAGTTACTCTTTCGACAGACCACCCTAGGAAGATTCAGCTTCTTCGCATGCTCGACAATTTTCGCCTCCGCCCGATCACTCCCCACCATAACAATTTCAGTCGGAATCTTGTCCCGCTCAATCGCCCTGACCAACGCGACAAAGTTACTCCCTTGCCCTGACCCCAAAACCCCCAAGCGCAACCCTCTCACTTCTTTAGCTTCTGTAGCACGGCGGTGGTCGAACGCCCAGGGGTCAAAGGCAAAACCTTGACCAACCCGCCCCCTTTTTTTACCGCCGCCAGTTCATCTTGATCCAACTGCTCCGCTTGGTAATCCCCGCCCTTCACATAGATATCGGGCCTCACCGCATCCAAGAAACGAGTCGCTCGCTTCTCGGAAAAGATTAACACTGCATCCACCCCCGCCAGTCCTGCCACCCCCCCCCCGCGGGCCGCCCCCCCGGGGACCCGCCCGCCCAGCCCCCCGCCAACCCCCACCCCCCCCACACCCACAACCAACACCAATACGTCATAGACAACGACAACGACAACGACAACGACAACGACAACGACAACGACAACGACAACGACAACGACAACGACAACGACAA
>JBGSBI010000002.1:0-154810 GCA_041730685.1 Aliarcobacter sp.
CTTCGAAGGATCGGTTGACGGCCCGAACAAAACTCCAACAAAAGTACAAGCTAAGCGACCGACAGGTGGACGCGGTACTCGAGCTTCGGCTTTATCAATTGACTGGATTGGAAAGAGAGAAGATCGAAGAGGAGTACTTGGAGTTGATCAAGCGGATTGAGGAGTTGCGTAGCATCTTGGCGAGCGAGAAAAAAGTTTATGCACTGATTCGCAAGGAATTGCTGGAGATCAAGGAAAAGTACGCAGATAAGCGTCGGACACATATTGTGAAGGATGAAGGGGACATTGAGACAGAAGATCTCATCGCGAAAGAGGGCACGCTGATCACACTTTCGCACGCGGGCTATATTAAGAGAACTTCGGCGGACAGCTATCGGGCTCAGAAGCGTGGTGGCAAAGGGGTGATGGGGATGAAATCGAAAGAGGAGACAGGGAAGGATGATGAGACGGATTTCGTGGAGCACCTTTTCTCGGCGACGACCCACGATTATCTAATGTTTTTTACAAGCACAGGGCGTGTTTATGTGGAAAAGGTTTACGAGATTCCTGAAATGGGGCGGACGGCCAGAGGAAAGTCGATTGCCAACGTATTGGCTTTGCAGGCTGGTGAAAAAATTGCGGCTCTGATCTGTGTGAAGGAGTTCACCGATAAACAGCACTTGGTTATGGCGACGTCCTCGGGGATCGTGAAAAAGACTAACCTCTCTGATTATGCCAACTATCGGAAGGGCGGCATCATTGGGATCAAAATTGAAAGCGGTGATGAGCTGATTGGTTGCGCGTTGACCTCGGGGACCCAGGAAATTGTTTTAGTGACTTCCGAGGGAATGAGCCTGCGTTTTCATGAAGATCAGCTTCGTGATCAGGGCAGGGCGACGGTCGGGGTGTACGGAATTCGGCCTGAGAAGAAGGATAAAGTGGTAGGGGCGGCGATTGTTGATTCGAAGTCCACCTTACTGGTGGTCGGTGATAACGGGGTAGGCAAGAGGACTTCCTTTGATGATTACCGGAGTCAAACCCGTGGCGGGAAGGGTATTATCACGATGAAAACCACGGACAAGACTGGGGCAGTAGCTGGTGCGATTTCGGTAAAAGAGGACGATGAGATCATGCTGATCACCAACAAAGGTCAGATGGTACGCACCAAGGTGAAGGATATTCGGGAATCAGGTCGAAACACCCAAGGGGTTTATTTAGTGCGTTTGGAAAAAGGCGATCGATTACACGGAGTAGCGCGGGTTGTGGAAACGGACGAGAAAGACGAAGAGCAGCTCGAATTAGGTACGTGAAAATCCTTACGCTAGCCTTGGCGCTGGTCTGGGGGGCAACAGGATTTGGTGCGGAGGAACCTTTAGCACGGATTGCTTTTGGGTCCTGCTACAAGCCCCAAAAACAGACACAGATTTGGGAGGAAGTGGAGAAGTTTAAGCCGCAACTTTGGATCTGGTTGGGGGACAATTTCTACAACGACTGGGCGGAGGGCAAGTATCTCAAGAGCAATGACGATGCCGATTGCTTTACCAAGAATTACAAACTCTTGGGAGAAAGCGAGGCACTGAAGAGTTTGAAGCGGATCGATCCTAAAATCATGGCAACTTGGGATGACCACGACTACGGCAAGAATGACGCAGGAAAAGAGTACGACCGAAAGGAGGAGAGCCGTAAAGCCTTTGTGAAGTTCTTTGGGAATCCTGACCAGCCTGATGGGGTGTACAGCTCGCAGGACTTTGGTCCCGCAGGGAAATGCGTCCGAGTGATTTGTTTAGATACGCGCTTCAATCGCGATCCTTTGCCGCCCCGTGGCCAAAGTGGGGGTGAGGGCGATATTTTGGGGGAGACCCAGTGGGGTTGGCTTGAGAAGGAACTGCTTAAGCCAGGTGCTGATTTGACGGTGGTGGGTTCGAGTATTCAGCTGGTTGCCGATCAGCATCGATTTGAGAAGTGGGCTAACTTTCCTAAGGCTCGAGAGCGTTTTCTTGCTTTGCTCGAGAGAACGAAAGCACACGGGGTGATCGTTTTAAGCGGGGATCGCCACTGGGCAGAGATTTCTCGTTTAGAGAAAACTCCGGCGGGTTTTCCCTTGTATGATGTGACCTCGAGTGGCCTGACTGAGCAGGCTAGTTTAATGAAGGAGGAGAATCGCAGTCGCGTGGGTGCGGTTTTTATTGGGCATAATTTCGGCGGAATTCGCATCGATTGGTCGAAAGAGGATCCATGGGTCACGCTGGAGATTCACGGGGAGAATGGGCAGAACGGACCAACGGCAGAATTCCCATTGTCCCAACTTGCCCCGCCGAAGCGGTGACCTAGTTTCGAGCTTATGGCCCTTATTCTTGCTCGTCCGGAATTGAATCTTTGGGAAAGGCTTTACCTGCCTTCTATCCTCGGAGGTCTCTTCATCACCCTGCGGCACATGGTGGAGACGATACTCCTCCGCGTCTTTCCAAGGAAAAGAACCGGGCCGCGATCCTTGATGGAGATGAGTTCCACCGGGCTAATGAGTATGCAGTATCCAGAGGAAAAGTGGCCGATGCCTGATGGCTATCGAGGGGCTCCGGTTTTGGTGATGGATGAAGGGGGGCGGGAGAAGTGTGTTTCTTGCCAGCTTTGTGAGTTCATTTGTCCTCCTCGGGCCATACGGATTACGCCTGGATTTCTCCCAGGGGCGGATGTTCACGCCAATGTAGAGAAAAAACCACGTGCCTTTGATATTGATATGCTGCGCTGCATTTATTGCGGGATGTGCGAAGAGGTTTGTCCAGAAGAGGCGATCTTTCTAAAGAAAGAGGAGCCTATCTTTGTGGGAACTTCGCGGCAGGCGATGATTCGAGATAAGCAGGAGCTATATCGTCTTGGGGGTGTGATGGTGCGCCCGATCAAGAAGTGGGACGGCAAATAGTACTTTTGGAGTTTGGAAAGTCATATGGAGCAGGTTTTCTTTTGGACGTTGGCAGCAGGACTCTTGCTTTCGGCGATTACGGTAGTTGCAGTGCGTAATCCTGTGACGAACGCGGTTTGTCTGGTTGCGACTCTTGTTTTTCAGGCGGCTCTTTTCATTACGCTGGAGGCAACCTTCTTGGCGGCGGTGCAGGTGATCGTTTATGCGGGGGCGGTCATGGTGCTTTTTCTCTTTGTCATTATGTTACTCGATGTGCGGGTGGAGCTTCTCGGCAAGGTTTCCTGGCTGAAAATTGTAGGGGTGGGTTTGGTCTTGTTCCTAGCACTGGTGGGTCTGCCCAAACTTTCTTCTGCTTTCCCTTTTGCGGGTGAGGCACTTCATTGGGGTCGTGCCAAGGTGCCTGGCACGGCTCAAGATTTGGGTCATCTTCTTTTTAGTGCTTATGGGCCGCTTTTTTTAGCGACAGGGGTTCTTTTGCTGGTGGCGACAGTAGGAGTGGTAGTGCTTTGCCGCAAAGATACTGAGGCGTGATGGGCGGCGAAATTACTCTCGGGCACTACTTGATTTTAAGTGGAGCTCTTTTCCTGGTCGGTCTGGCAGGCGTGGTTCTACGCCGAAGCTTACTGGTTGTTATGATGTCTTTAGAACTACTGTTAAATGCAGCCAATTTAGCCTTGGTGGCGGTGGGACGGTTTCAGGGCATACCTGATCCTCAAGTGGCGGTTTTCTTTGTCATCACTGTCGCGGCGGCGGAAGCCGCCCTCGGGCTAGCGATTCTTGTGGCCATTTTCCGGATCAAGAAAACTACAGCAGCAGACCAGATGGCCAGCTTGCGTTTCTAAATGATAGCTTATTCGCCATATCTTATTTTGCTCTTACCACTTTTTGCGGCAGTGGTCACTCGACTTTTTCTCCACCCGTTTCCGCGATTCGCCATTTCCGTCTCCACGCTTGCCTGCCTAGGTAGTTTTCTCGGTTCACTGCTGCTTTTATTTTCAGGTGGCTTAGGAAGTACGATCGCCATTCCAGCAGTTCCTTGGATTGAGTTCGCTGGGTTGAAAGCAGATTTTGGTTTACTGATGGATCCGTTGGCTCGACTGATGGCCGTACTGGTCTCGGGCATTGCGCTGTTAGTGCATATTTATTCGATCGGGTATTTGAAAGAGGATCCGCATCGCAGCCGATTCTTTGCGGAACTCTCCTTGTTTGTCTTTTCCATGATGGGAATCGTGCTGGCCGACAATCTGGTAACGATGTTCCTTTTCTGGGAACTGGTGGGGTTGAGTTCGTATCTCCTGATCGGTTTCTGGTTTGATCGTCCTCCGGCTGGGGCAGCGGCGAACAAGGCGTTCTTGGTCAACCGAATTGGAGATTTTGGATTTATTCTTGGGATTCTTGGTGTGTGGTCACTTTTCGGAACGGTCAGCCTGGTAGATCTGCCAAGTTCTTTGGCGGCTAGTCCCGGGGGTTGGGCGGTTACGGCGGTAGGGCTGGGCTTGTTTTGCGGCTGTTTAGGAAAATCAGCTCAGTTTCCCTTGCATGTTTGGCTACCTGACTCCATGGAAGGACCGACTCCAGTTTCCTCGCTTTTGCATGCGGCAACCATGGTGGTGGCGGGTGTTTATATGCTGATCCGGGTTCTACCGATTCTTGAGCTGAGCACAGTGACGATGACGACAATTGCATGGGTGGGTGGTGCGATGACTCTTCTGCCTGCTCTGATTGCCTGCCAGCAGAATGATATAAAACGAATTCTAGCGTACTCTACTCTTTCAGAAATCGCCTATATGGTCATGGCGGTGGGGTTAGGGGTGACGGGGCCTGCGATGTATCACCTGACAATGCACGCTTTTTTTAAATGCTTACTCTTCTTGGCAGCAGGCTCAGTAATTCACGGTTGTCATGAGGTACAGGATATTTGGAAGATGGGTGGGCTCGGAAAGAGAATGCCCTTTACGGCGATCGTGACCGGAATTGGGACGCTGGCCCTTTGTGGGATTCCGCCTTTGTCGGGATTTTGGAGTAAGGACGAGATATTCGCAGTAACGGCTCATCATCCTGCCTTAGCACTGGTTTCGATGGTGGCGGGATTCTTTACTTCGTTTTTCATGTTGCGACTTATCTTGGTCGCTTTTGGGGGAAGCCCGCGTACCGAAGGTGCGCGGCACGCCCACGAGGGAAGTGCCTCGCTGATCTTTCCGATGCTTATTTTAGCGATCTTATCGGTGGTTGGTGGATTCTTGCCCGTGAACTCCTTTTTAGGAGCTTCACCTGAGGGGGCCCATGCTTCTTGGACTCTTTGGGTTTCGCTGGTTCTCGCTTTGGCTGGATTTGTCCCCGCATTCTTTATCTATCGGGCGGCGACACGGGACCCGCTGTCGATTCCTATCCTCCGAGGCAAGTTTTACGTGGATGAGTTTTACAATCGAGTGCTCGTGGCCAATCAGGATGGGTTAGGTAAGTTGGCCGATGCTTTTGAGGGATGGGTGGTGCGTGGTTTCCTGGTGCGAGGTTCAGGGGTGATGGCTCGGGCTGCGGGGCAAGGTCTTCGTCTGGTTCAGTGTGGGCAGGTGCAGGTTTATGCGACTGTCTTTATCCTAGGCGCACTGTCTCTCCTCTGGTGGATCCTAAAGAGCGGGGTTCGCTAAAATGGATATTTCCTACCTGTTGCCGACTCTTTTGCTGCTTCCGCTATTTGGTATTGGACTGATTGCTTTGGGCTCGCACCCCAGAAAAACTGCTATTGTCGTTTCCTTTTTAAATCTGGTGCCTGGCCTGCTCTTGGCGGGACTGGTTCTGCGGAACGGTCAGGTTCTTTTTGGTCCTGAGCCTATTCCGGTAAGGGGTGTTTTCCCCTTTAAGTTCGTTCTAGGGATGGATGGATTGAGTTTGCCCTTAGTGGGGCTGACCTTAGGGGTGACGCTGGCTGCGATGGGGGTTTCTCGGGATGGGGTAAAGAGGGAGAGGGAGTATTTCATTTGTCTCCTTTTGGTGGGTTTGGGCGCTCTAGGAGCCTTTCTATCGGTCGATTTATTTTATTTCTTTTCTTTTCATGAGGTGGCCTTGATTCCGACTTTTCTCCTGCTGGGAATTTGGGGGCAGGGGGATCGTTCGGGAGCGGCTTGGCGGATGACCCTTTATCTAATGTTTGGCAGTCTGGTGCTTTTAGTGGGTTTAATTGGGCTGGTTTTAGCCCTTCCAGAGACGGCACGAACACTCGATTGGCGGGTGCTGACGGAGGCTTTGCAAACCAACCCAATGGCCGCAGATCGGCAGACAATTTTAGCGGCTCTTCTTCTGGTTGGATTTGGGACGCTGATTTCCTTGGTTCCGTTTCACAGTTGGGCTCCGGGAGGTTATGCTTCTGCGCCAACTCCTGCGGCGATGCTTCATGCTGGGATTCTGAAAAAGTTCGGGCTTTACGGCTTATTACGAGTTGCCCTGCCGATGGTTCCAGCGGGTTGGCAGCAAATCGGGGGAGTTGTTGGGTTGATGCTGGCCGCCAATATTCTTTATTGCGGTTTGGCGGCACTCCAGCAGAGAGATTTCCGCTGGTTATTAGGATTCTCGAGCGTGATGCATATGGGAACTATTTTTCTGGGCCTAATCAGCGGGACAGTTTTGGGATTGGGGGGAGCTCTTCTTTTGATGGTGGGGCATGGTTTTAGCGTTGCTCTGGGCTTTGCGGTGGCGGGTGAGATCCATCATCGAACTGGGACAACCTGGATTCCGGATTTGGGTGGTTTGGCAAAAA
Organism: Aliarcobacter sp.; assembly: GCA_041730685.1. Taxonomy (GTDB): domain Bacteria; phylum Verrucomicrobiota; class Verrucomicrobiia; order Methylacidiphilales; family Verrucolacustridaceae; genus Verrucolacustris. Next base: position 6,654 of record JBGSBI010000002.1, read on the forward strand.
AAGCTCCGAAACTTTGGTTTTACCTGATGATTGCGACGATGGCCTCGATTGGTTTGCCCTCGCTGGCTAATTTCGCGGGTGAGATCTTGATCTTCTTTGGTGCTTGGGCATCTCATCCCTATTTGGTGGTGATTGCGGCTTGGGGAGTTGTGCTTTCGGCGGTCGCCATGCTTCGAGCCGTTCGTGGAATCGCCTTTGGGCCTGTGGCCAACGCGGTAGAGAACGCTCCAGAAGGAGATATCACAGGGACGCGTGAGGTTTGGCCATTTGCCTTTCTTACGACGATTTTATTCGTTTTGGGTCTGGTGCCAGTTTTAGTGCTAGGACCTGCTCGCCCTGTTCTAGAAAGATTATTAAGCCGATGACCGCCTGGCTTTCACCTGAAGTCCTCTTGGTATTGGCAGGAGTCGGCCTGATCTTGGTGGATTCTTTGACTCCTCGCTCTTGGCGGAGGCTGATTTCCCCCTTGGCATTTGTTTTGGCTCTCGGCCTGCTATTTTGGACCCCTTGGAGTTCGGGGCAATCGGTCCCTGATTCGTGGAGAAATCTTTTCGTTTCGGACGGCTTATCCTCCATTTTCAAACCCTTTTTCGTCCTTTGTCTGGTGGCGGTGACGGGGATGTCGGCAAGGTATCGTTTGGGCACGGAGGAAAGTGTTCGAGCTGAGTTTCTGGCGCTGCCTTTCTTTTCTACGGCTGGGCTTTGCTTACTCGCTTCGGCTCGCGATTTTCTAGCCGTTTTCGTGGCTCTGGAACTTGTTTCCATTTCCCTTTACCTCTTGGTGGCTTTTCACCGCACGAAGCAAGCCAGCTTGGAAGCAGGGATTAAACTTTTGGTCATGGGAGGTCTTTCTACGGGATTTCTGGTTATGGGTATTGCGTGGTTGTATGCAGCGGCGGGCACAACAGAGTTTTCTCGGCTCCTCTTAGAGCAGGCGGGCCGGCCGGTGACGCCTGCGCTTCTTTTGGCGGCGGGGCTGGTGGTTACTAGCTTAGCTTTTAAAATTGCGGCGGTTCCTTTTCATGCATGGGCTCCGGATGTCTACGAGGGTGCACCGACTCCGATTACCGCATTTCTGGCGGTTGCTTCGAAAGCGGCTGGCTTTGTTCTGCTTATGCGTATTTTCGGTTGGGGGGCTTTTGCTTTGGATTCCGTGGGAACTGTTTTTCGGCCGATCCTCCTGACGATGGGCATTGCCACGGTAACCTTGGGAACCTTAGCTGCGCTGCCGCAACGCAACCTTAAAAGATTGTTGGCCTACTCAGGCATTGCCCACGCGGGGTATATGCTCCTGGCTTTGGGAACCTTAGGGGAAGCAGGGATGGGGACGGTAGTGGCCTATCTTTGGGCTTATCTTTTTGCAACGCTTCCTGTGCTGATTTTTATTAATGAAATGGAACGGAATCACGGTAATGCAGACCTGCGCCACTTAGACGGATTGGCTCGGCGGGAAAAAGGAGCCGCCTTGGGCCTAATGTTATGTTTTTTATCGATGGCAGGATTACCTCCCTTGGTTGGGTTTTCGGTGAAGTTGGCTGTTTTCACCACCTTATGGAATGCGGGTGAGATGCCTGCGTTGGTCGTGGCGGGTTTCATGGCGGTGATCGGGTTAGGTTTTTATCTGGCACCCATTCGTGCGATGTATTGGGAGCGCGAAGCGGATGCGATTCCTGCGGCACGTTTGCCGTCCTTCTTGGTCTGGGTTTTGTTGGCAGTGGGGTTACTTAATTTGCTCTTGGGTTTCTACCCAAAACCGTTGGTCGCGTTGGCGGAGCGGAGTCTTGCTCCAGCGCCGCTGAGTCGTCAAGAATCAGGGCGGTGACCTAAGCTGGTGAAGTGGGAAAAGGTGAGATAAACTTTCCCAATGATAGCGAGTGCCGATAACGCAAAAGTAGGCGGGCCGAAAATCGGCTCCGAGAAGCTAGTTCGTCTTTCCGAGGCGGCTTCGCAGCACCTGCTGGGATTACTAAAGAATAAGAACTATGCAACTGGCTCCTTGAAGGTGGCGGTGGTTGGAGGGGGTTGTAGTGGCCTGCAGTATCAAATGGATTTGGTGGCAGAAGCGCGATCGCAAGACATTCTGATTCAAAGTCGAGGGGTTCATATTTCGGTAGACCCTAAAAGTGCAGTTTTTCTGAGCGGCTCCGAAATTGATTTCAGCACCGATTTATTAAAGGGGGGATTCCGGGTAACCAATCCCAATGCGCGAGCTACCTGTTCTTGTGGCGATAGTTTCAGCACGTAGGTGAATGCAGTGAAAAAGACCCGCAAAAAAGGGCCTGCATCACGGTCCCGACTAGGAAAAGCCAAGCTTTCGTATGGGGAGCGCTTGGAGTTGGGGTTTGCCCGAGTGGAACGAGATCTGATTTGGATGATGGATTGCCTGCAGGAACTATTTACGGAATTGGGGGAGGGGCGAATTCAAGAAGCGTTACCTTTTCGAAAGGGCTCGAAAAATGGTTTACCACCGATTGCAGACGGGGAGGTGACCCGGTCTTATGCCATTGCGTTCGGGTTGCTTAACTTGGCGGAGGAGGTGGCGGCGGAGGCTATGCGGAGGCTGAATGAGACGATAAATGGTCCGCAGCATGAGCCAGGGTCCTGGGCGCAGGCTTTTCGTTTGATGAAGGCGGAAGGAACCGATGGGGAAGTTTTGGCAAACGAACTGCCTGCCTTGAGGGTTGAGCCTGTTTTGACGGCGCATCCAACGGAAGCTCGACGCCGATCCGTTCTAGCCTGCATGCAGGAAATTCATTCCATTTTGGTCGAGGGCGGAGGGCGCGGAAAAGAGCATCCTGCAGAGCGTGAGTTGCGGAATCGGCTTAAAGTCATTCTGGAAAGGTGGTGGAGAACTGAGGAGGTACGAACCCAAAGGCCAACGGTGGATATGGAGCGCGAGGGAATTATTCACTGTTTAGCAGGGTCGATGGCTCAATCGATTGCGGAAACTGATCGTCGATTAAGGGAAGCGTGGCAACTGGCGGAGTTAGGTGAGGGCGGACCCGTTCATCCAGCGGTTCGCCCCCAGCTACGATTTGGCACATGGGTGGGTGGAGATCGTGATGGTCACCCTTTGGTGACGGCAGAAACGACCAGGACGAGCCTGCGGATGTATCGGGCGGCGTCTTTAAAACTATTAGGAGCATCATTGGAGAAGTTGGCGTCCCGCCTGACCCTGTCGCGCAAGTACCATGGAACCCCAGCAGAACTAGAAAAGTGGTTGATCGATTGGCGGAAAAGAGTCGGCTCAGAAAGAGCGGAAGCAGTTTCGATATATCAAGAGGAGCCTTGGCGCGAAGCTGTTCTGCTGATGCGTAACTTTCTGCCTAAGGAGGAGGAAGTCTCGTTTGGGTATAATCGGCCGGAGGATTTGATCATGGATTTGGGAGTTGTCCGGCGTGGGTTGTTGGCGGTGGGGGCGGCTCGGCTAGCGGCGGCAGAGGTGGACACGGTGATTCGCTTGGTTGAGGTATTTGGATTTCATCTAGCGGTTCTGGATATTCGACAAAACAGTACGCGGCACGATGAAGCGATCGAGGAATTGGAGGCAAAGACAGGCATGGTTGGGGCAGTTCCTTATGCGAGTCGCTCGGAAGCGGAAAGACGTACTCTTTTGGGGAGCTGGATGGAAAAACTACCTTGGACAACGGATGAGGCGATGGCGGCTGGACCGGCCTCTTTTGAGGTGATTGGAACCTATAAAGCTTTAGCGGAGCACGCCGAGTTACACGGTATTGATGGGCTGGGGCTCAGTATTGTTAGCATGACCCGAGATGTTTCTGATCTCTTGGCGATTCATGTTTTCTCCAGACTGGCTGGGCTTGGGAAAGGCAAGCGGGGAGAGTCGCCGTGGTGTCCTTTGCCGATCACGCCGTTATTCGAGACATTGGACGACTTGGTGCGTGCCCCTCGGGTGGTCAACGAATTTTTGCAGCTTCCGATTACGAAGAAAACGATTCGGTTTCTGTCCGAGCAAGAAGCGGAAGGAGCCCAACGTCGCCGTTTAGCTCTGGTTGATCCTGGGGAAGGCGCGGTGGTTTTGCCGGTCGAAGCTCCTCCCACCCTGCGGGTAATGATTGGGTATAGTGACAGCAATAAAGATGCGGGACTCTTGGCGAGTCAGTGGGTGCTGCATCAGAGCCAACGTGCGATTCAACGTGCGGCGCGGGAGGAGGGGGCGGCGGCGAGATTTTTTCATGGTCGAGGGGGTACGGTGAGCCGAGGTGCTGGTCCCACCCACAGATTTCTTGAAGCCTTACCTAAGGGGACCTTAGACGGAGATCTCCGACTGACGGAACAGGGTGAGGTGATCGGCCAGAAATATGGAACTGCGGCGACAGCCTCTTATAATTTAGAACTCCTTTTGGCAGGTACGGCAAGAAGCTCACTTTCTTTGGATAGCGACGGGGCGGACGACAGGGAGATGGCCGAGGTGTTTGAGATTCTAGCCGAGGTAAGTAAGGAGGCTTATCACCATTTGATTCGGGAACCCGGCTTCTTAGACTACTTCAGGCAAGCGACGCCGATCGATGTGGTGGAGAGAAGCACGATTGGCTCGCGTCCTTCTCGTCGTACTGGCGCTGCGGGATGGGCTGATTTGAGAGCAATTCCTTGGGTTTTCAGCTGGAGCCAAGCTCGATTCTTTCTTCCTGGTTGGTACGGGGCGGGGGAAGCCCTAGGACGATTGGCGAAGGATCATGCTCGGCTTTTTCGCCGTCTGCAGAGTGGGTTGCGAATCTGGCCTTTTGCACGGTATGTTTTTAATAATCTGGAGAGTGGGCTAGCGAGTTCGGACTTGGAGGTTAGCCAGTGGTATGCGGATTTAGTGCGCGAGAAATCTTTGAGAGGTCGGATCACTGGGGTAATTCGGGAAGAGTATGAACAAGTAAAGGATGGACTCGCTAAGCTATTTGATGAGTCGCTGGCATCTCGACGGCCCCGCTTTCGTTTCACAGTGGAGCGGAGAGTAACCCCTTTGCGTGCTCTTCACCGTCGACAAGTGGATCTGTTGCGGCAGTGGCGAGACGCAGATCAGGGAGCGGACCCTGCATCGGAAAAGCTCTTGGGTGAGTTACGCCAAACGATTGCGGCGATAGCCGCTGGACTGCGAACGACCGGGTGAAGTCGAATCATGGATGGAGAGTGGCGGCGGCTGGAACAGGAATTAATCTGGCCCTTGGGATTCTTTACGCATGGAGCATATTCAAGAGTGCGATCGAAAAGGATTTTGGTTGGAGCGCTGAACAGCTGAATGATCCCTATGCGGTTTGTTGCCTGGTTTTTGCTTTTGTGATGATTATTGGCGGGCGATGTCAGGACCGATTTGGGCCGAGACGAACGGCAATGGTTGGAGGAGTTTTGGTGGCATTGGGGCTAGGGATCGCTTCGCAGAGTACCCAGTACCTGAACTGGGTATTAGGATTCGGGGTTTTAGCAGGGATTGGTATCGGATTTGGATATTCTGCGGCGACTCCTCCTGCCTTGAAGTGGTTTCCCGCATCGCAGACAGGCAAAGTCGCAGGAATAGTGGTAGCGGGCTTTGGCTTAGCACCTCTCTATATCGCTCCGCTGACTGATGCACTCTTGCGAAAGGGCGGAGTTTCTTTGGCGACTGCCTTCTACTCGGTGTTCTTTCTCTTGGCGGTTTGTGGGTTTGCCATCTTTCTAAAGAATCCGGATAGCCAGAAGCCTTTGGGCGGTGTTTCGGTGGAAGGCGAAGAGCGATCGGTTGAGCCAGGCAGACTTTTCTTTTCTCGCGATTTCTATCTTCTTTGGATGATCTATTTTATCGCTTCTGGTTCTGGCTTGATGGTGATCAGCAGTATCAATGGAATGGCAAAAAAAAGCATGGGGGAGATGGCTTTTCTTGCGGTGGTGGTGCTCGCGTTGGGGAATGCAGCGGGACGAGTGGTTGCTGGACTGGTTTCGGATAAAATCGGCAGGAAGGGGACTTTACTTGGAGTGACGCTCCTGCAGGCGGCTTGTATGGCTCTGGCTGTGCCCGTAACGGAGGGCGGCAACTTTCCCATGCTGATTGTTCTTTTGGCCACAGCCATCGGTTTTAACTACGGGGCGAATCTGGCTCTATTTCCAGCCTTCACGAAGGATCTTTATGGATTAAAGAACTTCGGGGTGAATTACGGGATTTTGTTTACCGCTTGGGGGGTAGGTGGTTTTGTCTTGAGCCGAGTTCAGCAGATGCTGAAAGCCTCGTCAGGTACTTTCACATCTTCTTTTGTGACTGCGAGTCTATTGCTTCTGGTGGCGGCTGGTCTGGCATCGAGATTAAAGGTGCGTACGGTTTCCAAGTAGGTCAGGGGACGAAATGGCAGTTTTTGTTAACCATGGAGCGATAGGGAGAAACTGGACTTGGCGAAGGCAAGAGGGGAGATAGGTTAACGAGGTGATTTTTAATGGCCCTGACGTAGTTTTTGTTCTGGCTTCACTATTGAAGGCGATGGCGGTCGCCGGGGTGGTTCTGGTTATGGTTCCTGGAAGTGTCACGGCGGAGCGACGGTTGAGTGCCTGGATGCAGGATCGCCGAGGGCCCAACCGAGTAGGCATCCCTTTTACTAATATTCGTATCTTTGGGTTAGGGCAGGGGTTAGCCGACGCGATGAAGTTTCTTCTCAAGGAGCAGTTTGTTCCGGCTTCCGTGAACAAGCTCTATTTCAATCTGGCTCCTATCCTTGCCATGGTTCCTGCCTTAGTGACGGTATCAGTAATTCCTTTCGCTCCTGGGTTCGATCTCCGACCGATTGCCACATGGTTGGCCACGCCTTTGCATTTGGATGGGGCCACGATTCAGGCGTTTCAGATTAGCGGAGTTGTCGCAAATCTAGATATCGGACTCCTCTTTGTTTTTGCGATCATTTCTCTGAGCGTGTACGGAATTGTTCTAGCGGGTTGGTCGTCTAACTCTAAATATCCTTTTTTTGGGGGAATACGCTCCTCGGCGCAGATTATCTCTTATGAGATTGCCATGGGGGCATCGGTGGTGCCGATCTTCCTGGTTACGCAGCAGCTTAATCTTGGGAAGATTGTGGAGTATCAGGTAGCGCACGGTTGGTTAGCGTTGCCTCATCTTGCGGGTGGATGGGTGGGCATTTTAACCGGTCTGGCATTGTCTTTTTCTTTTGTGGTGTTTTTAGTGGCATCTTTTGCCGAGACGAATCGCCTGCCTTTTGACATGCCAGAAGCAGAGACTGAGTTGGTGGGTGGATACCACACTGAGTATTCGGGGATGCGCTTTGCTTTATTCTTTCTCGGAGAGTACGCGGCGATGGTGTCCGCCTCAGCCATTATGGTCACCCTCTTTTTAGGGGGTTGGAGTCTGCCGCTTCCGTGGTTTAACGGTTTGCCAATGCCTGACTCTCTCTACGGGGTTGCCCTGCCTTCGTTCCTTGCTGGACTCGCTTTACCTTGGTGGTTTGGATTCATTTCGATCGGAGTCTTTTTAGGGAAGATTCTTGTTTTTATCGGATTCTTTATCGTCATCCGCTGGACTCTTCCTCGCTTTAAATATGATCAACTGATGAACTTGGGTTGGAAGGTGTTTATTCCGCTCTCTTTTTTAAACATCTTTGTCGTGGCGGCTCTGGTTCTTTTAAAGAGATGAATTTGTTTCGGTCTCGCTTGGCTCCTGGTGTAACTTTTCTAATCGTACTTCTGTTGGGAGTTGCGTTAGGGACGGCAGCGGATAAGGGACTGACGATTGTGGTGAAGAAAGATGCCAATCATATTACTGGCTTAAGTACGAACGGCATGACCCGATGGACCTCGACCATCGGAAGGGACGATGAGGAGGTTTCCTCAGTCAATCAAAGCGGTAATACAGCGATGATCAGTGTGACAAATAAAAAGACGGGGAAGACGAGGATTCTAAATTACGATGTGGAAAAGGGGATCCTACGTTTTTCTCAGTCGGTGAACTAATCTAGCTTGGAAGGAAATCCTTCATCAGGGGCATCGACCTCAGAAGATTATACCTCTCGTCTTTGCCAGTCTCAGCGGTTATGAAGTCTTATGAGCACAGCGTCAGCGCTGGTCGACCCCAGCATTCTTTTCTTCCTTTTAGGAATCGGTGCAGGCCTCATCCGTTCCAATCTAGCTATTCCGGCTCAGATGGGTCGATTCCTAGCGCTTTATCTTCTCATGGCCATTGGTTTAAAGGGTGGATTTGCTCTGGCGAAAAGCGGGTTCAGTCCATCGATTGCTCTGGATATCGGTCTTGCCCTCAGCTTCTCCGTGCTGATTCCGATCGCAACTTATGCATTCCTCAAGAAGAGGATCTCAAAGTTCAACGCCATAGCGGTGGCGGCTACTTATGGCTCGGTGAGCGCGGTTACTTTTATCACCGCGGTGCAGTACTTGGAAAACCGCCAGATCCCATTTGGGGGGCATATGTCGGCAGCGCTGGCGCTGATGGAGTCCCCCTCAATCCTTTTTGCAATTATCATGGCGAACATGATCCGAGGGAGACAGCCGAAGCGAGCAGGAAAGAAATCCATTCCGCAAACTACTCTGGGTGAAATCCTGCGAGAATCTTTCACGGAAGGCGCTCAGTTTCTCCTTCTGGGTAGCATGCTGGTAGGATTTATCTCTGGAGAGAATGGGCGGGTGGTGATGCAACCCTTCGCTGGTGAAATATTTAAAGGCATGCTGGCTTTCTTCCTTTTGGATATGGGGCTATCCACGGCAAGCCATCTGAAGGATCTCAAAAAGATCCCCAAGCTGCTGATTGTTTACGGAGTAGTGGCACCCGTGGTGCACGCATCTTTAGCTCTTTGGGTCTCGATCTATTTCGGAGTTTCACTGGGAAATGCAGCTCTGCTGGCGGTTTTAGCGGGAAGCGGCTCCTATATCGCCGTTCCAGCCGTACTGAAGCACACTATTCCTGAGGCCTCACCGCTTTTTTATCTGGGACTACCCCTTGGGCTAACCTTCCCATTTAATATCCTGATTGGGATTCCGCTCTATGTCAGCATGGCGGAACACTGGATTCCGCTGACCCGCTAAACCTTTTGTAATTTTCCAGTTTTGGAGTGGATGAGAAAACCGAAGACCTTCACCTTCGGGGGAAGAAGGGGGTGATTCTTTATGATAGTCACACTCTGCTTAACGCCGTCCCTGGGGTGGGTGAAGCCGGTCAACCACTCCTCCAGGTCGACCCCTGATGTGGCTAGGGTGCTGAGGGTTTTCTTATTTACTCCGCGTTGGATGGCTTTTTTAACAACCGCTCGTGAGCTTAGGCCTGTCATGCCGCAATCGTGGTGACCGATAACGAGGATGGAGTCCGCTTTTAAGTTGTAAATGGCTACAAGAATACTGCGCATCACGCTGCCAAAAGGGTGGGAGACGATCGCACCAGCATTCTTAATAATCTTGGCATCACCATTTCTTAGGTTAAGGGCCTTGGGCAGGAGCTCGACTAGACGAGTGTCCATGCAAGTGAGAATGACCATCCGCTTGTCAGGGAATCTATTGGTGACAAAGGGTGCGTAGGCTTTGCGACGAACAAAGTCTTTATTAAAGCGCAGGAGATCGTTAATTTTTTTCATAAAAGGTTAATAGTTCGTAAAACTTAGGAGTTATGATGGAAATGGGAAGCATGAACTTTACCTGACAAAAACGAGGCTGGATGGCGAGGAATTGGAGTTGGGATGATCTTGGGATTACTTTAGATTCTGATTGTGATCATTACGGATTTATTACGTACCCTCTTGGTCAGTCTTTGCTTAGGGGCATTGATCGGTCTGGAGCGTCAGTGGGATGAGGAGAACTGGCACCCGAAAACTCATCTTTTGGCCGGATTAAGAACCTTCACATTTTGGGCCTTACTGGGAAACCTTTGTGGATATTTCACGCAGACTGTTCACCAGCTTTTCTTTTTGGCGGGATTTATTGCCATGGGTGTTTGGATCAGTCTTTTTCTTTTCTTTAAGCAGAAAAAGCATGACGGCCATGGTTACACAACAGGTGCAGTCGGGCTCTTGACGTATTTGATCGGTGGTTTGGTGGCATGGCATCAGGAGAAGGTTGCCTTGGTGCTGACGATGACAGTGGTGATCCTTTTAGCGCTTAAGCCTTATGTGCATCAAATGTCTCGGAAGTTCAGCAGAGAAGATGTCCGAATGGCGTTACAGTTTGCTGCAATTACTGGGGTGATCTTGCCCTTGGTGCCGAATGAAAACTGGGGACCGTTTGAGGCTTTGAACCCGCATTCGATCTGGATGATGGTGGTTCTTGTTTCCGGAGCCTCGTTTGGAGGTTATGTGGCTGTGCGGATCTTTGGTCAAAGTATGGGAATGGCATTAACTGGGGTGCTTGGGGGAGTTGCCTCGAGCACGGCGACAACCATGGCGATGAGCCGGCAAAGCCGATCGGAACCCTCCCTTGCGCACGACTGCGGACTGGCCATTGTACTTGCGTGTACGGTGATGCTCTGGCGGGTGATCTTGTTGGCCACGGCGGTTCATCCCGCCATCTTTATGGAACTTTTCCCGTGGATTCTTTGTATGAGTATTCCTGGATTTCTTTTCTGTGGATGGAGGCTTGTTAGGCATGGAAAGGGAAGTGGTGAGGGTGGGCAGACTATGTATAGGAATCCTTTGGGTTTTCGGGACTCCCTGCAGTTCGCCGCGCTTTACGGCTTAATCATTTTCGCAGTGAAGGCTGCAGACCACTATTTCGGAGGAGTCGGGCTCTCCGTGGTCAGCGCCATTTCTGGAATAATGGATCTGGATGCGATCGCACTGTCATTGAGTCAGATGGCGGGACAAAGGCAGCCTGTTGCCATGGCAATTCAAGGCATACTGATTGCGATGGTCGCCAACACTATGCTGAAGGCCGGAGTGGTGGTTATGTACGGGGACAGGGCTTTAAGAAAAACGGTTCTGATTGTACTGATACTAACCGCGGCAATTGGAACAGCGGTAGTGGTTTGGCTGAAGTAAGGTTCAGGTTGTTTTGATCTCCACCGGCATACGGCTAAGGCCCCTATAAATTCGTCCTAATCGATGGACGGGCCACCATCGGTATAGATAGACGTCGAGCGGACGCCACATGGCAACCCACCCCAGAATGATCAGTCCTTCTCGCAGGATGCGAACGAATACGCCCGATTCGGGATCGAACGACGCCGCGACTGTGACACAAAGTCCTAAGAAAAGGGTGGCGATGACGAGGCTGATCCAGCCGTAGTGCAGAAGTTGCTTGAGTTTGCGACGATTCATCTCCGACCGATAAGTAAAGTAGTTACGAATGGATTCGGAAAGAATCTGTTCGGTGTTCGGTCGGTCGGCGGATTGTCCCAGATGGACAATGAGTTTGTAGGGCAGTCGGGAGGAGTGCTCTTGCGCCCAGCTCACAATGAACTCTTCCGCTTCACGGTCCAGATCCCGCTCATGAAAAGGGGATGGATCCATCGAGTTAAATATCTGCTGGAGGGTTTGGACCTTTACCTCAATCAGCTGGTATTTGGATTCCACGGGCACGACTAAATATCCTTCGCAAAGTAGGTGAAGATGATATCAGCTCCGGCCCTTCGAATGGATAGGAGGGACTCATCCCTAGTTTTTCGTAAATCAGTCCAGCCTTTTTGGGCGGAGGCGTGGATCTGGGCGTATTCGCCAGAGACTTGGTAAGCGGCAAGGGGGAGGTGGGTGCTTTCCCGCAGATCACGAAGGATATCGAGATAGGGACCCGCGGGTTTGACCATGAGGATGTCCGCGCCCTCCGCTTCATCGAGGAGAGCGTCTCGCAAGATAGCTCGGCGGTTCGCTGGATCAGCCTGATAGCCACGCTTATCGAGTGAGCTAGTACCCGCGGACTGTGCACTTCCGACCGCGTCACGAAACGGTCCATAGAGCGAAGAGGCAAACTTTGCCGCATAAGAGAGAATTCCCTTGGAGGTAAATCCCGCAACGTCGAGGGCGCGGCGAATGGCGCCAATTCGGCCATCCATCATGTCGGATGGGGCAACGAAGTCGGCTCCTGCTTCGGCTAGAACGAGGGCCTGCTTGATGAGGATAGAGATGGTCTTGTCGTTATCGACGTCTCGACCTGAGGGCACGAGAACTCCGTCGTGACCGTGAGAGGTGTAAGGATCAAGGGCGACGTCGGCAAACAGGGGGAAGTCGGGGAGATCTTTTTTTAAGGCACGAAGAGTTCGTGGAATGAGGCCTTTTGGGTCGTAGGCGGCACTGGCGTTGGCTGTGCGAAGGTTTTGGTCAAGACAAGGAAAGAGGGCAATGCCTCCGATGCCGCGCCGAGCGAGGCGGGATGCCTCACTTCGTAGATCAGAAATGGAGAAACGAAAATGGCCAGGAAGGGAAGAGATGGAGGTGGATCGGGTTCCTTCTTGGACGAAGAGAGGGGCGATGCAGTGGGCGGGACCGACAGAGGTCTCGGAAAAGAGACGACGAAGGGCTGCGGTGCGACGAATCCTACGTGGCCGAATCGGAATAGATGCCGGGTGTTCTTTTTTCATAAGCAGATATCATTTTAGGCCAAGAGCCACCCGCAGGCGAGTTTCAGCGAGGCAAGACCTTCAGTGCATCATTCCAAAGAACGAGGGCAAAGATCAGGCAGATGATTGAGGCTAACCAGCGGCCATGTTCCTCGAGAAGAGCGGTGCACTTTTCTTTCATTCGTGGCCCAGCTTGAGGGTGGAATAAGGCCAAAAATAAGGGAAAAGCTACAGGCAAGAGGGCGAGAACAGAAAAAAGAGCAAAGCCAAAGATTTTGGCTTCGTCTCCACTTGCACGGGTTATCTGGTGTCCCATGGTGATGGCAAGAATCGATGTTTTTGGGTGAAGTCCGGTGGTAAAGAGTCCGATTAAGAAGGTGCTACCCAGGTAGTAGGCGTTGATGGGGAAAGTCGATTCCGAGTTAAGCGAGGGCAAGAGTGAGAGGAGTTTTGCCTTCCATGGGGGAGGGGGTGTTTTGGTTTTGGGCGCGCGGTCATCCTTTCCTGTGAAATACTGCCAGGCGCGAAAAATTCCAAGATAAAGAAGGGCCGATCCAAGCCCCGCGCGAACGGCAAATCGAAGCCATGATGCATGTTCAACGCCTGGGGTGGTGGTTGGGGTAATCCAGAGGCCGAGCCCAATTGCGAGAAAAAGACCGATGGCTGAACCTAAAAAGAAAACGACTGAATTGAGGCGGGCTCGGGTTTTGTGAGCAGCCATGAGTAGTCCTAGAACAAACGTTTCAGGGCTAAGCAGAACCACCATGCCCATAGAGAAGGCGGTCGCTAGAGTGTGATGGAGGCTAGAGATTTCCATAAATCAGAACGTAGGTAATCCTACCATCAGATGAAATTAAAACCGAATCAAAAGAGGTGATAAACGAGTAAAGGGTAATCATTCTTCTTTAGATTAGAGAAATGATTTAAGTTTTCCTCAAGAATGCGTACGATGAGTGATGGACGAAGTTAGGCTTTTTGATACATCCACAAGGCAAGTTCAAGCTTTGAGCGCTTCGAATGGGAAGGCGCTAAAGTTTTATGCCTGTGGACCCACGGTTTATGGGCCAGCACACATTGGTAACTTTCGGACTTTTATCGTCCAGGATTTGCTTAGTCGTGTTTGGACTGCGGCAGGAGGAAAGATTGAGCATGTGCGCAATCTGACCGATGTGGACGACAAGACCATCCGTGGGGCTCGGGAGGCAAAACTGTCCTTGGATGCGTTTACAAAGAAGTGGACGGAGATTTTCGAGAAGGATGGGCAGGCTCTTGGGTTGATTGCCCCAATGAAGGAGCCGAAAGCAACCGACTTTGTTCCTCAACAGATCGCACTAGTGGAACGGCTGATCCAAGGAAAACACGCCTACGAAGCGGGGGGATCGGTCTATTTCCGAGTGCAATCGTTTCCGGGCTACGGAAAGCTCTCGCGACTGGATGAGCGAGAGGTTCGAGAAGGTGCTTCGGGTCGAGCGGATGCGGATGAGTATGCGAGGGAGCAAGCGGCGGACTTTGTACTTTGGAAAGCCCACAAAGAAGAGGACGGAGAGGTGTTTTGGGACAGCCCATGGGGCAAGGGAAGGCCGGGCTGGCATTTGGAGTGTAGCGCCATGGCGATGCAGATCCTTGGGGAGACGATTGATCTTCATGGCGGGGGATCGGATCTAATTTTTCCTCATCACGAGAATGAGATCGCTCAGAGTGAGGCGGCCACGGGAAAGCCTTTTGTAAAACACTGGTTTCACGTCTCCCATCTCTTAGTGGAAAATCGGAAGATGAGCAAATCTCTAGGTAATCTCTACACATTAAAGGATGTAATCCGCCAAGGCTGGGATGCTTTTGATCTTCGATTGGTTTTGCTTTCGGGGCACTACCGTCAACCGCTGAACTTTTCTTGGGATACAATGACAGCGGCTAGGCATGGACGAGAGCGATTAGGCCGAGTTCGTGCGGGTTTGGTGGAGGCGGCCAAGGGGGCGAAAGCGGAGGCGGGGGAGTGGGGAACCTTTCGTGGAGCGTGGGATGCTTTGCGGGAAGATTTAGAAACGCCAAAAGCTTTAGCGGCCCTTTACACGGCGGCGACCTCTGTTGAGTTAAGAAAAAAAGCAGGTATGTCTGTGGAGGAGGCGGCGAAAGAGCTGGCAGGGCTGGATCGTATCTTGGAGGTCCTAGGGGTGAATGTTCAGTTCGAGAAACAGACCGAGGCACCGCCCGAGATGAAGGTTTTAGCCAAGGCGAGGGAAGCGGCGCGGGCGGCAAAGGATTGGAAAGAGTCGGACCGGTTGCGTGATGAATTAGCGGCGGCAGGGTGGGAAGTGCGTGATGGGGCTGGCGGCTGGCGGCTGGTGCGAAAGCCGGGAACCCCCTAGGTTCGAACGATGACTCCTCTAGAAGAACTGCGTCACTCGACAGCCCACGTGCTAGCCACCGCGGTTCTGCGACTTTGGCCTGAGGCGCTTCTGGATATCGGACCGCCGACCGATGCGGGGTTTTACTATGATTTCGACATGGCCCATCGATTGAGCGATGTGGACTTTCCTAAGATCGAGGCGGAGATGAAGAAAGTGATTAAGGAAAGGCAGGCTTTTATACGGAAAGAGGTGAATCGTGCTGAGGCAAAGGCTTTTTTTGAGGAAAAGAAGCAGAGTTACAAGTTGAGTCGCTTGACCGATATTCCTGAGACCGAGGCGATATCCTTTTATAGTAACGGTGAATTCACGGACCTTTGCGCGGGAACGCATCTTAAGAACACGGGGGAAATTAAGGCGTTTAAATTACTCCGATTGGCTGGGGCTTATCATCGTGGCGATGAAAAGAATAAGATGCTGCAGAGGATTTACGGGACGGCTTTTGGGAGCAAGGAGGAGTTGGACGGGAGCCTGAAAGCGGCTGAGGAGGCTCTGGCCCGAGATCATCGCAAACTCGGAAAGGAGTTAGATCTTTTTCTGATTGATGATGAGGTCGGTCAAGGACTGGTGATGTGGACTCCGAACGGGGCTATCGTTCGCCACGAGATGCAAAAGTTTCTTTTGGAGGAGCTGGGTAAAAGAGGGTATCAGCAGGTTTTCACGCCCCATATTGGGCGATTGGGTTTGTACCGAACCTCGGGACATTTCCCCTACTATCAAGAATCCCAGTACCCTCCTCTGGTGGATCGGGAGACGATGGAGAAGTTAGCCAAAGAGGGATGTTCTTGTGCGGAGTTAAGCAATCGAATCGAGAAGGGCGAGATTGAGGGATACCTACTGAAACCGATGAACTGTCCGATGCATATTCGGATTTATGCCTCGAGGCCCAAGTCCTATCGGGATTTGCCTGTGAGACTTGCTGAATTTGGAACGGTCTACCGCTGGGAGCAGTCGGGAGAGTTAAATGGAATGACTCGGGTGAGGGGTTTCACTCAGGATGATGCTCATCTGTTTTGTATGGAGGAGCAGGTGGCGAAGGAGGTAGAAGGTTGCCTCGAAATGGTCAGGCTGGTTTTAGATACTTTAGGAATCGGGGATTTTCGAGTGAGGGTGGGTTTAAGGGATCCAGCATCGGACAAGTATGTGGGATCGAAGGAAGGCTGGGATAAAGCGGAGAAGGCGGTGAAAGAGGCGGCGATGAAGTTAGGGGTGAAAACAAGCGAAGAACCTGGGGAAGCGGCATTTTATGGACCGAAGATCGATTTTGTAGTGAAGGATGTGATTGGACGTGAGTGGCAGTTGGGAACGGTGCAGGTGGACTACAATTTGCCAGAGCGTTTTGATTTGTGGTACACGGGATCGGATAACCAGAAGCATAGGCCAGTGATGATTCATCGGGCTCCTTTTGGTTCTTTGGAGCGATTTACGGGAGTGCTGATTGAGCATTTTCGTGGGGCTTTTCCTGTGTGGTTGGCTCCGGAGCAGGCGCGGTTTTTGCCAGTTAACGACCAGATGGTGGAGTATGCGGAGAAGTTGGCGGCCGAATTTAAAGAGGCGGGCCTGAGGGTTTCGGTGGACAAGAAAGGGGACAAGTTGGGTGGTCAAATTAGGCGTGGGCAGTTAGAGAAGGTTCCTTTCCTTCTGGTTTGCGGAAATCGTGAAGCGGAGGGGGGTCAGGTGGCGGTGCGGAGCAGGGAAAAAGGGGATGAGGGGGCGCATCCTGCTGGAATGGTCAAAGATCGGATTATCGATCTGGTGAAACGAAGGGTGAGTTCGGTTCAACCAATTTCATAGCCCAAGTACCCGCTTCCCTCTGCGTTTTTAATAATGTACAAGTCTCTTTGCATAAGAGATTTAAGGCTCCTTTTTTAAGATTGCTATATTTGTGTTTTCCTATTGGTCTTCGAATTCCATTTGCAGTTAGGCAAGTGCATTTCTTTGAAGGATTTGGGGTGGCGCACGACGAAAGGTGATGTATTTTTGAGCCTTAACTTTGAGAGCGAACGATTTTCCTTCCTCTAGCCCAAATGCCTGGGGTGCC
Source organism: Aliarcobacter sp. (assembly GCA_041730685.1). Classification (GTDB taxonomy): domain Bacteria; phylum Verrucomicrobiota; class Verrucomicrobiia; order Methylacidiphilales; family Verrucolacustridaceae; genus Verrucolacustris. The sequence goes on from JBGSBI010000002.1 coordinate 23,569, forward strand.
GTCTCACCAGAAAACTGGGGAGACTGGACTTGGCAGCTACGCAATCGGATCCAAACCATTGAGCAGCTAGAAAGCCGGCTGGAACTGACCGGGGAGGAGAGGGCTGGGACTATTTTAGCGGGGAAGAAACTCGCGTTGGGTATTACTCCACATTTCTTTGGCCTGATCGACCGGAATGATCCAAATTGCCCGATTCGGCGGCAGGTAGTGCCACGGATTGAGGAATCGTACACGGCTCCAGACGAAATGCTCGACCCGTGCGGCGAGGATTCGAATATGCCCGTTCCAGGCTTAGTTCATCGATACCCAGATCGAGTTCTCCTCTTAGTGACCGACCGCTGTGCTTCCTACTGTCGCTACTGCACAAGAAGCCGAGTGGTCAGCGGGGCAGGGGAGCAGGAGTTGACCGTGGACATGGAGGGGGCTTTTTCGTATCTGGAAAAGCATCCTGAAGTCCGCGATGTACTTCTTTCTGGGGGCGATCCGCTTCTGCTTTCGGATGCCAAGTTGAATGCAATTTTAACCCGCTTGCGGCAGATACCGAGCCTGGAGTTCATTCGGATTGGAACCCGAATCCCTATTTTTCTTCCTCAACGAATCACTCCAGAGTTGGTAGCCATGCTTAAGCAGCATCATCCTCTTTGGATGAGCGTGCATTCGAATCATCCCAAAGAGCTGACCCGTGAGGTGAAAGTGGCGCTTGAGCGGTTGGCGGATGCCGGAATCCCGTTAGGCAACCAGAGTGTCCTGTTGAAGGGGGTGAATGATCGATCGGAGATTTTGAAGGAACTTTTTCATAAACTCCTCCTGTGCCGAGTTCGGCCGTACTATCTTTACCAGTGTGATCTGATCACGGGCTCGGCTCATTTGCGGACGACGATTCGTGAGGGGCAGGAGATTATGGAGCAGTTGCGTGGACATACCACTGGCTACGCCGTACCTACCTACGTGGTGGACGGACCTGGAGGGGGTGGAAAGATTCCCATAGGTCCGAGCTACATTGTGGGCATGGCGGATGACCGAGTGATCTTAAAAAACTACAAGGGCGACGTTTATGAATATCCGGAAATTAGCCAAACGCGTCTGGCGGGTCTGCGCGGTTGACTGAGCTAGAACTCGGGACGCTACGGCTGAAGCCAAGCGGAACCTCTAAGACTGGGGCAGGGCATCCGTGGATTCTTTCTCACGAAATCCTCGAGCCCTTGGGTCCTGAGAAAAGTGGCACGTCGGTCGTGGCACGGGCGGAGACAGGCGAACTTCTGGGGACGGGTTTTTACCGCGAGGGTGCTCGCATCGTCTGGCGAAGATTTCGTAGGGATTTAGGGGGGTTTGATGCTGAACACATCGCAGTCTCGTTGCTTGAGGCGGTAAAGCGAAGGACTGCGCAACCTGCTCGGCGACTGGTTTGGGCTGAAGCCGACGGCTTTCCTGGACTGGTGCTTGACCAGTACGGTGAATATCTGGTCGCTCAAGTTACCACCGAGGGGATGGAAAAGTCGTGGAAAGCTGTCGAAAATGAAATCGTAAAGGTTCTGCAGCCCAAAGGAATCTGGATTCGGCGAGATGCGGCGGGTCGAAAGCTGGAGGGATTGGAAAATCTGCCAAGTGAAGCCTGGGGTGATATCCCGCAGGAGGCGGTTCGAGTAGAGATTGCAGGACTGACCGTACCGGTGGATCTGCGTGGCGGACAGAAAACAGGGACGTACTTAGATCAGCAAGAGAATTACAAAGTGATTGCGCAACATTCGCGAGGCCGAAAGGTTCTCGATCTCTTTTGCCATAATGGAGGTTTTGCACTACGCGCGGCCCAAGCTGGTGCTCTGGCGGTGACAGGGGTGGATAGTTCTGAATCTTCCTTAGTTCTGGCTCGGGTAGCCTCGGAGGAGAACCAGTTGAAGATTCGCTGGGCGCAGGAGGATGTTTCTCGCTTTTTACGCACGAATCCCAAAAGAGAATACGATCTGGTGGTTTTGGATCCGCCAGGAATGGTGAAGAGTCGTAACAGCCACGAGGCAGGATGGAGGGTGATGGCGGAACTTCATCGGCAAGCGATTCGGGTCCTGACTTCAGGTGGGCTTTTGGCCACATTTTCATGCTCGCACCGCGTTGGGGGTGAGGAATTGTTAGGGATGGCGAAAAGAGTAGCGATCGATGTGGGGCGAAAGATTCGAGTGCATACAACCCTTACCCAAGCAGCTGATCATCCCGTTCTCCCCTCTTTTCCTGAAAGCCAGTATCTTTCAGGTTTTCTTCTGGAGATTTTATGAGGTTAGGTTTCTTATGGGTTTTTCTTATGGCAGGGGCGGTCTGGGCGGCTCCACTGCCTCAACCGATTAACTGCGATGGTCGGCCCTTCCTGCTCAATCCGAAAGGTAAGATCATGATCCTTCTCGCCAGTAGTCAGCCTTTGGCTGATACGACAAGGGAATTTGGTTCCTCTTTATACGGATGGCAAGGACGGGATGGGTTTCGAGTTGCGGTGGTGGTGGATCTTCGTAAATCCCTAGGGACACTTTTCAAGGGTTGGACATTGGGGACGATGAAAGCGAATCTTGACGAGGAGGGGATAGAGATTCAGCCCTGGTATCGAGCGAACGGAAACCTTGGAAATCCCAGGGCGGATCTTTGTGCGATTGCCGATTTCGATGGGAAGGTGACTGATGCCTTAGGATGGGGAAGTGATGAAAACAAAATGAAAGTAACTATTTTTGGGAAGGATGGGGAGAAGATATGGGGAACGAGCAACGCACAATCATCCTCGGAGATGCTTAAAGAAGTTCAGAAACTCCTTGGATCACCGATTAAGAAGCCAAAGGACGCTGAACCGAGGAAAAGTCGAATCCTCAAATTACGATCATGAGATTCGACGAAGGAATTTTCTGTGTGGGGGTGGATCAGCATGCCACTCCTTTAACCGTGCGAGAGTCCCTGACGGCGGGGGTGGGAGATCGTTTGATTCCGTATTTGATAGAGCACCAAGGGGCTTCCGAGGTGGTCTTTCTCAGCACCTGTAATCGGGTGGAGATTTACGGGCGTTCTACGCGGCGTGGTCCTAGGATGATGGAGTCTCTTTTCCAATCGATGCCTCCCGATCTCGGACAGGCATGGAGAGAGGCTCGAGGTTTATATCTGCATGAGGGAATCTCCTGCTGGCGGCATCTGGCTGAAGTTGCCACGGGGCTACGCTCAATGGTCATTGGTGAAAACGAGATTCTGAGGCAGGTACGACTGGCCTACGCCTGTGCGGGTGAGGTCGGGGGAGCGAACCGCGGGATGCATGCTTTGTTTCAGTCGGGATTAAGAGCGGCGCGGGCAGCGCGGGCAGCGGCGGGTTTTGGGCGCGGTGATGCTTCTGTGGGTCGATTAGCGGCGGAAGCACTGCACGAAGCCATGCAGGGCAGGGAATCCAGACCTTTACTACTTTTGGGTTCGGGTCACACGGCACGTAGTTTCGCTCTGGTCGAGCATAAGAGAAGTGCAGGTCCGATATGGATTTCCTCACGATCGGAAGATCGTGCGCGACTTTTGGCCAAGGAGGTTGAGGGAGAAGTGGTTCCTTGGGCTCGCTGGCAAAAAGCGGTAGAGGCTTCGGCTGTAGTGGTCTCGGCTTTAGCTGGGGGAGAACTTCCTTGGAACGCGGATCTCTCTTCCAGTGGGCCTGAACTGCTGATTGACCTAGGAGTTCCTCGCACAATGACGGCGGTGCGAAGATCTTTTCCAAAAGCTGAATGGGTGGATCTCGAGGAGCTATCGAGCAAAACAGAAATACGGCCGGAGGCCTTGGGTTCAATTCATCGAGCAGAAGAAGTTCTTCGCGCCCATGAGATTCTTTTTGCTGTAGGTAAAAAGAGGGAGCCGAAGAGGACCCGAGTTGGGAGTGGATGAACTACCGAATTGGGACCCGCGGTAGTCCCTTGGCCCTTTGGCAAGCTCGGCGGGTCGCCGAGCTGCTTCGTGAAGTAGACTCTTCCTCTCACTGGGAAATCTGTGAGATCAAAACATCGGGGGATGCGCGATCTGAGTTTGGCGATGAACTTCCTGAAGGGGTGGGGGAATTTAGTTCGGAGCTGGAAAAAGAGCTACTTTCGGGAGGTATTGATCTTGCGGTGCACAGCGCCAAAGATGTTCCGACCTGTCTGCCCGAAGGCTTAACTCTAGCGGCTTTCCCAGAGCGTGCGGATGCGAGAGATGCAGTGGTACGGCGCAAAGAAAGCCCAGTTCTACCCCCAGTAGGATCTCGTTTGGGCACTGGGAGTCCTCGGCGTTCTCTTCTGTGGGCGGAGAAGTGGCCACAAACCGAGATTCATGGCATTCGAGGTAATGTGGATCGACGAATGGGAAAACTGCAAAAAGAAAAGGAGTGGTGGGGAGTGATTCTTGCCTGTGCAGGGATTGATCGATTGGGTGGAGTTCCTGAAGGGCTGGCTATGGAAAGGCTCGATCCGAATTGGATGGTGCCAGCTCCTGGCCAAGGAGCTTTAGCGATTGAGTGTCGTGAGTCGGATCAGAGTCTGCGAAAAGTTCTTGAAAAGATTAACTGTCTCGATGTTCAGGTTTGTGTGGAGGCGGAAAAGGCCTTTCTGAGGGAATGGGGTGGAGGATGTTCCGAATCGCTTGGGGCTTACGCTCAGTTAACTGGCCGAGGTTATCTAGCTTTACGAGTGGCGGTAAAAGGAAAGAGGGGGCAGGTGGTTCGAGCTGAAGCCGAGGGTAAAGTCACTCAGGCAGCGAGTGTGGGTGAAAAACTAGCGGAGAAAGTTCGAAGTGAGTAAAGAGGTAAAAGTCTGGTTAGTGGGTGCTGGACCAGGGAGTCCGGGACTACTGACGATACGAGCACGGGATGTTTTATCTCAGGCTGAAGTGGTACTTTATGATCGGCTGGTCAATCCAGCTATCTTTACTTGGGCTCCCGAAACTACGAAATGGATCGATGCGGGAAAAACACCTCGAGGAAGGCGAATGGAACAGAATGAGATTCATCGACTTCTTTTACGTTATGCAAAGAAAGGCAAGAGAGTTGTTCGACTCAAGGGGGGAGATCCATTTATTTTCGGCAGAGGAGGAGAAGAAGCGCAGGCTTTGAGCCAAGCAGACATTCCCTTTGAAATTGTGCCAGGAATTACCTCTGGTATTGCTGCCCCAGCTTTTGCAGGTATTCCGATTACTCAAAGAGGGCTCAGTTCTGAGGTTACTTTTCGGATTGGGGCTCAAGCGGAGGGGTCGACAACAGGCAAAACGTTAGTTGGATATATGACGGTAGAGGGTCTGGGGGAGTTTCTTTCGAGAGCCAAGAACTTGGGCTTTTCCGAGACCACCCATGCAGGATTGATCGGAAGTGGAACCTGTCGCAATCAGAAGACAGTCTTCGGGACGATTAATGATCTCGCTGAAAAAGCGAAGAAGTCAGGTGTAGGTGCGCCTGCAATCGTGGTTGTCGGTCCGGTGGTTGCCCTGAGAAGGGAACTTGCGTGGTGGGAGAAACGTCCCTTGGCAGGTAAGCGAGTTATTTTAACGATGAGTCGATCTCTTGGCAGTGGATGGCGCGAGAGGTTGGAGGGGTTGGGGGCGGAGGTTTGGGAGTTACCGATGTCCAAGATCGAATTGATTCAACCTAAAGAAAGCTGGGTTCGTATTATCCAGCGTTCGGACTGGCTTGTTTTCACAAGTTCGGCGGCGGTACGTGCTTTTCCAAGCGCGATCGGGGATATGCGAAAGGTCGCTCGAGCCAAATTTGCCGTAGTGGGTCGGGCGACCGCTGAGGTTCTCCGATCGATTGGGTTCCAACCTGATTGGGTCGGCCCTGGACCAGGCGGAGAAGCTTTAGCTCGTAGTTGGCCACGAAAAGCTTGTGGTTCCATTCTTCATCTCACTGGATCTATAGGTGACGGAAAGTTTGTTTCACTTTTAAAGGCGAACGGACGAAATGTTCGGAAGATTGTTCTCTATAAGAATTCGGAAGCTTCCTCGGTTCCAGTTCCCGTGGGTAGAGCTCTCAAAGAGGAAGGGGCAGACTGGGTGGTCTTTGCTAGTGGGTCGGCGGCGGTTCGGTTTCGGCAATTGTTTCCAGTCTGGAGGAAAGGTGAACCGCGAGTAGTGGTGATTGGCCTGGCGACCGCAAAAGCGGCTCGGAGTTCAGGTTGGAAGCGAATTGTGCAATCTAGTGAAGCATCGATAGAAGGATGTTTGCGTACGATGCTTTGAACGCTCAGGATGGGGATATGAGCCCTGCTTATGATTCGATGGAGGAGGGTCATATGGCTTTAGCTATGGGGGAGATGGCTGAGGCGGCCATCCATTATCAAAAAGCGACTACCCTTGATTCTGGGCATGCGGATGCCTGGCAGTGCTTGGGAATGGCGTTGGTGAAGTTAGAAAAGTTGGATGAGGCGATCGTTGCACTAGAGAAGTTGGTGCAGTTGAAGCCGAGGGACCAGTTAGCCTACACCAGCCTATCACTGGCCTTAGGTCGGGCTGGAAAAATTCCGGAAGCCGAGGCGATGGCGGCGAAAGCTAAAGTTGCGGCTTGGGGTGGGGACCCAGGAAAAATCGGCAGTCCAGAGTAAGGCAGTATTTATTTAATCTGTTTGAGTCGAATCTTGTCGCGCAAGGTGATGGCGGGCCCACCCGCGAGGAGAGCTTTTTCGTAGGATTTCTTAGCTTCACCTTTCTGGCCGAGACGTAAAATAATATCCCCGTAGTGCTCCAAGAGAGTGGGGTCATCGGGAACCATGCGCAGAGCTTCTTCCACGAGTGGTTTAGCCGCCGCGGGGTTTCCGAGGCGATAGAGAGCCCAGCCTTGGCTATCAAGATAAGCGGGATTCCCGGGACTGAGTTGAACCGCCTTCTCAATCATGATGAGAGCTTCTTCGAGATTTCGACCCCGTTCAGCCCACATATAGCCGAGATAGTTGAGGGACTGGTGATGAGATGGATTCAGTTGAAGAGCTCTGCGCAAAGCGACTTCCGAGCGGGTCGATTGGCCTGACTGTTCGCAGGCCGATCCGTACTCATAGTAAAAGCCAGCATCGAGAATCTCTGGGTGTTTTTGGGCGAGGCGCTCGACTTGGGCAAAGGTAGAGGCGGCTTCTGCCATACGATCTTGAGCTTTCTCGGTGAGGCCGCGGATAAGAAGCAGTTGAACTGAATCGGAGTAGATTCGTGAAGCAGATTCAAGGGTGACACCTGCGCGACGAGGTTGATTGAGTTTAAGTTGAAGTAAGGCGAGGCGAAGGTAATCGGATAAAGGGGGATTCTTGGCCAGGTGCAGGGCAAGAACGCGATAGATCTCGGCGCGGGCGGGAATACCTAGTTCATCGTAGAGATTACCAAGGACGGGATAGAGATTTGTGCGCTCGGGTTTTTCCATGGCCACGAGCTGGAGGTAGGAGTCCGCTTCGTTGGGCAGGCCTGCCAAAATGAGAGTGGCGGCAATCTGTTCGAGAATGGGAAGTTCTTGCGGTCGGTCGTTGGTGAATTCGCGGAGGTAGCGAACGGCGGTGGGGAGGTCATCGGCGGTCAAGGCAATGTCGGCCGCGCGTAGGGTCAAACCGCTTAAGGAGGAGTTCATTTCGATTGCGCGTATAAAAGCAGGGAGAACAGCGGCGGCAATTTCCCTTTGAGATTTCCGCGAGAGGGCGGTACTAGACCGAAGAAGGCCTTCGGCCACGCGTGCTAAGCGGGTGGGGTCTTGGTTGCTCCAGCCGGCTAGTGCAGTCAGGGCCTCGCGTTGGGCTATAGCGGCGGCTTCGCCATTTTTCTGGCCGATGAGTGCAAGACAAAGAAGGGTGGCGCGTTCTGGTTCGTCGAATGGAGAAGCGGGAAGTGCTTGGAGAAGCTCGAAGGATTCTGCCGATCGGTTGAGGTCGAGAAGGGTACCGGCTTTGGCGAGAGTTGCAGCTCGAGAAGTGGGATCAGCCTCTAGAGCTTTGCTGTAGGCCTCGAAGGCTTGCTGACTTAATCCGAGTGAGTCGGCGCGGCGTCCTTCGGTAAAAAAAAGAGCGGAATCGACCCGCTCAGTACGCTGAGGAGCGCCGATTGAGAGAAAGGTAGTGGCAAGAAGCAGGGAGGCGCCGAGCGCCCCAGCCTTACGTCTTGTAGCGGAGACGCTTCTTATGGCGGTTCGCGCGACTGCGCTTGCGGCGCTTATGCTTCGCGATTTTCGACTTCCGCTTCTTCTTAACTGAACCCATCGGAACATCGTGGCGCTAGAAGGCTTAAGTGACAACCTTATTCAGCGGGTACTCGATAATACCTTCGGCGCCGAGTTTCTTAAGACGAGGAATGAGGGATCGAACAATTTTCTCTTCCATAACCGTTTCGACCGCAACCCAACCGTCCCGGGCGAGGGGTGATATCGTGGGATCGCGGAGGGAAGAGAGGACTGCGTTGACGGAACCGAGGCATCGACGAGAGACATTCATTTTAAGTCCAACCAGATCCCGCGCTCGTAAGGCACCCTCCAGTAGCATGGCTAAGTTTGTGATCAGTGTTCGCTGGATTGGGCGAGTCCAAACTTTGCGATTGGCGATGAGCTGGGGATAGGATTCGAGAATGGTATCGAGGATGCGAAGGCCGTTGGCTGCAAGAGAGGATCCAGTTTCAGTGATGTCAACGACCGCATCGGCAAGTTCAGGCACTTTGACTTCGGTAGCACCCCAGGAAAACTCGACCTTGGCCTTGATCTTGTTTTTCGCGAGGTACTGTCGAACAAGACCGACTGCTTCGGTGGCGATTCTTTTCCCCCGAAGTTGAGAGGGGCGACGGATGGGAGAACGATTGGGAACGGCGACGACCCATCGTGCGGGTTGGGCGGTGGCTTTGCTAAATCGGAGGGTGGAAACAACATGAATCTTGGCCTTGGTTTCTTGAATCCAGTCGCTCCCTGTGAGGCCAAGATCAAGAAAACCGTCTTGGACGTAAGGGGCAATTTCTTGGGCACGAAGCAGGCGGACTTCAAAGTTTGGATCATCGATGGACGGACGATAGGTGCGCGAGCCGCGGGCGATGGAGTAGCCCGCCTTTCGAAATAGATCGAGGGTGGCTTCTTGGAGGCTTCCTGAGGGAAGACCGATACGGAGGGGCTTGGCCATAGGAAAACCCTAGACGCAAGAGGGGGTGCAGTTCAACCCAGTGGAACGATTGCTGGCTGCTGTTGAGTGATACAGTGAATTGCGCCTAAGCCACCCACAAGGGCGCGGCAGTCGATGCCGTGGACCTGGCGGCCTGGAAAGTGGGGTCGAAGGAGATCCAGAACCAGTTTGTCGGTGGGGGAAGCAAAGATGGGGACGAGAACGGAGGAGTTCCCAATGTAAAAGTTAGCGTGGCTGGCTGGGTTACGATGATGCGGACCATCCGCGCGCGGTGGCATGGGAAGCTGAATCACCTGCAGGGCTTTGCCGCGTGCGTCTTTGGCCTGAGAGAGTCTTTTGAGGTTGTCTGCCAATGGGGCATGATTGGGATCTCGCGGGTCGGACTCGACCACCGTCGCGACCACGCCTGGTGAAAGAAAGCGGGTCATATCATCGACGTGCCCGTCGGTATCGTCACCCTCGAGACCCTCGCCGAGCCAGATAATCTTTCGGACACCTAACCAGTGTGAGAGTTGCTCTTCAATCTCGGGTCGGGAGAAGGAAGGGTTGCGGTTGGGATTAAGAAGGCACTGTTCAGTCGTGAGGAGAGTATCTTGTCCATCGGTGTCGAGGGAGCCTCCTTCCAGAACAAAATCGTGGGTTTCGAATGGGGTATCGGTAAGGCGACAGGCGGCCGCAGGAATAACATCATCCTTATCCCAAGGACCATATTTCTTACCCCAACTATTGAAGGTGAAGTCATGGGCGACACGAGCCGGATTCCCTGTGGCTCGACGAAGCATGAAGATCGGTCCGCTATCGCGAAGCCAAGCGTCATCATTGGGGATGGTCACGACTTTAAGATTTGGGGAGATAAGGTTAGCCCGACGAAGTCGCTCATGGATTTCATCCGCGGCCGCGCAGTCTTTGGCGATCAGATAAACCCTCTCGCCTGGGATGAGGGCGCGGATCATCTCTAAGTAGGTTTCTTGGACAGGCTCTAGGAGCCCAGGCCAGGTCTCAGCGTTGTGGGGCCAAGCGAGCCAAGTAGCTTCGTGAGCTTCCCATTCCGCGGGAAAACGGTAGGCCGACCAATCAATTCCGAGGGATGGGGGTAGGGGATTTTTCAAGACTTAAGAAATCGTTGATCCAGCCCAGCGTAAGCGTCGATGCGGCGATCCCGAAGAAAAGGCCAGTGCTGGCGAGTCGTAGCAATTCTAGAAAGATCGAGTTGAGCCTGAAGAATCTCTTCTTTGTGGGAAGAGCCTTGGATAAGGACTTCGCCGAAAGGAGCGACGGCGAAACTGGACCCCCAGAATGTAAGATTATTTTCGCGACCTGTCCGATTAATCGAAAGAACGTAAAGACCGTTAGCGATGGCATGACTACGTTGAATCGTCTGCCAAGCGTTTTGCTGCGCATGGCAAACTGCCTGCTTTTCCCCGGCGGCCCAGCCGATCGCGGTAGGGTAGATGAGAATTTGTGCACCACGTAAGGCCATCAAACGGGCGGCCTCGGGATACCACTGATCCCAGCAGACGAGTATTCCCAACTTGCCTACAGGAGTGTCGATGGGATGAAAACCGGTATCTCCAGGAGAGAAGTAAAACTTCTCACTAAAACCAGGGTCATCTGGGATATGCATTTTGCGATATTTTCCCAAGATCTTTCCATTCGGGCCGAAGACAACCGTCGTATTATGGTAAAGACCTTCAGCTCTTTTTTCGAAAAGACTAGCAACAAGAGTCACCTTATTTTTTTTGGCAGCTAGGGCAAGTGCCTGAGTGGTGGGTCCGGGAATAGGTTCCGCGAGCTTAAAGCAGGCGTAATCCTCTTTTTGACAGAAATAGAGAGAGCGGAAAAGTTCGGGAAGACAAACTAGCTTGGCTCCTGACTTAGCAGCGGTAGCGATTCGCTGAAGGGCTACACGCAGATTCTTGGCTGGATCTGGCGAACAACTCATCTGAATCAAGGCGGCGCGGACTGGAGAAGATTTCGAGATAGCCATAAAAGATTTCAGCGTAAAGCAAGTGGCGGAGCGAGGATTTCGGATAGAATTATTGTTTGGCGCAGAGAAGCCGGATCACTCAGTCTTTTCTGAAAGGAATGTCGGCGCGCTCCCTGGGGTTGAGCGTAAGAAAAGGCGGGTTTGTCATGGACGAAGACTGGAAGTGGCGTTGCACTTTCTCCTAAAAAGGAATCGATTAATTCTTGAGGCGGAGCAGGAATGTGGGGACGACGAGGTGAATCCTTATGGGTAATGATGGGCGGAGTAAAGTCGATGAATGGTTTGGCAGGAGGAGCTGCCCTTGGTGGAATCGCAGCAGGCGGTGGAGGAGATTCGTGGCGTCGGCGACCGAGAGCCTCGAGAAGGTCACCGAATTCACCAAAGGGATCGACCTCTCGCTCAGGCCCTGCTTTCGATTCCGGATGAGAGGTGGGGGTGAGCACAGGTTCGGTTGACTGCTTTTGCCTTTTTAGCCACCACTGGGCGAGACTGACGACGACGAAGAGAACTGGGACAAGCCACTCCACAAGAGATATCTTTCTTACTTCGAGTTCGGCTTGGCAGAATCCTTGGCGATGGATGCGCGCATTTCGGTGTCGGCTGAGATATTGCGGATTTTCTGATAATCCATAATGCCCAAGTTTCCTTTACGGAAAGCCTCTGCCATGGCCAGAGGGACCTGAGCTTCGGCTTCGACGACCTTGGCGCGCATTTCTTGTTCCACGGCGACGGCGGCGGCTCGACGCATTTCAGCTTTGGCTTGAGCGACCTGCTTATCTGCATCCGCCTGCTCAGCCTGAAGTTTCGCTCCGATATTTGCGCCCACCCCGACATCGGCGATATCGATAGAAAGAATCTCGTAGGCGGTTCCAGCATCGAGACCTCGATTGAGAACGTCTTTTGAAATGTCTTGGGGATTCTCGAGGACTCCTTTGTAGGTTTCCTTTGAGCCGATGGCTCGGACGATGCCTTCTCCGACTCGAGCGATGATGGTCTCTTCGGTAGCCCCGCCTACAAAGCGATCCAGATTGGAGCGAACTGTGACTCGAGCGCGGGCGCGAACAGTGATTCCGTCTTTGGCCACTCCGTCGATCGTGCCTTTTCCTGAATCAGTTCCTGGGCAGTCGATCACGCGCGGATTAACGCTGGTGCGTACCGCATCGAAAACGGTTTTTCCCGATCCCGACGTCGCGAGATCGATGGCGCAGCATCGGTTGAAATCGAGCTTGATGCCTGCCTTATCTGCGGCGATGAGGGCACGGATGACCTGATCAACGCTCCCTCCAGCTAGATAGTGGGTTTCGAGTTGAGCAGTGGTAACCTCGATGCCAGCACGTACCGCCGTAATCCTGGCGTTAACGATGAGGGAGTTAGGAATACCGCGGAGTCGCATGGCAATTAAGGTGGGAATGCCGACGGGAGCGCCTGAGGTCAGGGCACGCAACCAGAGTCCAAAGAAATTAATCAGGACAACCGCAAAGACCAAACCAACGACAGAGACTGCGATAAGGAGGATAATAGGCATAGGTAATACTTAGGGGGCAAAGGGCAGAGAGGGAAATGAAAAGTTCCGATTGTAGAAAACAATAAAAAGGTGGTGATTTTCTAAGATTTTTTCTTGGGGGTTGGACTTGGGCGAACAAAAAGGGTGGCGCCTTCGATTTGGTGAATTTTAATCGTGGTGCCCTGAGCAATAAAATGGCCTTCCGCCAAAACATCAAAGCTTTGACCATGGAATTCAGCCGAACCGCTAGGGCGAAGATCAGTCAAAGCTTTGCCTTTGAGTCCCAGACGGAGAGAGGAGTTGATCGGGAGGGAGGCGGAGGGAGATACGGCGCTCAAGCGGAAAGGTCGAAAGAGAATAGTTTCAGGCAGATAGCGGGCGGCGAGGAGGATAGCGGTGAGTCCGCCGAAGAAACCTAAAGCCAAGTTGATGGCGGGAAAGTGGAGTTGAGGGAGGGTGGGGAGCGCGGGATCGGTTGGGTATCGATCGATCATGGCGTTGAGGGCGGCAAAAAGGATGAGGGCAAGACCAAGCAGACCAGGAATGAAGGTTCCAGGGAAAAGAAAAAATTCGGTGATAAGAAGAGCAAGGCCGAGAAGAAGCAGCAGGGCGTTTTCATAGCCGGAGAGACCCGCAATGTAGTGGCCGAAAAGAAAAAGAAAGGCACAAATTCCACAGAGCACCCCAAAGAGACCGAAACCGGGAGTCTTGAACTCGAGATATCCGAAAAGAAAAGCGGCACCGAGGAGCAGGGGTGAGATGGTAATGATCCAGCGGCTAATGTTTTCAAAGCCAGTGGGCTGAATTCGGACAATGACAGCTCCAGGCTGTATGGTTTTTTCGATTAGCGTCTGAAGATCGGGGGCGACTCCTGCGGCAAGGAGTGGACGAGGAGGATTGCCTGTCGGCTGGGTGGCTTCTTGGGTAGTTAGGGTGAGAATGTCTCCCTTGGCGACGATCTCTCGGCCATTTATTTTAAGGCCAATCTGTTTATTGACCATCGCATCAAAAATAGCGGGGTTGTGGCCGTTCTGCTCGGCAGCTGCACGAATCAAGGCGGCATAGCCCGAGACAAATTTCGGGGGAAGTTCTTTAGGCCCCTCTTGGCCAAGGGTAACGGGTGAGGCGGCGCCAATAATCGATCCTGGTGCCATCCAAATATGACGGGTGGAGGCAGAGATAAAAGCGCCAGCGGAGAACGCCTCTTTGTTGATGTAGGTATAGGTTTTATCGGTTGGCTGAAACTTGGCGATCGTGGCCATGACCTCCTTCATCGCTTCGCCTTCACCCCCAGGGGTGTTCATGTCCAGGACGAGAGCAGAGGCGTTGGCTGCTAAAGCTGCTTTGACTCCGCGGCGTACGACATAAACGGTTCCTTTCTGAATCTCCCCTTGAATGGGCAGAACATAGACAGGGCCAATGGGGGAGGCCGGTGCAGAGAAGGAGGTGGTTGGGCCAACGAGAAGAACCGCCATTAAGAGAATGCGCGCTGAGGGATTTGAACCCCCGACCAACTGCGTGTAAAGCAGCCGCTCTACCACTGAGCTAACGCGCGAAGACCAGTCCAATGATAATTCATCTTCAAGAGAAAGCACTAGGGATAACAGACAACCTGCCAGACAAGGCCATCTCCGTGGGAGAAGCAGACAATTGCGGTGGTGTAGTACTGATCGGATTCGGCGACATAGATGAGCATCCGATTGTAAATCCAGTCTACCCCTTGGATGTGGTTAGGCATACGACCAAAGAATTGTAGAACTGCTTCTCTTCGTTGGCCGACAAGAAGTTCGTGCAACTGCTGGGGAGTGTAGGGAGATGCTCCCCCTTGAAAATCGGTGTCTTGGGCGTGGAGGCTTTCCGATAAGACTAAGCAGGCAAAGAGAAGAACTGGTAAATAGGCGAAGATTCGCATGAATTTATTATCCTAGGTTCTGGATAAAGTGCCAGCCCTGCCTTGACCCGTAGCTTTATCATTCCTAGGGATAGGGATGGTTTATCGGTCTCTGCTTCTCCTTTTTTTAGGAAGTCGGCTATGGCTTGCGCCTGCTTATGCTCAGGGGACGGGCGAGGATGAGAAGCGGTTGTTTGCGCGGGGTCCCGCGCCTGCCAAAGGAGAAAATGGGAAGTGGGGATTCCGTGCCTCGGATGGTTCTTGGGGGGTTGAGCCGAAGTTTGTTGAAGTGAAGCCGTTTCACGACGAATTGGCTGCGGCCAGGGAAAACACGACTTGGGGCTATCTTGATAAAATAGGCAACTGGAAAATTCCTCCACGTTTTTCGTGGGCGGGCGATTTTTCGGAAAATCTCGCACCTGCCTGCGAGGGAGATCGGCTCACGGGGAAGTTTGGCTATATCGATCGGCAAGGGAGGTGGGCGATTGAGGGCGAATATATTTGGGCAAGACCCTTTCAGGAGGGATTGGGTGCAGTGAAAGATGGCGGAAAATGGGGTTTCGTAAATCCAAAGGGGAAGCTCATTGTCGAGGCAGACTACGATCAGGTGCAGTCCTTTTCTGGAAAGCTAGCCGCGGTGCAAAAAGGCGGGGCTCCCGGGGATAAAGAGACATGGTTCTACATTAAACCCGACGGAGAAAAGGCTTTTGAGAAAAAATTTGCTTGGGCTGGCTCCTTTTACGAAGGAATGGCACGAGTACAGACCGAGGACCGAATCACGGGAAAGTTTGGTTATATTAACCTAAAGGGGGAAATGATCATTCCTGCTAATTTTGATGAGGCCTCTGATTTTCGCGGGGGACGAGCGCAGGTTAGGGTAGGGACCCAGAGCAAGGTGATCGATGGGCAGGGAAAGGCGAGCGAGTAGCTTTCTTAAAGGAATCGAGGAAGGACGACTTGCCTTCAATCCTACTTTACCTAGAACAAGTCCATGATCATTACTTCGATGACTTTAGGTGCGGCGGTGGTTTTGGTGGCTGGGGCTCAATTGGCGAAACACCGTAATGATAACCCCCACTTTCCCATCGCCATAGGCCTCGGTTTAACCATTCTGGTTCCGACATTTCTGATTGCCTTTGTTTTGGAGCTGATTGTTCTGTGCACTTGGAATCCATTGATCTGGATGGAGTAAGGTTGGTTGGGCTTCGGGGAGAGGGTGGGATAATCTAGGTTTTAGGCTTGGTTCTGGTTCTCAAGCCTGGGGATTGTCAGTTGGGATTTTGGCTTTATGCTTTTAAACGGAACCAGGGCAGTCGCCGCTACATCTCTACGGAGGTTGGGCGGAGGAAAGTCCGGACACCACAGGGCAATCCGCCCCGGGAAAGCTGGGGGCAGCTTCGACGCAAGTCGGGGTTGACGGAAAGTGTCACAGAAAATATACCGCCTAGCGCAAGCTAGGTAAGGGTGAAATGGCGGGGTAAGAGCCCACCGCTTTCTGGGTAACCAGAGAGATAGATAAACCACGGATGGTGCAAGGCCGAACAGGGGGAATGGGTGGCCCGCCCGTTCTGCGCAAGCAGAACACCTCCGGGTTGGTGCTGCATCGGAACGGCGGTAACGCTGAACCGGAGTCCGCCGTAAGGCGGGCTAGAGAAATGACTGCCGGCCGACTGAGGAAACTCGGAAGGTCACAGAATCCGGCTTACGGGTTCCACAGGAGGAGAGCCGGGCGGCGTAAAGGCCGTCCGGCTTTCGCCTTTTTAGGACTGTTGGTAGGCCGCTTCGACTCGATCGGCGATGTCTCGAAACTGACTATCCACTTCGTAAATCTTTTTAAACTCTTCGAGAGATTCATCTTTTTTGCCCATTTCTTCTAGGATCACGCCGAGATTATAGATGGCATCTTTTTTCACTGCGTCCATCGCGACAATCTCGGAAGCCGCTAAGGCGAACTGTTTAGCCGCAAGATCGAGCATTTTTCGTTTTTGGTAGGAAACTCCAAGGAGGTTGAGGGCACGGTGTCGCACCGAAGGTTGCCGCAAGGCTTGCTGTAGTTCTGGAACCGCTTCTTTATAAAGTTCATTTTCAATGAGAGCTTCGCCTAGATCGTAGCGGTATTGCAGGTCGTTCGGATAGCGGGCGACACGTTCTCTCGCTCCCTCCAGAACTAACGTCTTGGCGCGGGCCTCGATTCCGGTCAGGAGAGAAGGATCCACCTGATCGGTGCGGGCTTGATTCATTTCGGCGTCGAGCAGGGCAAGGCGAATGCGAAAGACGGATTTTTCCAGATTGGGATCGGTCTTTTGCGTCATATCATAGGCAAACTGAAACCACTGAAGTGCGTATTCGAGGGAGCCCTGCTGTTCGCATAGTTCTGCGATTTGGCGGGCTAAGGTTACGTTCTGTGGCTCCTTTTCAAATTGGGCGTGAAGCCGAGTCAGCTGTTCGGCCATGGCTTCGGCTGTTTTCACAACCTTTGAGGAGGCTTCTAGGGCCAGGCTCTCTTCCTTATTTTTTAAGGAATCTCGGAAGTCTTCCGATTTTTCCCAACCCCCGTCTTGGGTGGCAACCAGTGCGCTGGCGTCTTTCATGCCTTTAAGAGCGGCTCCGTCATTGGGCACGAGCTCGAGGATCGATTGATAAACATCGCGAGCTTTTCCCATTTCCTTGGCCGCGATGAGCGCTTTGGCTAGTCCGTGGAGATTGGCGGTATCCTGAGGTTTTCCTGCTCGAATGCTTTCGTAAGCAAAGATTGCGGTGCCAGATAAATCATTGGCGAGGGCCATTTCGGCAAGAGCGCTGTTGGCTTGGGGGCTATGAGGGTCCAAGGCCAGGGCTTCCTCTAATTTCGCCATCCCCGAGCCCAAGGATTTTCCCGCTGCCATCTTCGCCTGCATGATGATTGGGGTGATTCGAACTGCTGCCATGTTTTTGTCCATCTTCGAGGCGCCTTTGGCCTTGGCCATTTGGCTGGCACGAAGAAGTTTACGACCATCCAAGAAACCTGGCTGAGCCTCGAGAACGGGTGGCATAAGCATCAGGACGTAGTCATGATTTTGGCGGGCTACGGCTTCCTTCGCTTTGCGGAAGGTGTCGACATGGGACCCCGTTAGTTGCGTGGCAGAGATTTCAGGCACAATGGGGAAACCTACCCTAAAAGTGTAGGTATCCCAAAGCAAAAATAACCATAGGTTTTACTTGCTCTCTTCGGCTGCTTGGTTCATCTCGCAAGGGGTGTATTTCGATTGTCTCTATATCATTTTGGCGTTTTTCCTCGGATCTTTACCCTTTGGCTATTGGCTGGGACGTTTTCGGGGGATCGATGTCCGCGGGCAGGGGAGTAAAAACACTGGGGCCACCAACGTGGGTAGGGTTTTGGGGAAAAAGTGGGGATTCCTAGTTTTGGCATTGGACCTTAGCAAGGGTTGGCTCGCGGTCGTCTTGGCCACAAAAGTGGGCCATGGAGGAGATTCGACCGCGGTGGGGACGGCAGTCATGGCCGTTCTTGGCCACGTTTTTTCTCCATGGCTTGGATTTCGTGGTGGGAAAGGGGTGGCCACATCCGCGGGTGCCCTGCTGGCCCTTACCCCGTGGGTGGGAATATCGGTTATTGCGGTTTGGGGAGTTGTTTTTCTCATTAGCCGAATTGTTTCGGTCGCTTCCTTGGTGGCGGCCTCGGCGTTTCCCTTTTTAGTTTTGGGCCTCGACCCAGGGCGACCCCTTTTGCAGTGGGCCGCGGTGGGTATGGCTGGATTAGTATGGATTCGCCATCGGGATAATCTCGTTCGACTCTTGCAAGGGCAGGAGAGCAAACTAGCGAAGAAGTGAAAAGCATGAAGATCACCATTCTGGGTAAAGGAGCCTGGGGAAAAGCTCTTGGAGAAATCCTACAAACCCGTGGGCATGACGTTCACTGGGTGGAAAAAGGCGGGCGAGAAATTCCTAAGGGAACCGACTTAATCTGGATTGCCTTGCCCACTCAAGTGGTTCGTGAAGTTCTGCAGAACCTGCACTCGTTTGCAGGTATGTGCCCAGTGGTTAATTTATCCAAAGGGATTGAGGTTTCCACAGGCCAACGGGTAAGTGAAATCGTGGGTCACGTTTGGCCAGGAACGCCCGTCGCGGTTGTCTCGGGACCGAGTTTAGCTGCCGAGCTAGTACAGCGGGTGCCTACCGCCCTCGTGGCCGCGGCTCAAGATGAAGCTCTCGCCGCCAGCGTGCAAGCGGCGCTGCATGGCCCGGGTTTGCGAGTCTATCGCAGTACTGATCTTGCTGGGGTGGAGTGGGGTGGCGCCTTAAAGAATGTTTATGCTTTAGCGGCGGGAATGTGTGTCGGCCTCGGCCTCGGTGAAAATAGTTTAGCAGGACTGACGACGAGGAGTCTTCGAGAGATGACGCGGGTCGCGGTGCAGTTCGGAGCACAAGTGGAGACCCTGCAGGGCTTGAGCGGAATTGGGGACCTACTTTTAACCTCCTATAGCCGCGCGAGTCGGAACCGCAGGGTCGGCGAGCGAATCGGGAAGGGGGATTCCCTTGAAAAAGCTATGGCCTCAGTCGAGGGAGTTTGTGAGGGAGTTTGGACAACGCAGGCCCTCCATAAAATGCTGGCGCGAAAACATGTGGAAGCTCCGGTAGCTCGTCAACTTTACCAAGTTCTTTTTGAGGGGAAGTCGCCCAAGGAGGGGTTAACCTCCCTGCTTGATCGTGATTCGAAAGCCGAGGCGGAATAGTCGAGATTACATGTTCGACGAAAAGGGTTAGGGGAGGAATGATAGCCTCCCTAATGAAAGTTGGCCGATGGCTCCATACTCGTTTACGCGTTGAAAATCTGGAGAAGTCTGTTGATTTTTATGGGAATGTCCTTGGATTGAAGCAGGTCTCGCGAAGCACTTCCCCCCGTGGAAGTACTCTAGTTTTTCTGCAATCAGAGGTAGGGGGCGAGTGTTTAGAGCTTTGCCACTACCCCAAAGCAGGGGCGGTAAATGTACCAGCAGATCTGATGCACCTAGCCTTCGAGGTAGAGGATTTAGAGGCTTTTGGGCGCGATGCTGCAGCCAAGGGCTACCCATGGTCTGACGGTCCGACCCAAACTGATGAAGGAGCGCATTTTGCTTTTCTCGATGCACCCGAGGGTTATGAGATTGAAATTATGCAGAAAGCAAAAAACTCATGACGAATCGCCCTATCGTGATCGCTCCCTCGATACTGGGCGCCAATTTAGGTCGGATTGAAGAAGAGGCGGAACGAATCCGCGCCAGCGGAGCAGAGTGGGTGCACATCGATATTATGGACGGTCACTTTGTTCCTAATATTTCATTTGGGGCAAATATGGTTCGCGTTCTGCGGCGCGTGATGGGAGAGGCTACCCTGGATGTGCATCTGATGATCGAGCAACCCGATCGCTATGCGGGTGACTTTATTGAAGCAGGGGCCGATTGCTTAAATGTTCATCTAGAAGCGCGACATCAAGTGGCGCGAACCTTGGCGAGTATTCGAGAAAGGGGTTGCCGTGCGGGCTTGGCGATTAATCCTGCCACCCTTTTAAAACATGCGATCCCACTTCTACCACTTTGCGATCAACTCATTTGCATGACGGTCAATCCGGGTTTCGGTGGACAGGCGTTCCTTCCAGAAGTTCTCCCAAAGATTCGGGAAGCAAGGGATGTGATTGTTCTGCAAAACTATAATGTGGATATTACAGTCGATGGCGGAGTCAGTGAGGCAACGGCGGCGAGTTGCTCTGCGGCGGGTGCTAACATTATGGTGGCGGGCTCCCATCTTTTTAGTCAATCCGACCTAACTCAAGCGGTTGCTAATCTCCGAGCGGCTGCTGGTTCGGCGAATGTTTCAGGGTAGAGTTAGCTTCGCCCCTTTTTTATGGACCCTATCCTTACTCGCAACTTTTGTATCATTGCCCACGTCGACCACGGCAAGACCACTCTATCCGACCGTCTGCTGCAAGCTACGGGTCTGATCGCCGAACGAGATATGCAGGCTCAACTACTCGACTCGATGGACTTGGAAAGGGAGCGCGGGATTACGATTAAAGCCCATCCTGTCAGTTTGAATTATAAGGCCAAAGATGGAAAAACCTACCTCCTCAACCTAATTGATACTCCGGGCCATGTAGATTTTTCCTACGAAGTTTCCCGATCTCTCGCTGCCTGTGAAGGAGCGCTCCTCGTGGTCGATGCAGCGCAAGGAGTCGAGGCACAAACGGTGGCGAATGTGCATTTAGCGAATCGAGAGGGCCTGACGCTTATCCCGATTATCAATAAGATCGATCTGCCAAGCTCAGATATTCCAGGAGTCAAAAAACAGTTGGAGGAGATTCTGGCCATCCCTGGAGACGAGGCGATTCTCGTCAGCGCCAAAACAGGGCAAGGGATTAGTGACGTCTTGGAGGCGATTATTGCTCGCCTGCCACCTCCCAAGGACGCAGACGGGAAAGAACTCAAGGCGCTGGTATTCGACAGCGTTTTCGATACGTTTCGCGGGGTGATCGCTTATGTGCGGGTGATCAGTGGAGAACTCACCGCGGGCACCCCAATTCAGCTCATGCAGAGTGGGCGAAAATACGAAACTAAGGAGGTGGGAACATTTACTCCTAAAATGACAGTGGGAAAAAAACTAGGGCCAGGAGACTCGGGATATTTAGTGGCTAATCTAAAAACCACCGCGGAGATTGATATCGGGGACACGATCACTAGTTCAATCCACCCCGCTAAGGAACCGTTGACTGGGTTTCGCAAAGTTCAGCCAATGGTTTTTTCGGGCCTCTATCCGATCAATACAGAAGACTTTGAAAAGCTTAAAACGGCCTTGGGCAAACTTCAGGTCAATGATTCCTCCTTAGTTTTTATTCCCGAAAGCTCGCCTGCACTTGGGTTTGGATTTCGCTGTGGCTTTCTAGGGCTTTTGCATATGGAAATTGTCCAGGAGAGGCTTTCGCGTGAGTTTTCCATGGAGGTTTTGTCCACCTATCCCAGCGTTATTTACGAAGTCCGTTTGACTAGCGGCAAAATCCTTTCAGTTGAGAACCCGGTGCAACTTCCCGATCCCAGCGTGATTGAGGAGATTCGTGAACCCATGGTGACCGTCTTTCTCCTTTGCCCGAATGAGAATATCGGAGACCTTGTCCTCATGGTTCGAGAGAAAAGAGGGGATGTAAGAAAAACCGATTCACTGGATGCCAAGCGAGTCATGCTGACCACCGAAATTCCTTTGAGTGAGATTCTGGTTGATTTTAGCGACCGGATTAAAAGCATTACACGCGGATATGGTTCGATGGATTACGAACACGGTGCTTATCGAGCGGATGATTTGGTGAAACTCGAGATTCTGGTCAACGGGGAGCCGATGGACGCCTTTAGTTGCATTGTCCATCGTGAGAAGGCTCCTTCTCGCGGACGGGCCTTGACCGCGAAGCTCAAGGAGGTGATTCCTCCTCAGCTCTTTAAGGTTTCCTTGCAAGCGGCCATTGGAGGGAAGATTGTTGCTCGAGAAGATGTTAAAAGTGTTGGCAAAAATGTGACTGCCAAGTGTTATGGTGGTGACATTTCTCGGAAACGGAAACTTTTAGAGAAACAGAAAGAAGGAAAAAAGCGGATGAAGCAGTTCGGCAAGGTGAATATTCCGCAGGAAGCTTTCCTTCAGGTCCTGAAGGCTTTTGGAGATTAAGCCATGATTGATTACTTCTTTTTTGGAAAAGCGAAAGAAGAGCGGACCCAGCTCCGCGCGATCTCCCATTTCCTAGCCAAACGAGTGCGCTACGGAAGGGATATCTTGCCGACGGCACTTCTTTTAAGACTTCAAGAGGCGAGGGGCCTTTGCGCCAAGGCATTGCACTGGAGGATGGCATCAGGAGAAAGACAAGAAATTCTCACTCAATTAGAGGGGTCCTATGGAGACTTGCTTCGGACCGATCGACATCATGGCCGCCGCGAAAATGCCGAGGTGGCTTTGGTGGCGATTGCTTTAGCACTCGGGGTGCGCGCTTATTTCTTTCAACCCTTCAAAATCCCCACCCACTCCATGCGGCCTACTTTGCTTGGGATATTAAATCAGCCGGAACAAAATTCTCCGCCCCGTTTCTTTCCGCGAGTATTTGATTTTATCTGGCTAGGTAAAAGCTACCACCGCGCCGCTGCTCCAAAAGATGGCACTATTCTATCCGTTCGCGAGGGTCGGTTGGGTGGCTTCACCCCTTGGACCACCACAGAGATTATTGCGGATGGTTGGTCGCAGAGCCTGTGGACCAATCTGCAGGAGGCTAGGGAAGGCGGGTTAAGATCGCGTTCTGGCGATCAAGTTAAGCAGGGGGATGTTTTGGCGAATTTTAGTTCGGCGACAGGTGACCATCTTTTCGTGAACAAGATGATCTATCAGTTTCGCAAACCGAAAAGGGCGGAGACCTTCGTCTTTACCACGGATCGAATTGAAGGCATTGAATCGGGATTGCGCCTTCGAGGAATTGAAGGTTCCCAGTACTACATTAAGCGCTGTGTGGCCATTGGTGGAGACGTGGTCGAGGTTAGGCCTCCAGAACTATGGATTAATGGAGTTCCTGCGGAAGCGGCGGCTTGCGCAAAAGTGGCCTCAAAAACTGATGGCTATCCAGGATATACCTTTGGCCCGAGTTACCTTGGCAAAAGTGGGGATCAGTACCGCATTCCTGGCAAGGATTACTGGGCGATGGGTGACAACAGCCCGAATAGTTTCGATAGTCGGGGCTGGGGACCTGTTCCTGCCGCTAATCTTGTTGGTAAAGGAGCCTTCGTTTACTGGCCGTTCACTATGCGCTGGGGCCTGATTCAGTAGCCACAGGATCTGTCCTATGAAGGACTATTTGTCGCACAATAAATATTGTATCAAATATAATTCATGCTTCGCAGTTATTTGTTATAGTGCTAAGTAGCCTCAGGACTCCCCTAACTGCTTGAGCTCGATGACTGATCCGTGCTTTGGTACTTGGCGATAGTTGGCCGAACGTTCTGGTAAAGCTTTTCGGAATAAAGATCGGATCGTACCCGAACCCGCCCGAACCGTATTCTCGATGGGTAATTCGGCCCCAAACGCGGCCATGCTGGACCCCACAAACCACCCCATCCTTAGCCAAAACCAGAGTGGCCTGAAAATAGGCTTTCCGGGCTGCGTTCTTTAACTTCTTCATAACCCGAAGAAGCTTAATCCGATTGCTTTCATTAGTGGCGTTCGGACCCGAAAAACGGGCCGATCGAACCCCAGGTCGACCCCTCAATGCAGGCACCACGAGTCCGCTGTCATCCGCTAAGATCAGCTGGCCCGGCAAATTCCGACTTAGAGCCAAGGCCTTAATTTTCGCGTTTGCCTCGAATGTCCTGCCTGTTTCACGGATAAGGGGAAATTTCTTGAATGAGTGCAAATCCCGCACATGGAACCGCGCGCCAAAAAGTCCTTTAAATTCACGAGTTTTGCCTGGATTGGCTGTGGCAATCCATAAAACAGGGCGATGAGGTGGGGTTCGACTTGGCATAAGGCTTTGCGTTTAATAACCCCTTAACCGCTTTATGCCAACCCACGCGCCCTATCCTTTCGCAATCATTGAGCCTAAATGGCAGAAGATTTGGGCTGAGACAGATTGTTTCCGTGCCGCTCAACCCGGTCAGCCAGGATCAGAAAAACCTAAGAAATATATTCTCGATATGTTCCCCTACCCTTCAGGAGCGGGCCTCCACGTCGGTCATCTCGAAGGATACACTGCGACGGACATTCTTTGTCGATACCGCCGTATGCTTGGAGATAATGTGCTTCATCCGATGGGCTGGGACGCCTTTGGACTGCCAGCAGAGCAGCACGCGGTTCAAACCGGGACTCACCCGCGTGTTACCACGGCGAAAAATATCAGTAATTTTCGGCGCCAAATCAAGGCCATGGGGTTCAGCTATGACTGGTCTCGAGAAATCGATACAACAGATCCAAAATACTTTCGCTGGACCCAATGGATATTTCTTCAACTCTATGAAAAGGGACTGGCGTACGTTGCCGAGGCCCCAGTCTGGTACTGCCCAGCCCTTGGGACAGTTCTAGCGAACGAAGAAATTCTCAATACCTCAGAGGGGCCGCGGTCCGAGCGAGGCAGTCATCCTGTGGAAAGGCGCCCGATGCGCCAGTGGATGCTTAAGATTACCGCCTATGCGGAACGACTCCTCCAGGATCTCGATCTCCTCGAATGGCCTGATTCCCTTAAAGAGATGCAGAGAAACTGGATTGGTAAAAGCGAAGGGGCCGAAGTCGACTTTATTGTGGAGGGAACGGAAATTAAGATTCCCGTTTATACCACCCGCCCCGACACCCTTTTTGGAGCGACTTACGCTGTGCTTGCTCCGGAACATCCCCTCGTCCTTACCCTCACCTCTTTCGCGCAGAAGGACGCGGTGGAGCGATACCGGCGGGAAAGCTCTACTAAGTCTGATCTGGAAAGAGTAGAACTCGCCAAAACGAAAACCGGTGTTCCATTGGGGGTCCGAGTTATTAATCCCGTCAACGGAAAGGCTATTCCTATTTGGATTGCGGACTACGTTCTCGCCTCCTACGGCACTGGTGCAGTCATGGCGGTTCCAGCGCACGACGAGCGAGATCACCAATTCGCCTTAACTTTTAAACTTCCCATTTTCCAGGTCATCCAACCGGAAAACGGAAAGAGCCCAGAAGGCTGCTTTACGAAACCAGGAATTCAGATGAATTCCGGTTTTCTGGACGGATTAAAGACTGAAGAGGCTTACCCGCGTATAGTCGCTTGGCTGGAAGAAAATCAGCACGGACGAAAGCAAACGCGCTACAAACTTCGCGACTGGCTTTTCTCCCGACAACGATACTGGGGCGAACCGTTCCCCATTCTCTGGCACGAAGGGAAACATTCCCCCTTAGCACCGAACGACCTTCCTCTCACCTTGCCAGAGCTCGAGGATTACCAACCCAGCCCCACGGGTGAACCTCCCTTAACCAAAGCGAAATCGTGGGGAAATCTTCCGGGTGGTTTTACCCGCGAGGTCAATACCATGCCCCAGTGGGCAGGTTCCTGCTGGTACTATTTGCGCTTTTGCGACCCCCACAACGATCAGGCTGCTTGGAGCTCGGACGCAGAAAAATATTGGATGAGCGGTGGCGGGGTGGATCTCTACGTCGGGGGCGCAGAACATGCCGTCCTTCACCTCCTCTATGCTCGGTTTTGGCACAAAGTTCTTTTTGATCTGGGCTTGGTTTCTTATCCCGAGCCTTTTCGCCGTCTAGTTAACCAAGGGATTATCTTGGGAGAGGACGGCTGCAAAATGTCGAAGTCGGTGGGCAACGTAGTCAATCCCGATGACGTGATTGCTTTGCACGGCGCCGATGCCTTGAGAGTTTTCGAGATGTTTATGGGTCCCCTCGAGCAAATGAAACCATGGAGCGCAAAAGGAATGGAAGGTTCGGTACGTTTCTTGGCACGCATCTGGCGCTTGGTTTTCGAGGAAACCAAAGAAGGACAGTGGATCCCCTCCCCCTTGACCACGGACGAACCAGCGGATCGGGAAACTACGCGTGCCCTCGCAAAGACTACCGCCAAGGTGGCGGCCGATATCGAGAGGTTGCAGTTCAACACTGCCATCTCGGCTCTGATGATTTTAGTAAATCACCTAACTAGTTTGCCGAAACGGCCTAAATCCGCCCTACGACACCTCTGTCTACTGCTCGCGCCTTTTGCACCTCATCTTGCGGAAGAAATTCACCAGCACCTTGGTGGTCAAAATAATCTAAGCGTTGCTCCATGGCCAACCTATCGCCCAGAAGACATTCTGGAGGATAGCGTGGAGTTACCCGTCCAAGTGAATAGTAAGGTAAAAGGAAAGATTCATATCTCACCTACTGCTTCTCGAGAAGAGATCGAGAAGGTGATTCGCGCCCATCCTGATCTTCCGACTTGGATCGACGCTAAACAAATTCAGAAGATTATCTTTGTTCCTGGACGAATCGTGAATCTTATCTGCACATGAATTACGGACAGTTGCGTCGCCGCGAACGACTCTTCCTTTTGATCGTAGGCCTCGGCCTCGCTCTGCTCTCTGGCTGGATGTGGTTTCGGCACAGCGCGTAAGCCATAGACAAGAGGAGGCCTTTGGCTCATTATTTCCGCGTGAGCCAACTCTCTTTTGACGCTGCGGTGAAAAAGATCCGCTTAACGGAAACTCGCTTCTCCCTATCCGCCTACGAATTTGTTCGGCGCTCCTTGGATCACGCCCTTCAGCGCCTCGGCCGTAACGACCAGAAAAAACCTGCTCACGTCCGCGGGGAGGAACTCTTAGAAAGCTTCCGTGCTCTCGCTCTGCAAGAGTTTGGTCCTATGGCAAAAACCGTACTGAATGATTGGGGAATTTCTAGCTGCACGGAAGTTGGCGAAGTTGTCTTCCAACTCGTCCAGCACGGCATCCTGGGAAAAAGTGAGACGGATAAAATCGACGATTTTCAGGAGATCTATACTTTTACGGAAGCTTTCGAGAACCCCTTCCTTCCAAAGACTATGCCGAGCAATATCCACCCCCATTTCAGGCGTTCGGCGTCGGCGAAGCAGTCTTCTCGGCGGTGCAATCGGAAGTCGGGGTCGCAGACGGGCTCAAGCAAGCTCTCGGACTAGGCACTTTTATGGCTGAAATTCAAAAAGCAAATCCGGTGACCAATCCCGAGTTGGCTCGTAAGTTTGTTCAGTTCGTCATGATCCAAGCGCAAAATATTCTCTATGTTCTTGGAAAGATCCCCACGCCAGAAGGAGATCGTCTGCCCCCCAACCTGCAAGCTGCCAAGATGATGATCGACCACCTCGATCTCATTCAGATAAAGACGCAGGGCAATCTGAGCGCGCAGGAAACAAAGATTATTAGCGAGGCCCTCCAGCAAGTTCAGTTGGCCTTTGTCGAAGCTAGCGGAGGAACTCCTGCCGGAATGATGCCTGATCGAAGTCCCCAGGTGGATATGTCGGCGCTCGATGAAGAATTAGGTGAGGAATCCCCTCAGCCCCAACCTCCTTCATCACCTACTGCCAACTCCCTGAACGCCACCTCACCTTCCGATGAGGAAAAGAAAAAATACTATAAGAGCTACGGATAGCCTTTTTATTTAGGGGCTGGTCCGAATAAACTCTTCAGTACATTGACAGCTTGGCCTGCGGCGTCTCCCCCTGAACCTCCCTGCGCCCCCGCAGCTTTTTCCAGAATCTGGGCTCCTGTTCGAATCGCAGTCCGAGTGAGAGCTCCAGTCAGCTTTGGTTGAAGATCATTTTCTGGACGGTCCAATGTCCCTGAAATCTGGATCGGTTGATTGAGATAACCATCGATCTCTTGCCGGAAGAGTTCGCCCCCAGTTAATCCAGAAACCTTCGATCCTAGATTCTTTTCCAAGGCGAGACTGATAACACCGCTTAGATTTTGACCCACTACCTTGACTTGCCCGTTCACCCGTAGAAGTCCGGGAGCCTCAGCCGTAATCGACCGAATATTATAAATCCCAGGTTCGAGTGTCCAAGATGCTTGGGCGGTGCTTAGCGCACATCCGCGAAGGCGCGGCTCCCCCGTGAGCACAGCCAGAAGGCCAAGAATAGTTTCCGATCCCTTTCCCGGTTCGAGTCGGGCATCGATGAGCTTTACTTGGCCTGTGCCCACAGGTCCGTCCGATTTCCAATCCGATAACTCAAACGAGCCGGACATTTTTGCCGGGATATCAAAAAGTCCCACTCCTATTTTCCCTTCAGGTAGGGGCCAGCGATCCCAAGTCAGACGACCTTTTCTACCTGAAGTTGAATCAGTTCGGCCCTCGCCAGATATTTCTAGGGTTCCCCCTGTGGCAGACTTAAGTTCAAGGCGAGTAAGGTAGATCTGAGGGGATACGTAGGAACCTTTCGCTTGTTGCAAGGAGAGCTCTCCTAACCAAGGTAGGGGTGAAAGAATCTCTCCGCCTTGGATTAAGAAAGTTGTGTTCTGCGGATTGGGATGAACCTCAATACCGACGTTTTCCACCCCCCAACCGGAGGTGATGAGACCGGGCTGTAAACCAAAGCTTTTAATCACAACCTTACCCACTTGCACATCTCGAAAAAGGTCGCCCCCCGAGGATGCCGAGGCAGGTTTGGCGGATAAAGACTCAGGAACAACAACCAGCCCAGTACCTGATTTCATCTTAACGCTCCCGACACTAATCTCTGGAAAGCGAAGAATTCGATCCAAAAGTAGCCGCGGTGATATCTCTGTCCGTATATCCCGAATGTCCCAGTTCCACTCCCCCTTAGTCCCAGATCGGGTGGCGAAGCCGGCCGAATAAACGGAAAAAGAGGACCAGTCAAAGGATTCGAAATCCCCCTCGGTCTTTAAAAAAGAGGAGGCTTGCTGAGAGGCGATCTTCTGGAAGTCTTTCCCTCCAAGCCAATTCACGATGAAGATGGGAAGCAGTGCCCCTAAAAGAACAAGAAGAACTACCCCTGCCATGAGTGAGCCACCGAAGATATACCACTTCTTTTTTCCGGACCCATGTTCTGAGGAATCGTGCATAGACTTATTTAACCTCAGGAAAGCGATTTGGGAAACTTTTCCACGTTGCCTTTGCCGTCATAAGGGGATTCTCTAGAGAGATGCTGGTTCTCGACTCCATGGAGGTAAGCCTACCCGACGCCAGTATTCCTCTGCTTTCGAAGGTTTCCGCTTGGTACCCAGCCGGCCACTTCGGTGCCATTCTAGGACCCTCGGGGTGTGGGAAGAGCACTCTCCTGAAAGCGATTGCTGGCATCTTACCCCACACCGATGGATCGATTTTTTGGCGTGGGCGCAATTTGGAAGAGACCGATCTTCCTCCAGGCGAGCTTGGCTATGTACCGCAGTTCAGTTGCACCCAACCTCTCCTTACCATTCGAGAGAACCTAATTTATACCGCCCGTTTACGAAGGAGCACTTCAGCACATGAAATCGCAGCTATCGTGGATCAGGTTGTTGAAGAGACCGGCCTGACAGAGCTACAAGATCGGCGGGCGGGAGTTCTTTCAGGAGGTCAACTCCGACGATTAGGCCTCGCGATGGAACTTACTACGCAGCCCAGCCTACTTCTAGCCGACGAGGTTACCAGCGGACTGGACCCTAAATCAGAGGAAGAAATAACCTTACTTCTCTCCTCCCTCGCTCAAGAAAAAGGTCGGTTAGTTCTTCTCGTGACCCATAGTTTGCGTTTTTTGGATTTCTACGATTCCGTTACTATTCTCTCAGCGGGACGCCTCGTCTATTCAGCAGACCCACGTGATCTTACCTCATATTTTAATGTCTCTACGCCTGAGGATATTTACCCGGCGCTAGCCAAACGTGACGCCGAGACATGGGCAGAAGAGTGGGTCCAACTCCCCCATCCTCCTGAGCTTACTCCTTCGACTGTTCTGGGTGAACTAGAGTCGGAGATGAGCCGAGCTGAGAAAGAGAGCTCCTTCGAGCTACCATCCTTTCTTTCTCAATCAAGTACCTGGTTTTTTCGGCGTCTCAAGTTATTCATGAGAGATCCCGCGCAGGTTTTCTTGCAACTCTCTCTCTTGCTCGTTTTTCCTGCGGTCGTCACCTTATTTGCTTATCGAGGATTACCCTCCGTTCGGAACATGGCCATGTCCGCGGATGGCGGTGTTCTGGATCAACTCCGCGAAACTCTTGCCTTCACCCTTCAGTCCAGCCGGATCGGAACCCTAGTGAGTGGCCTTGCCATGTTTCAGGTTATACTTCTCGCACTAATGGGCTCGAATAATTCTGCGCGGGAGGTGATTGGGGATCGGCCTATCCTAGAAAAAGAGAAACTGGCAGGGTTGCGCCCTGGAGCCACACTCTTTGGGATGTCTCTATT
This sequence comes from Aliarcobacter sp., assembly GCA_041730685.1. Lineage (GTDB taxonomy): Bacteria > Verrucomicrobiota > Verrucomicrobiia > Methylacidiphilales > Verrucolacustridaceae > Verrucolacustris. Next base: position 53,913 of record JBGSBI010000002.1, read on the forward strand.
CTTATCTCTTCTCGTCTTACTTCAGTCAGCGTGGATGACGCTTTTCGTTCGGGCGGTCTGCCAGTTTCCTGGAAATATTTTGGCCCAGTTCTTACCCTTTTTCATCGTGACCGCCGCCATCACTGCCCTCTGCTTAGCTATCTCCAGTTGGACCTCCTCCTCAGAGCAGGCCTCACTTGGTAGCCTCTATTTGGTAGGTTTCCAGCTTCCTCTTTCAGGAGCGATCTTAGCACTGCCAGACTCTTTAGGCACACTCACCCGGCCCTTGATTAGTGCGTACTGGGCTTGGTCGGGGTACCTACAGACTCTTCGTGAAACTCGCTTTTACGACCTAGTTCGGGCGATCTCGGAGACACCCTTAGCAAGTTACTCCATGGCCCTCTGGATCCTCCTGATTCACCTTGGCCTTGGACTCGTCTTTGCCTACTTCGGAATCCGTCGAAGTCAGTGGCGATAGTTGCTTCCCCCTGCCCCTTCGTTCTAGGCTCGTTCCATGGCTCGTCGCGCCCATCCTACAACTCCCTCTAAACCTCTTTTTTTCTTAGTTCTTGGTTTTCTCGCTTTCGCTGGATTCGGAGCTTATTTTTTTCAAAAAGACGCTAATCCCTACCGAACAGTCGAAAAGCTTAACCCATCCGACTATTATGAAAACGCCAACAGCCTGCGGGGTAATGTCTACCAAATCGAAGGAACGATCCTTAATTCTTTAGCTTGGAATCCAGAAAAAGGCCGTCTCTTTAGTATTCGTGTAACCACAGGGGACTCCAAGAACTGGCCCCTTCCTATTCTAATCCCCTCCAGCCTGCGCCAAATTAACATCCAAAAGAATCAATCATATCGAGCCAAAGTTCGGATTAACGATTCAGGTATTCTTCTGGTGGAAGAGGTGAAGAAATCATGAAGAATCTTAGCTATCTTCTACTGCTTTTTATTGGACTGGGAGAGGCTCTCTCTGCTCAGGAGGGCGACTCCAAAGCCGCTACGGGTGGAGCTCGCCCCCCGCAAATGAATCAAGGGTTTCTCGGGCGCGATGTTCCGGTGATGGATCCTGGTTCAGATACCTCCACTTTCGACGGAAAACTTTGGAATATGAACAATAACCGCCTGTTCCGTTCTCGTTTTGAGAAGTACCTCAACGCTCCTGCCGAAACTTCAGAAGCGGATCAGCAGTACGAAGCCACCATCAATCAAATCCTCACTCTACTCAGCCCAGGAAAAGTCACCTCTGCAAATGTCGACGCAGCGTGGAGACTACTACCGAAAGCATCCGAATATCGTAGCGATGCGAACCTCTGCAACTCTTTAGCCGACGTTATTTATAGTGTTTGGTTGGCCAAAAACGAATCCGCCAGATTGGAAATGGCCAATCGGACACTTCAGCGTGAAAAGTCTGCCCTCGAGTGGAATTATCGAATGAACCTAGGTCCAAGCACGATCACGGCAACTCCTCCTTCGGGTACGAATCCTACCACCAGTACGACAACTCCATCCGCACAGGATGAGGCACGCATGGAACCAATTAAGGAAGCTCTCTCCGATGTCCGTGCCACCATGGTAAATAATAAACTAAAGAAAGAGGCATCGATTGTTCAGGCGAAAATCGATTTCCAGAGCTTAATCATTCAATACTTCGCCCAGCGTAGATTTCGCCATGTTCTGATCGGTACCCGATTTTATCGTTCTCTTTTCGGCGACGGAGATAGTCGCCTCAATGCTTTTGACCAGATCGCTTCTTCTCTTCCAGTGGATAAAGACGCAGGCCAGGTCAAAATTAAAGCAAAACTGGATCCTAAGATTTCCGCCAAAGGGGGTTCAGGGGCTTATGCAGGAGCTGGCACAGGTACCAATGGAAGGTACGTAAGCGGAGGTGCGGACACTTCCTCCTCGGGCGGCGGATTTAGCGCGGAAGGAGCTCAATTTGGAGTTGAGAATCTTGGCGTGGAAAGCCTGATCAGTGCAGGTGCCAGCGGTTTAAAGGCTCTTGGAAAGATGATCAATTCCCTCGGTCAAATTGACGCCCTTGCCAATGAAGCGATTCGGGATGTTGATGAAGGCATTGATTCCTACAAGTTCCTTCTAGAAAAGAATGAACTTAAAAGCGCAACCGAACGACTTTTCGAAACCTTTATGATGGGCGAGTACATGCCCTCCGTTCGTAAGCTTTCGCGTGATGATAAACGCCGAGCCCTGGAATTTACTCGTAAAACCAATGAACTTCTTGGGGCGCTCGAAGTGAATGATCTCACTCGTGCGGAAGATCTTATTAAGGAGCTAAGCCAAACCGCGAGGGACTTCGACACCTCGAAACCCTTGGCAGTAGTGGAAACAGCCAAAACCGTCAGTGCGATGCATCTGGCAAAGGCAAAGGCAGCCGCTAGCTCTGGAGACCGCACGACTCTCGAAACCGAGCTTCGAGCGGCCACAGAAATCTGGCCGCGAAATCCAAGCCTAGCGCAAGTCTCAGGAGCTATTTTTAGCCAAACCGATGTACAACAACAGGCCTTGAATGACTTTGATCGCCTCTTTGCCCAGAAGAATTATCGGCAGATTTTTGATGACAAGGTTCGCTACATTGCCGCTACAGCTATGTATCCAGAACGACAGGAAAAACTAAAAACAATTCTCGACCGCGTCCAAGGAGCGGAGGCCGCCCTCATGCGGGCTACCGAACTCGCGAAACGGGGAGATCCTGCTGGGGCATGGGAGAGTGTCGAACACGGATTTTCCGATTACCCAGATGATCCAAAGCTAAACCAAGCACGGGCCGACTTCACCACCCAAGCCGCTGAGTTCGTTCGTTCAGTTCGTACCGCTCAGGAAATGGAGCGAAAGCAACAGACTGGCTCTAGTTTAGCGTGGTACTTACGCGCCCTGCAGGATTATCCCAATAGCGAAATCGCTCGGGAGGGCATCGATCGGATATCTGCAGCGATCGTCAAATAGACGATCCCTTGCTCGAGTAACTTTCAGGCCTTCTTCTCTCTACCGCGCCAGCGCCACCGCAGGGGACACCCCCCCAAGTTGAAATGTTCTCTTATTCGATTACTCAAATACCGCTCATACGCCTCGGACATGACAGCAGGATGATTGACGAACCCCATTAAGGTGGGCAGTGGCCCTTCCACTTGCGTGGCGTAATAGATTCTTAGTTTCTTGTTCCCCTTCACTGGAGTACTGCGTGCATCTGTTGCTCGCAGAAGTACCCGATTGAGTTCCCCTGTACTTATTTTTGTCGCTCGTGCCTTGAGCATCATAGTGACTGCAGCCTCCAACTCCTTCAGCCCTGTCTTTTTGACAGAGCTCAAGAAGATGACAGGTACATCCGGAAGAAAGAAAAGGGCACGCCGCAAAGCTTCTTCATACTTCTTTTTGAACTCATCCCCTCGCGTCTTCTCATCCCCTTCTCCTGTCAGGTCCCACTTAGTCACCGCCACAATGCAGGGTCGTTGAGCGCGTTGGATTAATCCTGCCACCTTCTTTTCTACAAGCCCTACCCCGAGGACCGCATCGACCGCTAAAATCGCCAAATGACAACGATCGATAGCGTGCGCGGTTCGACCGCCCATAATCTTCTCAAGCGGATCCTCCACTCGCCTCTTCTGCCTTAATCCAGCTGTATCAATGAACAAAACCGGAAATCCGCCAAGCTCAGCGGGGACATCAACCGCATCCCTCGTCGTCCCCGCCATGGCATTCACCATAGTGCGATCAATTCCGACCCAAGCATTAATCAAGGAAGACTTTCCCGCATTCGGTCGGCCCACTACCGCAAGACGAGTTCGCTCGTCCTTCACCCTAGCACCTTCTTCCCAAGCTTTACCCACCTCTTCCATTAAATCTCCAAACCCCAGACCGTGCTCGGCTGAGACAAGATGTCCCGGCCCAAACCCTAGCTTGGCGAACTCCTTCGTTTTACCTCCGGCGTAACCTGGATCCATTTTATTGATAACCAGAGTCACCTTCTGCCCTGCCCTACGCAGTCGTTTGGCTACGTCCGTATCCAGCACATGCAGTCCCTCTTTGCCATCGACTACCAAAAGAACTCGCTGGGCGGACGCGATGGCCAAATCCGCTTCACGCTCAACTGCCTCCTGTAAGCCGGTGCCGTCCTCCAGTCCTAGCCCACCCGTATCAATTAAAACGAAAGGCTTCCCCTCCCAATCCGCATCGGCGACTAAACGATCTCGCGTTACTCCAGGACGATCGAAGACCAGAGCAATTTTCCTGCGACAAATACGATTAAAAAGAGCACTTTTACCAACATTGGGGCGGCCCACGATTGCTACGGTAGGACGTATAGATTCAGTTGCCATGCGACTCTCCATAGCTGGTATGTAGAAGATGCCAACCCCGTGCTACGTAAACTGCCAAGGAGGCCAAGGTCACCATCCCAGCCAGCCAAAGTACCGGCTTGGTTGAAGGACTTCCTGGAAGAAGTAAGCCAAGGAGAACGACCGAAATCTGCAGGAAAGTAGCGACCTTTCCGATCCAGTGAGGACGAACAAACTGATAGGTGGACATTCGAGTACCTACCAGAATCGTTCCAGTTACGATGATCAAATCTCGACTGACCACCAAAATAGGGAACCAGAGAGGCAACCTTCCCTTCCCCGCCACCCCAATCGTTCCCAAAAGAACGATTGCCGTAACTAAGAGTAGCTTATCCGCGATGGGATCTAGAATCTGGCCGAGTTGACTTCTCTGTCCGAAATGGCGAGCCACATAACCATCAATCCCGTCTGAAAAAGCCGCCAAGGCAAAAAGTCCAACCGCCGCATAGTACCAGCCATTCCCCCGATACCCCTCTGCGTGGGTCTCGCTATGGTAAAGTAGTGCTCCTGCAAAAAGTGGCACCAAGAGTATTCGCAGAAACGTGATGCGATTGGCCAGGGTCACGCCGCTACCCCGAGTTGCCCTTCTTTCAATAAGGCGAATGTGCGCCGTAATCGATTTTTCACCCGATCCAGCCCTAAAACTGTTAGAAGAGAAAATAATGAAGGTCCAACCGTTCGACCAGAAACGGAAGCCCGAACCAGATGAATGACCTTAGCTGGCTTAAGAGAGGCCTCCAGCGCAACTTTTTGGCAAACTGCCTCCGCCTTGGCATCGTCTAGGGATCCACTGATCTCAGTAAAACCTGCGAGGAGTGCCGAGAGAAGTTTGATGGCGTCAGGATTAGAGAACTGCTTTTTCCGAGCATCATCAGAGTAGGCAAATTCCTCCGTTAAATAAGGCTCAAACCAGTCTGCCAGCTCCTGACCCGTGCGGACTTTCTCTCTCATAATCTTTCGGAGTCCATCCCGCAAAGCGGGCTCCATTGAAGAAGACTGGGGACAAGCATGGGCAAGGTACTCGGACGTAAACTTTTCAAATTCAACATCAGGCAGGGCGCGCCAGTACTCTCCGTTCACCCAGAAAAGTTTTACGGCATCAAAGCGGGCATTGCTTCGATTTAAGTTCTTCAACTCAAAACGCTGAATTAACTGGTCGAGAGGTACGATCTCTTCGTTTTCCCCAGGAGACCAACCAAGTAAGCAAAGATAATTACGGACTCCTGCAGGGAGATATCCTGCTTTCTCGTAGAACTCCAGCGCAGCCCCATCATCACGCTTACTCATTTTCGAGCCACTCTGATTTAGAATAAGAGGAATGTGGGCGAACTGGGGCGGCTCCACTCCAAGTGCCTCGTAAAGCGCAAGATGCTTCTGAGTGTTGGTTAAGTGATCTTCCCCGCGAATCACATGAGTGATCCCCATCTCCAAGTCATCGACCACGTTGACGAAGTGAAAAACGGGAGTCCCATCTTTTCGTCGGATAACAAGATCGGGTTCATTGGTTCGATCGAAAGTTACGTCTCCGCAAACCAGATCCTTCACCACTCCTGGAGTCTTTGGCATCTTGAACTTGAGAGCACCACCATCCTCATAGGTCTTCCCAGTGGCTTGGAGCTTCTCCAAATACTTCGCATAAATGGAACCCCGCTGACTTTGAAAGTAAGGCCCACGGTCTCCCTTTACGCCCCCTTTCCCGTCGGGACCTTCATCCCAATCTAATCCCAGCCAACGCATTCCCCGAAAAATAACCTCCACCGCCTCTGCCGTGTTGCGGGATTGATCCGTGTCTTCAACCCGTAAGACAAATGCCCCGCCCATGTGGCGAGCGTACAACCAGTTAAAGAGAGCTGTTCTCGCCCCTCCAATATGGAGAAGGCCTGTTGGCGAGGGAGCAAAACGTACACGTACACTACTCATCATCTTATCCTGCCCAAGTCTGCCCCACTCTTCAATCGCGGATGCTCGTCTCTTTAGACCCGTTCCAAAGGAATCCTCCCGTTACTCGCTACAAGATGAAGTTTAGCTGAGGACTCCCCAGCCGAAATCCGCACCTGTCCTCCCGCCTCTTCGACCAGTAAGGCTCCTGCGGCTACATCCCAGATGCTCACCCCTTGTTCAATATAGGCATCCAGTCGCCCTGCGGCTACATAAGCCAAATCCAAAGCTGCAGAACCCATCGCACGCATCTTGCGTACTCTGCCACCATAAAACTGATAGAGCTCCAGACATTTATCGATCGTGGCTTTTCCCTTTGAAAAGCCCAAAGCAATCACAGCCTCTTCAAGCTTGAGCCGCTTTGCGACTTGAATCTTTTTCCCATTACAGGTCGAACCACCTCCCGCATGAGTTGAAAACATTTCATCTCGGTTCGGATCATAAATCGCACCGGCAAGAGACCGCCCATCTAACCGGCAGGCCACCGAAACCGCATAGTGCGGAATCCCATAAAAAAGATTCACCGTTCCATCAATCGGATCCACCACCCATTCGTGCTGGCCTGGATTCGCTGCTGCACCCCCCTCCTCCCCAAGAAATCCGTGTTCAGGGAAAGCCGCTATAATCTCGCGCCGAATCTGTTCCTGAATTCTGCGATCCAATTCTAGCTTGATATCGTGCTGTTCCGCGGAGTCGACCTGCAAGGACTCATCTTTCGCCTTCCGAATAGCTCCGCCAGCACTTCGTGCCACCTGCTCTGCGAGCAAACGCAGGGATGCCGAATTAGGCTGACCCACGAATTAAGCCTCGGCTTGTGCGAAAAGGGGTGATTCATCACCCCGCGTCAGCTTAACCGACATCATGCGTGAAACTCCTGGCTCGGTCGCGGTAACTCCGTAAAGCAGATCCGCTGAGGACATAGTCCTCTTGTTGTGGGTGATAACCAGAAATTGGGACTTCTCCACAAAACGCTCAATAATCTGCACAAAACGAACCGTATTCGATTCATCGAGAGGGGCATCCATTTCGTCGAGGACACAGAAAGGACTCGGTTTCACGGAATAGATCGCCAAGAGAAGAGCCAAAGCTGTCATCGCTTTTTCACCACCCGAAAGCTGGCTAATATTCTTAGGCTGTTTACCAGGAGGTTGAGCCTCAATATCGATTCCGCTATCCACCGCATCCTCGCCCTCTGTCATCTTAACCGTGGCCCGCCCCCCGCCGAATAACTCGGAAAAGAGCGTCCCAAAACTTACCCGGACTTTATCGAATGTTTCCTGAAACAAAAGCTGGGTGGTCTGATTAATCTTTCGGATTGCCTCTTCCAGCTGAGCTTTTGCTGTGGTTAAGTCTTTCTCCTCTGTCTCAAGAAACTTAAGACGCCCTTCCAACTCATCATACTCTGAAATGGCCTCCGTGTTCACTGGGCCCATTTCGTCCATCTTCTCTCGTAGCTCTTTAGCTTCCTCTTCTAGCTTCGCCCAATCTTCATCCGATATGGGCAAGCCCTCCCCTTCAGCTTTCGCCTCCATCAACGGTGTGGCGTAATCTCGTTGCAAGCGATCTGCCAGGATTTGCCGCTGGTGATCAAATTGTGAGCTCTTTACGGCTAACGCACCCAGCTGATCTTTAGCCTTCTCGCCATCCTGTCTCCACCGAACAACCTCCTCCTCTTTTTGAGCTAAGAGATTGCCTTCACTCTCACGATTCAACTTCAGCCCCGAAGTGGCCGCCTCAACTTCTTGCGCCCGCTTGCCCGCAGCTAATTTTGCCTCGGTCGAATTTTGCGCCTCTCCACGAGCACTTTCCATTCGAGCTGTGTCCGCAGCGATCTCATCGCGGCGTTTGGCGACAAGATCCGACAACTCCCTGCGGCGACTTTCCGCGGGTTGCAACTGAGAACCACAGAGATCTTTCTTCTGCTGTTGAGCCGCACGCTCCACTCTTCGCTCCGTCAAAAGATCATTGCAACGCACCTCCTCTAATTCCGCTTCCTGACGAGCTCTCCCTGTTTCATCCGCCTCCCCTGCCAGACTTGTCTCCACTACGAAGTGCTTTTCCGCTTCAACACTCTTTTCCGTCGCCATTCTTTGATGCACCGTAATTTCTTGTTCAAGGTGTGCCTTTTCCGTAGTTCGCCGCGCAATATCTCCACTCAAACTCCGACAAATCGACTCTTTCCTGTCATGCTCTCTTCGCACCTCTTCAAGGGCTTTTTGGGCTGTCTGCTCTTGAATCCGTGCCGCCTCGTACTCTCTCCGTGCCTGCTGCAACTGATCTCGCAATGAACCCACCCGGAGAGTGGTTTTCTGTACAGCATCTTCCGCCTCTTGCGTATGACCATGGGCCGTTTCTAACTCAAGGCGAGCAGGGCGAGTAGCCTTCGCATATCCACGTCTTTGCCAACCCAACTTACTCATCATTCTTCCGTCGCGACAGATGATCGATGCCTCGGGTCGAGTAAGGCTCAGCGCTTTGGCCTCCTCCCATGTCTCAACAATACAAATCCCCGCGAGCAATCTCGGCAAAAGAGTCTCCCATCCCGCTCCACCCTCAACAAAATTCCATGCACCCTCAGGCCAATCCGCGACCAAGCCCCCAGTAGTCGCGCGGGAAATCAGAATACCCGAAGCCGAAACATCTGCTGACTCAAGGGCCTCTCCCATCCGATCAAGATCATCAACCAAAACCCCATCAAGCATCGGTCCTAATGCTAAGGCTACCGCTGCTTCATACCCTGGACGTACTTTTAGAGCAGGCCAGATCGCCTCCGCTCCGGTTTGACCTTTTTCTGTCCACAATCGCAAGCACACCTCCGCTTCACCTGCAGATCGCTCCCGCATCGCCTCTTCGCGCGACTGAGCCAAGGTTTTTTCCGCGAGGAATTCCGAAAGGGTCTGCTCTGCCGTCGATAATTCCGCCTCTATTTTGTGTGCTAGTCCCTCGCAATCCTCCCCTCTTTGACGGAGTTCTTTTAGCAAATGTTCCGACTCTTGGTAGCGACGAGCACAATCCGCAAGACCATTTTTTTCCCGTTCCTCTTCCAGGCTTTTTTCTTCCAACTCAGCGCGAATTCTTTGGAGGGCTTCGCTCCTTTGCTGGGTGATTGCTTCTTCTGCACTGGCTCTAGCCCGAGCTCCCTCCGCCTCTCTTCGTGCCGTCTCCCGACGTGTTCGAATCGATTCCATTCTGCCCACCGCCTCCTCACGCTGCCGTCGCGCCTTCCCAACCAACTCTTGTGCTTCCTGACAGACCTGTTCCGCCGCGGAAAACTCGGTAGAAATTCTCTCCATATCTGCCGTTAAGGAGCGAATCAGATCCTCCTGCGCCGCGGTTTGTCTTTCCGCGAGAGCGATTTCTCCCCTTGCCCGCTCAATTGTTGCTCCAAGTTCATCCGCCCGCTGACTCTGTAGGCTGGCTCTTTCTCCACAGCGCACTTCTTCCGCTTGCGCCGCTACCACTTCACGCTCTGCATCCCGCCAAGCGCGGTCAGCTTCCTCTAACTTTACCCGCTGCGATCGAACTGCCTGATCACACAAGATCTCCGTTGCTTGGGCTCGCTCAAGGTCGGCCTTGAGCTTGGCTTGATGGCTGGCCAGCTCATCAATTTTCAGAAGAAGCTGGTCACGTTCCCGCGCTGAAAGAGCCAAATCCAACCGCTTCAATTTATCGAATATTTCGCGATGGCGACGCGCCTTGCCTGCTTGTCGCTGCAGGGATCCAATCTGCCGACGAACCTCACGCAAAATATCGGCTAACCGAAGAAGGTTGGCTTCCGTTCCTTCTAATTTTCTTTCCGCCTCCCGCTTCTGCACTTTAAAACGCATGACTCCGGCCGCTTCCTCAAAAATCGCTCTCCGATCTTCTGGCTTGGACGAAAGTATCTGATCAATCTTTCCCTGTTCCATAATCGAGTAGGCCGCCCGCCCGATTCCTGTATCCAGAAACAGTCTCTGAATATCTTTGAGTCGGCAATCGACTCCGTTTAAGGCGTACTCCCCAACTCCATCACGAAAAACCCGCCGCGTGATCTGCACCTCGTGATAGTCTGTTCCCAAAATCGTCTCACAATCACTGAAGGTTAGTGATACTTCCGCCATGCCACTCGCCTTCCGCCCCGCGGCTCCGTGGAAGATACAGTCCGCCATCTCCTGCCCGCGCAAGGCCTTGGCCGACTGCTCCCCAAGAACCCAACGAATCGAATCCAGAATATTACTTTTCCCCGTCCCATTGGGACCCACGATCGCCGTAATTCCCTCATGGAACTCCAAAACCGTGCGATCGCAAAAAGACTTAAACCCCTCCATTTCTAACCGCTTTAACTTCATCGCCTCTTATCCCTAGTGACCAGAACCAGCTAGGCAAGAAAATCCAACATCTTGTGTGAATACATTATCACCACCCCATCTGTAGTTAATATCCTTGCTTGCTACTTCATCCGATTCTCGTCCATAAACATCCCTAGATGACACCTGCTGGATCCAAGCCAGGAACGACTCGCAAAGAGAGCGACTCCATGGGCACGGTCAACGTAGCCGCGGATCGCTATTACGGAGCTCAAACGGAGCGATCCCTTCACCACTTCGATATCGCCCATGACACGATGCCTGCCCCGCTTATCCATGCCTTCGGACACTTGAAACGAGCCTGCGCACTAGCCAATCAGGAGCTCGGCTTCCTCACAAAAGAAAAAGCTGATCTCATCGTCAAAGCCGCCACCGAAGTCGCCGAGGGTAAACTCGACGACCACTTCCCTCTTCGTATTTGGCAAACTGGCAGTGGCACCCAGACCAACATGAACGTCAACGAGGTGATCTCCAACCGAGCGATTGAAATGGCTGGAGGATTACTGGGTTCGAAAAAGCCGGTCCATCCCAACGACGACGTCAACATGTCCCAATCCTCGAACGATACCTTTCCCACAGCCATGCACCTTGCCGCTGTAACCGAACTCAAAAAGACACTCCTCCCTTCCGTCCGAAAACTCCGCGATGCCATCGACAAGAAATCAAATGAGTTCAAGGATCTGATCAAAATCGGCCGAACCCACTTAATGGATGCTGTCCCCATGACCTTGGGGCAGGAGTTTTCAGGCTACGTTGCTCAACTGGATGCGGCCATGGCCCGGATCGAAGCATCCCTTCCTGAACTTTATGAATTGGCTCTCGGTGGAACCGCCGTGGGAACCGGCCTCAATACCCATGTCCAATTCCCAGGAAAAGCCGCTGCTCACTTGGCCAAGTCTACGGGATTCCCTTTTGTTTCAGCCAAAAACAAGTTTTACGCCCTAGCCACACACGATCCCCTGGTGGCGGCAAGCGGAGCCCTTCGCTCTCTTTCGGTCGCCCTCATGAAAATCGCCAATGATATCCGGTGGCTCGGATCAGGACCTCGGGCCGGCCTTGCCGAACTTCAACTCCCCGAAAACGAGCCCGGCTCCTCTATCATGCCAGGGAAAGTGAACCCTACCCAATCCGAAGCCATGACGATGGTTTGCGCGCAAGTGCATGGAAACGATTCCGCCATCGGTTTTGCGGGATCCCAAGGGAACTTCGAGCTCAACGTCTTCAAGCCGGTCATCATTCATAACTTTCTTCACTCGGTTCAGCTCTTGGCTGATTCTTGCCGCTGCTTTCGTGAATTCTGCGTCGAAGGAATAAAAGCCGATGCCGACAAGCTAAAGGACTACACCAACCGCTCTCTCATGTTGGTCACAGCTCTCTCCCCCAAGATCGGCTACGATAAAGCGGCTGAGGTGGCCAAAAAGGCTCACCATGATAACTCGACCCTGAAAGAAGCCTGCCTTTCCCTTGGATATCTCAAGGCCGACGAATTCGATAAACTTGTCCGACCGGAAGACATGCTCGGACCGAAGTCATAAATAGGATTTAATTAACTCTCCCAGTTTCTGGGGCAATATCATGATGATACGGAAGTTTTTATTCATCCTTTTTGTTCCTCTTACACTACACGCATCGCCTCGTCCGAACTTCATTTTCATCCTGATTGACGACATGGGTTGGAAAGATGTCGGGTTCGCTGGCAGTAATCTGGCGCCGACCCCACACATCGATGCTCTTGCCAAGAAAGGCCTGATTTTTAAGCAGGCGTACGCCAGTGCACCTAATTGTGCTCCCACACGGGCTTGCCTAATGACGGGCCAATATCCTCCGCGCACAGAGATCTACACCGTTCTCGATGACCGCCATACCCCAGGATCTCCACAACAAAAAATCATGGCTGCAGAAAGTAAATCAGAACTCCCCTCCAACACTCTGACTCTGGCTGATATTCTCAAATCCAACGGCTACTCCACCGGCATGGTGGGAATGTGGAATCTTGGCCGCGGTAAGACCGGTCCGGCTAGCCCTCTTGGACGTGGCTTTCAGTATTTCACGGAACCGAAAGCCCTTGGGTTCGAAAAGGACGCCTACCTTCGAAAGGACGGATCCGAACTCACCGACGTCATGACCGATGCCGCCATCAAGTGGATGGCAGAACACAAGGATGGTCCCTTTTTCCTCTACTTTGCGCCCCACGCCGTTCATGCGCCCTTTGAACCAAAAGCAGAACTTCTCGCAAAATACGCAGACAAGAAAGATCGAATGGCGGCGGAGTACTCCGCCACGATCGAATGTCTGGATCAAAACATTGGGAAACTTTATGCAGAACTGGAAAAACTCGGTCTGGCGAAGAATACCCACATCTTTTTCACTTCGGATAACGGTGGAAGCCGCCAGTTCAATGCCCCACTTCGGGATGGAAAAGGATCTCTTTATGAAGGTGGAACCCGCGTCCCTGCTTTTTGGAGTGGGCCGGGAGTAAAGGACAGTTCCGTGACTGAAGAACCCGTCTCAACCGTCGATTTCCTCCCCACCCTTCTTGACCTCGCGGCAATTCCTTCGCCTACAAACCAAGTTGTGGACGGCCGAAGTCTTCTCCCTTTACGCAACGGAAAAGGCTTGGAACGCACCAACCTCTTCTGGCACTTCCCATGTTATACGGGCAATGCCAAGCCCAGCAGCGCCATCCGACAAGGAAATTGGAAGTTAATCGAGTTTTTTGAAACAGGAAAACCGGAGCTCTATGATCTCTCCTCCGATCCCTCGGAGAGCAAAGATTTGGTAGGTACCAACACAGAAAAAACCAATCTTCTGCTGAAAGCCTTGCATGAATGGCAAAGGGAAACGCGAGCGGCCATACCATCCGGAACTAATCCTAACTACGATCCAAACACCAAAAAACGTCCCCGCGAAGATCGGTAGTCGCTCCCCGCTGGAGGGCACTCCTAGGCTTCCCCTATAATTAATGAATTCCCCTCGTGCTTTTAAGGATTGATTCGGGCAGGATGAGCGATGCCCTTTAACGAATTAGGTCTCGCAGGTCCGATTAATCAAGCGGTCAAAGATGCTGGATACACTGAACCGACCCCCATTCAAACCGCAGCCATTCCTGTCATTCTCCAGCGACACGACTTGATGGGCATCGCCCAAACCGGTACAGGCAAGACCGCTGCCTTTGTTCTTCCTCTACTTTCCCTGATCGCAGCGAATCCTCCCCAGCATCGCGGAATCCGCGCTCTGATTATGGTTCCTACTCGCGAACTGGTCGTGCAGATCGAAGAAAATATTTACAAATACTCTCGGCATCTTCCTCTTCGCATCGCCACCATCTTTGGTGGAGTCAGTCAACGTCCACAGGTTCGGGCCTTGCAAATGGGAGCTGACCTCGTTGTCGCTACTCCTGGGCGGCTGCTCGACGTTATCCGGGGTCGTGAACAAAGCCTGCGCACGCTCGAATTCCTTGTCTTAGATGAAGCTGACCGAATGCTCGATATGGGATTCGTCCCAGCCATTCGCGAAATCGTTCGACTCCTTCCCCGCCAGCGTCAGACACTGCTTTTTTCCGCCACACTCTCTCGTGAAGTCGAAAGACTGACCCGCGAGTTCATGTACAACCCCAAGCTCATTGAAATCGGGCGTCGCTCGAACCCAGCAGAAACCGTCACCCAATATCTTTACGAGGTTTCTCATCATGCAAAACAAGCCCTGCTCTCCCATCTTTTAAAAGGCGACACCTTGCGGACGGTCCTCGTTTTCTCCCGCACCAAACACGGGGCCGATCGGATTGCTCGCCGTCTAGAATCAATGAAGATTCCTGTCGCAACCCTTCACGCAAATCGTTCTCAAAACCAGAGGCTTCGTGCCCTCCAAGATTTTAAATCAGGCCGAGTACGTGTTCTTGTCGCTACCGATATCGCCGCACGTGGCATTGACGTTGAAGGCATTTCCCATGTGGTGAATTATGATTTCCCGCGTCATCCAGAGGATTACGTTCACCGAATTGGACGAACAGGGCGGGCGCATGCCGTTGGTGAGGCCATCAGCTTTCTTGCTCCCGACGACTTCTCCCACCTCCGAACCTTAGAACGGTTTTTAGGTCGTGGAATCCTTCGTCGCCGGGTTGAGGGCTTTGCTGAACCTGCCAACACTGCCGCCTCTCACCGTCCAGCAGGTCCTCGGGATCCCTCTGCCCCTCCCCCCGCACCCTATCGACCCCGTCGCGATACCATGCCTTGGCGCCTCCGCCGTAGTTACCAGAACCAGAACCGCTTCCCCAGCCACGAACGCCCTCGGCAATAATCACTCCTTCAGGATCATTTCCGGCGCCCAAGATGGGAGCCCTACACCCCCCCCTCTCCCATGCTCGCAGCATGCTGCGAGCATGCTACGAGCACGAAGGAACGGGAGTTGACTTTTCCCATCTGTTATCCAAATGAATAACTTATGTCAGTTCTTACTTCCCACCCCCTCCTAGGGATCCTTCAAGAGATTCCTCATCAAGCAGGGCGATCTTTCCTTCATCGTGTCGACTCCGATCAGTGGAAAGAACTCGGCCTCCTCAAAAACGACCATCTCCTCATCGAATTTCGCCCCCTCAAAAACCAAGACCTTGCCCTCGTCCTCCATTACGGCCAAGCCACCCTCACCCGCTATCACCACATCCCTAAACCATCCTTCATCCCACCCAGCCCATCCAAACCCATCCCCGAGTCCGATGCCGTTCTCCAAGGCGTCGTCACCTGCCTCGTCCGCTCCATGTGAATCCACCACCCCCATCCATCCTTCACCTCGACGCCGACGCCTTCTACGCATCCGTCGAACAGGCCGCAGACTCCAGACTTCGCGGTAAACCCATCGCCGTCGGCGGCGCATCCCGCGGAGTTGTTGCCTCCGCCAGCTACGAAGCCCGTGCCTGCGGAGTCCGTACCGCCATGCCCACCTCCCGCGCCCGTCGCCTCTGTCCCAATCTCATCCTCGTCCCAGGCGACTTTGAAAAATATGAACGCTTCTCTCAACTCATGTTCGCTTACGCCTACGATCTTACCCCCGATGTCGAAGTCTGCTCCATCGACGAAGGCTACTTCGACCTCTCTGGCCAACTTCGTGGTCACCCACGCGAATCCGCCGCCACCCTCGCTCGAACGATCCAGCAATCTCTCAAAATCACCGTTTCCCAAGGCCTCGCCACCACCAAGTTCGCCTCTGCCGTCGCCTCCAAATTGCAAAAGCCCAACTCCTACCTCGAAGTCGCACCAGGACAAGAACGCGCCTTTCTCGCACCCCTTCCCACTCACTGGCTCCCAGGAATCGGTAAGCGAACCGAACCCCTCTACCTCCAAGCAGGACTCGCCCGCATTCACCAAGTCGCCGATCTCCCCCTCGCCGACCTCGAACTCCTCGCAGGATCCGCCGCATCCTCCCTCCAACTATTCTCCATGGGCATCGATCCACGACCGGTTATTCCCGCCTTGCCCGCGCCAAAATCGGTCGGAGAACAGGAAACTTTTACGACCGATACCATCGACGAAAACTTTGCCCTCGCGGTCATGCGCACGATGATTGATCGACTCTGTCGACGTCTTCGCGAAGACCAACTCGCCGCCCGCACTCTCACTCTCAGAATTCGCTACAACGATATGGAAGAAACCATGCGTTCCGAATCGATCTCCGAACCCTCCCCCGTCGAAAATGCTTTTTATCCAATCCTGAAACCCTTGCTCCGCCGAGCTTGGTCTCGCCGAGTTAGTCTTCGTCTCGTCGGCGTTCGCCTCTCCAACCTTCACCCAGCGCTCCCCGAACCCGAACTAGCTCTCACCGGATTGCCACAGAAAAGCTCTACCGAACAACTTCTAATTGCCGAAGCTTCCGACACCATCCGCCGTCGTTACGGCAAAAACTCCATCCTCCGCGGCCACGATCTGTGGCTCCGCCAACAACTCGCACTAGTGGAACAGAGCGGAAGCAATCCTCTCCCCAATCCAGGCAAGAATTAATCCCCCCGCCACACTGGCAATAATGTAGGTCCCCGCCAACAGACTCTCCCCACGCCGAAACAGAAAAATCGATTCCGCTCCAAACGCCGAAAATGTAGTAAACCCACCTAAAACACCCGTAACCAAAAAATGCCGCAGGTGTATCCCAAACAACCAACGATCCTCAACCCACCCGTAGATTAACCCGATCATCAAACAACCCACCAAATTCAGCATCAGAGTATTCCAGGGAAACTTCGATTCAGGGTGGTGATGAACAAACCACGCACCTACCGCAAATCGCATCAAAGAGCCAATCGCCCCACCCACCACTGCGGAAGCCGCGTGCTTCATTAACTCAGGGTTCATTCCGAGAATTCTCCCGCGAAGAACTCGCTCCCCTGCCTCATTACCCGCAAACGAAATGTCATCATTCCACCGAAGATAATCCAATTTGCCGGAACGGTCGATCAATCCTACTCAACACCCTCACATCCCTGCTTGCCTTCTTTTAGATGTTATCCATATGTATAACGATGACCTCGTACGTTCCTTTAAATATTCGTTCGTTTTATAGTTTTCACGATTCTCTACTCCCCATTCAAACCGCGGTGAATCGAGCCGCCGAGCTCAACCTCCCCGCCATCGGCATCGCCGATCCCAATCTACACGGTGCCGTGGAGTTCTTTCTCGCCGCACAAGAAGCAGGACTCCACGCCGTACTCGGAGCCCAAGTCACTCCCGCTCCCGAACTCGCCGCCCCACTCCCTCGACCCGTCCTTCTCTACGTCAAAAATCAGATCGGCTATACCAACCTCTGCCGAATCCTAACCGAACCTACCCCCACCCGCTCTTTCCTCCGCGACCACGCCTCAGGCCTCCTCCCTATTCCGCTTCCCTCCCGCCCCCCATGGGGGCGCAACCCCCTCGGGCCCACTCCCCTTTTTCTCCCCGAAATCCGCTACCTTCATTCCCGCGAACAATCTGATTTCGAAATCATCCAGTCCATCCGAACCTTAACCCGCTTCGGCCAAGCTCACCCCGCTAAACGGCTGGGCCACTTCTCTTTTCCCACCTCGGCCGAGGCCCTTCACCTCTGCGGGGGAGACCCAGGTCCCCTCCGCGAAACTCTCCGCATCGCCGAAGAGTGCACCTTCTCCTTTAACCTCAGAGGACTTCGCTTCCCCACCTTCGACGCTCCCGACGGATCTCCCTCCTCAGTTTTTCTTCGAACTCAAGTCATTGCCGGAGCCCGCCTGCGATATGGCTCAAACTCTCACATCCACCGCCGTGTCCTTCGGCAAATCTCCGAAGAGCTCTCCATAATTACCGAGGTTGGGTACGCCGATTATTTTCTCCTTGTCTGGGATCTCCTGCAAACCTGCCGAGTCCAAGGCATCGATTGGATAACCCGAGGATCCGCCGCCGACTCCCTTGTCTGCTACTGCCTCGGAATTTCAGGAGTATGCCCAATCCGCTTTGACCTCTACTTTCGGCGATTTCTCAACCGCGATCGCATGGCCATGAATAAATTACCCGACATCGATATCGATTTTCCTCACGATCGCCGCACAGAAGTTATCGACCTTCTTTTCAAGAAGCACGGGCCAGATCACTGCGCCGTCGTCGGGGGCTTTTCCACCTACCAAGGCCGTTCCGCTCTCGCGGAAATCGCCAAAACCCTCGGAGCCTCCGAATTCGATGTCCGCCGTTTCACCAGCCAGATTTCTCCTATTCGTGCTCGCGATCTTTCCTCTGCCCTTACTGAAAAACCGCCCTGCGACATTCCCATCGAAGAGGATCCTTATGCTACCGCCATCCGATTAGCAACTCGACTGGACGGTTTCCCCCGTCATCCCAAAATGCATCCATGCGGGATCGTCCTTTCGGGTCCGCCTATCCTCGATCTCACCCCTGTCTTCACCTGTCACTCTGGCTATCCCGCTACTCATCTCGATATGCATGCCGTGGAAAATCTCGGTCTGGTGAAAATGGACATTCTCGGCCAAGCCGGTCTCTCGGTTTTGCGCGATGCGTGCGTCCATCTTCGATCCAGAGGAGTCGTCGCCCGCTTCGGAGTTTCAGACGAGCCACTCGCCCCCAGCCCTCTCGCTTGCCAAGCTATCCCCTTTAGCCCAGCCCGATTTGATCTCGAACGACTCGCACCTTGGGATGACCACGCCGTCTGGCAGATGATCGCCCACGGGGGTGCACGCGGAGTCCACCACGTGGAGAGCCCCGCCATGACCACTCTCAATCGTCTTTGTGGCACCGCCGATATCGACTGCCTTATCGCCATCGTTTCCGTTATCCGCCCTGGCGCTGCTAACGAACTCAAGAAAGATGAGTTTGCTAGCCGATACCAAGGACTCTCCCCCATCGAATATGCCCACCCCTCACTCGAGCCTGTCCTTCGCTCCACCTTTGGTCTGATTGCCTATGAGGAACATATTCTGCAAATCTGCGAAGCCTTCGCGGGCTGGAGCGCAGGACGAGCCGATGTCCTTCGTCGGGCCCTAACCAAACAGGACTCACCCACCCTCGAACGCTTAAACCGTGAGTTCTCTCTCGCCGCCCTACAAAAAGAACGCACCCCAGAAGAAATTCATCGGGTTTGGAGTCTTCTTCTTGGCTTTCAAGGCTATGCCTTCTGTCGAGCCCACTCCACCGCCTACGGAGTCGAAGCCTATCAAGCGGCAATTTTAAAACACTATCACCCACGAGAGTTTATGTCCGCCGTTCTCACTCACGGAAAAGGTTTCTACTCTCGGCTCGGCTACAGCCTCGAATGCCATCGCATGGGAATACCTCTTCTCTCTCCCGATATTCAGCACTCCGATGCCACCCGCTTCCTTCCTCAATCCACAGGCATCCGTACCCCCCTCTCCGTAATTCAAGAAATGGGCGACGCCTTATCTCTCCGTATCCTCAAACAGCGATCCCGCAAACCCTTTAGCTCCCTTCTGGATTTTTTAACACGAGTTCAACCTAGCTCCCCCGCCATGACCTCGCTCCTCCGCGTCGGAGCCCTCGATAGCCTAGCCCCATCCCGTACCCAGTTATTCTGGGAATGGCGTCGCCACCGCATTTTCACCGACCAAGACGCCTTGGGGCTCTTTCAAAGCACCCCCCGCAACCTCCCCGAAAATCTGGATGAACCAACCGCCCAGCAGAGGCTTCTCGATGAGCACGAACTTCTCGGCTTCACCACCTCTGGCCACCCGCTCGATCTTTATCCTCAGATCGACTGGTCCAACTACTGCCCCGTCCAACAACTCAGCCAGTTTGCAGGAAAGCGAATCAAAATGTGCGGACTCATCGTCGCCGAACGTTCCCATCGACAATCCGATGGTCGCTTAATGAAGTTTCTTACCCTAGCCGACAGAACTGGCATGGTGGAAACCGAGCTCTTTGCCGATGCCAACCAGAAATGGGGAGCTACCGCATCGCGACACCCCGTTCTCGCAGTCACCGCGAAAGTGGAAGCCTTCGAAGGAGGTCGCGGCATCACCCTGCACGTACTTCGAGTCGAGCCACCCGCCCAAAAGATTCAGCGCCGAAATAAGGTCTTCGCGTAAAGAAGCCCCGAGACCCAACTCCCCACGACAAAGAACACCGCAAGACCCAGCCGAGACATGTAAGGCTGGAAGGCCTTCACCATCGAAATGTCCTCGGTGCGATCTCCGATCGCAGAAAAAAGCAGTGTGCAAAAATAGAGAGTTCCTGCCACCGCTACGCCCATTTCTATTAAGCCCCTAAGATACGAGCCAGTACGAAACGTTCCAAGCCCAGGCAAAACCGTCGCGTTCAGCCCGAAACAGTTCCGCGCCCGCTCGGCGTTAGCGAGAATCGGGGGCTCGGCCTTGGAAGATTTGCTCATAGGCAGACATCGTCGCTAAAAAAGTCACCGGCACGGTCACGAAAAGACCAATCACCAAGCAGAGAAGCCCTAAGAAATTAAACAAACCCAAAACCAGTAGCAGGCCGAGATAGGAACCCATGTTCTGCCTCACCCCACGCCAACTTAGCTTCAGTGCCTCCCAAAAATCGGTTGAACTACAAGCTGCAACCGGCACAGCAAACGACCAGCAAATCAGAAAGTAAATCATGGCAAGAGTTCCTCCCAAGACAGGGAGGCCCATCCCTACAAGGAGTTTGGGGTGCTCCATAATCTTTTCCATAACCACTCCAGAGGAAGAAAAAAGCG
Organism: Aliarcobacter sp.; assembly: GCA_041730685.1. Classification (GTDB taxonomy): domain Bacteria; phylum Verrucomicrobiota; class Verrucomicrobiia; order Methylacidiphilales; family Verrucolacustridaceae; genus Verrucolacustris. The sequence continues at coordinate 74,704 of JBGSBI010000002.1, forward strand.
CGGCCGCAGGGATGACGCCCAAAAGAAAAGGGCCGAAAGCCAGCAAGCTCGAGACTGTCGTTGCCAGAAAACAAGGGAGGAATCTCTCCTTCGCTGTTACCACTACGTCCGAGATGCCTTTCGACTTCCCATGAAGCGATTGCCTGCAAAAAAAGTAGATGCCTCCCAAAATAGGACCATTGAGTAGAAAGGAGAGGATCGCTCCCACCAATGGGATGCTATTGAGTAACGCTTGGGCCAGAAATACCAGAATTATAATTCCTGTGATCCTCCACGGATCTTGACGATAAGTGTGCCACCCCTGCCCGAGGCACTCCATTACCCGCAAATCGTGGGAAAGGTGCTCGGTGGCTAACCCAGGTAATGAATCAAGTTTGGGCGGAGTCGGTAATCCCAAAGGATAAAATTCTGGTATCGATCCCAGCTCTTGCCAGTCGACTGAGCCCTCCCGTTTCACCTTGGTTTTCTGATCAGCCCGCCTCTCCCGAATCCAGCGTAAGACTTCATCAGAGGATACCGGGCCATACGTTTTACTGTCGCCACCTATAATGGAATACATCGCACGATCATCGAAAGCATTGGGCTCCGTCACAAGTTCCTTTTTCTTATCCACAACTTAATCTCACAGGCCTTGGAGATGCGTTGGCGAGCCCTGACCAGTCTTCCATAACTCCTTATGCACATGAAACGCTTACGCTTTTGCCTAGGGGCTCTTTATCTTTCTGGAATCTGGGCCTCGGCCGCCCCATCGATGGAGTCCACATCTCAGCCCTTTGACTTCGATACTTATCGTCGTAATCCCATCGATGCTCGGCGCTCCTCTGCCGCCGATTCGCGGGGCAATCGCAATCTGCAAACCCGCTTAATTTCAGGCGAAACCACTCCTCCTAACGATATTTCCAAGCAAGCCGACGATCTTTTCCCACCAACAGCGACAATCCCTTTGCGCCGTGATCCTGAACCTTTACCTACACCTAATGAACTCACAGACCAGATCACTATCGCAAAATCTGGAGAAACAACCAAAGGACAAAAAGATCTACTCGCGCGCGGAAAGATTGTTAAAGAACTAAAATTGTCAGGCATGTCGGAAAGTGAGTATGAGATCTATGTAACCCAGCGGAGGGCCAAAGAAGAGGAGCCTCTTGCGCTTCCAAACAACCTACTGAATCCCATGCCGACGGTGACAAATCTAAAGACAGGTGGACCCGCCCACGCCTACTCAGTTTCGCAAGCGGGTATCGGCTCCCGCACGAGACCAGGGTCCAATCAAAATCCTTTTGAAGATGTCATCAAGGTTTTTCGGCTCGACCAACCAGTAACCCACGGAACCGATGCTTTGCCGAGCGGGAACAAGAAAGTCGCTGCGGCGAGTGCACCTGCTCCCTCCCCAACCCCAGACTCGGATAAGCCCAGCTCATCTGACACCACCAGCGGTAATTAACCCTGTTTGAGCGCAGCGAGTTGCGCCTGCAAGCCCTTCTCCTGCTCGGGAGAACGAATTTGCCTGGTAAATATCCGTGTTGGCGCTCCTTCCAAGATTGTTCTAGGGTTTTTGCTCCGGGTGCGGTGGCAGAGTGGTCGAATGCGGCGGTTTGCTAAACCGTTGTACGGGTAAAACCGTACCGAGGGTTCGAATCCCTCCCGCACCGGTTATTTTGATTCGAGTTTGCCTTTTTCGCTGCTCTCTTCAGCCTTACCCACGAATGAACTCCAAAGCATATCGGGCGATATCATCCGCAAAATCAAAGAAGTACTTCGCCCTGCAAAACAAGGGCTCGGGTTGGTTTTCGAATCATCACTCCAAAAAAACTACGGGCACTCGCGGTTTTATTGATTCATCCTCACCCAGCAGTAAACCCCCGCCTCCCACCAAGAAATAATTCGAATACCAGCCTCTTTTCTGTTTCAAGATATCCACAATAATTAGATAAAACAGGCAGAGACCAGTTGACCGTTAACTAAGGAACTCCTAATAGTTACACATGCAACGAATCGTCCTCTGGTCTTTATCGGGCCTAGTCAGCGTCCTCCTACTTGTAAACTTATTCCTTGGGCTCAGCACGCGCGGGGCAATTTCCCAGATCCAAGCGGTGCAATCTCAAGTCGCCAATGGTCCTCAGATGGAGACGGTCCTCCGCAATCTGAGTATTCGTATCGCGATGGCAGGTGAAAAAGAGCCCGCCTTCCGTGAAATCCTTAAAAAACATGAGCTCAACGTTAAGCTCGATGATAAAGCTGAGGCCAAAGCCAACCCATGAACGACGAAAACCAGTCTTACGAATCCCCTACCTCCTGCGTCTGGCCCTTGGTCACGGTCCTAGGAGCACTCTTGGTCGTGAATCTTGTTCAGTTAACTTCCATTGTCCAAGAGCGGAAATCGGTTAACCAAACCGTCATAAACGCTCAGCAGGCCATCAGTCGCTATAAAACAGTTTCCGATAAGCTCGAGAATCTTGCCAAAGATCTTATGCGCCTCAGCTTGACGAATAACGAGGCCAAGGAAATCGTCACACAGTTTAATATTCAGATGAACCAGCCTGCGGCCGGGGCTGTTCCCGCAAAGAAATAGTTTCCCGCCCCTACTCGGGGATTAGGTCGAGACTAAAATCGATCGCCCTTGCACTGTGAGTCAAGCCGCCAACACTCACCCACTCCACTCCTAATGCCGCTAACTCCCGAGCTCGCTCCACCGTCACCCCACCCGAAGCCTCAAGCCCGACTCTCGATGCCATCTTCTTTCGTAGCGCCACCACTCGACCCACCTCCTCCTTGGACATGTTGTCCAAAAGAACCCGATCAATCGGTTGAGAGAGCAACTTCTCAGCTAACTCCACATTGTCCGCCTCCACCACCAAACATAAATCAGGGTACTCCTCACGAGCCTTTCTTAAAGTCTCCCCCCAACCCTCGTCAGCCATAAAAACCTCGTGGTTCTCTTTCACTAGAATCCCGTCGTATAAACCAGCACGATGATTCGTTCCGCCCCCAGACCGGACCGCCTGCCTTTCCAATGCCCGCAATCCAGGAGTGGTCTTTCGTGTGTCCAAAATTTTTGTTTCAGTCCCTTCTACCGCTTTCACATATTCCGCCGTTTTTGTGGCCACACCCGAAAGTCTTTGCAAGAAGTTCAAGGCGCAACGCTCTCCCGTAAGAATAGCCCGTGCCGGTCCCCGAACCTCAGCGACAACCACCCCCGCCTCAATCACCTGACCATCACGGCACGAGGTCGACCATCGCAACGAGCCGTCCACTTCTCTAAAAACTGCCTCCGCCACATCTAACCCCGCAAGTACACAGGGCTCTCGGCATACCAAGGTTCCCACCGCTCGAGCCGACGCAGGTACGACTAGGCGACTGGTGATATCCAAAGGCCCAACATCTTCGCCTACCGCCCGCGAGGCAGCTTCGCGCACAATCGCCTGCCAAGATTGAGGAGAAAGAATCACTCTGCCAGCGTGCAATCTCTGCGGGGGGGAAGTCGAGGAAAAGGTCCTCGGCTTTCCACCGCATAGGTTTCTTCTTAGACTGCCAAGATGAAAACGAGGGTTCTTCCCATCTCGTCAGCGTCGATCCAAGAGGCCTGCCATATTCTCCGCCAAGGAGATCTAGTCGCATTTCCCACAGAAACTGTCTACGGCCTTGGGGCTCTCGGCCTTCTCCCAGCCGCAGTCCAGAAGATCTTCGTGGCTAAAGGTCGCCCATCCACCGATCCTCTTATCCTCCATCTGCCTTCTGCCGATCTTGTTCAAGCCCGAGCCAACGGTGTCATCACCAATCCCATTCCGCAAAACAGCCAACTTCTCGCTAAAACATTTTGGCCTGGCCCCCTCACCCTCATTCTTCCCCGTGGCCCCAAGGTTCCCCATGAGGTTACCGCGGGGCTTGAGACCGTAGCCATACGTTATCCTTCTCATCTCGGAGCCCAACAACTCCTAACCGCAATTGGAGCTCCCTTGGCTGCCCCCAGCGCCAATCGCTTTGGTCGAATCAGCCCAACCGATGCCTCGGCAGTTCTTCAGGAGCTGGATGGTAAAATCCCCTTAATTCTCGATGGTGGCCCCTGCCTCAACGGAATTGAATCCACCGTGGTTTCCTTTTCCCAGAACCAACCAACCATCCTCAGACCAGGCGTAATTACCGCCCAAGCCATCTCTCAGCTTCTCGGGCTTGAGTGTAAAATCTCTTGCCGCACTCAACTTCAGGACACCCCTGCTAGCTCCCCTGGCATGCTCGCCTCCCACTACGCTCCCCATTCTCCTTTGTACTGTTGCCGCCAACCGATAAAAACCTTTCTACCCAACTTTCAGCATATTCTTTTTCACTCACCGCAAGAATCCAAACCCGGCCACGCACATATCTTATCTCCCAACCAAAACCCGCAAGAAGCAGCTCAGAATCTTTACCGCTTACTCCGAATCGCTGATTCTCAATCCCCTCAGGCCATTCTCATCGATCCAATCCCGCCCTCCGATCTCGCCCCGGCTCTGCAAGATCGAATCTCTCGCGCAAGTACAGGTAGCGCCATCTGGCAGGGAAGTTCTTGGAGCTTTGAAGCCCGCGATAAAACTTAAATCTGACCCCCCGGTCCGCCCGCGCTTTCCTGATCCTTTTCTTTCAGCTGCACTAATCCTAAGACATGGCCCAGAAGCTTGCCGACCGAGTCCTCCACACTTTCCTTGTCCGTATGCAAAATTAAATCAGGGTTTTCTGGTTTCTCATAAGGCGAATCGATCCCTGTAAATCCACGAATCTCTCCTTTTCGCGCTTTTTGATAAAGGCCTCGCGGATCTCTTTTTTCACAGGCTTCAATCGGTGCATCGATGTAAACCTCCGCAAAACTTAACCCAGCGCTATGGGACGAGGCCCGCACCGCTTCACGCTCCTTTCGCAGGGGAGAGATTAACGAACTAATCACCACTAAGCCTGATTCTGCCATCAACTTGGCTACCTCACCCGCCCTGCGAATGTTTTCCGCTCGGTCTTCAATGCTAAAACCGAGATCCGCACAGAGCCCATGCCTCAGATTATCTCCATCCAGAATCATCGATCCAATCCCTCTGCGAAAAAGAAGGCTCTCCAGTGCCACCGCAATAGTCGACTTGCCCGATCCCGATAAACCGGTCAGCCAAATAATGGCTCCCTCATGACCAAAGTGTGCCGCTCGAGCTTCCGAAGTAACCCGCCCCTCGGTCCAAGTCAGGTGCTCTGCTTTTACCGCCTTCGCCAAAGAAAGGGAATACTCAGCGAAAATAATAATGCCTCCGCCCCCAATTCGCGACCCTCGCTGTAAGGCAAACCGACCCGTTGCCGCCACCTGATCGTGAGCGTCATAGACCAAGGGACGACGGCAACGAAGTCTAACCTCTGCCACCTCGAATCGACCAACCTCTTCCCGTGCCTCCTTGACCGCCTCCAACTTGTCCGCATCCACCACACGGTCGATCGCGACAAGACGCGTCTCCACCGATTGGGTGCCCAGACGAAGCGTCACTGGCGCTTGCAGTCGCAAGGGCTCGGCATCTAACCAAAAGATACGGGCGCGAACCTCACGTGATTCCACTGGAGGATGATCAGGCAGAGATCCTACATGACCTCTCTCCACGAAAATTTGCTCCTCCAGGGTAACCGCCACACATCGCCCCGCTCCAACCCGGGTGGTGGCCTGATCCTCACCCCAGGCTTCAATTGTTTTGACCCGACTCGTTTTACGATCAGGAAAAAACACCAGTGGATCGCCCACTTTGATCGTTCCGCTTTCTAGCTTACCTGCCACCACTCTTCTTTCATCGAACCGATAAACGTCCTGAACGCTGAAACGCAAAGGCCCCTCGTCACCAGAGGGTTTCTTGGCACGACTTGCCACGAGCGCTTCTAATAAAGTAGGCCCCTTCCACCAACCGAGATTCTTGGAGTCGCGCCGCATGACTGTCGCTCCCTCTCTTGCAGAAATGGGGATGACCTCACGAGGAATAATCTTTAGTCCCCCGAGATACTCACGAATCTCTTTCTCTAACTCACGAAAGCGGGCTTGGTCCCAGCCCACTAGATCCATCTTATTCACGGCGACAATCACCTGGGATACGCCCAGCAGAGAAAGCAGTAGCCCGTGCCGTCGAGTCTGCTCCTTACATCCTTCCTTCGCATCGATGAGCAAAACCGCCTCCTCCGCCGCCGCTGCGCCCGTCACCATATTCTTAATGAACTCACGGTGACCTGGTGCATCGATAATTTCGAATGATTGACCTTCGTAACGGAATCCGATCCGCGTCGTATCGATAGTAATATTCTGCGCCTGCTCTTCTAAAAGCGCATCCAAGAGAAAGGCATACTCCAAGGGCATGCCCTCCTCTCGCGAAGCCTTTTCTGCTGCTTCTAATTTCCCCTCAGGGAGGGAGCCGGTATCCGCCAGTAACCGCCCAATTAAAGTCGATTTCCCATGATCCACATGGCCCACCACCACAATACTTGTTCGAGCCTCTTCCGCTCCGCCAGATGCTCCAGCACCCCCTTGCCGTTTTGGAAAGAATACTGGTACATAATCCTTGGACACCGCTTTCGGTGCGGGAGGCATGACCACTCCTTGGCTCACATGAACCCCTTCGCCCGCAGTTTCTGCATGGCATTGCGTTCATGGTGATCTTGAGCCCGACCCGCCCGCTCTGAAGTTTTCGTCGTCTTAAGCTCCGCCACGATTCCTTCAATAGTGTCGACCGAGCTCTCGATCGACTTAGTGATTGGCCAGCAACCCAAGGACCGGTACCGCCGCCCATTTTGTGCAAAGTACATCTTGGGAATTGGAATGCCTTCGCGTCGGACATACTCCCAAACATCCAACTCAGTCCAATCCAAGAGAGGCTGTACCCGCACGTGCTCCCCAGGACCAACCGCCGTGGTGAACTGCCCCCAAAACTCAGGCGGTTGATCACGGTACTCCCACTCGTTTTCCGCGGTCCGCGGAGAGAAATACCGCTCCTTCGCTCGGGTTGAATCCTCGTCTCGGCGTATACCTGTGACTAAAGCATCCCACTTATACTTGGCTAAAGCCTGTTGCAAGGCAGCCGATTTCAGCTCATGAGTTACCGTCACCGGATCGTGAGTTTCATACCCTACCCCGCGCTTCCGAGCCTCCTCGTTGACCATCACAATAAGATCCAACTCGTAGTGCTTTCGTGCCCACTCCCGAAAAGAAAGCATCTCAGGAAACTCATACGTCGTATCAATATGGAGCAGCGGGAACGGAATCTTCCCCGCAAATGCCTTCTTCGCCAGCCATATTAAAGTATTCGAATCCTTACCCATCGACCACGGCATAGCCATGTTTTTAAAATTCGCAAAAGCCTCGCGAAGTATATAAATGCTCTGATCCTCAAGATGTTGCAAATATGACATAAACGATAGACTTTGTATGGTTTCCATGTAAATTGCAAGCATGATTCGCGCTCCTTCCAAAGGTCGGTCTGAGACCAAAAAGCTCGACCCCTCAACCGAACCCGATCTCAAGGCCAAATCCCCTTCCGACCGGTTACGATGGGCTATCGAATCCTTTCCTGAAAAGGTAGTTCTAACGACCTCCTTTGGAGCGCAATCCGCTGCTTTTCTTCACTGGGCCTCACAAATATCTCCCTCCTTACCAGTCATTTTCATCGATACTGGATACCACTTTCCTGAAACACTCAAATTCGCTTCAGAACTAACCGCTCGTTTAGGACTGAACCTAAAAACCTATCGACCCCTGCTCACTCCGACTCAAATCGAGAGCCAACACGGACTCCTTTGGCAAGAGGGTCCCTCAGGATTAGAAAAGTTTCATGAAATTATTCGGGTCGAACCCCTGCAAAGAGCACTCGCTGAACTCAATCCCTCCGTCTGGGTCGCAGGACTGCGCGGTAGCTCCTCACAATCTCGACAAAGTCTCGATATCCTCGTGCGGAAGAAAGCCCGCTACAAACTTCTTCCTATTCTCGAATGGACCGACCGTGATATCGGACTCTACCTCAAAGAGCACTCTCTTCCCTACCATCCGCTATGGGCTCAAGGCTATGTCTCCATTGGCGATCGTGTTACCACCAAGCGCCTCGACGAAGTTTCCGATCCAGCCGAACTACGTCATTTCGGCTGGAAACGTGAATGCGGAATTCACGACAAAGTATAACCAGCTTAGGGAATTAGATTCCTTTCTTCCTGCCCTTCAGGTAGGCTTTTCCTCTTATGGCAGGTGAAGTAGTCGAAGTAGAAGGAGTCGTTAAGTCGGTGCTCAAAGGCACCCTCTTTCGTGTCGAACTCATCAACGGTCACACTGTCCTCGCTCATATTTCTGGCAAAATGCGAAAGCACTACATTCGCCTCAATATTGGAAATAAGGTTAAAATGGAAATGTCCCCGTACGACCTCACCAAAGGTCGAATCACTTATCGAATTCCCCCGCCCACAGCTGATGGCCAGCCCGGTGCCGTTCCCCTAGCGGTTTGAGTCACAGAGTTTCCTAATTGTAGCAAATATCGGCCCACTCTGGTCTCGGGCCAATTAGAAAAAACCGTCCTGCCTGAGGACAAATCGAAACCATATCTTGATTGCCCTGTTGCTCTAAAGATAAGATTTTAACGATGAACCCTGCTGCCCCCCAACTCACTGGTTCAATTCGGGCGACAGCGATTCTCAATCAATTAGCGGAGGAGCTTGCTTTTGTCGTGCCCGAGCAGGACACCGGCCTCCTGCCAGTAAACCGATTCATTATGGATCTCGAGGAGTTAGCCGCTCAGGAATCTCCCATGGAAGTCTCTTCGGGTCTTCAAGTAGCACGAAAGTGGTTGGATCATATACTCGATGGAACCGGCAAGTTCACCACAGAAGCCATTCATCACTTTAATGAATGGCATGCCTGGATGAGCCAGGTTTTGACTTCTTGGGATAAAAAATCCCCCATGCCTTCCTGGCCTGAAAAATGGTCAAAACCCACCCCCCCCTCTGCTCCTTCCCAGCCCAAATCCAATCCTCCACTTGGAACTTCTCCCACAGGAGATGAAAAATCCATTATCTTGAATCTAAAAGATGATGCAGAACTTCTTCGCGAGTTTCACGGCGAATCACTCGAACTACTCCAAAATATCGAACAAGGATTGATCGTCCTAGAAAGCAACCCCTCCGATGCAGGCACGATCAACTCAATCTTCCGTGCCTTTCACACCTTCAAAGGAGGCGCAGGATTTCTTCACCTCGGAGCAATGCAAGACTTAGCCCATGACCTAGAGTCTCTCCTCGACGCCGCCCGCCGTACCGAACTCAAGATTACCTCTGGGGTCATCGACCTCATCCTCAGTGGCGCCGACGCCCTCACGAGCTTTACCCGCGAGATCGGTTCCCAAATCCAAGGAACCGGCGCTGGTCAGCCCATCATCGTCCCAACCCGAGATCTTATCCAAAGACTCAAAGCTACACTCCGTGGGGAGACACCTACTCCTTCCGCCTCCCCGTCACCAACTCCCACCGCGCAACCCATTAAACACGCCCCCATAATCATCGAAGAAATGGCTATGGAGGTTTTGCCGTCCGTGAAAACCATTACTCCCCCTTTAAAACAAGCCGCCCCCCTACCTTCCCCTGCGGCAACTCCGACTAACCCAACTGAAACCTCAGGTGGTTTTGTTAAATTGGATACCTGGAAGTTAGATACTTTAGTCGATCTCGTCGGGGAACTCGTCATCGCTCAGTCAATGGTCGTGCAAAACCCAGAAGTCCAGAGTCTGACCAGCAGAAAACTCGCCAGATCCCTACGCCAACTCAGTCGTACCACCGCAGAACTCCAGCGCAACGCCATGTCCCTGCGCATGGTCCCAATTCGTGCCGCATTCCAAAAAATGTCTCGCCTAGTCCGTGATCTTGCCGCCAAACAGCAAAAAGAGGTTCAACTGATCCTGGAAGGTGAAGACACCGACCTCGATCGCAATATTGTCGAAAAACTCAGCGATCCGCTCGTTCATATGATTCGCAACTCGGTCGATCATGGCTTGGAAACGGCCGCGGATCGGCTCGCCTCAGGGAAACCCACCCTAGGAACAGTTCGCTTAACTGCCTCTCACCAACGTGGGGGCATCTGCATCCGGATTCAAGATGACGGTCGCGGCCTCAATCCCGAACGCATCTTAGCCAAAGCCCGTGAGCGTGGACTCATAGGTCCCGACGAAAAACGTACCGAGAGCGAAATCTTTGACATGATCTTCATGCCTGGTTTTTCGACGGCCGAGAAGGTTACCGATGTCTCAGGGCGTGGCGTCGGCATGGACGTGGTTCGACGTAATATCGAAAACCTCCGGGGAAAAATTGAAATTCAATCTGTTCTCGGTCAGGGCACTACCTTCACCATCATCCTCCCCCTCACCCTCGCAATTATTGACGGGCTAATGGTCGGGGTCGGCGAGGAGCGCTACATCATCCCCACCCTTTCCGTTCGGGAATCTTTCCGCCCTCGCCCAGGCATGGTCACCACCATTCAGGAACGTGGAGAAGTCGTTAGCGTCCGAGGCCATCAAACCCCCGTCCTACGCATGGGACCCTATTTAGGACGCCCGATGCGCGCCAAGAAACCAGAAGACGGTATTCTCGTGGTCGTGGAATCGGGAGAGGCCTGTCGCGCACTTCTCGTGGATGAACTTATCGGCAAACAGGAAGTCGTCATCAAAAGCTTAGGCCAAACATTCCAGAACCAACACCTTCTCGCAGGGGCTGCTGTCCTCGGGGATGGCTCCGTTGGCCTTATTTTTGACGTCGATACTTTGGTTAAATTCTCCGATAAAGGAAGCTTGGCCACCTCCAGACCTTCCTCGGTATCTGTATGAACACCGCTCCTCTCAACCGCACGACTATGTCTGCCCCCTCCAAGTATTTGACTTTTACCCTTGGGCAGGAGTCCTACGGACTTCCTGTCCTTCATGTTCGCGAAATCATTCGCCTTTGCCCAATCACCCCTGTCCCCAATATGCCCAACCACGTCCGCGGGGTGATCAACTTACGCGGAACAGTCATTGCGGTACTCGACCTCCGAGCCAAATTCTCCATGACCCTTGCTTCCACAGGAGACCGGGCCTGTGTCATCGTCCTGCAACTCAGCACCCCTACAGGACGACCCAACCTCATCGGAGTCATCGTCGATGCAGTGGAAGAAGTCCTTCAGTTGAGCGAAGCAGAGATCGAACCCTGCCCTGATTTCGGCGGAGTCGCTGGCACCGAATACATTCTTGGCGTAGCCACCGTCCGAGGCGGAGTTAAAACCCTTCTCCAAATCGAAAAGATATTCCTTGAGGAGGGAACTATTTCGTTAGCTCTTTCCAGCTCTTTACCCGATTCACCTTCCCTTTTACTTAGTGCAGTCAATTCACCCTAACCCAGAAAACGTAAATCTATGAACATGAATAATTGGACAATCGCACGCAGAATCACCACAGGCTTTACCTGCCTTATCCTCATCACCCTCATTCTCGGCGGTCTTTCCATCTGGCGAGTCACACACCTAAGGTCCGACATTCTCGATTTAGCGGACCATTCTGTGCCTTCCCTCCATCTTCTTGGGGAAATTTCTACCATTTCTCAAGGCTATCAAACTGACCTTCTAGAGTTCCTTAATGCTACTCCCGAGAAAAGTAACCTTCTGGATGAACAAATCCAGAAAGAGGCAGTTCGGCTAGGCGACTTGATGCAACAGTTTGAAAAGCTTATTTCTAGTGAAGAAGAGCGGCGGTTATTCAGCGAAGTACTCCGAAATCATAAGACCCTGAACAACTCCAGCTCCTTGTGGCTGGCCCAGGTTCGGGAAAGTCACAAAGTCCAAGCGGGAAACGATTCTCTACGATCTACCCTACCCAAACCTGCCTCCACGAATTTAACCCTTGGAAAGACCTCCAACTTACCTTCCGATGCTGAAGCGGAGACCCCAAAAGTATCGAGACTAGATGCTCTAAAAACTCAATTCGTCAATTCGGTAAAACCAGATTCAGACAACTTCCTAGACACTCTGGAAATCTCTGTTGCGTTCAGTGTTAAATCGGCCATCCAAGATGGGGAAGATGGTAAGGTCACTGCTCATCAGACAATTGTCTATATTTGTTTCTTTCTTGTCATCGCCTTGATAACCGCAGTTGGTCTCGCATGGTATATCGCGAAATCGACGAATCTTGTTCTCCGTGAAATAGCGGAAAGCCTCGATCAAGGAGCCCTGCAGACCGCCGCCGCCGCCAAACAAGTTTCCACCGCTAGCCAAACTCTATCTTCGGCCTCAAGTGAGCAGGCCTCTTCCGTCGAAGAGACCAGCGCTTCTTTAGAGGAGATGACCAGTATGATTCGCGCCACTTCCGAGAACGCTCAGAAAGCGAAACAACTAGCTCTCGAATCTAGAACCGTCGCCGATGCAGGTTTTTCCACAATGGCCGAAATGGATATGACTATGGCAGAAATGAATCAAGCCATGGTCGCGATAGATGTTTCCAGCGCCGAGGTGGCCAAGATCGTCAAAGATATCGACGAAATCGCGTTCCAAACCAATATTCTTGCCCTGAATGCTGCCGTCGAAGCCGCCCGCGCTGGAGAAGCAGGAGCGGGGTTTGCTGTGGTGGCTGACGAGGTCCGTTCTTTAGCCCAGCGAAGCGCCGCCGCCGCCAAAGAAACAGCTAGCAAAATTGAGAATGCTATCGCGAGTAGTCGGCGCGGTTCGGAGAGTTGTCTGAAAGGAACCGGTCGCTCAAGCAAGGTAAGCGAGTCGCTAAAGCATATTGCAGAAAAAATATCTTCCACTGATTCCCTTGTCGGTGAAATTGCCAATGCCGCCCGTGAGCAGTCCCAAGGAATCGAGCAAATCAATAGTGCAATTGCGCAAATGGAAAAAGTCACCCAAAGCAATGCCGCTAGCGCCGAGGAAAGTGCCAGCGCGTCCGAGGAGCTCTCTGCTCAAGCCGAAACCCTAAAGGATCTAATCGCTAAACTCCGTCGACTGGTTGGGGGAGAAGGCATCACAACCTCCTTTCAGCAGAAATCGCATCGTTCAAATTCCCATCAAGACGGACCATCAGGCTTCTCGGTGCACAGCAAACCGAAGACGCGGATCCCTATGCCCGGGGATCAAACCCTCAAATCAAGTGCCGAGGACAGAGAATTTCGCAACTTCTAACCTGCCCTGATTTAACCAAGGCATTCCCATGAAAACTCCCTCCCCTTCCAGTAAAAGCCAAGGAACGAAATCACCTCGTTATCTTACCTTCACCTTGGGGCGAGAGTCTTATGGACTACCCGTCCTTCATGTTCGCGAAATTATTCGAATCTGCCCAATTACACCTGTTCCAAATATGCCGCCCCATGTTCGCGGGGTCATTAACCTTCGAGGAACTGTCATTGCGGTACTCGATCTAAGGGCAAAGTTTTCCATGGCACCAGTGCCACCAGGAGAGAGGGCTTGTATTATTGTTTTGCAACTTGGAGTTAATTCTACCCGACCCACCTTGATTGGCATCATTGTCGACGCGGTTGAGGAGGTCGTTCAGTTGAGTAGTTCCGAGATCGAACCATGCCCCGATTTTGGGGGCTCCACTGCTTCTCAATACATTCTAGGTGTCGCCACTTTGCGTGGAGGCGTTAAGACTCTTTTAGAAATTGAGAAGATCTTTGCCGAGGAGGGCGCAATTTCATGGCAGTTACTTGAACGCCTACCCCCCACCCCAGAAGCACAGGCCAGCGCTCTACCAAAAGCTTACTTAGGAGCAGGAGCGAACTCCTCTTCACCTTAAATCACCTAACCTCAGACTAAAAACACAGGAACACAGAAACGAAGAAAACTAAAATATATGAACACAACCTTCTGGACCATCTCCCGCCGAATTATTGCTGGCTTCACCGTCTGCCTTCTCATCACTGCTGGGCTCGGCATCTTTGCCATGCGTCAGCTCGATAGCCTCACCAAGAATATCGAAGATCTAAACGACAACGTCATTCCCAGCCTTGTTCTTCTATCAGAGGTTTCGAATAACTCCCGCGATATAATGATCTTCCTAGAACAACTCGACGGAGAAACCTCTGCTGAGCGCATTGCCCAGTTAGAAAAAAAAGATAATGAATGTAATACTCGAATCGAGGAGCTCCTTAAGAAGTACGAACCCCTTGTCATTAACGAGGAAGACCGTCGTCTCCTCAAGGAAGTTAGGCGCACTTATGAGGCTTTTGTTGTTGCCAGAGATCGAGCAGTCGAGCTTATCAATCAAAACCAGACAGCCGAAGTTCACCACCAGATGCAATCCGTAGTCATTCCGCTCTTTGATAAAGCGGAAAAAGCCATCAACGACCATTTGGAGTTCAATATTAAATTAGGTGAGACACACGCTACCGAAGGCAAAATAACGGCGGAGGCAGCGGTTCACTGGGTTAGAATAATACTTATCTCTGCCTTGCTTCTCGCCGCAGTCATCGCTTGGGCAATTTCCAGTTCCACCAACCGGATTCTCCGTGATCTTGCAGTCAGCTTAGACCACGGGGCTCTACAGACCTCTGCTGCCGCCCGACAAGTTTCCATGGCCAGCCAAACTCTTTCTTCCGGCGCAAGCGAGCAGGCCTCTTCTGTTGAGGAAACCAGCGCTTCCTTGGAAGAAATGACCAGCATGATTCGAGCCACCTCCGAAAATGCCCAAAAAGCAAAATCATTAGCTTCCGATTCACGCACTTTCGCTGAGGCCGGTTCCAAAAACATGAACGAGATGATAATCGCTATGGCCGCCATCGACTCTTCAAGCGCCGAAGTAGCAAAGATTGTTAAAGATATTGATGAAATCGCCTTCCAAACCAATATTCTTGCTCTGAATGCTGCGGTCGAGGCGGCTCGTGCGGGCGAAGCTGGTGCCGGATTTGCTGTAGTGGCGGATGAAGTCCGCTCCTTAGCCCAACGCAGTGCCGCCGCTGCCAAGGAAACCGCCAATAAAATCGAAGCCGCCATCTCCAATAGCCGCCAAGGCTCCTTGAATTCCTCAAAGGTAGCCGAATCCCTCAAGCAGATATCAGAAAAAGTTACCTCTACGGATACTCTGGTGGGGGATATCTCCACCGCTGCCCGTGAACAATCCCAAGGCATCGATCAGATAAATAGTGCAATCGCCCAAATGGAAAAAGTAACTCAAAGCAATGCTTCAAGTGCTGAGGAGAGCGCTAGTGCCGCCGAGGAACTTTCTGCTCAAGCTGAAACCCTCCAGGACTTAGTCGGAAAACTCCGTCGCTTGGTTGGCGGTAAGACAGAAAGCTCCAGAATCTCGTCCCGATCTTCGTCCCATCCTCAAGAGGAAAAGCACCATTCCAACCGGGCCTCTTCTGGGGTCACGAAAAATAAAAGCCGATCCACTATTCCCATGCCGGAGGATGGGCGCGCTCTAGCGGGAAATGAGGATCGCGACTTCCGAAACTTCTGAACTCGATCTCTTCAAGGCGTCTCAATCCAATGGAAAGCCCTGTGGAGCCGGTCTTGACCCCGGAAGCCTATCGCTTTGTGGTCGATCTTGTTTACCAACACAGTCGAATCCGCTTAGGAGATGACAAGCAGGCTCTTTTAGCAAATCGATTGCGCCATCGTCTCAAGGATCTATCTCTCTCCTCCTACCAGAAATATTGCCAACTCCTCGACTCGGTTGCGGGTCCTGAAGAAATCGAGCATCTGGTCGACTTAATTTCCACGAATCACACCAAATTTTTTCGAGAACCTGAACATTTTTCCTTCCTCGTAAAAAAAGCTCTTCCTACGCTCCTCCCTCGCCTCCTTCAGGATGGGACCCCCTTAAAAGTCTGGTCGGCGGCCTGCTCTTCGGGTGAAGAGCCCTATACCTTGGCTATTGTTCTGGCCGAAGCCCTGCGGGCCTATCCCTCGATCTCCTGGAATATCTTTGCCTCCGATATCTCGAAACGAATGCTCGCACGGGCGCAACATGGCATTTACCGAATGGAGTCGGTCGAGCCAGTAGAACCAGACCTTCTGAAACGCTATTTTCAACAAGGAGTAGGAACCCGCACGGGGGATTGTCGAATAAAGTCGGAGCTCAAAGAGCATCTTCTCTTTCACCGTATCAATCTTTTTCAAGCCGAATTTCCCATCCCTACGCGCCAACATGTAATTTTCTGCCGAAACGTTATGATCTATTTTGATCCTCCATCCCGCGCCACGCTCATCGCCCGACTCACTGAGCAACTCGCCTCAGGTGGCTATCTCATCGTCGGCCACTCCGAAAGTCTTTTCGGAATTCGTCACTCCTTAGAATCGATCCAGCAAGGGGTCTACTACAAACCATGAGCCCAGGTAAAAAGATCCGCGTACTGGTCGTCGACGACTCGGCCCTCGCCCGCCGTGCCATTAGCGAAGCTCTTAAACAGGACCCCGAACTCCTGATCGTCGGCGGCGCCGTTGATCCTTATGAAGCTCGTGAAAAGATTTTAGAACTAGCACCCGATGTGATCACCCTGGACTTGGAAATGCCTCGAATGGATGGTCTCACTTTTCTTAAGATTCTCATGGAGCATCATCCAATTCCAGTTGTCGTAGTTAGTTCCCTCACCCAAGCGGGGTCTGCTAAGGCGATGGAAGCCCTTGCTCTAGGTGCAGTTGATGTCTTAGCCAAGCCAGACGGCAGTCGGAGTCTTGGCGAACTCGCCCACCAGCTAGCCTATCATGTCAAAGCCGCTGCACTCTCCCAGCGGCCCAAACTAAAAGAAGAACCCGTTGTCACAGCTTCTCCTGCTCTTCCCTCAGGAACGTTTTCAGCTCGGCAAGTCATTCTGATTGGTGCTTCCACTGGCGGCGTCGAAGCCCTCCGCTACATGCTTCCTAGGCTGCCGAATGGCCTCCCCCCCATCGTTGTCGTCCAACATATCCCAAAGAACTTTTCCCGTTTGATGGCGGAGCGTCTTCACGAAGTCTGCCCCTATGACGTCGCCGAAGCCCAACAAGGACAGGAGCTACATCCAGGACTCTGCCTAATCGCCCCTGGGGACTTCCATCTCGCACTTCTGCCCTCAGGTCGTGGATACAAAGTCCGCCTCACCCAAACTCCACCCGTTCACCACTGCCGCCCTGCTGTGGATATTCTTTTCCGCTCAGGAGCCGAACACGCCAAAGATCATGCCGTCGCCGCCTTACTCACGGGAATGGGCGTGGATGGAGCTCGAGGAATGCTTGCCCTCCATGAGGCCGGATCCACCACCATCGCCGAACACGAAGATAGCTGCATCGTCTACGGGATGCCCCAGGCCGCCATCAAACTCAATGCAGTCGATCGCGTGGTCACTCTTCCACATATGGCCGCCGCTATTCTTCACGCTTTAAACCATCCGAAAGTTAAATGACCAACCCGCTTTCTCAACAAGAGCTAATCCAGATTGCAAATCGATCAGTCCCTGAGGTTTGGCGAACTCAACTACAAAAAGAGATTCAACCTAGCCCAACCTCAAATCTGCCACTCCCGTCCCCTCGAATCGCCACGGTAGCTTGGACTGGCTCGAGCGCCTCAGGGGAAATGGTCCTGACCATCCCCAGCGCAGGCGCTCAATTGGCTGCCCAGACTCTTTTAGGCGCCTCAGGTAATTACGTCCCCGAGGATACGGACCTAGATGATGTTGTCGGCGAACTTTGCAATATGGTCGCAGGACGCGTTTCCACTGAACTGCGACACCGCGGTCTCACCGGCACCTTACATCCGCCTCTACCTGGTCGTACTTCGCCCAGTGGCACCGCGACTCCTTCCACGCCCACCGTGTGCCTTACCCAGTGGACCTGTGGAGATTATTTCTTCACTTTTTCCCTCAATATCCACCCGAACGCGTCATGAATCAAAAGATCCTCAGTATCGACGACAGTAAAACGATTCGGCTCCTCCTCGCGCGTATGTTTCGTCCATTTCAAGTCGAGCTTCGCGAAGCGGGCAATGGGGAGGAGGGCCTTGCCCAAGCTAAGCAAGTGCGACCCGATCTTATTATTCTCGATTACAATATGCCCGTTATGGATGGAGTAACTATGCTTCAACATCTCCGCCATGATCCACAGCTGAAATCAATCCCCGTAATTATGCTTACTGCCGAATCGAACCCAAAGGTTATTTCGACCGTTGCCCGCCTTGGAGTTCGTGACTACATCGTAAAGCCATTCCAAGAACAGCCCCTCATTGCTAAGGTTAGTAAAATTATTCCACTCCAGCCTCAAGTGCCTGCCTCCTCATGACCTCGCAATCTTTCGGCGCACTCTTCCTCGGCTTTGACCTTAACCTCCTAACTGCTTATCGTCTCATCCAGCCTTAATCCCCAATATGACCACTGCAACCCAACCCGCTCCTTCCGTTCCACGCCTCGATCCTACCGTTAAGCCAATTCAAGAAGCCAACGTTCTCGTCGTGGATGACAGTCGCACCATGCGCCTCGTCCTCATCCGCGCACTCAATGGCTTAGGTTTTACCAATATTACGGAGGCCAACGATGGTCGCCAAGCCATGGATTTGATTACGCAAAAATCCTTTGACCTTATGCTTCTCGACATGGAAATGCCCGAAATGAATGGCATGGAAGTCCTGCAAGCCGTTCAAGCAAACCCACTACTCAAAGGCCTGCCCATTATTGTTATTTCAGGCGCCGAACAGATCGAAAACGCGGTCAAATGCATTGAAGCTGGTGCGGAGGATTACCTCCCTAAGCCTTTCAACCCAACCCTTCTCCGCGCTCGAGTCACCTCCTCTTTGGAGAAGAAACGCTTACGCGATCTCGACCACCTTCGCTTTATCCAACTTCAAGAGGAAAAGGAACTTCTTGAAGCTACCCAAAAGCGGTTAACCCAAGAGCTCGAGGAGGCCGCTCGCTATGTTCGCAGTATTCTTCCCGAGCCCGTCAAAGGTCCCTCCGCTATCGATTGGCACTACGAGCCCTCCACAGAACTTGCTGGGGATTCGTTCGGATACCACTGGATCGATGAATCTCACTTCGCCATTTACCTTCTCGATGTCTGCGGACACGGCGTCGGCGCTGCCCTTCTTTCTGTTAGCGCCATTAACGCCATTCGTGCGGGAGGTCTTTCCGGAGTCGACTTCCGTGATCCTGGAGCCGTTCTCGCCGCTCTCAATACCTCCTTTCCCATGGACAGAAACAATAACATGTACTTCACCATCTGGTACGGCGTTTACCACGCTCCCACTCGTAGCCTTCGACACGCTAGCGGTGGTCATCCGCCCGCCTTTCTCCTACTCCCAGATGGGGAGATCGAGGAACTGAATCAGCCTGGCCTGGTCATTGGCTACATGACCGGTGTGCCCTACTCCTCCGCCACGCGAATCGTTCCGCCCAACTCTAAACTCCTTGTACTCTGCGACGGTACCTACGAAGTAAAGAAACCCGATGGCAACATGCTTGAATTTAGCGAGTTTAAGGCCTTCATGAAAAGCAATGGAGCGGCTCCGGATGTTTTTAAGAAGCTCCTCGATTGGCTCCACTCCATGAATGGCCCAGGCCCCCTCGACGACGATTTCTCCCTCATTCGCATCCTCTTCCCTTAAATCCCACCGCCCTCGTTCCAGGGCACCGCCCTACTACAATTTTCCCGAACGACTAGGCTTTCGCCGCGCTATCCTTGTCCGGAAAGGATTTCACCAACGAGAGAAAGCCAGAAAGCTCAAGCAACCGCTGGACGTCGGGCTGCAAACTACTCAGACGCAAACTGCCCCCCTTGGGCTGCAACTTCTTTAAAGCTTGCAAAATAGAACGTAGCCCTGCGCTACTCACATAGTTCAACTCTGCCATATCCAGTACCACAACTCCCCCGTCTGGGATCTTGGCGTCTAATGTCGGACCAGTAACCACATCCAGACGACCACTGCACTCGAGAATAGTTGCCGCGCCAATTTGGGACTCTTTTACAGTTAACATAGTTAGGAAATTACTCGAAGAGACCACAACTGGCAATCAGGCAATCGCTCCCCGGATCGAGTACCTAACGCTGAGGTACGGAAGATTCAACGCCGCTCAACCCCGTCAAAAAGCTAGATCCATGATTCATGAAATTAAAGGTATGCAGACCCAACTCCTCAGAAAGATACTGAAAAACCCGAATTCCACGGCTGCTATTGCCTTTCTCATCAATGCGAGGAGAAAAAGTTCCAATGCCAATCTGCCGATTAACTACACCAAGGATTCCACCTGATACACCGCTTTTGGCAGGAATCCCAACACGGAAAGCCCACTCGCCTGCAAAGTCATACATTCCGCAGGTAAACATCACAGAAAGGGTCGCTTGGATACACTGCACATCGAAGACGTTCTTTCCTGTAAACGGATTTGTTCCCATGTTCGCGAGAGTCGCCCCCATCACTGCTAAATCTCTCGCCGTAACTAGAATCGAGCACTGCATAAAATACAACTCAAGGGTTTCAAGGTTATTCGTGGCCTCAATTTGGTTGAAGTTGGTCACAAGCCAAGTCAGGGCACGATTCCGATGCCCAGTCCTGCTTTCGGATTGATAGACCTTCTCGTCCATCCGCAGAGTTCGTCCGGCCGCTGCACTCAAAGTATCGAGAATCTTCGCCCACCGACTTTCAAATGTCGCCCCATGAACAAATGCTGTCGTCGTAATCGCCCCCGCATTAACCATGGGGTTGAAGGCCCGATTTTTCTTATCCAACTGAATCGAATTAAAAGCATCGCCACTTGGCTCCACCCCGACGTGCCGAGAGACCTCTTTTTCACCATGCAACGATAAAGCCAAAGCATAAATCAGAATTTTTGAAATCGATTGCATGGTGAACTCTTGGTCGCAATTCCCGACTTCAAATGTCTCCCCCTCAACCGTCGCCACACAAATCCCAAAGTGATCAGGATTAGCCTTACTCAGCTCAGGAATATAGGTGGCCACCACCCCCTCATCTACACTCTGATACTCCTTATAGGCGTGTTCTAGAAGGCTTTGGATCGTATTGCCTTTGCCAGAAGGATTTTCCATAAAAAAACTTCAGCAGTTTAGTTGTTTTTTACGAGAAAAAACGCGCTTAATTTGAAACTAAAGATTCCCGCCCAGGAAAACCCGCGTTCGCTATTAATGCCGCATAAGCTTCCCAAGGAATATCTCCCCCTTCATCTCGAGGGACTCGCTCCAGTCCCTTGGATTTAAAATCAATTCCAAATAAACCAAATCGAGGAGCATAAGTTCCCCATTCGTAATTATCCGTCAGCGACCAGTGAAAATATCCCATTAAGGGCAATCCTTCTCGTTTTAATTTAATCACCTCCCCCACATGTTGCTTCAGAAAATAACTCCGATTCTGCTCATCTCCCCGCAAATCACAGGACGCCTCACCCGTACAGCGCCGCTCCGCCATTCCGTTCTCCGCAATGACAATCGGAAGGCCTGGGTATTCCGCGGCGTAGCGCTCAACAAAAAACCGTAAGCCACGGGGCAGCGCCTTCCAATCCCACCACTTGGTCGTTAAACTCTGAGTTAACCATTCACGCAGGCCGACTCGACCGAGCTTTAAGTCGGACAGAGTCGGCATCCGAACTGCATTTCCCACAAAAGGGTCGTAATAATCAAAGGATATATAGTCCACCACCCGATCATCCCTCCGCTCCCGAACTAAACTCACCAGCCGAGAAAAGGTGCTTTCGTGTAGAAAACGTCGGCTCAATCCATGTTGAACTTGCTTAATCAACTCCCCTACTCCCTCGGAGAACAGACCATGGTGAGGAAAGTCCATTGCCCGATAGGCACGAGTAAACTCACGATATCGATCATTCAGAAACGAAATTACCGGCTCCCTACCGTGCGTCTGCCGAGCCCCCTCCAAAACATCCAGCAACATTTTATCCATCCAATAAAGATCACTGGCAAAATTATTAAAGGTTAGCTTAGGCAAACCCCAATCAGGGTTCTCCGTGTAAAGCGCGTGAACTTCACGTCGAACTCTCACATGCGCCTCCAGCATGGTTTGCAATGCACAAAGGGCCGCCGCCCACCACGCCCGTCGTCCCGCCGGGAATGCCCCCACATTATAAGTACAAGCCGCCAACATGTTTGGCTCGTTCAGGGTAATAAACCAGCGGGGCGGTGCCACTCCCCCTATGACCAAACGTCGATTCAAAGCCTCCAGCATCTGGCGAGCAAACCGTGCGAAAATCTCTGGAGTTGTCTCCTCCAACCATGGATCGGTTCCTAACCATGCTGGAGTCGTAAAATGGCAAAGGGTAATTAGCGGTTCCATTTTTCTCGCCCGCAAGGCTCCGATCATCTCCGCATAATGATCCAAGACGCTTGCGTCTAACTCTGTGCCCAGCCCTTTCGGCTGAATTCGCGTCCAATCTAACCCCAGACGGTATGCCGTCAGACCCATCATCTCTGCCCGATCAAAGTCCTCCTCATACCGATTCCAGAAATCAGCCGCCCTCCCCGATCGCTCCACTTTTCCTGAGTTCTCCCATGCCGCCCAGTTATTTTGCGGCTGACCCTCCTGGTTGAACCCGCCCTCGTGCTGATAAGGACAGGACGCCACCCCCCAAAGAAACGAATCTTCCCCATCGACCGAGTTCATCGTTTCCGAACACTTTCCGCCATCTCCTCTTGCTGATCCGAGTTCATCTCAATCGGGTCACTTTCCGAATCGGCCAGAAGAGTCTTGACCACTGATTCGGCCGCATGAGGACGACCCATTTTACGGGCCGCTTTTTTCATCTGCTCCATTCGTGCTGGTTCCGTCAAAAGTTGGGTCACTTTATAACCAAGAATGGATATCTCATTGCACTTGATCGCCACCCCTTTTTCTAAAAGCTGATCACTATTTCTCTCCTCTTGCCCAGGAATCGGATCGTAAATAACCATCGGCAAGCTCGAGGCCATCGCCTCGGCCGAAGTCATCCCCCCTGGCTTACTCACCAGGAGATCTGCCGCCCCCATCCAAGAAGGCATCTCATCAACATAACCCATCACCTTGAAATCCACCTTAGAGCCATTCCCTCGAGCTAGCTCCTGCTCGACCCGCTCTTTCGCCTCAGGATTCTTTCCGCAAATTACCACCACCTGCGCCCGCTGCGACAACTGCCGTAAGGATTTCACCACCGCCTCGGCGGGATTGACTCCCAAAGCTCCAGCCGTAACCAGAATTACAGGACGATCCAAGGCTAAGCCCAACTTTCTTCGCAAACTCGGTTGATCCGTGTTCCGCCCAAAGTCCGGGTCCACCGGAATCCCGCTTACCGTAATTCGTTCTGCGGGCAGACCCAAAGTAGTTAAATACGCTTTCGTCTCGTCCAGAGCCACAAAGTACCGATGAAAAGCGCGCGATAACCACATCGCGTGAAAATCAAAATCGGTTACCACAATCGAAAGCTTGGCCTGAATCGCTTTTGTGGTGATTAAGTGCGAAATAATCTCCGCAGGCATAAAGTGAGTGCAGATGGTGATGTCCGGTTGCATCTTCGCCAATAGGCGCACCAAGGGTCGAGTATTCAAGCGATCGAGAAGAATCCGCATCTTGTCCGTTTTCCAAGGTTCATCGCTCTTCGCATACCACCAGCCCAGCAAAGTCGGCGCATCTTTCACTAAAGCCAGATAGAGCTTGGAGTAAAAGTCGCGGAAAAGTTTGTTCGTAAAAGCCAACGCATCCACATTGGCCACCTCTCCAATTCCGGGGGTAGCTCGACAAATCTTCTCAATCGCTGAAGCGGCTCGGACATGCCCAGTCCCCGCACTGGCCGAGAGAATTAAAACCTTCTTAAGACTTTTCACACAGAAGGATCCTAACCAAAAAAGAGCCCCTCTTAAACCTCTAAAGCTTCGCCTTCTTCACCTTCTTTACCGCTCCTGTCCCAAAGAGATCCAGCTGTCTCTTGTCCTCACTCCCAAGAGCCACACCCTTAGGCTTAATTCTGGCAGGCTTTCCCGCAGCGTCAGTTTCCCCCTCTTCTAAGCCCTGCAATATCTCCGTCGCCCGAGTTAAAACCTCCGCAGGCAAGCCCGCTAATCGTGCCACTTGAATTCCGTAACTCCGATCCGCCCCTCCTTCAATGATCTGCCGAAGAAGAACTACGCGATCTTTTTCTTCCCGAACTGCCACTCGGTAGTTTCTAACCCCGCTTCGGGTCAGAGCCAACTCGGTTAGCTCGTGATAGTGGGTCGCGAAAAGAGTCTTTGCCTTTACTTCATCGTGAAGATGTTCCCCCACCGCCCAAGCGATACTTAATCCGTCCAAGGTGCTCGTCCCCCTGCCAATCTCATCCAGAATCACCAAGCTCTCTTCTGTGGCATTATGTAAAATCATCGCCGTTTCATTCATCTCCACGAGAAAGGTACTTTGACCTCGCGCCAGATCATCTCCCGCTCCAATCCTCGTAAAAATCCGATCCAACACCGTTAACTCAGCCGAGATCGCAGGGACAAAGGAACCCACCTGAGCCAAAAGACAGATCAAGGCCGCTTGCCGCAAATAAGTGCTTTTTCCCGCCATGTTCGGTCCGGTCAAAACGATCAGCGTCCCGTGCTCATTCCCCAACAAAAGATCGTTCGGCACAAAAGGTTCCGCCCCGCCCGCTAAAATCTGCTCCACCACAGGATGCCGACCCCCGCGAATCTGAATTCGGCCATCCCGTCGCATCGTCGGCCGCACATAGCCCCAGCGACGAGCCGTCGACGCCAATCCCGCTAAAGCATCGAGAGATCCGATTGCGCTGGCAGTTTTCTGCAAAAATAACACTCGAGCCACCACCCGATCCCTCAACTTACCAAACAGAATCATCTCCCTGGCGATCGCCTTCTCCTCTGCACCCAGAATCTTAACCTCGGTATCCTTCAGCTCTTTCGTCACAAAACGCTCCGCCTGAGCGAGAGTCTGCTTTCTCTCATACTCCGCTGGCACTTGATCCAAGTTCGTCTTGGTGATCTCGATTCCGTATCCCGATACTTGATTAAAACGTATCTTTAAGCTCTTGATCCCTGTTCGCTCAATCTCTTTAGCTTGGAGATCAGCAATCCAACCTCGACCTTCGCGCATCGCTTCCCGATATCCATCCAACTCCGCATCGTATCCATCCCGAATCATTCCACCCTCTCTGGCCAGTGCTGGAGGCTCCTCCGCCACACCCCGCGCTAGCTCCGCCGCCAGCTCAATTTCCAACTCCACCTGCTGATTCAGCTCCTGAATCTTTTTTCCTCGTACCTTCATCACCATTTGCTGAAGACCAGGCAAAGCCTCTAGGGTAAGCCGTAAGACCATTAAATCCCGTGCACTTCCTGCGCCCCCTGCCAGCCGTCCCACCAACCGAGCCAAATCACGCACTTCTTTCAAACTTTCACGAAAATCGTCTAAGGCCCCCGCATCTTCCAAAAATCCCGCGACTGCTTCGTGGCGCCCCTCAATCTCCTCCAGATTGCGCAACGGTCGCACAAGCCATCCCCTCAGCTCGCGACCTCCCATCGCAGTAACTGTCTGATCGATCGCCCGAATGACACTTGTGTCCGCACCTGTCGAGGCCGAAGAGAGCAGCTCTAGGTTTCTCTGGGTGGCCGCATCAAGACGTAGACACTCCTCGGATCGGAAAGGCTTCGGTGCTTGAAGATGCTTCGCCACCCCCTTCAGAGTCTCGGTTAGATAACGTAGCAGCCCGCCTGCCGCGCCCACCGCAGCACGCATCCCACTACAACCGAATCCATCTAGGCTTTGCACTTTAAAATGATCACAAAGCAGGGTTCGTCCCGTCTCTTCCTCTAAAGTCCACTCCGACACCCTGGTTATGGTTGTGCTTCTCTCCACCCACCCACCGATCTCCTTCTCCTCCTCCGCAATCAAAATCTCCGCAGGATTTGTTCTCCGTATCTCCTCACGGCAAGCGGCTTCGTCTTCCAGTTCTGCTAACCGAAAATCTCCCGTCGTCGCATCCAACAGAGCGAATCCCCAATTCGTTTTTTTACCATCTCCCCTTCGCACTGCCGCGAGCCAGCGTGGCATTTTCGGCTCAGCCAGTTCGACCCCTACCGCGCATCCAGGACTGAGGATACGAGTGATCGCTCTCTCCACCATCTGCCCTGTACGCACCTCACCAATCTGATCACATAGCGCCACCTTTTTGCCCGCCGCTAGAAGCTTTGTCACATAGCCTTCCGCCGCATGAAAAGGTAGTCCGCACATCGGAATCCCATTTCTCTTCGTCAGAGTTAGGTTCAATAAACGAGCTCCCTCCTGCGCATCTTCGAAAAACATCTCATAGAAATCTCCTAACCGAAAAAAGAGCAGAGTATCTTTAGGAATCTGCGCCCGCAGCCCTTGGTACTGCCTCATCATGGGAGTTGTCCCTTCAGCCATCCTCCTGTTTTCCCCTACTCCACCCCCAATCTCAATCCACAACAAAGTTACCTGTGCATAGACCGACAACATATGTCGATTTTCAATCAACTGATCGGACCAAAAAACCCATGGAATGACCAAGCAAAACCAATCTCGACCCTAATCTCCTTCACCCTTTCCTGTTTCTCTCTACAGTCAGCCTGATGCGGATTGTTATTACAGGTCTGGTCGGCCAATACCCCTTCGGTGGAGTCATTTGGGACTACCTCCAGTACCTTCTAGGGTTCCGTAGCTTGGGTCACGAAGTTCTCTATCTGGAAGATTCAGGGGCTTGGCCCTACGACCCTGTTGCCGGCACCATCACCGCCGACTGCTCCTTTGCCCTACAATCTCTCCAGAAAATCTTCACCGATTTTGATTTAGCCAACTCCTGGGTCTACCGCAACGGTGCCGACGGGAAGTTTTATGGTGCAGGCGAAAAAGTGGCCCGCGAGTGGCTTCGGCATGGCGACCTTCTGGTTAACGTCTCTAGCGCTGGGTGGCTTCGCGATTATGATCTGCGGGTCGGGCACAAAATGTTTATCGATGGGGATCCAATGTTCTGCCAGATCGGCCTCCTCGATGGCTCTAATCCCCAATACGCGGGTCGCCTACGCGATCACCACAGCCACTTCACCTTCGGCCTATCCGTTGGCCAGCCCGATTGTCCTGTTCCCTTGGACGGCATCACTTGGCGACCTACTGTTCAGCCCATTGCCCTCGACCACTGGCCCGTTACCCCCGCTCCACCGCACGCTCCTTGGACCACGGTAATGAACTGGTCCAGCTACCCCCCAAAAACTTGGGAAGGGTGCCCTTATGGTCAAAAGGATATCGAATTTAAAAAGTTCTACGACCTCCCAAAAAAGTCACCAGCCCGATTCCAGTTAGCCATGGGGCTCGGGGTCGATGCCCAACGCCCAGCCGACCATCTTCGTAAGATCGGGTGGGACCTTGTTGAACCGCAGGAGGTTGTTCCCGACCACCTTACGTACAGGAAGTTTTTGCAAAATTCAGTCGCCGAATGGAGTGTCGCTAAGCACGGCTACGTCCAAGGAAAAACCGGCTGGTTTAGTTGTCGTAGTGCCTGCTACTTAGCCTTGGGAAGGCCGGTGGTCGTACAAGAAACAGGTTGGACAAAACACCTCCCATCAGGCCATGGGGCACTCTCCTTTGCCGATCTTGCCGAAGCTGCCGAAGCCATTGCCCAAGTAACCAAGGACTATTCACACCATGCTCAGGCAGCTCGTCAACTGGCGGAAGAACACTTTGAAGCAAAGCGGGTTTGTCAGCATCTTCTTCAAGCAATCTAAGGGCTTTAGAAAATAAGGAGCCATCGACTCCCCTACCCCAAAAGAGGCTTTAACGAGTCAGGACGAAAAAAAGAATAAGAAAGAGGGACGCCCAAAAAACAAAACCAATCCCGAAAATCGCGAGCACAGCCCCAGTGATCTTTCCCTTTTTGAAGAAGTTGAACTTCACTTGCATTTCCTAGTCCCCATTAGGAGAAAGGCATGGTCGTGCAGGTACTTCCGCAGAAAGACTATGTGCCCTTACTCCATTAGTTGTTACCTGGGGAATCCCATTTCCCATGGCCCAAGGTAGTTGGGTCGCCCGGACAATTCCTAATTTTCGGTAGACTGATTTACGCTGGTTTTTAATCGTTCCCACCGATGTTCCAAATGTTTTCGCCGCCTCTTCTGCCGAGCGCCCTAAGACCAAGTACTGCGCTACCTCCATCTCCCGACGCGTCAGCGCCTGCAAGCCCACCTTAGGGTCAGAATTCAGAATCGCACCTTTCGCCGAAGGAGTAGCCGCGCTCCTTCCCTGCAACACTTCTGTAAGGCAATCCCGCCAAGCCTCAGGGCTATCTCGCAAATCCATCAGTCCATCTGCACCTCTCTTCCTCCACCAGAGTACTGATGTAGGGGTAAATGATTCCCCGAAAACAATCGACTTAACCCCCTCTTGCCTATGTCGGATCATTTCACCGTAGGGCACTAATTGGGCCGAGAAAAAAAGAATATCAGGCTTATCCCGAATTTCTTTCATATTTTTGTAACACGACTGATACTCCAGTTCACAGTTGAGGGGCTCCGCGAGAATATTTTTCAGAATATATCGAATCGATTCGCGATCTTCCAATACAATTGCCCGCAAGCTGGAAGGAGACATAAAACCGTTCACCCTTTCAATCTTGTCGTTTTATTTCTGGGCACAAACCTCAAAGGGATTAATGGTATGAAAGCTGTGACAAACGGAAGAAAAGGTCATATTTTATTAGTCCTTTTCCAATATTTAAGTAGTTTTTGTGATGTGAATACATCCCCTTCTTCAAGCAATCGACTACCCACCATCCTCAGGGGGGTCATCTTGACGGCCTTAAGTCAAATGGCCTTGGCCTATGTTTCGCTATTTATTCATAATCTCTACCCTGTATGGTCCGCACCTCTCTGGCCCGCATCAGGAGCCGCTCTCGCTGCTGTTTTACTAGGGGGGCCCTGGATGCTTCTAGGGGTTTATCTGGGTCTGCTCCCCTCTCAATTTTTCTTTTGGGGCGTCGTTCCCACTGGCACCGCCCTGCTTTTACCTTTAGCCAACACCGTTGAGACAGCGCTCGCATGGCTTCTGCTGCGCAAAGTGGTTCACGGGTTTCACGATTGGATATCCACGCAACGGGATATTGTAACCTTCCTCATCGCCGCCCCTTGGATCCCAACCGTGACCAGCGCACTACTCGCCCAAATTCTTTTACGCCATAACGGGGTCATCCCAGCCAACACCTTTTTTTCCGAGGTTCTCATTTATGCCCTAGGAAATGCCAGCGGGATAATTCTCATCACCCCAGTAATCCTGGTTTGGCGGGATTACTTAAAGTTTCCTTGGCTTAATAGAACTGGCCTTCGACTCATTGCCCATACCCTAGTTGTGGCAATCGCGGTATGGCTAATTCATGCCAATTTTGCCATCTCTAGCGCCCTTGCCATTGCTCTCATCCCTATATTTATCTGGGGCGTGTGGTCAACCGGATTAAAGGGGGCGACTTTGTCTTGCTTGCTTTTATCTTTTCTTTTCTTCACCTATCAACCACAGACACCATTTGACCTTCGCCTAATTTCAAAACACTCCGATACCACAATATTCTCCTCCATTGAGCGGGGCTACCACACTGTCAATACCACTGCGTCCGTGCTTTCAACTTTTAAGGAACCAATCACCCTGCAAATAAGCATGCTGACCGTGTTTTGCCTGACCATGCTTCCGCTCGGCCTCGCCGCCGATACCCTCCGTGCCAACGCCCAAAAAGATCAGCTCGTCATGGATTCACTCGATTCCACATTCTGGTCCTGGGACTCAGTCAACGGGGTAAAGATTCAGAGCAAGGCCATCGCCCAGAATCTTCCTTCAGGGGTCTCTCTTTTCCAAAGAAGAAGCCCAACAGGACAGATTAAGCTCAACCCCATCGACCCGTCACAACCCTCTTACGTTTCCCACTGGGTCATCACCCAGTTTTCACGGAGCGGTGAACCGCTTCAAGCCACCGGATTACTTCACTGTCTCCGTTTGCAAGAGAAGATGGAAAAAGCCGAAGCAAGTGCTGAAAGCGCCCAAATAGAGATCGCCTCACTTCGCTCTCGCTTCAACCCTCACCTTCTTTTTAACTGCCTCACTGGTCTCCGAGCACTCATCCGTCGCGATCCCATCAGTGCCAGAGAATTCACTGGGCACCTCGCCCGCTTTCTTCGAAGTGCGGTCGACTCCCAAGCCCGGCCCCTGATTCCGCTGAAGGAGGAAATCTCTCTTTGCCGTGATTATATCGCATTGGAAAAGATGCGCGGCTCAACAACTCTCACAAAGCTAAGTTTTCCCCGAAATACCACAAATATTTCTGTGCCTCCTATGAGCATTCACACCCTCATCGAAAACGCCGTGAAGCACGGAACTCGAGACGCAGAAGGTAAGCTTATTATTCATGCTTCCGCCATACTCAAAAACAAAAACAACCTAGTTATCTCCGTCTCCCAGCCTGGTACTTTTTCCTCCGCGAAATCAACCAAAAGCTCAGGTGGGCTAATGCTCGTCCGCCAGCACCTAGCCTTGCTCTTCGGAGAGAAAGCGAATCTCATTCTCCGCGAAGACCCCCCACACATGGTGACTGCCAAAATGCAACTCCCAGCACAAAAAACCTGAGATGAAAACCTTACGAGCCATCTTAGTCGATGACGAACCCCTCTGTCGTCAGGACCTTCGTGATGTTCTCCTTGGCTTCCCTCATGTTCAAATATGCGGAGAGGCCACCACCATAACCGAAGCCGCCAACCTCCTAAAAAAAACCATGCCCGATCTGATTTTTCTCGACCTCTCGCTCGGCCAGGAAATGGGCTTCAATCTCCTCCAAGGACGCTCCTTTCCCGGCGCGGTGATTGCCGTCACCGCCCACGCCGAGCATGCCGCCACTGCATTCGATCTCGATATTGCCGACTACCTCCTGAAACCAGTGGCGGAAGATCGACTCCATCAAGCCCTCCTCCGCGCACAAAGAAAACTAAATAACCCCAAAAACACGCGACCCGTGCCTAAGGTCGTCGCGGAAGTAGCTGGCAAAAAGGTTCTCATATCAGCGGATGAGATTCATCAAATCGAATCGAATGGGAACTATATTTTCCTCCACTTAACCAATGGCAAAGGAATTTTGCGTTCAACCCTGCGAGCGATCCTTCGAAGACTTCCTAAAAATTCCTTCCTCGAGGTCTCTCGCGGTCGGTGGGTATCCCGGGCTCAAATCAGCGGGTGGTCTCGACCCTTATCGCCAAATTTATCTTTAACCTTGCGCGATAAAACTATCGTTTCCGTTTCTCGCCGCCACGCCAAAGCCGTCCTCAAAGACATAAGACCTCCGCCCCCCCCCCAGAAATAAACACCTAAGCTTCTGATATATAGAGCTTTGTGTGTATTAGTTTTTCTATTTCTACATCTTCACAAGAAATATCTAATATATTCCTTAGAGGGGGTGCTTTTCGGCCCAAATCGGTTATCTTGAAACGATGATTAGGTTGTCTTCATCTAAGCTATCTCCATTGCTGGCTCTAATCTTGGTATTTGGAATCTGTTCTGCCCACGCAGAATCCCTCCGTCCAACACCCAGCTCTCAAGCCACCGCCATTCTTGTCCAAAAATTGTTGCAAGATCACCACTTTGCCGGAAAACCTCTAACCGAAGAAAAAGCTAAAGACTGGATCAAAGGCTACATGGAGTCCCTCGACTATAATCACGCCTTCTTCCTTCAGACCGACCTTCAAAATTTCCAAAATACCTATGCGGCTCAACTTTCCCAATTGACGCAGCGCGGTGACATCACTCCTGCTTTTATTATCTTCGGAACTTTTAACGATCGCGTTCGCGAACGCTTGGCTTGGATCAAGAATCGACTCCTCTTGCCTTTTGATTTCGCCACCGCCCAAAGCTATGAAATTGACCGAACCAAGGTGGGCTGGCCAGCCGACAAGATCGCCGCGGACGAACTTTGGGAGCGCCGCCTCAAGTTCGATGTCCTACGAGAGAAACTTGCCCCCCAATCCAAGATCGCCAAAGAGAAGAAAAAGCCTGAGGAGACTCCTCTGACCACCGTAACCAAGCGCTACGATCGCCTTGTCAAAAACCTCGACGAGTACGATAGCGAAGAGATCACCCAGCTTTATCTTACCGCCTTAGCTTCACTCTACGACCCCCACTCCAGCTACATGAGTGCCTCCTCGCTCGAGGATTTCTCCATTGGCATCAAACTCGCTCTTTGTGGAATTGGTGCGGTTCTTGCCTCAGAGGACGGCTACTGCGTGATCAAGGAGCTCGTCCCTGGTGGCCCTGCCGACCTCGATGCCCGACTCAAAGTAGGCGACAAAATCATCGGTGTGGCGCAGGGCGAAGGAGCTTTTGACGACATCGTTGATATGAAGCTTCGTAATGCGGTGAAAAAGATTCGCGGCCCAAAGAAAACTGTCGTCCGCCTCCAAGTTGTTCCCGCAGGCAGCAGCGCTGGAGAGCAAAGGGAAATCCAGATCACCCGTGACGAAGTGAAATTAGCCGCCCAGCAAGCTACTGCCGCTGTTTACGATATTCCGAAAACCGAGAAACCCATCCAAGCCAGCGCAATCGTCTCGACACCCCCTCCCGCCGCCCCTTCCCCTCCCTCGGGAAACTGGCTGAACGATTTACGGGATCGTTTTGGAAAGAAATCTGAAGAGGCCACACCCGTCGTGGCCACCACCGCCACGGTTCCAGAGGTGCTCCCGGGCGCATGGAGAATCGGAGTAATCGATCTTCCCAGTTTTTACGGAGAAGTCGGCGGGGCGGAGTCTTCCGCCAGCGGAAATAATGCCACCCCTCGCTCCACCTCCCAAGATGTCGAAGTTCTCTTGAAAAAACTAAATCAAGCCAAGGTCGATGGAGTGATTCTTGATCTACGAAAAAACGGTGGTGGGCTTCTGGATGAAGCGGTTACCATGACAGGTCTCTTCATTGATCAAGGTCCCGTGGTCCAAGTGCGCGACGGCAAGGGCACCGTGATTCAGCGCACTGATGATACTGCGGGGGAAACCTACCGAGGTCCTCTCCTCGTTCTTACAGGACGACGGAGTGCCTCCGCTTCCGAAATTGCTGCAGGGGCTCTGCAGAATTATGGTCGCGCTCTCATCGTCGGAGAAAAAAGCACCCATGGCAAAGGAACGGTTCAGGCGGTTGTCGAGCTTGGAAAGTTCCTCCAACAAAAAGCAGATAAAAGCATTCCCCAAGCGGGAGCGGTCAAACTGACCATTCAGAAGTTTTATCTTCCCAACGGACACTCCACCCAGAATCGTGGAGTTGTTCCTGATATCTCGATTCCCTCTCCTTTAGATTTCATGAAAATCGGAGAAGCAGATCTTCCCAACGCGCTTCCCTGGGATGAAATCGGGCCGAGTCGCTTTTCCTCGCTTTTATTCGATCCATCACTGCGTGTCATGCTCATCGAAAAATCCAAGGAACGCTTAGCAACCGACAAGGACATGGCTTTTCTTGAGACGGATATCGAGAAGGTTCGTGCACGCATTCAGGCGGGTTCGATTTCACTAAACGAAGTCACTCGCGTCGACGAAAAGAAATCGGAAGATCTGCGGAATGATGACAGGAAGAAGATTGAGGAAGCTATTCGCAAATCATCGGAACCTCGTGCTCGACTTGTTATTGACGACAAAAAAGGAGTGATCCTCTCGGATAAAGATCCCAAGAAAAAGAAGCCCACCCTGGAAGAATCTGCCGATGGCGAAACCGAGGGCATTACCGATGCCATCGACTTGACCGAGTCCATTGAGCTCAAGGAGTCATTAAACATTATGGCGGACTGGCTGAACATTGAAGCTTCGCATCGCCCTGGTAGCGTAGCGAAGGATCGCGAAGGCATCAAAGAAACCGTAATTAAGTAGCTCCATGGCACGCACCGAATCCACTCAGCGCCTTCCCCTTGGCGCACCAGCCCCAAACTTCTCCTTGCCCGATGCACTCGGCAAGACTTGGTCAATGGCTCAAATAGCTGCTGGGAAACCTCTGATGGTTGTTTTTGCCTGCAACCACTGCCCTTATGTCATCCACCTACGCACCGCCTTAGGTACTTTGGCTACTGAGTTTCTTGCTCGTGGAGTAAATTTTGTTGCGATTAACTCCAATGATTCCCAATCCCACCCTGACGATTCTCCTCAGCACATGCCCGCCTTTGCTCATTCCGCTGGGTGGAAATTTCCCTACCTTATCGATGCCACTCAGCAAGTTGCTCATGCTTGGCATGCTGCCTGCACCCCTGACTTTTTCTTAATCGACGCTGCTGGAAAATTAGCTTACGCGGGTCAGTTCGATTCCAGTCGCCCAAAAAGCGAAACTCCCATCACTGGTGCCGATTTACGAGCAGCTCTAGAGGCGGTTATTTCGGGTCGCCCAGCTCCCACCACTCAGATTCCAAGCCTAGGTTGCAATATTAAGTGGATCCCAGGTAACGAGCCAAAATCTTAACACCCTCAAGAGGAGATATTTTGTCGCTATGTCGGGAGCTACTCTGAGCTAATTCAGAGTTGTTTCACCCAGTTTATCGGAACTGAGCAGGTAGAAGAATGAGAAAGGTTTGCGCCACCAAGAGACTCGTAATATAGAAAAACGCCGCCTCTTCCCAAGGCATCACTCCGCCAATCTTTTTGCCGGTAATCTGCTTCTCATCGAAATACCAAATCCCCTGCCCAATGGCGTACCAGTCCGCCAAGCACAAATAACTTCCAATCAAGAAGGTCGGTAGAAAAACGTGCCAAGCGTAGGCCAAAAGCATCGGACCTGCCACAATCCACTGAATCAGGACTACTGGAATGAACCAAAAGAAAAGATGCCAAGCGTAGTGAATACGCCTGTCACGCCGAGGCCACTCCTTCAGAGCAACCCCAAATCCCACCCAGATCACCAGAAGAAAGCATAACTGCCGCATCACTTGCGGATCCCCAATCCAGCGAGGAGGAGGCGCCGACTGCGGAGGAGCCATCCAGCGCAGAAAAATCCAACTCAAGAGCATCACCTCCACCGACTGAATTACAAAAAAGGCGTACTCCTCCACTGGTAGTCGCCCAATGCGAAAACGCACCCGTTCAGGTGGAAAATCCCATACTCCTTTGGCCACCGCCCAATTATCCCAAGGGGAAGTAAAAGCCACGACAATCCCGAGCACCCCGATCATCACCAAGACCATCTCGCCAGGCCAGAATCCCTTTCCGGAAAGAAAGAAAAGAACAAGGAGCAGTGGAAGATTGAAGGCAAGGTGAAAGCCAAGATAACTCATATCGCTACTATCGGTTTCGGCGTTCCTTGCAGCAAGAGCAAGCCCGATGTTTTACCCGCGGTCGGTTTCGCGTACTCTAACTGGTGTGAACTTACTCCTCATCGCTGGCCCTGCCTCTTCTACGCTGGACGAGGCCAGGGTCATTACCAACCGATCCAGTGGTCACACCGGTGCCACCATCGCACAAATCCTCCAAAAGAATTCTTTCAAGACAACCCTCTGGTTTGGCGAAGATATCTCCTACCCCCTACCCAAAGAACTTACTCCTTCAGCCCGTTTTCGCACGGTCAAGGACCTTGAAAGTCTGCTCTCGGAAAACGACCTCTCCACTTTCGACGCCATCCTCCTTCCCGCAGCCTTGCCAGATTACCAGTTGGAAAAAGCCTATGGACCCGATGGTCAAGAATTGAACCACCACAAATGGTCAGGCTCCCTTTCAAAAATCCATCTTGATTTGACCCCAGGACCAAGAATTTTACCAATACTCCGTAGGATGGCACCTCATGCTAAAATTATCGGATGGAAATGGGAGGCCGACGGATCTTTGGAAGACCTTATGACCATTGCCCGAAACCAGATTCGTGATTGCCAGACTGATGCCTGCGTTCTCAATGGGCCCGCCTACGGTATGGGTCATCTCTTGGTTCCTGTCCGAGGGGAACCAGTTCCTTGCTCTAACTCCGATGAACTGGGCGAAGCCCTCGTCGCTTTCCTCAAGTAAGTCCCTTTAAGGGGGATCGCCTCTAGTGGGAAACGGCCACGATCTACAAGACGTACAAAATAGAGTAGAGGAAAACCCAAACAACATCCACGAAGTGCCAGTAGTACCCAGTCAACTCCTCGAAAGTATGGGAAGGATTGGGGGTTTGCCCCGAGAATATCTTCATCTGCCTTAAGCCGGCACGACCCACCGCAAGGAGAATGGCTAAGAGGCCAAGAAAAACGTGAAGACCGTGAAATCCTGTCATGGTGAAAAAACAGGAACCGTACGTTCCAAAGGAATTAAACCACATCCCCTCCTCTTTTAAATGAAGCCACTCCCAAGCTTGAACCCCCAAGAAAATCGTCCCAAGAATCGCAGTGATGCCGTAGCCGAGAAGCCCGCTACCCCCCTTTCGCATCCTGCTTTCTCCCCAGTGGTAAGTCACACTGCTCGATAGTAGGAAAACTGTGTTAGCAATCATCACCCAGTTGAGAAAAGTGGGTGGGATGGAGACCCCAATCGTGGGAGCACCGGGAGGCGGCCAACTTCCTGGTCCCTGCGAAATTCGCAGCACGATGTAGCCACCGATCAGGCCAGCAAAAAGCATGGCCTCCGAGGCTAGAAAAACCAGCATGCCGAACTTAGGTAATGTAAAGCGGGGCGCCCTCACAGGATCAGGTGAATAACCTGGAGCGACAATTGTGGTACTACTCATAGTTAGTATCGATTTAGGGTCGAAGCGGCTCTTTGGCGATGATGAAATAAATCCATAAGGCGGTCATAACGAGAGCGGAAGCGATGAGGATAAGAAGCAACCGAACATTCGCTTTTTGATTCGGCGTCATACTCACTTCCGATCGGCCACAAGTAAAATAAGCAGGATGGGCAGATAAAGAATAGAACCTAGAAAAAGATTTCGCGCGGAAGCCATACTTGGCCTCCAAGCAAAGGCACCCGCTAAAAAGGTATATCCTAGTCCCAGAAGAATTGCGCCTCCCGCGTAGATCCAACCAGCGGCCTGCAGAGCCACAGGCCAGATCGATGCAACCAGCAAAGCCAGACAGTAAATCAATGCGACCATCCCCGTAATCCTACCCTTCTCATCCGAACATGGCAGCATTCGGAAACCCGCTTTCCGATAGTCCTCGCGATGACGCCAGGCGATCGCCATGAAATGGGGAATCTGCCAGAAAAATAAAATGGAAAAGAGAGCCCAACCTTCCGCTTCAATCCTTCCGCGACCTGCTGCAAAACCGATTAAAGGAGGGATCGCCCCAGGAATAGCTCCAACCAAGGTGTTGAAAGCCGTCCACCTCTTCATCGGAGTATAGACAAAGAGGTACAAAGCTAGCGTCACAGCGGCTAACAGAGCTGCAGGGGGATGCACCCCAAAGTAAAGAGTCGCTAACCCCAAACCTGCCATACCAGCCCCACCTAAAAGCGCTTCATCAGGCCGGATCCGCCCTGCAGGCAAAGGACGCTGAGCTGTTCTCGTCATCTTTAAATCTAAATCTCTCTCAATCCACTCATTAAGGGTCGCCGCCGCCGCTGCTACCAAGGAGGTCCCGAGAAGCGTGAAAAAAGTCCGCCAAGGCTCCAACACTCCCCCCGCTCCGCAGTACAACCCAACCAGGGTCGTTAACAGGACAAGTAAACTCAAACGCGCCTTGGCTAGTTCCGACCAGTCCTGCAACCAACTGCGGAATCCCGCCGCACTCATGCGTTCGGATATCCGAAGAGCATCTTCAGCAGGTCTCATACCTTCTCCATTATACTGCTACGCGGTGTCGACATCCTTGACCCAGATCGCATGGAAAATAATTGAGTGGAGCGCCAAGAAGCCAAACCCAGAAGCCAGCCTGTCAGAAATAGTGTCGCACCAAGCAGAACATGCAGAGTCGCGATCTCAGGCAACCGGCCCGTCCAAATAACCGATACCCCAAGAACAATTTGGGCCAAAGCCAGAAACGACCAACCCAACATCCCATGCCGCCACCAAGCAGGCGTCGACGTAGCCCGAATCGTTAAAAAGGCACACAGAAAGATTCCTCCCGCTGTGAGGATTCCCAATGACCGATGGAGAATCTGCCAGAGGATAAGACTAGACGTGGTGGCGGGCCACTGCAGCTCAATCGCCCTGTACTCATTAATCTTTTGCAAAGTGGCACCTTCCCAAAAAGCTGGGATCCACTCCCCGTAGACCTTGGGAAAATCAGGAACCGCCAAAAATCCAGGACCATCGTGTCTCATAAAGGCACCGAGAATCGTTTGTAAGAAAACAAAGCCTGAAAGAATCCAAATCCAACGAGTCCGCAAGGCCGCGTGATCATCCCCAATTCGTGAATTTTCCCAAAACCGAGAAAGAACTAGTGCCAAACTCCCCGCGACCAGCAGGTAAAGTTGTGCAAGGCATCCGTGCAAAAGGCCTAGAACCCAAGAGACCTGAATCACTCTTTGTCCTCCGAGAATACCCTGAAGGATAACCAAGGCTAATGCCCCCATCGCAAATCGCCGTGCCCAACCCGCGGGCTGCGTTAACCACACCCAAATCGTTACGGCCAAGGTGATCAAGCCGACGCCACTCGCGACAAGCCGATGGGAGTGTTCAAGAAAAACCATGGTGGAGGCTGTCATGCTCGACCATGGATAAATTAACATATTGTGCCCGAATGTGCCGGGCCAATCAGGCACCGACATGCCAGCGACTTTGGTCGTCACTTGCCCACCAAGAGTGATGAGGAACAAGATGGAGCCAACAAGAAAACACGCGGCCCGGAAAACGAGAGCGGGTCTCTTCCGTGAGATCATCCCGCCGTAACCGGCTTCCGCCCTGCAACCATGCCGTGTGAGGATTCACTGGGCTCAGGTTCGTTTTGCATCATGAAATCACGAGGGGCGCCTGGAACGCTATAATCATAGGCTCCCCGATAGACACGAGGAGTCACCGCAAAGTTTCCGTGTCCTGGAGGTGAAGCCACGGTCCACTCAAGGGTCGTCGCATTCCAAGGATTTTTTCCAGCAGGCTGACCATGGCGCAGACTCCTAAAGAAATTCCACAGAAAGATAAACTGGGAAAATCCCAAACCGATTGCCGCTAAGGTGATAAACTGATTGATCGGCTGGAGAGCACGCAAATGCTCATAGGCTGTTGGGTCGGCGATCCGACGCATCATGCCGCCCAGTCCGACGTTGTGCATCGGGAAAAAGCACAGATTGTAAAAAGCAAAAGTCAGACCGAAATGAATTTTCCCAAGGTTTTCATCCAACATCCGACCAAACATCTTCGGGTACCAAGTGTAAATTCCAGCAAAGATACCAAAAATACTTCCACCGAAGAGAACGTAGTGAATGTGGGCCACAATAAAATAAGTGTGATGCACAAAAATATCAACTGGAGTGGAAGCCATGAAGATTCCCGATAGCCCCCCAATGACGAACATCAGAACAAAGGCTAAAGCATTGAGCATCGCGGTTGTGAAGCGGATCGAACCCCCCCATAGGGTGCCCAGCCAATTAAATGTCTTAATCGCCGAAGGCACTGCGATCACCATGGTTGAGACACCGAATGCAGCCGAGAGCACAAGGTTCATTCCGGAGACAAACATATGATGGCCCCAGACAATGAAACCAAGGAAACCAATCGCCACCATCGCGTAAACCATAGCCCGATAACCGAAAACGGGTTTACGTGAGAAAATACTCAAAATATCACTGACCATTCCCATGGCGGGCAGAATCATAATATAAACTTCAGGGTGACCGAAAAACCAGAAAAGGTGCTGCCACAAAAGGGGCTGACCCCCTTTGGCTGGATTAAAAAAGCTCGTTCCCGCATTCAAATCCAAAAAGAGCATAGCCGCCGCTGCCGAGAGGACTGGCACGGCCAGCAGAAGCAAGAATGCAGTAATAAATAAAGACCAGACCGCTAGAGGCATCCGGAAAAAACCCATTCCAGGAGCCCTCATATTCACAATCGTGGTGATATAGTTAAAAGCCCCCATAATCGAGGCCAGCCCATTAAAGAAAATACCCACACACCAAAGACTTTGCCCAATCTGCGTTCCGTTGTAGGCAGAAACCGAGCTCAAAGGGGCGTAGGAAGTCCACCCGCCAGCAGCGGTTCCGCCAGCGACAAAGAAGCTCCCTAGAAGCACGACCCCTGAGAACACGTAGACCCAGTAGGACAATTCGTTGATCAACGGAAATGCCATATCCCCTGCCCCGATTTTCAAAGGAATCAGGTAGTTGCCAAAGGCCCCAATCAAAAGGGGCATCACCACCAGAAATACCATAACCGTTGCGTGCATCGTGAAGAGTGAGTTGTAAAATTGCGGATTGATAAAGGGTAAAGAGAGAGGATTACCCACATCGCCATTCGCCATCACCTGGGTGGAGGGAAAGGCCAACTGCCATCGCAACAGGAGAGCAAGCCCGCCGCCGACGAAAAGAAAACCAAGTGCAGTAAAAAGATACTGCAATCCGATGATCTTGTGGTCCAAAGACCAGATATACTTTCTCCAGCCAGTAACCTCCACATGTTCGTGGTCGTGGGCTTCGATCGAATGGTTCAAGGTTGTAGTGCTCATGCTTTTATTTTTCTCCTTAGCGCCCCGTCATTGTCACAGGCGGGGGGGTTTTGCTTTTGGCCCAAGCTTCGTAGGCGGGCTCGGGCACGACCGATAGTTTACCGAACATTTTGTAGTGGCCCTGACCGCAAAGCTGGTTACAAGCCAACTGAAAATTTCCTGTGGCCTCCGCCTTCAGCCAAACAAAGTCGTACACTCGGCCTGGGACCATATCCTGATACAAACGAAACTCAGGAACGTAAAAGGCATGAATCACATCTTTGGAGCCTAAATAAAGGCGAACAGGTCGACCGACAGGAAAAACCAGCTCGTTGTAGGTGGTGAAATCATCCAATCCTGCGGGGTCAGCCACATCGACTCCGAAAGGATTTTCTTTGGAAATCTTGGCCGCAACCATTTTTGCTAATTTGCCATCGGGTCCAGGATACCGAACGTTCCAACCAAACTGCTCTCCTACCACCGCTACGGGCAAGGCGTTCGCAGGAGGAGTCTGACGACGCATCTTACTCCACTGCTCGTTACCATAAATAGCCAAAGCCAAGAAGATAAAGGCCGGTATCGTAGTCCAAACCACCTCCAAAGCATTATTTCCGTGAGTGTGAATTGCGGCGACTCCTGGACGATAGCGGTACTTAATCAGAAAAAGGATCATTGCGAAAAGTACCCCGATAAAAGCAACCCCGGTTAGGAAGAGGATAATGTAAAAAAGAAAATCCACGTCATGTCCGAACATGTTCACGTTGCGCGGTAACCACCAAACACTCGTCTCGCGGATCTCGGCCTGTGCTCTCGCTAGGGTCAGAGCAAAAACGGCCAGAAAGGCTAAGCCCCGCAAAGAAGAAGTTCGTGTCATCAATGGAGTCTCCAATAGTTTCACAAGATTTCAACTCCTTCCGCCAAAAAGATATCGGCGCACCATCCCCTCGTTGAAACGGCAGTGGGTTCTGGGAGGAGAAAAGCAGTGTTAATAAATCTAATACAAGGCGGGTTATCCTTAATACTTCTAATGGGTACTTGAAGAAGCCTCTTAAAGGCCCCATTTTAAGACCGTGTCTTATTTCTTCCTACCCTCCCGATTGGTAGCGCAATCTCATTCATTTTTTTCCTAGGAATCCATGGCCAATATTTTCCCCCGCTACACCAACTGGTTGCCTATCAAAATTCTGGTGTGTCTGACAGTGGTTGGCGCCAGCGTGGTTTCCGGGATGGCGTATTATTTTACCCCAAAATACACACGCGTTGGCTACCAGCCCACCCAGCCGGTTGCCTTCGACCACTCTCTTCACGTCAATCAGCTTGGAATGGACTGTCGCTACTGCCACACCGGAGTGGAAAAATCCTCCCACTCCAATGTTCCGAGCACCCAAACTTGCATGAATTGCCACACTCAAATTAAATCCCTTAGTCCCAAATTAGCGGCAGTCCGAGAGTCATGGAAAAGCGGAAATCCTGTTCCTTGGGTTCGGATCCACAAAGCCCCTGACTACGTCTACTTCAACCATGCCGTTCACGTAAATCGCGGCGTCAGCTGCGTGGCCTGCCACGGCAAGGTCAACCACATGGAGGTCGTCTACCATGCTAAACCCCACAGCATGGGATGGTGCTTAGAGTGCCATCGGGCCCCCGAAAATTATTTACGCCCGCTCGATCAGGTGACCAACCTTGATTGGCTACCTCCTGCAACCACCACCCAACGCGAGCTCGGAGAAAAATTTGTCAAAGAGTGGAACGTCAACCCCCCCGTTAGCTGTAGCGGGTGCCATCGTTAATTTTTCCATGAAACGCATCCTGCAACATCCCTCTGCACCCGCCACCGGCCGTACCTACTGGCGTAGCCTTGGGGAGTATGCTCGTACCCCTGATTTCGAAGAGTGGCTTCATCGCGAATTTCCAAAAGGCGCAGCTGAGTGGGAAAATGATCCTCTTTCTCGTCGAACCTTTCTGCGGCTAATGGGGGCCTCCTTGGCTCTGGCGGGTCTCAGTCTTTCTGGTTGCCGCCGCCCCGAAGCCCACCTCGTTCCCTTCACCCAGACTCCCGAGTGGGTAGTTTCTGGCAAGAAAATGTCTTTTGCCACGGCACAACCCCGGCGCCGTGGGTCGATTCCTCTTCTCGCCACCACTTTCGATGGGCGCCCCGTCAAAATGGAAGGCAATCCTCTCCATCCCATAAGCCAAGGAGCTACCGATAATCACGCTCAAGCATCCATTCTCGATCTTTATGATCCAGCGCGACGACGCTTTCTCACTCGCGCTAACAAAAAAGCCACAGCAGAAGATTTGGCCGCAGAAGTAGCCCGAATCCGCGATGAAGCCAGCAGCTCCTCTGGCGCCTCTCTCGCGATTCTTGCAGAAGAAACTTTATCTCCGAGTCGCGAGCGCCTGCGTAATGATCTGCTCCGCCAATTTCCCCAAGCCACTTGGGCCGTCTATGACCCTCTCACCTCAGGGCGT
Organism: Aliarcobacter sp.; assembly: GCA_041730685.1. Lineage (GTDB taxonomy): Bacteria > Verrucomicrobiota > Verrucomicrobiia > Methylacidiphilales > Verrucolacustridaceae > Verrucolacustris. The sequence goes on from JBGSBI010000002.1 coordinate 117,634, forward strand.
GATCTCGCTGCATCCTCCTTGGCCTTCGGACCAAACACCGATTTCCGCCCTCAGCTTTCCGTTGCCTCCACTATCCTCTCCCTCGATTGCGACTTCTTAGGATCCGACGAGGGAGATATTCCCGATACTCGCGGCTTCGCCAGTGGCCGACGAACACGGAAACCTGATGATAAAATGAATCGCCTCTATGTGGCCGAACCCAGATTCTCCCTCACCGGCACGATGGCCGACCATCGACTACGCCTCCGTGCCAGCGCAGCAGGAGCCTTCCTTCTTGAGCTCGCTCGCCAAATTCGTAGCCTCCGCTCAACTCCCGATCTTAACACTCTTTTACAGCAAGCGCCCGATCTCTCTCTTCCAAAAGGTATCGACCCCGCTTGGATCCGCGAATGCGCCGCCGATCTCGTGGCTCACGGGCAAAATTCACTTATCCTTGTCGGCCGTCGCCAACCCGTCGCCATTCAAGCACTCGCCCTTGCTCTTAACTCAGCTCTCGGAGCCATCGGCACAACTCTGCTTGTTCAACCCCAACTCAGCGCCCCTTCCGCCAGCCTTGCTTCTTTGGCGGATAAAGTCAGAAGAGGCACCATTCGCACGCTCGTCTTGCTAGGAGGAGATCCCGTTTACAACGCCCCCGCAGATCTGGACTGGGCCTCACTACAATCCTCCATTCCCAATACGATTCATCTCTCTGCCTTCTTTAACGCAACCTCAGCCCGCGCCAATTGGTTCATCCCTGGAACCCACTACCTCGAATCATGGGGCGATACCCTGGCCGCCGATGGCTCCTATCTTTCCATCCAGCCGACAATCCAACCCCTCTGGGCCGGCCAGAGCCAGTTTGAATTCCTAACGTCACTTACCGCCCAATCAAAACCGATTGGACCGTCCATAATCCGCGATACATTCGCCACCCGCACCAACCTCACGGGCGAAAAACTCGACCAAGCCTGGCAGGACTTTGTTCGAGAAGGATTCATTCTATCTCCCGCAACTACTTCCCCTCGCAGTGCCAATGCCAGCGCGATCGCCACTCTTCTTTCTTCCATCGAGGTCGCCCCTGCCGACGATATTCATTCCCTTGAAGCGGTCTTCACTCACTCCGGTGCGGTCGACGACGGCCGTTACGCGAATAACGGGTGGATGCAAGAGTGGCCCGATCCCATGACTAAGCTCACTTGGGATAATGCTATTTTGATTTCGAAAGAAACCGCCGGCTCCCTAGGCCTAAAAAATGAACTCAACAAGGGCACCCTCATCGCGGATGTGGTCCAAGCCACCCTCGCAGGTCGTTCTTTAGAAGCTCCGATCCTAATCGCACCTGGCCACGTCAATTTTGCGGTCAGCCTCCCCGTCGGCTACGGCCAAGAAAATCTTGGCCCAGTAGCCAAAGGCTCAGGTTTCGACGCCTACCGCCTTCGCACCTCGGGCACCGACTACCTAGCCCAAGGCCTCCAACTAAAACCCACTGGTCGCACCCGCGAACTTGCCATCACCCAAGAACACCAAGTCATGGAAGGACGCGACCTCGTTCGCGAAGCCTCCCTCGCCGAATACCAAGCGAAACCTGACTGGGTTAAAAAAGTCGGCATGGACGGCCACATTCCACCCAACCAAAGCTTCTACAAAAATCCCAAGCTCACCGGCGACCACCAGTGGGCCATGGTCATCGATCTAGCCACCTGCACGGGTTGCAACGCCTGCGTCACCGCCTGCACCGCCGAAAACAATATTCCAATCGTCGGAAAAGATCAGGTGATCAAAGGCCGCGAAATGCACTGGATTCGCGTGGATCGCTACTACACAGGCGAACCCGATGAGCCTGAATCTGTCTCGCAACCCGTCGCCTGCATGCAGTGCGAGAACGCCCCATGTGAAACAGTCTGCCCCGTCAACGCCACCGTCCATAACGATGAAGGCCTCAATGTCATGGCCTACAATCGCTGTATCGGCACGCGCTACTGCGCCAACAACTGCCCCTACAAGGTCCGCCGATTTAACTTTTTCGACTATAACCAACGGTCTTTGGATAAACTTTACCTAGGACCTCTAGCGCCCAAGGGAACCGAAGAAACCATTAAGCTTCAGAAGAATCCGAACGTCACCGTGCGTATGCGCGGGGTCATGGAGAAGTGCACCTTCTGCGTCCAGCGCATCGAAGAAGCCAAAATTGGTGCCCATGTTCGTGCTCGTGATTCCGCCGATCTCGGGATTCCAAGCGGAACTCTCCAGACCGCCTGCCAACAGGCCTGCCCCGCTGACGCCATTGTCTTCGGAGATCTAAAAAACGAGAAAGACGAGGTCGGAAAACTTCGCTCCCTTCCGCAGAACTATTCTCTCCTCGATTATCTTAATGTCGGTCCCCGTTTGACCTATCTCGGGCGCATTCGTAACCCCAATCCCGCTATGCCCGGAGCGAAAATGCACTATATCACTTCCCATGGGCACACCGAATCCCATCCGCAGGAAAATGGCCAATCGGCGGAGCCAGTCCACGAATCAGACCCGAAAGCGGGCCACCCATGAGAGCTGATAACTCCTCCGCTCAAGCCGCCTTCGCCCATGCCTCTGAGTACCTAGAGCGCCGTCCCCTCGTCGCGAACCGTCGCCCGCTCTCTTGGATCACCGACCACGTCTGCCGCATCGTCGAACAACCCGCCCCAATGTGGTGGTGGATACTGACCATCTTTTTTGGGGCAATGGCTTCCCTCACTCCAGCCATGCTCACCTATCTCGTCTCCACAGGGGTCGGAGTTTGGGGCTTAAATGTTCCTGTTTGTTGGGCTTGGGATATTACCAACTTCGTTTTCTGGATCGGAATCGGGCATGCCGGCACTCTGATTTCAGCAATTCTGTTCCTCACCCGTCAAAAATGGCGTACCTCGATCAATCGTTCCGCCGAGGCCATGACAATTTTTGCGGTCATCTGCGCAGGTATCTTTCCTGCCTTCCACGTCGGTCGAGTCTGGATGGCCTGGTTCCTCGCACCGGTGCCTAACGCCAACGCCATCTGGCAAAATTTCCGCAGTCCTCTTCTTTGGGACGTCTTCGCCGTTTCCACCTACTTCACGGTCTCCCTGATCTTTTGGTATCTCGGTCTCATTCCCGATCTCGCCTCACTCCGGGATCGCGCGAAAACCCGCTTCCGCCAAATGGCCTACGGACTCCTCGCCATGGGTTGGCGTGGATCAAACCGCCACTGGACTCACTACGAAAAGGCTTACCTCATTTTAGCGGGAATTTCTACCCCACTCGTTCTATCCGTGCACAGCGTCGTTTCCTTTGATTTCGCCACCTCCATTGTCCCAGGTTGGCACACCACCATCTTCCCCCCTTACTTCGTCGCCGGAGCCATCTTCGGAGGATTCGCCATGGTGCTCACCCTCTTAATTCCGTTTCGCGAAATCTATGGCCTCCATGATCTCGTCACCGATAAACACATCGATAATATGTGTAAGATTATTTTGCTGACCGGTTCCCTTGTGGGATACGCCTACGCCATGGAATTCTTCATCGCTTGGTACAGCGGTAACCCCTTCGAAATCTATGCCTTCACCAATCGCGCTTTCGGTCCCTACTGGTGGGCGTACTGGGCAATGATTACCTGCAACGTCGCCGCCCCCCAACTCTTTTGGTTTAAATACTGCAGGCAAAATCCTTGGGTCGTCCTCGCCATCGTTATGTTCCCCAACACCGGGATGTGGTACGAACGCTTCGTCATCATCGTCACCTCAATTCATCGGGACTTTCTCCCATCCTCCTGGGGTTACTTTTCGCCTACCTGGGTGGATATCACCCTTTTCATTGGCACCATCGGACTTTTTGTTTTCCTTTTCCTGCTCTTCGTACGATTTCTTCCAATGATCAATATGTTTGAAGTGAAAAATATCACCCCAGAAGCCGATCCCCACACTCCTGACTCCCACTCCACTCACGACGCCACCATCGCCCACTCTTCTTCCACCAAGGTGCACGCATGAACCACTCCGAGAAATCACTCCACGGCCTAGGGGCAGAGTTTTCCACCGCCGCATCCCTTCTGCACGCCGCTGAAAAGGTTCAGGCCCTCGGCTTCCGCCGCTGGGATGTCTACTCCCCTTTCCCGGTTCACGGCATGGATCACGCCATGGGCTTCAAACGCTCTCGTGTATCCCTCTTTTCCTTAATCGGAGGCATCACTGGCCTCTGCACCGCCTTCGGTCTGATCTACTACACCTCGGCCCTTAACTATCCCCTCATCACTCAAGGAAAGCCCTACTTCGCCCTCGAGCCTTCTCTCCCAATTTTCTTTGAACTAACCATCCTTCTGACAGCTTTCGGTACGGTTCTTGGACTTTTGCTCCTCACCCTCTTACCGCGTTTTCATCATCCCGTATTCAATTGGGATCGATTCCAGCGCGTGACCGACGACGGATTCTTTATCGTTCTCGAAGCAGCCGATCCTCAATTCTCCAACGAAACCTCTAGAAAGGTTCTTCAGGAAATCGGCGGAACTCATATCTCAGAGATTTTTCAAGATCCCGAAATCAATCCACACCCAGCTCGTCCTAGCTCCGAGGTTGTCACATGAAGGGTTTTATTCGCATCTTTCTCGCGGTTTTTGGCTCGCTCGCTCTTGCCATCGTAGCCATCGCAGGATTTAGAGGCGACTGTACTAAGAATACTCCTATCGAAATCTTTCCTGATATGGATCGCCAACCGAAATACAAGTCTCAGACCCCCTCCTCTTTCTTTCCAGAGGGACGCGTCGACCGTGTCCCTCCTTACGGCACCATCCCTTTCCATATCCAGACCGATCAGCCTTACCTCATCACTGGGAAGATGGGATCAATGTGGGGAACAGGGATTCCCGTCACCGTCGACCAGAAACTTTTGGCCCGTGGCCAAGAACGCTACCAGATTAACTGCCAAGTCTGTCACGGCGCCACTGGCGCAGGTAACGGCATTACCTCCCAGTACGGACTAGTTGGAGCCGCCAGCTATCACGCAGACAAATATCGCACTATGGCCGATGGGGAAATATTCAATACCATCACTCACGGAAAAGGTCAGATGGGACCCTACCACCATATTGAGATCAAAGATCGCTGGGCCATTATCGCCTACATACGCGCTCTCCAGCTTTCCCAAAATGCCCCAAGCAACCTCCTTCCACCAGAGTCCGCCAGCTCTAAACCTGCCAAACCATGAGCCACCCCTCCTCCTCTCCTTTACCCCTGGCCGAGAAACTTAGGATTGAAAAACTAGGGATTCTCCCTGTTCTTTTTCCTACTGTAGGAATTATAGGACTGCTCTCTGCTTTTATTTGGGGACTCACCAGTAATCCCCTCCAGTTAGCCTTCTCTTATCTCTTTGCCTTCTCGGTTGGTTTCACAATTTGTGCAGGAGCACTTTTCTGGACACTCCTCCATCATGCGCTCGACGCGGACTGGTCAGTTCTGATGCGGAGAATCTTAGAATCGATTGCCTCCTGTTTTCCCGTTCTCCTCCTTCTCTTTATTCCCATCGCTTTTCTTTTCGCCCATGAACTCTGGGAGTGGATGACCGCCGACGTCGCCCACGACCCCTTACTCGCTTGGAAACGCCCATTTCTCAATGAGCCCTTTTTCTATATCCGCTGTGCGTTCTATCTTCTGTTTTTCTCCTTGGCTGGTCTCCTCTATCGAGGCCTGTCCATGAGGCAAGATGAAGACGGTGATCCCCGCATCACTCTCCGCCTCCGCCACACCGCCTACGGTTTTATTCCGCTCTTTGTTCTCTGCCTGACCTTTGCTGGCTTCGATTGGCTCATGGCCTTAGACCACCACTGGTACTCAACCATGTGGGGCGTTTACCTCTTTGCCGGTTGTGCACAGTCCTCCATGGCAATTTTAATTCTCGCCACTAATGGATTGGTTCGCACCGGCCACCTCAAAGGACTCTTCACCGTGGAGCATAATCACATTATGGGCATGCTCCTTTTCGCCTTTACTACTTTCTGGGGTTACATCTCCTTCAGCCAATATTTTCTCCAATGGTACGCCAATATCCCTGAAGAAACTTGGTTCTTTGTCTATCGCAACACTGGGACCTGGTTCTGGTTCTCTGTCTTTCTGGTCGTGGGCCACTTCTTTATTCCCTTCTTGCTCCTTCTCACCCAACCCGCAAAACGCACCACTTGGCGTTTGTGCTCCACCGCCGTTTGGGTCGTCTTCATGCACTGCGTCGACATCTACTGGATCGTTATGCCTAACTTACAGCTACAACAGTCGCGCCATGCTGGCCTCACGCCTGCCACCACCGGATTTCATCCCCACCTTCTTGACCTTCTCGCCCTGGTTGGCGTTCTGGGCATCCTCGCCCACACCTTTATTTGGCTACTTTCTCGTGGTTCGATCTTCCCACCTCGCGACCCTCGCCTTCGCGATAGCTTGGCGGTAACAAACTGGTTATGAGCGAATACTCCAGCTCCTTGAGTCAACGGCGCCATCCCTATCTTCCTGGGCTTTGGCTGGCCATCGGTTTTCTCGCACTCGCCAGTGTGACTTTCATGCTCCGTCCCTTTGGCGTAACCCCTCATACCGTCACTGAATCGGCCGCAAAGATCAGGATCGAAAAACTTAAAAAAACCCAGGAAGAGCAACAAAAGCTAGTCACCACCTTCGGTTGGGTCGAAAAAGACAAAGGAGTCGCACATATTCCTATTGAAAAGGCGATGCAACTTACCGTCGCCACCCTGCGCCTGAACCCACCTCATCCTGCCTACGCCATTACCACCATCCAGCCCTCCGCTATTTCTGCGGCTGGTGCCCCCCTCTACCCAGAACTACCCATCGCAGAGGTCCCCAACGTCGTCGCTACATCCCCAACCAATGCCCAAGCAAAAAGTACTGGTGCCCAGCTCTCAACCAATTCTTTGCCCAAAGCATCCCCCACACCAACCCTCTCTGTCCCACCATCGACGAAAAAACCATGACATCCTCCTCCGCTCCTTATTCTAAAGCTTCGAGTGCTTCTCTGGTTCTTCTTGGCGGCTCGATCATTTGGTCCCTCCTTGCAGGCGGCCTTCAGATTATCTCCATCATTAAACTCCTCATCCCACTTCTCTCTCGGCTACTACCAATCTCATTTTTTAGTTACGGCCGACTTGTTCCCGCCTCCACCTTCCTCTTGAGCTACGGCTGGATCGGATCGGGTCTGCTTGGAGTTCTCTTAATTCTTGCCCCGCGAATTTCGGGGATTCCTTTTCGCTATGGCCGCTTCCTCATTGGAGGAGCCCTCCTTTGGCAGCTCGCTGTACTCATCGGCTTTACCCAGATTCTATGGCAAGGCAGCACGGGCTTGCTCTCACTTCCTTACTCCCGCTCGGTAACCGCTGTCTTTTTTGTATCTTTTCTAATTCTTGGCACAGGAATTACCCGAGGATTAGGGGGCGCATGGAAGAGTGGGCCCCTCCTGCCTCGTCTTTATCTCTTGGGAGCTCTTTTAGCTTTTCCTCTTGGCCTCGGAACTGCGGAAATTATTCTCCGGCATAGTGTGGCCCCTGGGGCAGTCCAAATCATTACTCAGCTCGTCTGGCACTCATTTTTCAACCACCTCTGGTTAACACCTTTGGCTCTTGTCCTCCTCTTTCAATTAATACCAAGCTTAACTGGGCGAGCAGTCAGCAGTCTCCCATTAGGACTTCTCGCATGGATCGGCACATTTACTCTAGGCGGTTGGCTCAGCAACTCCCTCGCCAGCGATGGACCTGTGCCCGCATGGATGCAAAGTGCCGGGGTTATCGCTACTCTCCTATTTTTTGTCGCTGCCTTAGGCAATGGTGTTTTGATTAGGCCACTTCTCGAAGGAAAAATGGATGAGATTCGGCGCAATGTAGCGCTACGCTTTCTTTCCGTAGGAGCCTGGGCTTACGTCTCAGCCTATGCTTGGCTCGCCTTTCTATCTTTTCCTGGGGTTCGGCAAACCACTGCCTTCACCATGGTATCGAGCGCCACACAATCACTTCTCTGCTTCGGATTTCTCGGTTGCGTACTCACCGGATCGATCTACGCCCTTTTGCCTGCGTCTCGAAATGTGGGATGGCCCAGTCATCCAGCCCTCATATGGCATTTTTGGTGTACGACACTGGGTCTAGCGATCACCGCCTCTTCTTACGCTCTTGCCGGTATTTTCCAAGGTTTGGCTTGGAGCGACCCTGGAGTTCCTCTCTCAACTATCAGTAGTTACCTCCGTCCTTTTTTGTGCACAGCCCTATTGGGACAAGGTCTCTGGCTGGTCGGGCAGATCGCCTTCTCTGCTCTTTTCTTTTCGACCAATCTGAAGCTTTTTCCGAAAACCGCTCCATGGGCAATGTTTCCAACTTCTACCCCCGAACATCCTGATGCTATCCGGGAGATTCACTCCTAGCACCCTATGAAATCTACTCGTGCTCTTATTCTTGTTTTCCTAGCCCTGCTTTTTGCCTGGGTCGGTCAGGTCGCCATTGGCTATATCCAAGTCGGGCGTCTCGAGCCCGTCTTGAACGAGGAAACCAATTATACGGAGCCCCCCGTGCCTTCAGGGCTTGCCCAAACTGGCGCGCGTGTCTTCGCCTCGGAAGGCTGTATCGAGTGTCATAGTCTTTCCGTTCGGGGACCGACTGGTTCTTCAGATTTAACCCGAGGATGGGGCCAACGACGTTCTGTCCCTCGAGATTATCTTTTTAGAGAACCTGCCTTGGTTGGATTTTCAAGGATCGGACCCGATTTATCGAACATTGGAGAGCGAATTAAGGATCCTGCAGAAATGACCATGCATCTTTACGATCCTCGGAAACGCAAGCCCGCCTCCACCTGTCCCCCTCATCCTTGGCTCTTTGAGAAGCGCATTGCCGGTCCCAAAACCGAAAACGACGCATTGCCTTTGACCCCGATCAACTGGAAACAAACTGTGCCCAGCTACTCTGCAAAAGCTTTGGTGGCTTATTTGCAGTCCCTCAACCTCAACTACGCCTTACCCGAGGCTCCGCTGAAATAATCCTAAAATGATAACCCCAGAATCGAATCCTCAATCGCAACTTCCCGCAGAGCGTCACGCCCCCATTCCTGGATGGCTCCTAGGTTTTGGTGTCATTCTTTCATTTTGGGCGGGTGGATATCTTTTTTACTACAGCGGAGGATTTCGCGGAGATGTTTATGACCCAGGCCAAATCACTTGGGGTCCAGTCACTACAGGACCGGTTGCGCCGCCCGATCCTAAGGTAATCGGCAAACGACTTTTTACCGCCAACTGTGCTCAGTGCCATCAAACCACTGGCCTTGGTCAAGCTGGGGTTTATCCGCCGCTTGCCCAATCTGAATGGGTAGTCGGATCTAAGAATCGCCTTATTTCGATTCTCCACAAAGGAATCGCCGGAGTAATTCACGTCAAAGGGGCTGTTTACAATAACAACATGCCTGCGTGGGGCACAGGAGCTCCTATCGAACTTAAGGACGGACAAATTGCCGCCATTCTTACCTATATACGAAGTGATTGGGGCAATAATGCGAGTCCAATCGCGGAGGAAGAGGTAGCCCTCAAACGCAAAGAACTCTCCGCGATGACTTCCCCTTGGTCCGAGTCCGGCCTTCTCGCTATCCCAGACGAATCCGCCACCCCCCCAGCTCCTGGGTCAGCCGGAAAGAAATAGACAACAAGCCCTTGAGTCACTGCTCTGGAGCGATTTAGAGCCAGATTTGAATCACACTATTTGTGATTGGGAGGACGAAGCGCGGATTGGAAATCAGGCTCGGAAATTATCTGCTGGAATAGAGGTTCATTGGCCGCCTTTTCACGCATCGGCAGACCGCCAAGTCGAATCGCATCTTTCAGTAGTTGATAAAACTCCACCCGCTTTCCCATAACCAAGGAAAACTTAGCTAAACCCAACTTTACCTCAGCATCCTCAGGGGCAAGCCTTTCCAACTTCCGGCCATATTCCAATGCCTGCGGCACCCTGTTTTGCATGGCGAAATAATTAACCGCATCCCGCATCACATCCACATTTGTCGGGAAAAGTGATGTACCTTCCCGAATTAAAGAGTCCGCTCGAGGTCGGTCCCCTTCCTCTGAAACCTTAGCAAGTAACTGCTGGTATAAAGCGACGTCCTTCGAATTCGTCGCACGCTGATCTTCCAATTTCGCTATTTCACTCCTCAACTGTATTCGATGCTCACAGTTTGATAGAAGCATTGTCAGCATTCCATTATTCGGATCTGCTTTTGCTGCTTTCGCCAATAAATCTCGCAAATCTGCAGCTCGACCCTGAGACATTAGTAAATCGGTGAAGTTATTCAGCGTCTCTGTGTTCCCAGGCCATAACTCCAGAGCCTGACGATAAGCCTGCTCCGCCGCTTCGGGCATCTTCCTCCACTTATAAATATTGCCACCTGTATTCCGCAGCTTGGAAAAAGAACGCTGAGCATCAATGTCATCCTCAAAACCAGGCGTCTTCATTAGATGATCGATGTACTCCCGCCAGTACTGCATATCCACCTTCACCATCTCAGGGGTTAATTTCGCCACAGGGTCCTTTTTGATCTCATAGCAAAGCCCATGGGGCACTGCATTGGGATACGACCACTCCATCGGAAAACTCTCCTCCACAAAGAAAGCCCGCTGATCTTTGTTCCTCTGCCAGATCCACTCTCCCACCATTGAGTTGAGGACAGTAGGATCAGAATTCGGATCAGGGGCCGCCGCATCTTTTTGTCGGCGCTCGATGGCCCCCTGATAAATTGCCATAATGTCCTCTTGCCGCGGCAAGACTAGCGGCGCTACCGGAAAATGTTTGTCGCGCCCTAGCCATTTGTCGACCCAGCCTCGGGCACTCGGGCGCTCGGTTGAATAGTGATTTCGGATATACTGATTATAAAATGCGTCCGCCAAAGCGTTCTGCGTAATAATGTAGAGATCTCGTCGATCAAAACTCTGATCCCTCTTGAACTTCTTAGGCTCGAAGCTTTCCGATAAGATCATGTAAGTAGGCACAAACCTTCCTGGATCAGTCCCCCCAAAAACGAAGCTATCTTTGGGTAAATCAGAAAGCATGTCGCGACCATACATCCAACCAAACCAGTGCTCCCTTTGGCTACAAAAGTTGAGATTCTGCCGAAATGAAAATCCAGCCAGCCCAGCACCAAAGAGAAGTGCTACAGCCCATCCCAGCTTTTCCTTTTGAGAAAAACGTTGGATAGCCCACCCCGATCCAAATCCTGCCAGCAACACAAAAAACGCATAGGAGTAACCCAAGTAAGGCATCTGGAGTAGCCAAGTCGCCTCGTCTGCCCCAACCTCGGCAAAGGCTGGTTGGAGGAAGCCGGAAAGAAGCAATCCAAAGGCACAAATACCAAGCCAGTCACGTACCGCTTTGGAAACTGAACCCAATGCGGCCACGGTACCAACCAAGGCCAAAATTCCGAATGGGGAAAAGTTGGCGACTATCTTTCGCCAGTAGAGTTGTGCGAACTTTAAAAAGTTTTCCCGAAAGGAGTTTGGTGCTGGTGCATTAGGATTAGGACCAGGAGGATTGACCATTTCAACCGGGGCCGATCCCATGGCGCGGCCGATTGTTTTAAGAAGCTGATCGGATAACTTCCCGTCATACTGGCTCCGATTAAAAGAATAAAAGAACCCCTCCTTGGTGCTGGCGAATCCCCAATTCATCGGAGGGTTCGTCGCAGAGGCCAATGGCATGTAGATATAAGGGGAAAGTCCTAAGAAAACTGCGCCCAAGATTGCTACCCCTACCCTCCAATTCTGGAATTGGCGTTTCCACAAAAACCAAAAAACAAAACCAGAAAAAACACAAAGCAGAAAGCGGACAGAAGCATGCCATGAAGCGGGTTCTTGCGAAAGATATCCAAAACCGAGATACACCAGAGCCGCCGTTCCACTCAAATAAAGAAGCCCTTCTGCCAGAAAATCGCGACGCCGAAGGAGCATAACCAGAACAGGAAGAGAGCTGAGAGTGATTGTCAGGTGGTGATTGGTCATGCCTAATGCAAAAAAGAACACAGCCCATGCTAATCCCATCGTCCATGAAGGATCCCTAACCCATCGATAGATAACCCAAAGAAGCAACATCACACATAGCACATGGGTTCCATACACCTCTGCAATCACGGCCTGAGACCACATCGAAACACTAAATGCCAAAGCCACGGACCAACCCACTGCCAAGATCTGGGCCAAGCGGTCCCCTACCCCAGACCAACGCATTGAGCTGCAAAGAATCAGAGAGACCAAACCTGCGGCAATCGCCGTGCAAAACCCCGAGAAAAGATTCACCTCCCAAGCTCCGTTGCCGATCGGGAAAAGGGTGAAGAGATGAGAGAAAATCGTCCAAAGCGGGTAGCCTGTCGGATGAGGTACGCCGACATGAACGGATGCAGTCAGGAACTCTCCGGAATCGAGCAAGCCAACATTCGGTTGCGTGGTAAAAAAATATGTAACTTGAGAAATAAGCCAAACAAGTCCAGCCGCTACCCAATCGATACGATCAAAGGGCCAAGACCACCGACGGGGACTGGCAAGGGACTGATCTACGTTCATGATAAAGGGCCTTTCACATCCATTCGAAATCCTTTACCAATCCAAAAATCTTTCCACCGGGTACCGAATCGCGACCCGAATACCAAAAGAACCGATGCTGTTAACCACATGGACGCACCGAAAACATAACAAATAGAATACCAGTGGGGAGGTTGGTATTCCAGGCTTAGCGTTCCAGCATCAGGAGGGCACGGTACAGAAAGAAGCCCACCGACAGCTCGACAAACAGCCAGTGGGCGTCCATTCCAAAAGGCCTTCCAGTCAGGATGAAAGGCCTCACAGACCACCAACCAGGATCTGAAAGATCGGGCTGGGATTGAGAACATCATGCTGCCGTAATTATTGAGACGTGGAGCCTGAGAATTTATCCTTACAAAAGGATCCCCTTTTCTGTCACGGAATTCGGGCGAAAGCTCATACTCCCCATTATTCTTTCCCATGGTCGCAGCAGGAACAGGAAGATCTTCAGGAGGGACGGACTGGGATTCAACCGCAATAAAGTTCAGTCGCGACAACTCCAGAAATGATTGCGCAGATTCATAAGAGTCCGGAGAAACTGTGACTCCCTGATTAGCCAAAAAGGCTGGGTAGAGCGATTCTGGATTCAACAGGACGGTGAAAAACTCATCCTGAAAAACCTGAGGGAAGTTTTGCTGGAAATACTGTTGTAGAGTTAGCGGGGTATCGGGATCCTGACGATCGATCCAAATATAGGAAACTCCAGCCACATTCAGATAACGGCGCAGATTTTCTTGGCTGGAGTTGCCAGCACTTTCCATATACCGGATCCATTTTAACTGAAAATGGCGTCCGGCCGCTTCCGTGCTGATCGGTAACCCCGTTTTTTGAGGGAGTGTCAAATAAAAATACCTGCCTGAAATCGGCAAGATTCTGCCAGGTTCTGCTTTTTGAATCGTTCCGCAAAGTTTTTCATAGGATTCGAAAAGGGGCTGAGGAAGCCCCCGCGTAAAATAGTTTTTGAGAACAGGAGGGACGTCGACTGACAAGAACACCAGAAGAATAAGGGCCTGGCGGAAAGGACTGATCACCTTAACCGCTCCGCTCAAGAAAAGCCCTAAACCGCCAATCCATGCCGAATAACCCCCCACTGTCCAGAATGCCTCAGGTCCCCTAATGTCCTGAAAAAGCGGAAGTTTCTGGATCAGCACGAATCCCGGTATCAGAAAAAAACCTAAGAAAAGAATCCATGCAATGCGGGATCTTTGATTGAAAATTTCATAGACTGTTTTCCAAAAAACATACCCTTGAAAAAGAAACATCAGCAGAGCCAGCGGAATGGTCCAATCACGCATTCCCTGCCCCACAGAAAGAAAAGCACCCAAGGCTCCAAGAATAGATTTCGGTCCCGAGGAAAACCAAAGAAGCAGAAACCCGGCTAGGATCAAGGCTAAGGCGGATTTTCCTACTTGGGTCCTGCGGAATTCTTGAAGACGCGAACTCCATACACACCAACCTAAAAGAAACACAGGAACAAGTCCGACATGAAAATGGTGGGAATTGCGATAGATAGCATCGGATGAGCCCCAGAGAAAAACACGCCAAAGATCAATCCATGCCAAGGGGGATCGATAAGCGTAGCTTTCCTGCCACCCTTGCAAAGGTTCCAAAAGAAATCCCGCCATCATTCGAAAATCCCTTAACGAGGGAATTAGAAAAGGCAGGCAAAGAAGAATAGAGACCCCAAAAGAAGAAGCCCACTGCGCTAGAACAGTTGAAGCCATGCGTTTAGGAAGAGAAGTCAAACTGAAAACCGCCCAAACCAGAAGCAAAGGAATCATTAAAAGAGCGACTTTGGTATAACTTAAAGCAAGCCCGGCAGCGGAAAATCCTAGGATCAAAACCTCCTTGGGACTCGAACGCTGGGTGAGAATGAAAATCCCACGAAAGATCCAAGGCACAAAAACAAAGGCCATTGCCATTCCTGAATGCTCAAGAACGCATGTTCTTAAAGTAATCATGGGACCTGTCACATACATCAGTGCAGCGATGGCGGCGGCCTTGCTGTTCTGAGTTTGATCACTGATCCATCGATGCATTCCCCAACCGGAAAGCAAGAGAACCAAAAGATTATAAGTTTTTAAACCTACCAACGGTGCATGGAATAGATTTCCAAGAAAAATAAATATTGTCATGAATAGCTGGCTGATAAAAGCAACAGCAAAGACAGACATACTGTGTCCCATCAAATAAGCGGGAGTCCACCATAAGCCATTTCTTCCAAACCCGGAAGACAACCAATCAGAAACTCTTCCGAGATCTCCCCCCATCTCCTCATTGGACGGGGGTTGAGGCAACCAGCCAATAGCCGCGACGCAAACAAAAAGACCGATCAAACCCCATAAGAATGCGACTTGCCGTCTACCCGATTTGTCTCGGGGCGAAACTCCTTTGGATGACTTCATGAATCAAGAACTTCGGTTGCATCGAGGCACACCCCAACCTGCTCGTCGATAATGTAAAGAGGTCTGTTCTTCACCTGTTCAAAGATCCTACCCACATATTCTCCCATGATGCCGGCGACTGTCAGTTGAAGCCCACTAAAGAAAAGAAAAAGCGGTAGGAAAATGGAAATGCTCGAGAAAGGTTGACCAAGGAGGCAAGAGGAGATCACACTCCAAATCGCCCAAAACAGTCCCAAAATCCCTGAAATAAAACCGACCAGGGTGGCCAGTCGCAGTGGCTTCATCGAAAAGCTGGTAATCCCATCCAAGGCGAATCGGACCATCCGAAATAAACCAAACTTTGACTTCCCTTTTGCCCTTGGCTTTCGCTCATATTCAAGAGTGACTTGCCGAAACCCCACAGAATAAATCATCCCTCGCAAGTACCGATGCCCCTCCGGCATTTGGTTGATGACATCCACCACCCGTCGGGAGATCAGTTTAAAATCACCACTGTTTTTAGGAATGCGAAGATCCGACAAAAACCCGAGAAACCAATAAAAACCAGCGGCCGTGAGAAGTTTAAACCAAGTTTCCCCTTCTCTCGTTTTCCGCACCGCATGGACAACATCAGCCCCGCTCTCATTCATCAAACGGTTCATTTCCACCAAGAGTTCAGGAGGATCCTGCAAATCAGAATCAATGACTAATACCCGAGCTCCCGTAGAGGCTTTGAGTCCCGCTGTCAAAGCGGTCTGGTGACCGTGATTTTTTGAGAGGCGCAGCCCCTTGATTCTTCCGTTTTTCCGATGGTGCTCTCGGATAGCATCCCATGTGCTGTCACTAGAACCGTCATCCACCATAATGATTTCCCATCGGTCGGTAACTTTTTCGGCGGAATCCTTCGCCCTAAACAGGAATTCGGAGACTAGTTTTTCTTCATTTAGGCATGGCGCGATAATCGAGAGCTCGATTTCAACATTGTCTTCATACGATTTCATATGCGCATTTTTTTAACAAAGTTCACCCGAAACCAACTATGCAACACAGAAACTAGATGGCAAGAACTCCATGATGGATAATTATTTAGAGGCTTTAAAGGCGTGGTTTTTCAGCTATAAAGGTTACCGCCATCGGATTTCCCGCGTCCTCAATCATCGTCACATGAAATCCATGACTCTTTAAACGAAGAATAAAGTCTTCTCCGAATTCATAACAAACCAGATATTGGCGAGTAGTTTGATAAGAACCTCCGTGATAACTCGGAAGTTTACAATGTAACAGTTCACCATTCTGAAGTGATACACGAGCAATAGAAGGGCGGCCGTCACGAACTATAGGGATCGAGAATATTGATGCCCCGCCTAGCTTGAGAATCCTCCATATTTCAGCCAATGCTTGGTCAATATCAAAGACTTGTTCAAGAGTGTCAGAATGTAGAACAATATCAAAGGATTCGCTAGAATACGAAAGGGAAAGAAGATTTTCATGTCGTATTCCTGGATCGCTTGGATTATATTCAGAATAAGATAAGTTCTTTAGTTTAGAGATTAACTTATGGACAGCACCACAGGAGTTTATTTCTGCGATTTCTAATATTCTTTAAAGGCAACGATCTTAGTCCTGTATTATGAGTATCGATAGAATCAGTTTGGCAGTTTTTGTTTATCCAGAAAGTAAGAGTCCTTGCCATCTGTCTCGCCCGAATAGAACCACCGCAGGAAATACAGATTTCGCCTTCACGTCGATTGAAATAGTTCGCCCATTCGTTATTTAGATTCCACTGGGCAGCTAGTAGCCTGCTGAGGACTGGACGGTAAACTGTAGCAAGAAGCGCACCACATATAGGACACCGAGGATATCCCGGAAGAAGTCGAAGAGTGCGCCATGAGATAAAAAAGAAAATGTCAGCAAGGGCTATAACAATAGTTCGATTAATAGAAGACTCTATTTTGACTAGAATATATTTAATCATTTCTTATCCAAGATGCTTGTAGCATATTTGCCTCAGGAAACTCAAAAGAGTTGCCTTAGTCGACACTAAAAAGAAGTCGAATCGAGAAAGAGTAATGCTCCCTCTTTGGGTCTGAAGTTTTGCAGCATGAACTACATCAGAGGCAACCACGTTGGCGAGTCTTACAGCGGCTGCATTTTTATGAATTCGATAAAACCCAACAGGCACAGTATCGTAATAAAGGTCGCCAATACTAAGCAGTCTCAACCAGTACTCCATGTCAGTGCAGTAGCCAACACTCGGATTAAACAAGCCCAATTGGTCCGTCGCAGATCTTCGCCACATGACACAGACTGGGTCTCCAATAATGTTGGTGCCTGCGAAAATACATTGACGAATCATCGAGGTTCCTGTGTGGACGCCTTTCTTCCGTATAGCATTGCGCAAAAAAAGTATTTTTCCTTTGCTGTTAATGATGAGACGGGCCCCAGAAGTCAGAATAGCGCTCGGATGTTCACGCAGTGCCCTCACCTGGCGCTCAAGACAGTCCTCTGAGGGAATGTCATCAGCGCAGATCATTTTAATGAACTCTCCCTTGGCATGCTGCAATCCGATATTCCAGTTTTCTGCCATCGATAAGGTACATGGGTTTGTCAGAATTCGGATTCTGGGATCGCAGAGTTCCGCCGTAAGTCGGTGCAGAATATCGCCCGTAGAATCCGTAGAAGCGTTGTTGACTACAAGAAGTTCCCAATCCTGAAAAGTCTGTGCAACGACTCCGCGGATTGTCTCCTCGAGATAAGCATCTGCGTTGTAGGCAGGAATAATGATGGAAACAGTTGCCTGCATAGGTATTAGGGATTTTTTGCCATGTGAAGATTCTGATTCACAAACACAAGTAGCCCGCCATTCCCATCACTTTCAGTTTCACTGGCTTGAGAGAATCCATGGAGCATCAGAAACTGTTCGATTTCTTGTAAAGAGACATGCCAGTTATGCCATTCACAGACGATGACCTTCACGGACTTCTTAATAAAGTTAATCTCGCCTCGAAGAAGGTCGAATTCGCTACCTTCAATATCAATCTTGAGAAGATCTACAAGTGTTGTCCCATACCTTTTTTCCCACTCACTCTGAATAGCAAAAGTCGGCACTCGAACTTCTTGAATGACCCCCTTAATCGGAAATGGATGACTTTTACCGAAAGGCTTCGCCGAGGACTGCGTACTTGCCGGGTTTATGAAGAAAGTAGCATCGGAGCCTTGATCAGGAACCCCAACAACCCCATGAATCACCTCGCATTTCGTAAAATCGTTCGCATCGAGATGCCATCGAGCATGTGGAATCACTCTCGGATCAGCATCAAACATCAAACCGTAGATTTCCTTTCTTCCCTGTAATTCATAAAGCAGGCAAGGAAGCCATCCGATATTACATCCAAGATCAATGAATGTCCGAATATCATGACCCGAGATCGCCTTAAGATACCCCTGACCAGAAAACATTTCTTCCATCAAAACCCAGCCAGCAACAGAATTAATCTTAATTAAGCCTTTATTGGAAGGCAGTTTGCGGATTACAGGAAAGCACTCAAGAAGGGCATTTGCCAGTTGGTAAATCCCGAGCCTGGAGACCAGATAATGAATGATTTGGTATCGCGCGAGGCCATGAAAGAAACCTTTCCGTTGTATTTCGCGTTTTTTATGAGGCATAGAAGTGGGCATGGATAGGCTGATATCTAGCCTACTCAGAGTTGCTCAATGGATTTTCAGTGTAATATTTTACATACTCATCCCAGAAGATTGACTCATTCCATTTGCCAGATGCCGACAATATCGACTGACGGTTTACCCTTTTTAGCGGTTCTGGGAAATCTGTTTGCCTAGTTAAGGTAAACTCACAGGCCCAATCTGTTCTTTTCCGAACTTCATTCGAAACTAATTTAACAAGCTCTCCCATCGTGCCAACGTATCCACTCGGGTGAAAAGCGACTGGGTTCGGGTTGGCTTGATCTGAAGCTATTTGCCGAACATATGAGCAGTATGCATCCGACAAGAGATCAACGGGCAAGTTATCTCTGACATAGTCTGGGGTCTTTACCTCGACCACTTTCCCCTCTTTCCATGTCTTCATGATGTATGCGGTAAAGCGGGGTTCCTCAAAAGGCCCAAAGGGATTCGGGATAACAAACTTCCCCAATCGCACTCCAGAAGATTCACAAAAATGCCGAAAATACTGCCATGTCAATCCCTTGGAGAGACCATAAGGCGAAAAGGCTCCCACAAATTCACCACCATCTCCCTCATCTTGTTCAAAAACAGAACCTGTAACAACGATCGGGACTCCGTTCATAGCAGCAATCACCCGAGGCAGATTCAGCGTGTTTGATTTTAATGCCCCCACCACATCAAAGTCCGCCGACCGATAGTTCCTGACCTCGGCACCATGATGACAAAGCAAGTCATAGTTTCTCTCAGATGCCAGACCGAGAAACCTTTCCGATCCAAAGGGAGCATTTGGAATGATCTGAACTTGTCCTTTTAGCTTGGCCAAACGATCCTGCCTAATTGAAGAAGAACCAATTTCATCTCCCCGGAGCGGGCAGATGAGTTCATGGCCGCATTCCGCAAGTCTTCGGGCGAACCAAAACCCTGTAAAGGAGGCGGCGCCGGTTAAGAGAATCTTCACAGAAGGGAATGGTTTTTTGGATCGAATGCAGGATAAGAACAATCTTTCGAAGATATTTCAACAGGTTCCATCGGCCAATGAATTCCAAAAGCCGGGTCATTATATCTCACCCCGCGCTCACATTCGGGCGAGTACTTCTCGGTAACTAGGTAGAAAGCTTCGGTATCAGGCTCCATAGTCATGAAGCCATGCGCAAAACCTTTAGGAACATAAAGGGATACACGATTCTCAGCGCTTAGCATGATTGAAAAATGGCGCATGAAGGACTTTGATTCAGGGCGTAAATCAATAATCACATCAAGAAATGAGCCACGGATGCAACGGACAATCTTATCCTCCCCTTTTGGGAATTTTTGAAAGTGCATTCCTCGCAGAGTTCCAGAAACCCTGCTTAGTGAGTTGTTGGCCTGAACGATCTCATTGCTCAATCCGTGAACTGCAAGTTCCTCCTTGCAGAAAAATCTAGCAAAGAAACCACGATCGTCCTCTCGTTTTTGTAATTCTATGACGAAGGCCCCGGGAAGTGGTGTTTCAGTAAATTTCATGATAGAAGTTTTTTAAGTGCTCGAAGCCTGACAAACTTGTCCCCCTCGAAGTCAGTAACGGAAAATCTGTGTTCCTGATACCTGGCCAGCAATTCTTTCAATCCGGAGTTGAGGTTGTACTTGAGCCGAAAGTTAGGAAACAAGGCATATAGGCGGTCGAAGTTGACGCGATAGTTTCTAGGATCGGAACCTACTTCTCCAGTGTAAACAATCTTAGCCTCCGGAACCAACCGAGAGACCTCTCCCCCAATATCTCGCACCTGATAATTCTGCTCATTTGCACCAATGTTGACGGGCAAGTTGTGGACTTTGTTCTGGGGAGCTTGCGCAAAGAGAACGAAGGCTCGAGCGATATCATGGCAATGAACAAGAGGCCTCCAAGGAGAACCGTCACTCATAATGCGGATGTCTCCCCTTGCCATTGCGCAGGCAAGTAGATTGTTGGCGACAAGGTCTATTCGAAGATTGGGAGAGTGCCCATAAGCAGTAGCATTCCTTAAGAAAGACGGAGAAAATTTCGCGTCCGCCAATTTGGAGATTTCCCGCTCAGACTCGACTTTGGATACAGCATATGCAGAAACAGGATTAAACGCCGCATTTTCATCAAGATCAAGAGTCTCACCCATCCCGTAAACAGAGCAACTTCCCGAAAATAAGAATCTGCCAACACCTGCCTCCTTAGCTTTGAGAGCGAGTGCGATCGACCCGTCGCGGTTCGTGGAGTAGGTAAGGGTTTCATCAAGATCCCCCATCGGATCATTCGAAATCGCAGCTAAATGACAAATGCACTCAAACCCCCGAAGATCCGAAGCCCCTAATTCACGAAAATCCCCTAGGATCTCACGGTGAGCTTTCGGCAATGGCTCCCAATTACATCCCTTGAAATAGCCGATATCCACACCCGTGACATGATGTCCTGCTTCCATTAACAGCGAAACCAGATGGGGCCCGATATAGCCTTGGTGTCCAGTGACTAAAACTTTCATATGACGAATACGATTACTGACTCAACGCGAGAACCAAGGAGGATTGCCATTGTTCCACATATCTTCCAACAAGCGCTTTTCCCTCAGGGTATCCATAGGCTGCCAGAATCCCTTGTGCTGGTAGGCATGGAGTTGTCCCTTTACTGCAAGCGACTGAAGTGGACCCTGCTCCCACGAGGTATCATCACCCGAAATATGATCCAACACGGATGGCTCTAAAACGAAATATCCACCATTGATCCAACCGCCATAGCCATCAGGCTTTTCAATAAAATTTTTAACGACATTACCTTCGATTTCCATTAGTCCGAAACGCCCTGGAGGCCGGACAGCGGTGATCGTGGCTTTCTTTCCCGAATTTTTGTGGGCAGAAATCGCTTCCGTGATATCCACATTCCCGAGGCCATCGCCGTAAGTCATGCAGAATGTCCCATTGTTTAAATAGGCTGCTATGCGCTTCAGCCGCCCACCCGTCATCGTTCCCTCACCAGTATCAATCAGTGTCACCCGCCAGGGTTCGGCATGCTTTTCATGGACCTCCATGCTGTTTTTTTGCATGTCGAAGGTCACATCGGACATATGAAGAAAGTAGTTCGCGAAGTACTCTTTGATCATATACCCCTTGTATCCAGTGCAGATTACAAAATCGCTAATCCCGTGGCTCGAATAAATCTTCATGATATGCCACAGGAGGGGTTTGCCCCCTATCTCCACCATAGGCTTGGGGCGCGTCTGCGACTCTTCCGCAATACGACTCCCCATGCCACCAGCGAGAATTACACACTTCATTTCTTCTATGCTAAACCTGATTGGGGTAGGCAATCAATAAACCCTTTGCCAAGGAATCATTTAAGGGGCTAAGGAGAGGGGTAATGCCAACGTTTCCTGCGAAAGCGTAGTTGCGAGGGGAAATTTCTTTCTCTGGGATGAAAAGCAATCCTGCTCATGCATCGCTCGGGGATAATAGACCTCGGTTTGGATGCCTTCAGTACCAAGTTTTTCCCTTAGGGCATCCCGCTTACCCTTCCCCGTCACCCGGATGACAAACTGGTTCCAAGTGTGCTCGCCTTGGCCTGAATGGCAGGAAAAAGGCAGAAGAATCGTTCCTGGTTTCTGCTCGGCAAACGTCCCCTTTCCTTGGCATACGCACGATTCGAGTGGCATGATTGCGCTCCACCTCTCTTGGAGTGACTTCATTAACTTTTGAGCGCTTTCTCGCCTCTTCTGCAGCGCTGAATCCAAATGCTTGAGTTTCACCCGCAAGAAAGCCGCCTGTAGCTCGTGTAACCGAAAGTTCCCACCAATCATCTCATGGAAATACTTTTGCTTTGCCCCATGCACCCGAAGCATCCGTATCTTTTCAGCCAGAGTAGCATCGCTTGTTGTCACGAGCCCACCCTCCCCTAGCGCCCCCAAATTCTTTGTCGGAAAAAAAGAGAATGTTCCCAAGGTGCCCATGGTGCCCGCCTGTCGCCCCTTGTCCTTTGCCCCCAACGCCTGTGCTGCGTCCTCAATCACTGGAATACCATGTTTTTTAGCTGCGGCCGAAATTGGATCCATATCGGCACACTGACCAAATAGATGAACGACAATAATGGCCTTTGTTTTCGGTCCGATCTTGGCCGCTACCTGATCCGCTCGCAGGTTATAACAGCACTCAGCACTATCCACAAAGACCGGCTTGCCACCCAAGCGAGCCACCGCCCCAGCCGTGGCAAAAAATGTATAGGTCGGACAAATGACTTCATCCCCTGGCCCCACTCCGACCGCTTGCAGAGCCAACAACAAGGCATCTGATCCATTTGAAACACCGATGGCGTGAGGCACCCCAATCCATGCCGCAATCTCGCGCTCAAAAGTCTCCACTTCAGGCCCCAAAACGAATCTTCCGCTATCCAAGACTCTTTCAAAGGCAGCCTGCAACTCTCCCCGGTAAGGAGCATGCTCGGCCGCCAAATCTAGCATCTGAACTTTCATAAACTGTTTATTTTACCTTTTTTACCCTTGAGTTCGAACCCTAAAACAACCCAATCCTTAGTAAAGATAAGGGGTCGTATTATTGATGGTTTGATATCGGATTGCCGGATCATTACGCAGAATTCGTAAAGCGAAAGACGAAACGGTCGATACTGGAATAGCCTGTAGGCATTTATTATCCGAACAGTCCGAACGCTTGTGGTTATAAGCCATGATGCACGGACTGCATTGGTAGAAGCTATAAAGGATAAGGCACTTTCCTAGGGATCCGTAGACGAATGGTGAATCCGTACTAAAAAGAGCCAAGGTTGGCGTATCCGTCAAGGCCGCAAAATGAACCGGCCCGTTATCGTTGCTGATCAAAAGCTTTGCCCCAAGGAGCAACTCAAAAAGTTCGTCCATCGTCGTGCGGCCCGCCAACGAAGCCAATCGATCGCTCTGAACGAGTTCTGCCAGCTTTTCACAATTTAGGATATTCTCCTTCGTCCCAATCATCCCGATTCGATACTGAGGATATTCTTCAAGAATTTCCTTAAGAACCCCAGATAACCGATCCAGCGGATAATTCCGGACCGATAGATTTGGCCCCACATCAGGCGCGACCAAAAGATACGGACCCGACATGAAACCAGGAATTTTCTTTTTCAAGTTAGCCAAGGCATCCCCTTGAGATCGGTAGGGGGCCAAAACAAGCTCCTCCATAGCCAAGTTGTTTTTATATTGAGGAAAATCGTCCAAATCCCCCAAAACGGTTTTTGTTAGTGCCAGGAAGTTTTTAGCGATGTGCGTGTTTTGATTGAAATGACATCCGGAATTGTAGACCGATCCCCGATACAGTCCCTCAAGGTGATATCGCAAAAACCCACCCTTTTTACCTGCCTTAATAAAAAAGCTGAAGATGGCTGTAATTCTGAAAAAGAGTTCAAAATCAATAACCGCATCCATTTGAATCCGGTTGAGAGTTCGGAGAACCTGAAGATACGAGAAGAGGAAAGAAAAAATTCCGTCTTCCTTCAAGGCCAATACCCTATTAGGGTCCAGTTCACTAATTTTTAACCACGAAGAACGGATGCTTTGGGTTGTAAGAACATAAATCTTCGCTTCCGGAAATTGGGTCCGAATAAACCGGATCGATGGACTCGTCATGATTGAGGCACCCATTTCAAAGAGTTCAATCAGGAGGATATTTTTGAAAGGGCCCCGCTTCGCCTTCTTAAAGGATAAACGTCCTAAAATGGATAAAATCAGGCACGCGAAGGACCCGATATAGCGGTCCATCCATCGGATCGAGGGTGAGGAGTTCATAACTGCTTCACAAGCAGCCTAGAGCATCCCTTACAAGATTGAACCGTAAAAAATACACGCACGCGGGATTGCTCTTCAGCGTGCATCGGGGCATTTTGCGGTATGTCCGAAACATCCAATGGTCACTTCATGGTTCGAGGAGGCAACCCTATCCGCGGCGAAATTGAACCCCAAGGCAACAAGAACGAAGCCATGCCCCTAATGGCCGCCGCCTGCCTAACCGGTCAACCCGTCATCCTACAGAACATTCCACAGATCGAAGATGTTCGACTGATGGAAAAAATCCTTAACGATCTCGGCCTATCCACATCAGAGTCCGACGCCTGCTCTACACGCCGCACCCTGACTCTTCAGGCCAAGGAAGGTCCCAAATCGACGATCAATTCTGAACTTGGTTCCCGCCTGCGTGGCTCGGTCACTTTGGCAGGCCCCCTCCTCGCCCGAACAGGAGAAGTTACTCTGCCACGCCCTGGTGGCGATCGAATCGGACGGCGGCGCCTCGACACACACCTACAAATCTTCTCGGCTCTAGGAGCTACGATTAACGACAACAGGGACGGTCTTCAGATCAAAGCCAAGAAACTGCGTGGAACAGACATTCTTTTGGACGAAGCCTCCGTCACCGCCACCGAAAACGGTCTTTGTGCTGCGTCCCTCGCTGAAGGAACGACCATCATCCACAATGCGGCCAGCGAACCACATGTCCAAGCCCTAGCAAATCTGCTCAATGCGATGGGTGCTCAAATCACGGGAATCGGAACCAATACTCTAACGATCGAAGGGGTGAAATCCCTGAAGGGCGCCACTCATCGGATCGGTCCCGACTACCTCGAAGCCGGTTCTTTCCTTGCTTTGGCTGCTGTCACAGGGGGTGCTTTAAAGATCAAAAATGCAGCTCCACATCATATGCGGATGATTTTACAAACTTTCGCCAGACTCGGAATTCATACAGATATTCAGGGACAGGATATTCTCATCGCCAAGAATCAGAAACTCGAAGTGGAAAAAGAGTTCGGCGGCGCGGTTCCACACATCGCCGATGCCCCATGGCCTGGCTTCCCCGCTGACATGACCTCCGTTGCGCTCGTCACCGCCACCCAGTGCAAAGGCACGGTTCTGATTCACGAAAAACTTTTCGAATCCCGCCTCTTTTTTGTCGACGGTCTTCTGGAAATGGGGGCACGAATCATCCTTTGCGATCCTCATCGTGCCGTCGTCCTTGGCTCTGACAAACTACGCGGGGCCAAACTCGCAAGCCCGGATATTCGCGCAGGAATGGCGCTCCTCATCGCCGCACTTTGTGCAGAGGGAGAATCAGAAATCCGTAACATCACCCAGATCGATCGTGGCTTTAGCCGAATCGAGGAGCGCCTAAAATCGCTTGGCGCTCAAATTGAGCGCAGTTAATAGGACTCACCCCTTGAGAACCGTTGCGCCGGATGCGGGGCGCGAGGCGAAGATTGTGGCGGCGATGCCGGTTCTGCCTTTGTAGTCAGCAGCAATTTTTTTTGTGATGCTATCTACGGAACTGGCTTTAACCAGCGCCACGCAGCAACCACCGAAGCCTCCGCCGGTCATGCGGCAGCCATAGACGCCCCCCTGCTCGCCGATCGCCTCGGCAATCTCGACAACCGCATCGAGTTCCGGGCAGCTGACTTCGTAGTCATCCCTCAGGGCTACATGACTCGCATGCATCAACCGACCCACGGCGGGCCAATCGGATTGTCGCACACATCCAGCCGCACGGACCGTGCGGCTGATTTCACCTATGACGTGCCGGGCCCGCCGGTAGACCAGCTCACTCATTTTACTTTTTCCCTTTTCGAGTTGCTCGACGGTCACATCGCGGAGTGATTCCACGCCGAGGTTCATTACCGCTTCCTCGCATTGTGCCCGGCGCTCGGCGTATTCGCCGCCGCTCAGTTCGTGCTTCACGTTGGTATTGATAATGAGCAGCGCGACGGACGGGTCCTGCAAAGGCACGATCTCGGTTTTCCGCGTGCGGCAATCCAGCAGGAGCAGGTGGCCTTCGCGTCCCAATGCGGAAATGAACTGGTCCATGATACCACAGGGGACCCCCGCGAAGTCGTGCTCGGCCTTCTGGCAGAGCAACGCCTTCTCGACGGGATCAAGAGTCGTGCCAGTGACCGCTTCGAGCAGGGTCGCGGTGCAGACCTCGAGAGCGGCGCTACTGCTCAAGCCGCTGCCAAGCGGCACGGTGGAATGCAAGAGAACATCGAGGCCCCCTGGTTGGATGCCACGCGCCTGAAATCCGGCGACGACGCCACGAGGGTAATTTCCCCATTTAGGCGCACTTGGTACGACGGGCTGGGAAAGATCAATCGTCGCCACCTCAGCCTCTAAGGTGCTGCGCAGTGTCATGACCTCCCGACCATCTGTCGGTCGATCTGCAGCCATTACGCTATAAAACTCGATAGCCATCGGCAGGACAAAGCCGTCGTTGTAATCGGTGTGCTCGCCAATGACGTTAACCCGGCCCGGAGCAGCAGCGATCCAACGAGGCGGACGGCCGTAGATTTTTTGAAATTCGGTGGCGACTAAGGACGCGAGGTCTTGGAGTTTTTTCATAAGTTTTTTCAGCGGGCGGAAAATTTGTAAGTCGTGGTTGTGGTGAAGGTTTGTCCGGGACGAAGAATGATGGAGGGAAACCTCGGGTGATGGAGGGAGTCAGGAAAATGCTGGGTCTCAAGACAAAGGCCGCCGTGCTGAGTATAGTAGATGCCGCTGTGGCCGCACTGCGTTCCATCCAACCAATTGCCTGTATAGACCTGCACGCCAGGCTCGGTGGTCCTTACCTCCATCACCCGTCCGGAAGTCCTATCGTAGACCGTGGCGCAAGCCGCGAGTCGTTGCCCGCGGCCATTGAGGACGAAATTGTGATCATAGCCAATGGGCTTGCCGGTCAGCCGAGCGAAGTCTCGGCCGATAGGTTTTCTCTTGGTAAAGTCGAACGCAGTGCCAGCCACCGGCACCTGCTTGCCAGTGGGAATCGAGGTGGCGTCCACTGGGATGTAAGCTTTCGCAGCGACCTTCAGCTCGTGGTCAAGAACGTTACCTCCGCCAGCGAGGTTGAAATAACTATGGTTGGTCAGATTGACCGGGGTAGCGCGGTCGGTGGTGGCGGTGTAGTCAATCCGTAGCTCGTCGCCATTGGTAAGCGTCATCAACACGGTGACGTCAAGATTCCCTGGATACCCCTCCTCCCCGTCCCGACTCAGGTAAGTGAAGGCCACCGCGGCTTCCCTGCCGTTCACAATCTCGGCCGACCACACAGCCTTGTCGAAGCCTTTGGCGCCACCGTGGAGATGGTGCGGACCGTTGTTGACGGCCAATTTGTACTTCTTTCCGTCGAGTTGAAAACGGCCTTTAGCTGTGCGATTCGCCACCCGACCGACCGTGCAGCCCAAATAGCTGGGATTACCGCCAAGGTATTGCCGGAGATTATCGAACCCAAGCACGATGTTGCCGAGGCGGCCCTCCCGGTCAGGAACCCGCAGTTCGGTGATGATCGTGCCGTAGTTAGTGATTTTGGCGCAGAGACCCTGCGCGTTGGTCAGCGTGAACAGATCGACACGTCTTCCGGCGCGGGCTCGCCCGAACAGTTTCTTGGTGACGGTTGCTTTCATGTGCGAAGGATTCGGCCAAACGACCGGCATCGACTGATCACGCCGACACCAGGTGGACAATTATGGTTTATCATTCTTGCCGCGAATCGCCCCGAGCAGCATCAAGGAGCCAAACACGAGGAGCACAATGCCCCAGATCATATTAATGTTAATGCCCAGTGAGACGGAATCGGCGGCTTTAAATACGCCGTAGCCCGTCAGCAGCACTCCGATCAGGGTGAACATAGAGCCAATCGGCCAGCGGATATCGAGTCCCATAGAGTTAATTTCCTTTTGGTTGGATTGTTTGGTTTACCAGAAGATGAAGTTCATGATCAAACAAGCGATCAGTAGAACCACCCCAATAACACCTGGCTGCAGGTAGAATGGCACGTCGCCAGGCTTGATTTTCGGCGTGAGAGAATAGACCAACCCCTTCAGGTCCTCGTCCGTCTTCTGGGATTTGGTGGCAAACGAGATCGCTACGGTCAACGCAAAGCAAACGATAAAGGCGAATGACGCGAGCCAGAAGTTTTGCGCCATCTCACTCGGGAAGACATGCAAGACACCGAGGTAACCGCCTTTGACCCCAGGCAAGTTACCCGTCGTGATGGTCAAGGCATGGAACAGGGCCGAACCGCAGATACCGAGAAACAAGCCCAGAAATGCCCCCGTGCCCGTGGTTCGCTTCCAGAACATACCCAAGAGGAACGTCGCGAAGAGCGGGGCGTTAACGAAGCCGAACACGAGCTGGATGATATCCATCGCGTTATTATACATGGACGCGAAGTATGCCGCCGCAATGCTTAGAATGATGCCCGCGACGGTCACCACCTTGCCGGCCCAAAAATAGTGCTTATCAGTCTGGTTTTTCACAAAGTAAGCTTGGTAAAGATCGTAGGTGAATACCGTATTGAACGCCGTCACATTACCCGCCATGCCGGACATGAAGGATGCTAGCAAGGCGGTGAGCGCTAGGCCGAGTAGGCCGGGCGGGCAGTATTTTTTAACGAGCGAAAGAATGACGCCGTCATAGTCGTAGGCGGAGATGCTGTTGTAGATGCCAGTCTTGATCTGTGTGTCCGTCAGTTCCCTTTTCGCGTTGTCAGCAATCAGAGTGCTCAGTTTTTTCGAGTCAACCTTTTCACCAAGAGCAGACTCGACGGCCGCGACGCCCGCTTCCGAAACAGTCGGGTTAGAACTTCTTACCGCGGCAATCGCCTTGGTGTAATTTTCCTGCGAGATGACCGGCGGCGGGATTCGGTAATCCTTGGAAGGCATCGCAGTCAGCGCCACGGCGATCATACCGGGAACGATGACGAGGAAAGGGAATAAAAGTTTCGGCACCGCGGCAATGAGCGGAGTGTTACGTGCCGCAGCCATATTTTTGGCGGCCATCGCCCGTTGAACGACCAGGAAGTTGGTGCACCAGTAGCCGAAGCTCAAGACGAAGCCGAGGCCGAAGACCATGGCGAAGAGATCCACCCCCATCGGGTTGTGCGCTGGCCCAGCCAGTAGTGGCTGCCAGGCGCTTGTCCACGCATTGGCAGCGTATTCCGTGCCTTTCGAAGCCACCGTTTCGACGGCCACGCCCTGCAGCGAATGGTTCATCGCACCCCAGCCACCGACATCTTTGAGTCCAAGATAAACCACCGGCGCAAAGCCAAGGACGATCATAAAGAACTGGAGGACTTCGGTGTAGATCGCCGAGGTCAATCCTCCCTTCAGAACATACATCAGCACGACGCCCGAACAGATCCAGAGCGCGAGATCATAGTTCCAACCCAGCAGCTGGTTGAGGAGTTTGGCCAGCGCGTTCATCGAGATGCCGGAAGCAAAAATGGTCATGACTGCGAAGGCGACGGAGTTCAACGCACGGACCCGCTCATCGAACCGCATCTTTAGATATTCCGGCACAGACCTCGCCTTGGAACCGTAATAGAACGGCATCATGAACACCGCGAGAAAGATCATAGCGGGAATCGCGCCCAGCCAGTAAAAGTGCGCCGTGCTAATGCCATATTTCGCTCCGCTGGCTGCCATACCGACAAGCTCCAGAGCACCGAGATTGGCCGAAATAAAGGCTAGCCCGGTCACCCAGGTCGGAATCGACCGGGCGGAAGTAAGGAAATCCGCGGAGGTTTTCATGTATCGCGAGAGCGCCCATCCGATTCCGATGACAAAAGCGACGTATGCGATGAGGATTGTATAATCAATCGTCAGGAGTTTGATGGGTTCCATAGGTTATTGTTCCTTTAGGGTTTTTGGTTTCTGGTCTTATTTTTAACAGAGATGAAAAGAATGTTAAAAGCCACTCTTCATAGTAAAACATATTCCGAAGAACTCTGATAGTTTTTTTACACGCAGTTTTGAAGTAACCGTTTTTTCCACAAAGATTTCTGACGGAAAAGTCACTCCCTTTCTCCCGCAGGATCTAATTTCTCTGATTTCTTTTTTTTGTCTTCTCCCCCTCCCCCACGATGGATCTCGATCGGGCTGAGAGTAAGTATTCCAGCGAAGTCAGCGAGCTTAGGGGGTCTGAATTTCATGATCGTAGGTCGGCGCGGTCTACTGCTTGGGCTCGGGCCGTTTCATTACTTCTCCTTTAGCAATAATGGCCTTTAGTTCTTTTTCTAATTCAGCGGCTTTCTTGGGATGCGACGTGATGACGTTTTTTGTCTCGTTCGGGTCGGTGGCGAGATTAAAGAGCAAGGGCTCTGGAATATTCGCAGCTGCAAAACGCGGGTCGGCTGCGTTCGCGCCACTGCCCATGCCTCCCGGTTTAATCTTCTCGGTAGCAGGGATGTATTTCCAGTCACCCTGCCGCAGAGCAAGTCCACCAATTCCGTGCAAAACTGTAGAATCACGGATATTTTTTGTTGTCTTACCAAGGAGCACCTTGGACATATCCAAACTGTCTGGAGCCGTATCCGTAGGAACCTCTTGACCGACAATCTTCGCCAGCGTGGCATACACATCGACAAGGCTGAACAGTTGTTCGCTTACCCTTGGCTTGATCTGTTCCGGCCAGCGGGTGATGAGCGGAACGCGGCAACCACCCTCAAAGGTGAGATACTTCCATCCGCGAAGGCCACCGTTCGGTTTGTGGCCATGCAAATCCTCTTCTGAACGGTCGTAATAACCGTCAAAGAGAATCGCTCCGTTATCGCTGGAGAAAATAACGATCGTGTTGTCGGCAAGATGGAGGCGATCCAGCGTCTTCATGATTTCTCCGACCTGCCAATCCACTTGTTGAATGACGTCACCGCGTACGCCGGTGTCACTCGTGCCAACAAATGGAGATTCCGCCACGCGGGGGACGTGCGGTTCAAATAGGCCAACCTCAAGAAAAAACGGTGCCTCCTTGTGCTTTTCAATAAACTCCACAGATTTAGCGACGACGGTGCTGGCAAGCTCCTCGTCTTTGAACCGTGCCTTCTTACCACCTTTCATATAACCGATTCGGCTGATGCCATTGATAATCATGCAGGAGTGTTGCTCATCCGCACCAAATCTGATCAGCAGGTCGGGGCGCTCAAGACCAGTCGGCGCGTCTCCTATGTTCTTTACGTAGCTAACCTCGATCGGGTCTGCAGGATCGAGCCCCACTACCTTGTGATTTTCAATCCAAACACTCGGCACGCGATCCACCGTGGCAGGAATGATATGGCAGTAATCGAATCCAATCTCGAGCGGTCCGGGGTTCACTTCGCCATTAAAATTTACCCGAGTCTTGCCATCGCCGAGACCAAGGTGCCATTTACCGACAATCCCAGTCTGGTAACCTGCCCGGCGCAACATAGCAGGAAGAGTAAGCCGGCCTGGTTCAATACAGAGCGGTGCGTCACCATCGAGGATCGTGTTCTTCTTGGCGGACTGGCGCCAGGCGTATTCGCCGGTTAACAACGAGAAGCGGGACGGCGTGCAAGTTGCCGACGGCGCATATCCCTGAGTGAAACGAACGCCTTCGGCAGCCAACCGGTCAATGTTCGGCGTCTTGATTTTTGTTGCACCGGCACAACTCAGATCGCCCGAGCCAAGGTCGTCTGCAAGAATGATTATTATGTTGGGCTTACTCCGTGGCTTCTCTGGCTCGGCACCAGAGAATCCAACCAGCGGCAACAGCAGCAGTGCAACTAACCAGTGAGTGATGGAACGAATCACTAAATCCCTACTTCTTGCCGCTCTCGGGATTTAAATTTTCCTCATTCAACATTTCGGAAACAGATTTTACCTTCTTTTTACCGCCAGGCTTTTTATTGCCCTTCTGGGATTGTTCCGGCGCGTCGTAATGCGGCGAAGGCGTGTGTTCAGAAGCCATGATAGCTTCAATCTTTTGAACAATGTCCGGTTGGGCAGAGGCAAGATTTTGCTTCTCCGTTGGGTCAGCTTTCAAGTCGTACAGTTCGAGCGGCGCTTTCGTGCCCAGACGGTACCCCTTCCAGTCACCCAAACGTACCGATTGCTGGAAATAAGGCTCGTAGATCTCGAAATAGAGCGAATCGTGAAACTTCGTTTGTTTCTGGCCGAGCAAAGTTGGCAAAATGGATATGCCGTCCGTTTCGGAGGGCGCGGCTCCACCGATGACATCTGCCACCGTCGGCATAAAATCCGCGAACGTGGTCAGAAGGTCGCTGGTCGATCCCGGCTGAATCTTACCCGGCCACCGGGCGATGAAGGGCGCACGGATGCCCCCTTCGTAAAGCATCCGCTTGTAACCACGCAATCCACCGGTGCTGTCGAGTTGCGCAATGCATTCATCGTTGGCGCCGTTATCCGAGCTGAAGATGACAAGTGTGTTATCAGCGATGCCGAGGTCTTTCAGTTTTTGCATCACCCGACCGACGTCCTTATCCACAAGTGCAACCATCGCGGCGTAATTCTTGATCTCCTCTGGCCAGGTTTTATTTGAGAATGGCGCGTTATCCGGTATGACCCATTCGTCGTGCGGCGGTGTCCACGCGGCATAGCAGAAAAAGGGACGGTCTTTGTTTTTCTCGATGAACTTGAGCGTCTCATCTGCGATGCGGGTATGAGAATAATCCTCCCACGTGTGCTTGCCGGATTGTTGATACGGCACATTCACGCTGTTGCGAACGAGGTAGTCGGTATAATAGTCATGCGCGTGTTTTTGGTCGTAGTATCCAAAGAACAGGTCAAACCCCTCGTTCTCCGGCACCCCGGTCGTGCCAGGGTTGCCCAACCCCCATTTACCAAAACCCCCGGTCGCGTAACCGGCATCGTGCAGCAATCGGGCCACGGTTGCCTGAGTGGCTGGAAGTGAGAGAAGGCCATCCTTACTTCCGTTGGCACGACGCAACACGTGCCCTGTATGCTGCCCGGTCATCAGAACGCAGCGTGAAGGAGCACAGACGGCGCTTCCACTGTAGGCACGCGTCAACTTCATGCCCTCTGCCGCAAGACGATCAATGTTGGGCGTGACGCCATATTTGCAGCCATAGGTCGAGAAATCTCCGATTCCGGCGTCATCCGCTAGGATAAAGACGATGTTTGGTTTCTTAACCGCCTGCGTCGACGAATCAGTGGCGGGTGATGTGGCGGGCAGTAATCCGAGAATTGCGGCCAAGAGCAACCAGTGTTTATTAATACATTTCATATTCATTCTTTTCGTTTTGTTGAGTGTTATTCTTCTTTGGTCGCTTCGATTTTTTCGCCGCGAATGGTGCGCTCATAAAAGTTGCGCTTGTCGGCAAAGCCGTAGGGGTATTCGTCGTAAATGTGTCCGTTGCCCAACATGCGCGGATCCCCCTGCTGCTTGAGTTCGTCAAAGAGCTGCTTCTGCAAGCCAGCAAACGACACTGTCGCGACCAGATTCGTCATACAATCCGGATCGCGTCGCAGATCAAACAACTGATCAGCAGGTAGCTTTCCGAATGAGGCCTCAAAGAGGTGTTTGAGGTCAGGCTTCTTTTCCGTGGCAAGCACCGCCGTCTTGGTTGGGCTGTCGTCGGTGTCCTTGTAGCCGGTCTCAGGAACTCCCGCGGGATCGCGACTCGTTTCGAAGTTGTGCAGATACAGCATTCCTTCCTTCACGATGGCACGGATTGGATAGCCTTCGTCATTAGGTCGCCCAACATCGTTACGCTCTTTGGCGAGAAGGACGTGATCACGCTCCGGAATAATGCGTCCAGATTGATCCGATTTAAATATTTCCGTGAGACTTCTGCCCGTGATCGGGGCCATACCGGTCTTACTCTGCTCCATGCCAGCGACATCGAGGAATGTAGGAGCGAAATCAATGAAGCTCACATAGTCATCCACCACCCTACCCGACTTGGCGATGCCCTGCGGCCACATGATGGCCAGTGGCAGGTGGTTCGAGTCGTTGTAGGCATAACCTTTGCAGTGCGGAAACGGCATGCCGTTGTCGGAGGTCACCACCACGATCGTGTTCTGGAGTTCGCCCCGCTTCTCCAACTCGGCCAGCATCCGCCCCAAGTGGACGTCGAAATTTTCCACCTCGAACGCGTAATCGAGTATGTCGTTGCGTACTTCCTCGGTGTCCGGCCAGCAAGACGGCACACGATCAATGTCGGAGATCTTCTTTCCGCCCATGGCCACGCCGGAACCATATTCGTAACCGCGGTGGGGCTCATGACCTCCATACCAGAATGACCAGGGCTGACCCTTGGGTGCAGCATCCAGAAAGTCATTGAAATTCCCTGCATAATCGGTCCGCGATATTCCCTTCGTGATCTTGGAGGTAAACTTCCTCTCCTCGAAAGGCTTCCCCGCCATCTCGCGGTTCTGGCCTGCAGCATTCTTGGCAATCCCCGGCCCCCAACCCTTACCGGTCATTCCGACAAAGTAACCCTGCTCGCCCAAAGCTTCTTGGTAGGATTTGAACTCCGGTGGAAAAATCGACCAGTGGTTGCCCGCCTCCTTCAGCTGCCATGGGTTGCGCCCCGTGATGATACACGCCCTCGAGGGCGAGCATTTTGCGTTAGGCGTATAAGCCTGATTAAAGAGGATCCCGTCGCGAGCCACGCGATCCATCGCGGGAGTCTTGATCCATTTGCAACCGTAGGCCCCGGCATGCCCGAACGACCAATCGTCCGCAACGGCGAAAAGGATATTGGGCTTGGCTGGTAACTTGGCGGGTTCAGCGGCAGAGAGAACGGGCCGAGAAACCAGCATTAGCGCAACTAAAAGCAGTATCTGGGAAAAACCTTTCATGACTGTTGTTTTCTCAAAATAGATGGCAAGCGAACGAAGTCACTCTTCTACTTCGTCAGAGGGATCCGCCTTCTTCTTTTTTCCCTTTTCGGGCTTGTCGGATCTCTTGTCCTTATCGGCCTTTTCCGGTTTCCCAGCCCAATCGCTCCCCGTTGAATCCTTCCACCAGGCCAGCCACTGGGCACTCAACCTCTGAGCAACATCGGGGTGTTGCACTGCCAGCTCAGTGGTCTCCGAGCGATCAGCGGCCATGTCGTAAAGTTCCCAAATTGGGCTGTTGCGCACGAGCTTCCACCGTCCATCACGAATTGCGGAGCCCTTGCCGAACTGAAAGAATAACGGGTTTATTCGTCCGATCCCCTCACCTTTAAAAGCTGGCACCAGGCTTACGCCGTTCATGGGCGACACCTTGGTTTGCTTCGATTCACCGGGATAGGTTGTTCCAGTCACCGAGAGCACGGTGGGCATGATATCGACCAGGTGGGTCGGCTCGCGGTTCCAACTTGTCTGGGGCTTGATACCCGCAGGCCAGTGAACCACCAGCGGAGTGCTGATCCCGCCCTCAAATGAATCCTGTTTCCACTTGCGAAGAGGTGTGTCGCTTACCGTAGCCCAACCCGAACCGTAGCTAAGAAAGCTCTCCGCACTTCCCATCGAGGCATTCGGATCGGCGTCTTCCTTCTTAGGATTTTCTGCACACCCACCATTGTCCGCCATAAACATGATTAAAGTATTATCCAGTTTCCCCTGCTCTTTCAGGTGTTGGACCAGACGCCCGACGTTTTGGTCCACTCGATCAACCATCGCAGCATAGATCTCCATCAACGCGGCTTGCGTCTTTTGCTCAGCTGGAGACAGCTCATTCCACTTCTTGGCGGCCTTCTTCTCCTGTTCAAAGGCCGACAAGGGGGTGGTCTTGGGGTCAACCAAACCAAGCTGAATCTGGCGTTCGTAGCGGGCATTCCTCACCGCCTCATAGCCGGCATCATAGGCACCCTTATGTTTTGCGATATCCTCGGGCCAAGCCTGCAGAGGCCAGTGGGGTGCGGTATACGCAACGTAGAGCAAAAACGGCTTGTCCACTTTCTCGTATTCATCGAGCCATTTAAGGGCCTTATCCGTGTAGGCGTCGGTGCTGTAGAATCCAGAATCCTTCGTGGCGGCTTTCTCCCCATCG
This sequence comes from Aliarcobacter sp., assembly GCA_041730685.1. GTDB lineage: Bacteria > Verrucomicrobiota > Verrucomicrobiia > Methylacidiphilales > Verrucolacustridaceae > Verrucolacustris. Next base: position 154,043 of record JBGSBI010000002.1, read on the forward strand.
AGCGCCCAGCCCTTGGGCTTGTCTTGTTTGGGCATAAAGTGATTCTCCGCACCACCGATCATTCCAAAGTAGCGATCAAAACCCCTCGTCACTGGATTGAATTGAGCATGCTGCTTGCCCGACCAAAGCGTGGTGTAACCAGCTGGACGGAGTACCTCCCCCAACGTCGCAGTGTTTTTGAAATCCTTGTCCGTGTTCTGAAAATAGACCCCCGTGAGCAAACTCGCGCGCGAGGGAAAGCACTTCGCCGTGTTATACATCTGGCTAAATTTCAATCCGTTGGTGGCGAGTCGGTCGATGTTGGGCGTCTTGATCTCGCTCCCGTAACAGCCGAGATCAGAATAGCCCATGTCGTCAACTAGGATGATCAGAATGTTCGGCTTGGCCGGCTGATTCGCCGGTTCAGCAGCCAAGAGCACGGCTGGTATGACTAACATCAGTGAAGCGAGGGCGTTGATTACAAGTAGCGTCAGCCGCACGCGAAAATCCGGAAAAAAGGGGGAATTCACAGTCATAGGAAATTTTTTACCGCAGGATTGCGGCTGGGAGGAATTCTTCGTGCATTTAATCGGTAAAATGGCCATGGAACGCCCACCTATTAGATCAGCCAAAAGGGCAAAATGTGATGATTTTTCAATCGATCTTAGCGCTCCGCCTAGAGCGCAGACTGGTGCCGCCAGGAAAAGCACCTCACGGGTTAGGAATTTTTGCGGCAACTCCAATAGACTTGTTGATCTTTATGACGCGCGTCATGTCTTTTTCCATCGG
>JBGSBI010000003.1:0-79508 GCA_041730685.1 Aliarcobacter sp.
CCTCCACCCCTAACCCCCACCCCCAACTCTCCCCATGCCCCCCACCCCCAATCCCTACGTCGCCAACCTCCGACCCTACGAGCCAGGCCGGCCCATCGCCGATGTCGCCCGCGAACACGGCCTCTCCCCCTCCCAAATCATCAAACTCGCCTCCAACGAAAATCCCCTCGGCCCCTCACCCCTCGCCGTCCAAGCCATTCGCGATTCTCTCGATTATACCCACCTCTACCCCGACGGCGGAGGACTCGACCTCCGCCAAGCCATCGCCAAAACCCACGGCCTAACCCCCGACCACGTAGTCCTCGGTTGCGGCTCCAACGAAGTCATCGAATTCTGCTACCACGCCTACACCCAGCCAGGCCAAGGCCGCGTTCTCGCCTCCGCCTACGCCTTCGCCGTCTATGGCCTCATGGCTCGACTCTTCCATGTTCCCTTCGAAGAAGTCCCCGATCGCGATTTCCATCACGATCTCGCCGGCTTTACCGCCCGCTTGCAAAACGATGTCCGCCTCGTCTTCCTCGCTTCCCCAAATAACCCCACCGGTACCCGCATTCCCAACGCCGAACTCACTGCCTTCGTCCAAAAATTTCCCGACGGCCCACTCCTCATTCTCGACGAAGCCTACTACGAATTCATCCCCGAACCTCCCCCCTCAATCCAGTGGATTCAAGAAGGCCGCCCCCTCGTCCTCCTTCGCACTTTCTCCAAAGTCCAAGGCCTCGCTGGGCTCCGCATCGGCTACGGACTCGCTCACCCCTCCATCGCCGCCGTTCTCCAAAAATCACGCCAACCCTTCAATACTTCCGCCCCCGCCCAAGCCGCCGCCCTCGCCGCCATCGCCGACCCAGAGCACATTCGTAAAACCATTGCCCTCACCGACACCGGACGAGATCGCCTCCACTCTTTCTTAAAAAAACTCAAACTCCGCTTCATCCCCGGCACCGCCAACTTTGTCATGGTCGAAGTCGGCGATGGTGACGCCGTGTTCCTCGCTTTGCAAAAACACGGCCTCATCGTCCGCCCCCTTCGCAGCTACCATCTTCCTACCTGGATTCGCATCTCCATCGGTACCCCCGAACAAATGTCCCGACTCGAAGAACTCCTACCTACCGTTCTCCCCACCCAGAAATGAATCCCGCAAAAATCACCATCCTCGCCCCCGGACTCATCGGCGGATCCGTCGCCCTCGCCGCCACCCAAGCTTTCCCCAAATCCAAAATCGCCATCATCACCCGTCGCCCCGAATCCATTCCCTCCATCCGCACCCTCCTTCCTCAAGCCGAAATCGCTACCTCCCCCTCTCTCGCCTCCAACGCCGACCTCATTATCCTTGGCTCCCCTCCCTCCGCTCTCGCCGAACTCGTCCACTCCATTCTCCCGTTCCTCTCCCCCACCGCTCTCGTCACCGACGTTTCTAGTTTCAAGGATTCCGTGGAAAAAACCATCGCCCCTCTGCTTTTCGGCCACGCCCGCTGGATCGGTTCTCATCCCATGGCCGGCTCAGAACATTCAGGAATCTCCGCCGCTCGCGCCGATCTTTTTCATCAAGCTCCCGTCATCCTCACCCCTACCGCCGCCACCTCCACCGATACCCTCCAGCAGGCCACCTCTTTCTGGCAAGCCCTCGGCGCCCGCGTCCTCTCTATGACCCCCCAGTTGCACGACGCCCAAATCGCTCGCATAAGTCACCTTCCTCACCTCATCGCCACCACCCTCGTCCTTACCGCTGGCTCCGATTCCATTCCCCTCTCCGGCTCCGGATATCGCGACACCACCCGTATCGCCTCAGGCCCCGCTCCTCTTTGGACCGAAATTCTTATCGGTAACCAACCCGAACTTCTGTCCTCCCTCAAAAAGTTCCGCACTACTCTCGATCAGGTCACCTCCGCCCTTGAAAATAAAGACGCATCCACTCTCTCCAAACTTTTAGATCAAGCCACCCACATTCGACGTGCACTTCCTACCCCATGAGTAATCTCGAAATCCGTCCCCTCCGTCGCCTTGATGCCGAGTTCTCCGTCCCTGGCGACAAAAGTATTTCCCACCGCGGAATCATCCTCGGCGGCCTCGCCTCCGGCATAACCCGCCTCCGTGGCTTTCTCCCTGGCGAAGATTGCCTCTCCACTCTTCATGCCCTTCAAGCCCTCGGTTGCCGCATCGACCGAGTCGCCCCCGATGAAGTTCTCATCGAAGGTCGTGGAGGAAAGCTCCTCGCCCCCGCTGAACCTATCGATTGCGGCAACAGCGGCACCACCATGCGCCTCCTGGCGGGAGTAGTCGCAGGCCAACCTTTTCAAACTCGTCTCTTCGGCGATGCCTCTCTTTCCCGCCGACCGATGGCTCGTATCGCCGATCCTTTGCGCAAGTTCGGAGCCGAAATTCTTTGCGCAGGCGCCAACGACCGGCCCCCGCTCCACGTCCACGGCACCCAACTTCATGCCACCGACTTCACCAGCGCTGTCGCCAGTGCCCAAGTCAAATCCTGCTTTCTCCTCGCCGCCCTCCAAGCCAGCGGCAAATCCATCTTTCATGAACCCACCCTCTCTCGCGATCATACCGAACGCCTTCTCCCTGCCTTCGGTGCCAGCCTACGCCTCGAAAAAAAGTCTATCATCCTCCACGGACCCCAACGCCTCGAAGCCACCGAACTGGATGTCCCTGGCGACTTCTCCTCCGCTGCCTTTTGGATCGTCCTCGCCGCTGGCCTCCCAGGTTCAAGGCTCACTTTGCGTCGCGTCGGCCTAAACCCCACCCGCACCGCCCTCCTTTCCGCCCTTCTCCGCATGGGCGCAGGCCTTATGGAAAAAGTCGAGCAGTCCACCCCCGAACCTCTCGGCACGATCACCATCCAAGGCAACACTGCCCTCAAAGCCACCACCATCTCAGGCAAGGAAATTCCTAACCTCATCGACGAAATTCCTATTCTCGCCACCGCCGCCGCTTTCGCCAAAGGAATAACCGAAATCCGTGACGCCAGCGAACTCCGCCACAAAGAAAGTGATCGCCTTGCCGTCGTCGCTCAAAACCTTCGCCTCTTCGGCGTTCCCGTCGAAGAAAAACCGGATGGCCTCCTCATCGAGGGCGGCTGCACTCTTGTCGGAGCCGAGATCGAAAGCCACGGCGACCATCGCATCGCCATGTCCGCCGCTATCCTCGGCCTCCTCGCCAAAGGCCGCACTCTCGTCAAAGACACCGCCTGCATCGAAACCAGCTACCCGGGATTCGCTCAACAGATCGCCCTTCTGCAAGAAGTCAGTCGCTGATTTATGCTTCACCCCGTCATCTGTATCGATGGCCCCGCCGCCTCAGGAAAAAGTACTGTCGCCCGACTCGTCGCCCACGACCTTAAGTACGTCTACGTCGATACCGGCGCAATGTATCGTGCTTTCACTTTCCTGACCCTTGAGGCAGGTCACGATCCATCCTCCCGTACTCGCATGAAACAACTCCTCGAAAAAGTTGATTTTCATGTGGAGATAGCTGCCCAGGAAATCTCCCTACGAGATGGCACACGGGATCTCGGTCCTCATACCCGCCTTCCGGAGGTGAATGCTGCTGTCTCCCCAGTCTCCGCACTGCCCGAGCTCCGCGAGTACCTCGTAAATCTCCAACGCAAACTTCGCCTCTCCGCTCCTCTTGTCATGGAGGGGCGCGACATCGGCACCGTCGTCTGTTCCGATAGCCCGTTTAAGTACTTTATCGATGCCTGCCCCATCGTCCGTGCCGAAAGACGACGCAAACAGGGAGAAAAAGATAATCTCGTCGCCCGCGATAAACAGGACTCCTCCCGCTCCGCTGCACCCCTTGTTCGCGCCGCCGATGCCACTCTGCTCGATAGCGGGAAGAACGATGCCCGTGCCCTTGCCGACCTCATTGTCCAGGAAGTCCGCGCCCGACTACAACCTGGACCCACCGTCCCGTGAAAGTTTACCCCTTCTGGTTTCACATCGTCCGGCTTTTTTCGCTCACCTTTTTTAAGTTTTTCCACTCATTTCGTACCTCAGGGACCGAAAACCTACTTCCCGGTCCTCTCATCCTTGCTCCCAACCACGCCAGCTACCTCGATCCGCCCGCCACAGGTTGTGGCCTTTTTCGCGTCACCTACTACCTTGCTCGCCACACCCTCTTCAAACCACCGATCGCCTCATGGCTTCTCCCTTCAATCGGATCCATTCCTGTTAACCAGAACTCCCCTGGCCCATCCTCTCTAAAAAATATCTTTGAGGTTTTTAAGAACAAAGGAACTCTTGTTCTCTTCCCCGAAGGCCAAAGAACTTTTGATGGCAACCTTCAAAAAGCCGAACCTGGAATCGGCATGATCGCCGCCCGAGCCAACGTCCCCGTCGTCCCCGTTCGCATTATCGGTAGTCGCGAAGCCATGCCCCGCAACGGCTGTTGGCATCCCTTCCGCCCCATCCGCGTTGTCTACGGCAAACCGATGCGCTTCACAGGTGACCCAAAAAACCGTAAAGACTTTCAGAAATTCGCCGACGAAATCATGTCGGCTATATCCAAACTGCCCTAACGATCCTTAATCTTTAAAGTTGGAAAGAAGGTCTACATGGTGACCCACCATTTTCCACTTTCCGTCCTCTTTGCGAAAAGTATTCGTTGCGCGAATCGAGATCTCACGCATGTCACCTTTGTTATCTTTGTTTTTCCCTTTTTCAACATTGCATACCGTGGCCATGTCTCCGTTTGTGTTCAACATGACGTGGGGGTCCATCGCCTCAAGTTTCCCGCCCATTTTCATGGCCGCCTGCCGCTCCCACTCCACCAGTACCTTGGGCCAGCCTACTAAGAAATCTCCACCTGGCCCCATGTAAATCACATCCGAAGCGTGCGAGCAAAGCTCCTTCATCAAAGTCAACTCTCCGGCGAACATCTGGTTGAGCGCCTTATAAAAATCTGCGTTTGCTGTCAGAACCGCTTTCTCATCCCCGTCCCCTGCCTTGGCGCATGGCGCCCCCGCAAGCACCGAGATCATTCCCGCCACCAGCATCAGTCCGCCAATCGATTTAATATTCATCTAATTAAGCTCTGCCTTAGAGCGCCCAACGCAAGCCCTATTCGCCCCCCCTCCCAAGTACCGCCTCCGACCTGCTCCCCTTGCGACTCACCTAAACTTAAATCGTAACACGTGTTACAATTTTAGTTTAATCCGCTTTCCGATCAAACTTCTCTAATCAGTGAATCAATCCCACAAATGATCAATCCCACGCCGCACCGCTCCAAATAACTCGTCCACCTCTTTTTCCGTAATCACCAATGGCGGCGCGAAGGCCAACAAATCCCGAATTCCTCTCACGATCGCCCCCTCCTTCCTTACCTTTGCCGCCCCCGCAATACCCAAATTCATCCCTGGCTTCAAATCCTTCCTCCCGCTCTTCGGCAAAAGCTCCATCGCCCCGATCAATCCCACGCCTCTCACTTCCCCTACCGCCGGATGCCCCGCAAACTCCCGCAACTTCTTTTGAAAATAAGGACCTAACTTTTCCTTTGTTCTCTCCACCAGTTTCTCCTTTTCAATAATGTCCATATTCGCCATCGCCGCGGCCGCCGCTACCGGATGCCCCGAATAGGTGAACCCGTGCGCAAAATACCCGCCCTTCATCAATACCTCCGCAATCGGTTGCGAAACCATTGTCGCGCCCATCGAAATATATCCACTAGTCAGTCCCTTCGCTAAAATCATCAGATCAGGCTCTAAATCCCACATCGCGCTCGCAAACCACGCTCCCATCCGCCCAAACGCTGTGATCACCTCGTCCGCCACGAAGAGAATCTCATACTCCCGCGCTAATTTCCGCATCGCCTTGAGATATCCCGCCGGCGGTACTATCACCCCCCCCGCACCTTGTATTGGTTCCAAGAACATCGCTCCAATCGTCTCAGGTCCCTCCTTCTCGATTAGTTTTTTCGTCGCCGCCACACACTCATCCCCATACGCCTCCGCCTCCTTTTCCCGACCCACCGCATAGGCGTACGGCGCGGGCGCATGCAAAAATCCTGGCAGAGGCAACCCATACGGAGTCTGACAACTCGGCAATCCCGTCATGCTCGCCGTCGCCAACGTCACCCCGTGATAGGCGAAATCCCGCGTAAGAATCTTCGTCCGCTCCGGTTTCCCCTTCAAAATCTGATACTGCCGAATAATCTTTAATGCGGTCTCATTCGCCTCCGATCCCGAATTACTAAACACCGCATAATTCAAATTCCCAGAAGCCATCCGACCCAACCGATCCGCCAATCGCACCGCTGGCTCTGTCGTGGAATTAAAAAAGCTAGGATAAAAAGAAAGCTCCTGCATCTGCTTCGCTACCGCATCCACAATCTCCTTCCGCCCGTACCCCACATTCACACACCACAACCCCGCTAACCCGTCCAACAACTTTCCCTCCTCCCCCTGCAAATAACAGCCTACCCCGCTTTCTAGGATATGCGTCCCACTCAGGTGCATCGTCGCATGGTCGGTGAATGGATGGAGATGATGCGCCCGATCCATTTTGCGCAACTCCTCCAAATGGGGAAACGTGCTGGCCATTCCAGAATCTAATCCAATTTTTCTATTTCCGCCAGTCTCACCCTTTTCCCCTCTCGCCCTCGCGCCAAGTTCCATTATCCTTATGACATGGTAATCGGTGTTCCACGCGAGATTAAGTCCCAAGAGGCTCGCGTCGCCCTTCTTCCCTCCGCTGCCTATCAACTCATCCAGCGAGGCCACCAAGTCCTCGTCGAAAAAGATGCTGGCCTCGGCTCAGGCTATCCCGACGAACAGTACATCGCCGCCGGCGCCAAAATCGTCAACAGCCATGCCGATGCCTTTTCCGCCGAACTGATCGTCAAGGTCAAGGAACCCCTTCCCGACGAATGCCCACTTCTCCGCTCAGGCCAGATCCTTTTCACCTACCTCCATTTAGCCGCCAACATCAACCTAACCCACGCCCTCATAAAATCTGGCGTTACCGCCGTGGCCTACGAAATGGTCACCCAAGGCAGGCGCCTCCCGCTCCTCGAGCCGATGTCAGAAATAGCCGGCCGCATGTCGGTCATCGTCGGCGCCTACTTCCTCGCCAAACACGCTGGCGGTAGCGGCGTCCTCCTCGGCGGCGTTCCCGGTGTCCTCCCAGGTCGTGTCGTCGTTATCGGCGGCGGTTCATCAGGAATCAATGCCGCCCGCATGGCCACAGGCCTCGGCGCCGATGTCACCATCCTCGAGGTCGACCTCGAACGCATGCGCTTTCTCGATATCACCATGCACACCGCCCACACCCTCTTTTCTAATCAGGCCCACCTCGACGAACTTCTCCCCAACGTCGATCTCCTCATCGGAGCCGTCCTCGTTCCCGGAGCCAAAGCCCCCAAACTCGTCACCCGCGCCATGCTTCGCCGTATGCGCCCTGGAAGCGTCCTCGTCGATATCGCTATCGATCAAGGCGGTTGCGCCGAAACATCTCGCCCCACTACCCACGATAATCCCGTCTACGTCGAAGAAGGGGTCCTCCACTACTGTGTAGCCAACATGCCAGGCGCTTACGCCCGAACCGCTACTCAGGCCCTTACCAACGTTACCTACCCCTTTATCGAACTCATCGCCGACCATGGTCTCGCCATCGCTACCCAACGCCAACCCGGACTCCTCACCGGCATCAGCACTCAAAACGGAAAGCTCACCTGCCCAGTCGTTGCCTCCGCGCACAAACTTCCCAACCAAGCCCCTGCCTTCGTTTGAGCCACGCCCCAAAGCTCATTCCCGCAGATCTCGCCCCCGGCGATCAGCGCTCCGCCAACTCCGAGCTGCCGGGCATCGTCTTCCACCTCATCGAATCCGCCGACGACCCTTTCTTTCAAATCGGCTTCGATGCCCTCACCAATCTCTTCGGCCCCATGGGCGAAATGGAAACCCTCTCCGTCCTCCAACATCGCCTCCGCTGGAACACCGCCCAACCCATCCCCAGCAAACCCCTCTTCCACTACGCCATGATTCTTGCCCTCGATCCCAAAAACCAAGTCGCCGCCGTGCGCGATTACACCGCCATCGTCCACGCGCCCCCAGAACGCGCCGCCGCCACCGTTCACCTTTCCCATCTCTGGATTCATCCCGAGTTCCGACGCTCAGGTCTCGCAGGTTGGATGCGTGCTTTCCCCATCGAAACCGCCCGCACTCTCCTCGCTCGAGCCCGTCACGCTCTTCACGCACCCATCACCCTCGCAGCCGAAATGGACCTTCCCAAAATTCAAGACCCCGCCAGCGGCATCCGTCTACTCGCCTACGAGAAAGCGGGCTACCGCAAAGTCGATCCCCGCGTCATGCCCTACCTCCAACCCGATTTTCGCGAACCCGTCGCCATCGACGCATCCGGCACTCTCCAACCCATTCCCATGACCCCCATTCTACGTCGCGTCGGTCACGAAGCTGAGTCCTTCGCTCCCGCTTCCGAAATTCGTACAGTCATTCGCGATCTCTACGCCATGTACTCCGATACTTTTCGTCCTGCCGATATGGCTCCACTTTGGGAAAAATGGCGAGCCTACCCCGACGGACCCACCCCCATCCCCCTCCTCCCTCCTTCCCAGCTATGATCGAAGCCTTCCACTCTCCGTCCTCCGCTGCTCCCATCGGGAATCACACCATGCCCATGGAAAAGTTTCAGCTGGTCGCCGATCGCGCTGCTAAAATTTCTGGCATCCGCCTTCTTCTACCCGCCCCTGTCACTCGCGAGGATCTCCTCCGCGTCCATTCCGAAGATTATATTCACGCCATCGAAACCGGAAATCCCCGCCCACTCGCCGAATCTCAGAAGTTTCCCTGGAGCCCTCAACTCTATCCCTCCGTCCTTCTCACCAACGGCGCCGTCCTCGCTGCCGCCCGCTCCGCTCTCGCCCACGGCATCGCCGCCGCCGTTGCCAGCGGATTCCATCACGCCTCCTCCCAACACGGGGAAGGCTACTGCACTTTTAACGGGCTCGTCATCACTCTCGAGAATCTTCGCTCCGCCGGCGCCATTCGCACAGGCGCAGTTCTTGATCTCGATCTTCACTACGGCAACGGGACCGCCTCCCTGCTCCATCACCGACCTTGGGCCCGCGCCCTTTCCATCTACGGCAACGACTACTGCAACAACCTCAGCTACCGCGATGTCTCCACCCTGCACCACACGGATGGCCCCAATCACTACTCCGTCCCCTTGCCTGCAAAAACCGATGGCCCTCAGCTTCTCGAACTTCTTCAACAAAATCTTCCTCGCCTTCTCCATCCCACCCCGCCCGATATCCTCCTCTACCAAGCTGGCGCCGATCCCCTCCGCGATGACCCCTACTCCCCTCTCGATCTCGGGTCCGACGACCTCGAAACCCGCGATCGCCTCGTCTTCGAGTTCGCCCGCCGCCACAGCATCCCAGTCGCTTGGACGCTCGCAGGCGGATACACTCGCCCTGTGGAAAAAGTCGTTAATGTTCACCTCGGCACCTTTCGTGCCGCCTTAGCAGTCCATGGCTCCTGACCCCATCTCTTGGCAGAACGCCAACCCAGGAGACCTTTCCGATCTCCTCCCAGAAATCTCTGCCTCCCATAGCGGGACCGTTCTTGCCGCCGCTACCGCCGCCGCCCCAGGCTGGGCTGACACCCCCCTGCCCGAACGAATCGAACTTCTTCGAGCCGCACAAAAAGTCCTCTACGCTCACCAGGAAGAATTAGCCCAAGGCATCTGTCGCGAAATCGGGAAGCCTATTGTCGAAGCCCGCTCCGAATCCGCTGCCCTCCTCACCAAAATCGATTTCGCCATTAGTGACGCTGAACGTTTTCTCAGCGAAGAAAGTCCCGACGATTGTCCCCAACCCAGCCGCATTCGCCTGCGCCCACGCGGCCCCACTCTCGTCATCGGTCCCTTTAACTTTCCCCTACACCTCAGCAACGGCCCGTCCACCGCTCATCTTCTCGCTGGAAATCCCGTGATTTTGAAACCCTCCCCCCTTGCCCCACACGTTTGTGCCCGCTACGTCCAACTCATCGCCCCCATCATTCCCCCAGGAGTTTTCCAAGTAGCTCAAGGCGGCGCCCATCTCGCCCGCACTCTCGCCTTCGATCCCCGCATTCGTTCCGTTGTCTTTACCGGCTCTTTTCCTGCAGGCCGCGCACTTCTTGCCGAACTCGCTGCCCTCGATCCCGTCAAAGACGTCGCTCTCGAACTCGGCGGAAAAAACGCCGCCATCGTCCTCCGCGATGCCGATTTCTTTCGCGCCGCTAACTCAATCGCCGAAGCCACCTGCCTGACTGCGGGGCAACGTTGCAACGCCACCGCCCGCGTTTTAGTCGAAGCCTCTGTCCTCCCTGCTTTCCTCCGCGATCTCACGCCCGCCTTCCTTCCCTACCAACCCAACTGGCCCGCCGATGAATCCACTAAACTTGGCCCACTGACCACCTCCGCCTCCGTCGGCCGATTTCGCACCGCCCTGCAACCCATCGATGGAGCTACTTTTTTACTTCCTGGAAAAGTTGTCGAAAAGGTCGGCCCAAGAAAAGGCTACTACGTCGAGCCCTGTGTTCGCGCTTGGTCTAACTCTCCCACCTATCTCGCTCACCCCTCTGCCCGTCAGGAGTTTTTTGCTCCGGTCTTAGAAATTATTCCCATCGAAGGAATCGAGGCCATCATCTCGGCGCACAACGCGGTTCCCTTTGGACTGACCGCTTCTGTCTTCACGGCTTCTCGCAAAAACTTCGAACATCTCGCCAACCACCTCCACGTCTCAAACGTCTACGCCAATCTCCCGACCACATTCTCCCCCTCCGCTCTTCCCTTCGGTGGTTGGGGCGACTCCGGAAATCATCACCCAGGCGGGCGAGGCTTCATTCGCTTCGCCACCGACGAACAAGTCCTCCAAGAAGCCCGCGATACCTTAAGCTAACCCGCCCTACCTGATTCCGATAGGTGCTTGGCTGTCTTTTGCTTGTCCATCCCAGTGCTCATAATTTCGTTAGCTCGTGAAGAACTGAAACTTATCGCAAAAACGCACCAAACGTCCTTTCTTCCTCTTCACCTTCCTTTTACCCTTTTCTTATGACTCTCCCCGACTGGCTTACCATGGCCCGCGTCATCACCGCTTTTGTCCTCCTCATTCTTCTCCAAGCATGTGCCCACCCCCCTGTTCCCGCTTGGACCGCTTGGCTAGCTCTCACCCTTTTCGTCGCCGCCGCTCTCACCGATTGGCTCGACGGACATCTCGCTCGCCTCTGGAAAATCGAGTCCGATTTCGGCCGCCTCTTCGATCCCCTCGCCGACAAACTTCTCGTCGCCGTCGCCTTCATCGGCCTCCTTGGCGCAGGACTTCTCCCCGTTTGGTTCGTCTCCCTAGTTGTCGCCCGCGAGTTTCTTATCACTGGCATCCGCCTCGTCGCAGGCCAAAAAGGAGTTGTCCTCTCCGCCGAAAAAGTTGGCAAACATAAAACTGTTACCCAAATGGTCACCGCCATCCTTGCCCTCCTCCTTCTTGCCCTTAACCCCGCCCTGCCCGCAGGACGAATCCTCCTCGAAGTCGCCGTCATTATCACTGCGCTGATCACCGCAGGCTCAGGCCTCTACTACCTCGCACGCAACTATCCACTTCTTATTTCCAACGTGCGCCGATCATGATCCAAGGATTCAAAGAGCTCGCCTCCGTCTGCCAGGCCATCGCCCAAGGTCGCCAAACGGTCCTTCTTCGAAAGGCTGGCATCCGCGAATCCACCCACGAAAGCGCATTTCAGCCGAAATCCTTCTACCTCCTCCCCACCCACTACCACGAAAAAGGCCCCAAATCCCCCTCTCAAGATTTTCCTATTTCCCTTCGAGTCGAAGTCATCCGTTCAGGTGACTTGATCCACTGGGCTCAAATCGAAAAACTCCTCCCCTTCACCGCCTACGACCCGAAAACCATTCGCGAACACTTCGATTCGCGTGACGAAAAACTTCTCCACTTCGCCCAGATCCAATCATTCACCCTCTCCCCCGTCTGGAACCTTCCCCACTCCCCAGCCCTCTCAGGTTGCCGCTCCTGGTTCGAACTCCCCTCACCTCCCTCCAACCTCACCGAATCCCTCATCTCCACCAACGAAGCCGCCCCCCAAACCTCCCATCTCCTCTCATGAATCTCGAAGACACCCACCTCGACGTTCTCCTCAAAGCCCAAAAAGCCCAAGGCATCACCGATCGCGACCTCGTGAAACTTGCGGAGATTACTGTCCCCGACCTTAATAATCTTCGAGCAGGACAACGTGAACCTACCGCCATAGAAAAAATCGCCCGCGTCCTTAACCTGCGACCCGAAGCCATCATCGATTTAGCCAACGGGACCTGGCACTCACCCGCCGCCGCCTTGCCCCCCCATGTCCTTCAGTTCACCACCCCGTTCGCTAATATGACGGTGAACCACTACCTCGTCTGGGATCCAAAAACTCTTCTCGCAGCCGCTTTCGATACTGGGACCAATGCCGACCCACTATTTGCCGCACTCGAGAGACATAAACTTACTCTCGCCAAAATTCTCCTCACCCATGCTCACGGGGATCACATCCTCGAACTCGACCGAATCGTCGAACGCACTAAAGCCATGGCTTTCGCCCCCGAAGCCGAGCCCCTCGCAGGTTGTAAACCCGTCAAAGACAACCAACGATTCAAAATCGGCGGTCTAAATATTACCGCCCACACCGTTCCTGGGCACTCCCCTGGTGGAACGGTCTATGAAATTATGGGACTCGAAAACCCACTTGCCGTTGTTGGCGATGTCCTGTTCTCCGGCTCCATCGGTGGCATCCGCTCACGCTATCGGCCCGCTCTAGAATCTATTCGTGCGGGAGTTCTCACTCTCAAGCCCGAAACCATTCTTCTACCAGGCCACGGCCCCATCACCACCGTCGCCCACGAACTCGCCCACAACCCATTCTTCCCTTGAAAGTCGTTGTCCTCCTTTCCGGTGGCCTTGATTCGGTCACCGCTCTGCATCATATGGCCGCCACGGAGAAAGTGGTCGCGGCCCTCAGCTTTGACTACGGCGCGAAACACAATGCCCGAGAGCTCCCCTGCGCCGCTGACCAGTGCCGCTCTCTTCACATCCCCAACCGTATCGTTTCTCTCAACTTTATGGCCGATGCCTTTAAATCCGATCTTCTCAAATCAGGCGGAACAATTCCCGATGGTCACTACGAAGAACAGTCGATGAAGAAAACTGTTGTCCCTTTCCGAAATGGCATCTTTCTATCTCTCGGCACAGGCTACGCCGAAAGCCTTGGCGCTGACGCCATTGCCATCGCTGCTCACGCCGGGGACCACACCATCTACCCCGACTGTCGTGAAGACTTTCTCTCCCCTATGTCCCAAGCTATGGAAAAAGGAACCTACGCAAAAATTAAACTACTCCGACCCTTTGTCTCCATGGACAAAACCGCCATTGTCAGGCGTGGAGTGGAACTAAAAATCGACTACGCTCGCACCTGGTCTTGCTACAAGGGTGGCGCTTTACACTGCGGTACTTGCGGAACTTGCATCGAAAGACGAGAAGCCTTCCTCAACGCCGGGGTCGCCGACCCCACATCTTACGTTGCCACTCCTCCCCTCCCGCCCAAGCCTGTCTTGGAAAGCTGAAGCAGTGCGAGTCGCGGAAATCTTTCACTCGATTCAAGGAGAGGGCCTTCTGGCGGGTGTTCCCTCCGTCTTCATTCGCACCTCCGGCTGCAACCTTCGTTGTGACTGGTGTGACACCCCTTACGCTTCGTGGAAACCGGAAGGCGAAGACATGTCTGTATCCGAGATTCTCAAAAAGATCTCAGTGTGGAACTGCAATCACGTTGTCCTCACGGGTGGAGAACCCATGATCGCCCCGGATTTCCCCGAACTCGCTGAAGCCCTAAAAAGGCAGGGTAAACACATCACCATCGAAACCGCTGGCACTATTCCACCCAACGGCATCCCCTGCGACTTGGCCTCCATCAGCCCCAAGCTCTCCAACTCCACGCCTCCTCCCGAACGGGACCCAGCTTGGGCAAAAAAACACGAAGCCACCCGCCTGCAACCCGAAGTAATTTCCGAATGGATTCGAAAATATCCGTTTCAGTTAAAATTCGTCGTCTCATCCGAAAACGATCTGGTCGAAATTAAATCTCTTCTGCTGAAACTCCCCAAAATCCCTGTAGATCGAGTTCTTCTCATGCCTGAAGGGATCGACACTCAAACCATCGCCTCCCGATCCCCCGGGCTTGTCGATATCTGCAAACTCGAAGGCTTCCGCTTCTGTCCCCGTCTGCACATAGAGCTCTTCGGTCACAAGCGCGGAACTTAAGCTACAAACCCTTCGAAGCCTTGACGAAGTAGGGCAGATCAAGCTCTTCGGCCATACGCCTGGTACGCAACCCAGCACCGGTAGGGACGACCGTCTCTGGCCTTCGAAGTGCCGCATCTACGGCACGTAGTAGGCCCGGTCGTCCAATAATGACGTTTAAAGTTACTGGTTTATTGAGGCCCTCCATCCAACATCAAAAACTAGAATCAAAAATCGGCTTCACCCCACTCTTCTGAATCCACAAACCAAATAAAGATCTGCGTATCAATCAAGTAACGAGTCACGTGGCTATTGATAATCCTTAAAATCTTCTATTGGCTCATTGAAATCTGGCGCCATGTACAGAAGACATCCTTTCGACGCCCCAAACTTTCTCGATCCGTTGCTCTCCACCGGTCTCAACTCCTCTACTGGCTTTCCTCTTCTCGTCAGAATAATTTTCCCTTCTTCCTGAACTTGATCCACCAAGGTCGCCAGATGCGTCTTCGCCTTAAATAGCCCATTTATCTTCATGCCAACAAATTAGTTCATCTAACTAGCTTATGAAATACCCACTTTAAGCTATCTTCACAATCCGCCCGCTCTGGCTCCCCGTTTCCGCTGCAACCAACTCCATAATAGGAGCTACCACCTCCTCCGCCTTCTTGCCTCCCTTGTGCATCTCGGTATCTAGAAAGGGCGGTTCCACCGCGTTGATGATCACATCCACCCCCTTCAATTCGTAGCCCACCGCCTTTGTCAGCGAATCAAGAGCACACTTCGAAGCACAGTAGGCCGACGCTTTCGGCAAATGCTTGATCGGGGCACTGATGTTCATAATTCTCCCAAACCCACGCTGAATCATCCCTGGCAGAATCGCCCGAATCATCAAATACGGTCCCCGCACATTCGTGGCCATAATCTTGTCCCACTCCTCAACCGGAAGATCCTGCACCGCTTTCAATCCAGTAATGATCCCAGCGTTGTTGATTAAGATTTCAATCGGTCCAACCTTCTCCGCCTCTTTCACACCTTTCTCGACCGATTTTACATCCGTCACATCCATCTCCACCGCCGTTCCCAATCCTCCAGCCTTCGTCACCTCTTCAGCTGTTTGCTGAATCTTATCCTTCCTCCTACCCGCGCAGATCACCTTCGCGCCACCACCCCCAAGCCCAATCGCCAAGGCTTTCCCCAGTCCAGATCCCGCACCAGTGATTAAAATGACTTTATCTTTTATTTCCATATTTTTATCCCCCAATCAGTGCGGTGGCCTTTGCCGTCGCCTCGTCCAATACTTCACCGGGCACCTTAGCGATGAAAGCAGCTTTGCGATCTCTCCAGTCTAAGCAGCGAAGCTGATCGCTCAGCACAAATCCTTGTATTTTGAGGCCTGCCGGAAGACTACATTCAAATGGATAGCCCTTCCCCTGACTGGTGATTGGACAGATCAATGCCAAACCCGTCTTTCGATTATAGGAACCTGGGCTCAGCACCAGACCGGGCCGATGCCCCGACTGTTCCCGCCCTGCCTGTGGATTGAAATTTAGCCAGACTGCATCTCCTCGCTCGGGGACGTAGCGACCCGCCCTCACCAAACCTCATTCCCTAGAGAATTGCCCCAGTCGGTCTCCTGATGGAGCTGGTTTGTTTTGATATTCCGAATGAGATCCGTAGCCCGATAAAGAGGTTTAGCTGCCTGAATGGTTAGCTTATTTTCCGACAGGGAAAGCCGCAACGGATCCCCTTGCCGCAACTTGATCTGGCGAGCGAACCCTGCCGGGATGCGCAAAGCCAAACTGTTGCCCCACTTTTGTAGCGCCACCTGCATGTATCTACTTTGAATCTACTTAACAATCTGTCAACTGCCATACGCAGCATTTTACCGGGTCGGGCTGTTTTCTGCTTTTCGCATTTCGCTGTCCGCTTTTTCCGCCCCGCCCTCGATATAGGGAGCGACCCCATTGGTTTCCGTCACTACCGCTGGCGGCGGAGGGGCAGGCACAGGTCTCGAATACGGCCACAAAATAAACTCACTCCGATCGAACCATGGCCCCGTCGGCATAAGAAAGGTAGACCCCGCCCACTCCATCCCAGGCTTCGAGTGAACGGGAAAAAATCCCGTCGCTCCCAGCAACGCCGCCTGCTGCGATGGCGCCAATAGAAATTCACAAAACCGGTAGGCCATCTCTTTTCTAGAAGAACCTTCAGGTACAGCCATCACCTCGAAATCCACCAAGGTCCCTGTGGGTAGCGCCGACCACCGAATCAACCCGCCCCCCGCCTGCGGATCTAAAATCAATCTCCACGAAGGCAAGTAAGAGAAGTTAACTCGCCCATCCTTCAATCCGTTCCAGCAATCCTCTTCCGTCGCCAATTTTCCAACCAACGAAGCTTCAACCTGCTGTTTGGCGATCGTCCGAGCACTCTCCCCTCCAAGATTGACCGACCGGTTCTGACTTTTAATCCAAATTGCCGCCATCAGATCCGTGTCCGCAGGGAAAATGGCCCCAGGCTCACTCGCCCAGCGGAGCACGGGAGCCATGGCCACTTTAGGATTTGTTCCCGCCGCCACTCTTTTCATAAAAAACCATGGGCTTATTCTCCACGGCCGACTCTGCAATCCCCTCGGATCAAAGGCCTGACCGCGATAGACAGGGTTCACCCCATCCAGGGGAACTTTTCCTGTCAAATCTGCCCAAGACACCAACTTTCCTAACTCAGAAAAGGATCGGGCTTTGAGCAGATAAACATCTCCGTCGCTCGGCCAAGTTCCGTCCGCGTTCCGAGCCAAGGTTCGCAGATCTACTTTCAGAGAACCAACCCCACTCGAAAAAGTATCCAGCCACAGTTGCGGGATCGCAGGCCCCTCCTGATAGACCACCAGTTTGGAGGGGGGCTGAAAAATGGAGCTTGGCGCAGACGGCATGGGAAGCCTGTCTGATTCTAACCCCGCAGGCTTCAGCCACTGACCCAGCCCAAATCCCAATCCAACTGCAACTAGAAGCCCCAGCCCAATCAGCCCAGGCATCCGAGACTCAGACTTATTTTCCGTTGGTTCCACGGCGACTACCTTCTCTGAAAAGTTGTCTGCGGGAAAGCCACAAGGTTGTCTCACCCGACACTTCTGCCCATAATCCCTCATGGAAAAATCAGCTCAAAAGATCGAGCTCTGGATGGAACAACTGAGGCGGATGCGCGAGATGCAGTACGCCTACCACAAAAAGTTCTTCCACGGCCTCTACCTCTTTCTCGTGCTGGTGATTGGTTGCCTTCTCTGGGATAGCCCCGTCTCTTTGGCTCTCGTTCCACTCCTCGTCATCACCGCAGGAACCCAGTCCTGCTTCTACCTTCATTTCGTAGATTTCGCCCGCATCCACGCCCGCTTTGTCGAAGGTCGCCTGAATAAATTTCTGGGCAAATCAACCTTGGTAGGATCCGAAATCGAAGACCTCTACTTCTACCCCGTCGACGCTCCCAAAGTCGGTGGCTTCGTACCCTCCGCCCCGCTCCGCTTCTTCAGCTTCTTCACCCTACACTGGACTCTTCTCTGGATCGGCCTAGCTGCCTTTGCCTTTTGGCGCCTTCTCCCCATGATGGGGGCGTGTGGCACACAGTACCTCATTCTACTCGGGCTTTGGGGTGGCCTCAATTTGGCCTATCTGGCCTGGTTTTTTGGATATCGACAGTCTCATCGTTTGATGGGGAGCGCTTTACACACAAACGGCCGGAAAGGTTGAGTTCGCCTTGCGGATCGTGCGGTTTAAAATTTACCGATGGCCAGTAACGCCAAACTGTTTCAATCCTTTGCTATCCATGATCGTGCAAACCAGCGCTTTTATCGCTCGTTGACTTCAGCAGAGAGCTTGAAGATTTGGCTAGAGCTTTGCCGCTTCGACAAAAATGATGCCCCTGGGAAAAGACTCAAAAGAGTTTTCCGAATTGTTCCCCTGAAGAAGCTTTGATTTTTAAAGGCAATCATTCGTCGATCTCTGGCTTGGGTTTACTAATGATACCCTCTTCATCCGATTTTCACTTGCCTAGGTTAGTATTTTTGCAAATATACTAATCTTATGAGAAAGCCTGAAGCCTCATTAGAACGAATCTTTAAGGGGTTGGCTAATGGCCGACGCCTGCAAATTCTCCGTCTGCTTAAGGTTCGCGGCTCCGTCTCTCTTGAGCAGGTCGCTAGGCACTGTGGGGTTGAAGCCCCCACCGCTTGCGAACATGCTCGCAAACTTCGGATGGCCGGGTTGGTCTATCGAAAACGCCTGCGCCACTCCATCGGTCTTGAATTGACGGAGCGTGGTCAACTCGCCCTTGCCCTAGCTCCTCGCCTCGAACTCTCCACCGCCCGTCCTTGGAAAAAGAATCAATCGACCGCCAAACAAGATTAGTATATTTGCAAATATGCTAATCTTTTAATCTAGTATTTTGACTTATGCCAAATCCAGAGATCTCGATCGTTACGCCAGTCTTTAACTCAGTTCGTTGGATCGAGCTCTGTCTTCAATCGGTTCGTCACGCCCTCCAAGGACAAAGTTACGAACATATCGTGGTGGATGGGGGTAGTACGGATGGAACTCTGGAATACCTGAAGCAGCAGAAAGATATCCGCCTCATTCCTGGGCCAGACAAGGGAATGTACGATGCCCTAAACAAGGGCATGGCTGCCGCACGTGGTCGCATCCTCGGACACTTAAATGCCGACGAGCAGTACGACCGGGCGGGCCTAGCCCACGCCATTAAAAAACTTGATCAAACTGGGGCCGACGCTGTTTTCGGCCCCACCATCATGCTGGATGGCCAGCTCAACTTTCTTTACCTGTTCAACCAGATCACGGTTCCTCGTCCGATTGATGCCGATTGGCATATGCCCGTCCAAACCTGCTCGTTTCTGTTTCGCCGTCAGATTTGGGAACGTTGCCCCTACCCTGCCGAATATCGCGTCGTCGGGGACCACGTCTGGTTCCGCCGTCAAATCAAGCTCGGCCTGAACCTTAGCTCCATCCGCAAGCCAATCGGCCTCTTTACTTGGCACGGGGATGACATCGCAAAAAGAATCGGCCCCCACAATGAAAACGCTCTGGCCGACGTAAATCGCAAAACGGCTCAGATGCGCATTGCGAAACTTTTTTTCCGGTTGCGAAAACTGGTCTGGGGGGGGTGCCTGCCACCCTTAAGCCTTTCTTACGAGATCATGACCGACCAAAAGACAAGGGCAAGCTGCTCCATTGTCCTCCCTCGCCTAGGACTTTAGTTCTCGAGAAACTTTTTTCGAAATATTTCCATCACAACCTTCGGGTCGGCAAATATCTCGTACTCGGTCCCTAGAGTCGTATGAGGCCGAAACTCCTTTATAATCTTTAGCAATTCACCAGCACTACCATACAACAATGCTTGCCTACCGAGCATCTCCAGATGAGCTCGCTCCCGGGACTCTGAAAATGTAATCACTGGCTTTCCCAACACCGCGAATTCTCCCACCGCTAGGCCAAAGGTTTCTCCGTGCCAGCGGGCATGAAGCATGGCATCGCAGGTGGCGAGGAATTTAGCCTTTTCTACTGGATCTACCGTGGCCGGAAGATAGTGGATATTCGCCAGATGTCCTGCCTCGTGAATGGATTCCGTATTGAGGAACACAAAGTGATCCTCCGGATTTTGCCGGGCATGTCGAACTACTGCTTCTCGAACAAAGGGAATGTTAAAAGTATCCCAGCCTCCATGACGCCCAAAGACTCTCGCATTCGTCGAAATACCTAACTTTCCCCTTAGCCCTACCTTGCTTTCCAACTGCGGAACAAAATGCGGGACGAAAGATTCCTCCCTCCCCGTCATGACCTTCGAGCACCACCGGGACACATATGCAAAAGCATCTCCGTGAAATTCATCGCTCAAAAACATCGAATGGATGCAGTTCTTCACACCCCTTATGACAAATCCATCGTAAGGTCCTGGTTTAATCTGATAGAGGATATCCACCCTCCTCTCTTTAAGCTTGGTGCTTAATTCAGCCTTTGTCCGATAGGGAACCAGAGAAAATCTGGCTTTCCATTTCGCAAAGGTGGGATTTTCAGCCTTTTCGAGTTCTGCTGGGTGGCAAATTAAAGAATGGTTGCCGAGAATCGTTTCGTTGAAATTAGCATAATCCCAAAGGGCATTTTCCGACCCCCGCAAGGACATCGTGTTGGAATGAAAAGCCACGATTCTCATCGCCGGTCCCTGTAAAACTCCACTCTTTCGTACACCATTTCGAGCCGATATCTCGCCCGCCGAAGGCGATGCATCCAGACAGGCCGCCGGGTGGGATTCCATATCCCCACAAAACTAGGTCGAATCCCTCCGTTCCGGATTTCCCGGCAAAGCGCAGCGCTCTCGCGTGAGCCTCGGCTAGTGATTCCCGTTGGATTGGGTTTCCTTTCTTTTTCTGTCCAAGTCGTCAAACGACCTTCATGGATTTCAGTCCCTGGACGGTTTTTGCGCAAAGCCGCCAGCGGATGGGGCCGATGCTCCCAAGCCTCTACCTTCCATCTATCCTTACTCTCTAGCCAAACCCCCATACTTCCCACAAGACCATCCCCCGTCACCAACTCATAAAAAAAACCTGGTCGACAGTGGGGAAGAACTCTTCGTGTAAAGATCCTTAAGAACCCCCCCTTGGTAAAACCTTGATCTTCCAACCCCCACCTCCGCTCGTACCCCGCTAGCTTTTTGCGGTACCAACCGCGAGATACTGCAGGGTATTGACGGTACAACCATCCGCGCAGAAAACGAAGGGCACGTTTCATTGCCCATTTTTAGCATAGATATCCTAAAAATCGTATCTTACTCTCGCTCCTCTCTTATGACTCTATAAGATTCGTTCCGATGGCTCCAGCCCTCCTCCCAACTCCATTTCGCCTCTTGGCTTTGGCCCAACATTGGGAAAAATTGGGTTTTTTCCTACCACGCCCTCTTTTGGACTGGGCTGAAATTCACGCCGTTGCGCATTTCGTCTCTGAGTCCGAAACCAAAAGATGCCTGGATTTCTGGGGCTCTCGGAAAATCGCCCTAGTCAAACAAACCGCCTACCAAGGGGCTTACCTTCCGGGAGCGGGAAGAAGCTGGGTCCAAACGATCCTGACAGCCCCAGCCCACCTTGGTCCCATGTCCTTTTTGGCTGATCTCAATGCCGACTATTTTGTGGTTCGCCAAACGCCCGATCCGGAAACCTATCTTTGGAAGGAAAAGTTTGCTGGAGATCCTAACCCCGAGATTGCATTTCGTCGGATCCAAACATGGCAAGAGAAACAGGATGTTATGGGCGTGGTAGATTGCGATCAGATTCGGTGGGATGATTACGATCTTGTGATCGGCTTGGATATTCCTATCCCGACTCGCATTGTTTCCAAATCAAAAAAGACGATCTGGGCCTACTACTCCGTTGAAGCGGGCGGCACCCTCCACAAGAGCTCCCTGCAGAAGCCCGTAGGCGGATACCACCTTTACCTGAATCACTGTTTCCGCCGTTTTCGCGCCCGGCCTAGCAATAAAAGCCATGTCCTTGAATTCCCCTTCACCTTCCAATCGGCAGCTTCATGGAAATTTTTAGCCAAGGAGACGGCAGGCGTAGATACCAACCGCAGGGGCGCTGTCGTCGACCGAGCCAGTTGGCAATCCCATCCCGGCGAAAAACCCAGCCTCCTAACCGCCGTATCCGGGGATGCAGTCGCCTACACTCGGCTGATGTCCTCCAGCGAGTTCGCCATCCGGACGGACCTGAAGACCCGCTGGGGAAACTGGGCACTTGAATCCATACAGGCCGGCTGCCTTTTCTTGGGCCGAGCGGACTCACTCGCCATGCCTGGGATTCTTCTTCCAGATCTGGTTGTCGCAGATATTGCATCAGCCCATAAAAAAATTGAGGCCCTCCTCAAAAATCCTCTCCTTATGCAATCTCTGGCGCAGACTCAGGCAGCTTTGGCGGAACATCTGGCTTTTCGCAGGCCCTTGATGGATCTTACCGCTCGGGCAAAGCAGTTCTTCCAATCATGAAAAGCAAGCTCTCACTTAACTTCATCGATTTCCCTGCCCAAAGCCGAGCCTTCTTCCTCGATCTCCTTTCGCCACACTACGATTTCACTTTTGACGACACCCCAGATTTCCTTTTTTACTCTCACATCGGTCACCGCCATCGCCTCTACAACTGCACCAAAATTTTCCACACTCAGGAGAAATATTGGCCCAACTGGAAGGAGTGCGACTATGCGGCTATCTCCGTCCTGGTCGACGACCCCCGCTCCGCCTACCTGCCCATCTACGCCTTCGACGGGCGGCCGGAAAAGTTAGTTCGGACTTCCGTCCTCGATCCCGTGACTGTCCGGGCATCCAAACCCCACTTTTGCTCCCTGCTCTGCGCCTATGTTGACCGTACCGTACTTCGGCGAGAACAGTTTTTTCATACTCTTAACCGACTTCGAAAAGTCGATTCAGCCGGGCGAGCGTTGAACAATACCGGGTACCGACTACCACCTGGTAATCGCTACCAAGTGAAGGTTGATTGGCTCGCCAGCTACCGCTTCAACCTCGCCTTCGAAAACACCCGCCGAGCTGGTTGGTGTACAGAAAAAATCGTCGACCCCCTCCATGTGAACACAATTCCCATTTACTGGGGCGATCCTCGGGTGAAGGAGTTCTTCAACCCAGAAAGTTTTATCTGCCGGGAGGATTTCTCCTCCGACCATGAACTCGCTGAGTACGTTCTGCATGTGGATGACACTCCCGAGCTCTACGCCAAATACATTCAAGCCCCGCCGTTTCCTGAGAATTTGCCCAATTCAGCATACGACATGAACACGTTGCTTGCTTTTTTTGATCGTATTTTTCGATCCCCCTCAAGGCCTGTTGCACAACGCCGATGGTTTTTTGGGCTTACGAAGTGGCGCCTGGCGAAGAGAAATAAATTGCCTGGGGAGTAGCTCGGCCTACAGATCTCAGTTCGGACAGACCCCTAAAAGGTAATTGGCATAGACGGGCTTCAGGCTTTCCTCGCTGTAGTTTGACTGCGCAAAGTTCAAACAGCTTCGTGAAAGTTGGTTATACGAATCAGAGGTCATCTTTGCATTCCCTAAAAATACTTTCTCTAGCGTTTCCCTTGTCATTTCTGTGAGTAGGCTGCCCGTAATTCCATTGCGAACCGATTCGGCCACTCCCCCTCGGTCAAGGGCCACTACGGGGCATCCCAAGGCAAGACTATCCTGAATAATCAATGGGAAATTATCAATCAACGAGGGATGGAAAAGAAAGTGGACTCGGTCAAACAATTTTCGGTACTCTTCGGGATTTTCCACATGCCCCAAGGAGATGATCCGATATGAGCAAAGGTCTCTGGGAAGATTTCGCCCAAGGCAAACGATTTTTGAATTCGTTTTTTCTAGAAGGCCACTTTCATCGATCAATCGGAGGGCTGGGAGGATATTTTTCCTTTCATCCGCAAGGTTGTCTGCACCCACCAAGTAAGTCGTAGGGTCTTTTGCTTCTTTCGTTTTGGGGATTTGGGCGAACTGCTCAGGCAATAGCGGGACAAGGATCTTGCTGGCATCTATCCCGTAGAGACTCTTGGCAAGTTCACGCAACCAGTCTGAGGGCGCATTGACGAATAGCTTTTTATCCTGAATAAGATCGTGAAGTTCATCCTGTTCCAATCCTGCAAATCTTGTTGGTTTTACGGACCGATCCCAAACATAGGATCCCTTCGCTCCAAGATAAAACATGTCATGCATCGTGATGGTTACAGGAGCATGATTTACAGCCTCACGAATCCAGTTGCAGGACCAACCCCATTTCTCTGCCCCAGCGATGTTCTGGAACCAGATAAGGTCCTGCGGATTTCTTTTCAAAAATTGGTGGATTCGAACCATAGCTCGCGGTTGCCGGCATTGATTCCTCCGTAGTTGCCCAAATGGGATTTCTCTTAGTGCGTCAAAAAAGCTGGGTTTCCCGTTAATGGTGTGACCAGGATTCAGTTCCATCCCTGCCTTATCCCCATGGATTGATAAGGTTTCGTGACCAAGATCCCCACATAGCTTGCGCATTCGTAAAGCGGCTTTCGCGGCCCCTCCAAGAAAGAGATGGTCATGTACGAATAGTATTTTTAGCTTCTTCACGCTTTTGCAAAGAGCTTGTGGAGCTTTTCAACGAGTTTTTCCATTAATCCTAACCTTCCCGAGAGGCGCTTGTAATGATTGATAAAGACTTCTTGATCCCAGTCTCTCGAGATTGCCTCCGGCGCTAGTTTGAGTAACTGATTGAAGATATCCCCGTTCGAACGCGTCTTGAGTTTCCCCCCCAAGTCGCTTGTGTTTTCAGCTGAAGCGTCAAAGCCGATATTATTGACAAGGTTAGAAGTTGGATTCAATGATCGAGATCCACTTTTCCAATGCGCAAACATCCACAGATAAGCCCAGCTTGAGA
This sequence comes from Aliarcobacter sp., assembly GCA_041730685.1. Lineage (GTDB taxonomy): Bacteria > Verrucomicrobiota > Verrucomicrobiia > Methylacidiphilales > Verrucolacustridaceae > Verrucolacustris. The sequence goes on from JBGSBI010000003.1 coordinate 24,742, forward strand.
TCTTGCCGGCTTGGATTTGATGAACTACCCCCTGCCAGTGTATTTTTTCCTTTCGGCTAAGATTTTGACCCTCGAGAATCCTGCTCAACGTTGCCGGCGTATAATGAGCCGAATATTTTCGCCATGCGCGCCTCCAAGTAGCCCACCCCCAACAATGCGGATATTGCGAAAGGTAAGCACCAGCGTTAACCAGTGTCTTCGATGGGAGAAAACAGCTCCCTGAGATGCTCATTACCTTGGGGTCGTTCTTGTGGTCCCTTAACCCTTCTTCACAAAATCGGAAGAATTTATTCGTTGGAACACAGTCATCTTCCAAGACAATAGCATGCGGGACCTTTCGAAAGACATGAGTCAGCCCCGTTTCTACGTTCTTTTTAAGCCCTAGCTTTTTCAGTGCACATCGCATCTCTAAACGGCACGGCCAATCGATCCCCGCCCGCAGAGTCGCCCTTGCTCGGAGGCACTGGTTTTTTTCGTTTTTATTCCCTTTTTCCCAGCTGTCAGCGAAACAAAATACCCTTGAGGGTCGATACGTTCGGATCCCGCGAAGCACTTTCTGAAGGTGGTCATCCCTTCGGTAGATAAAAACAACCACCGGGATTTTCCCTCGACTCAGGCGCATATCTCTTCTTTTTGAAATTACTGTTTTCATCCTTTGGAAATCATCTCGAAACCAGTCTAGGCTTTATGTTTGTCCTGCGAAGGAAAAATCCTCTACTCTTAGCCTCTTGAATCTGCCCACCCCAATGGCCCAATGCTAAAAACACTTTGCAAGAATTGGTCTCGCAGGTCCCGTGGCGATCTCCCTCCTAAATCTCTACTTAAAATCCCCCGTAAGACCCCAGGAAGAATCACTTTTCGGGGTTATGAATTTAACTACCTTGACCCTCTTTCCCTTTATTGGAGTTGGCAGGAAATCTTCGGCGATGAGATATATCGTTTTCCTCATACCACGGGCAATCCCAAGATCCTTGATGGGGGCGCAAATCTCGGCCTTGCCTCCCTCTATTTTCTAAACCTTTTCCCGAACGCCTCTATCACGGCTATCGAGCCCGACCCCATCTGCTTCAACTTGTTGTCGAAGAACTTAGCCTGGGCAACTACCTCCTCTCTTGTATTTAAAAACTGCGCCTTGGCCGGTCAACGTGGCCGAAGAAAGTTTTTCGCTCATACTGGAGATGCAGGACGGCTGGATGTACCTCTATCTCTTACTATTGCAGCCGTGGAGGTTGATTGCTTCCCTTTGGATGACTTTTTGTCGGAACCGATCGATTTCGTGAAACTAGATCTTGAAGGCGCCGAAACAGAGGTCCTGACATCCTGCCGCCGCCTTAATCAGATCCATCATCTCTTCGTTGAACACCACTCTTTTACCACTCGACCCCAGGACTTGGATCAAGCTCTCCGGACTCTTTCAAATTCAGGGTTCCGCTACTGGATCCAATCCCAGTTCCTCCCTAAAAGACCTTACGAGAGCTTGCAGACCAATGAGGGCATGGATTTACAGGTGAACATTTTTGCCACCAACCAAAAATGGAATAAACCCAGCTAGCCTGCCTTGTCTTTCTTATGGAGCTTTTCTGAAGCAGACAGAAAACTCCGTATTCCATCCTCTAAGCCTATTTTTGGGAGCCACCCTGTCGAACTAATGAGTTTTTGAGAGCTTAAATTCGTTTTCTCAACGTCCCATGAGGGATGCCCAAGAAATTCGCAATCAGGATGCCATTCGAGGTGGCTTGAGAAGACTGAGAGCACTTCGAGAACTGAATGGGATTTTCCTGTGCAAAGATTCCAAATGCCATCCAGCCCAACCTCAAGAGTCCGAGACACCGCCTCACAGAAGTCATCCACGTGAAGATAATCTTTGGTCGCTGTTCCATCGCCCCAAAGTGTGGGTTTGGTGTTTTTGTAAAAACATTCAGCCAGCTTTGCGATCACTCCTTGGGGCACCTTGCTCACCCCTTGTACCCCATAAAGATTAGAAATCCGCAGAATCGCAACCTTGCCATGACCGTGAGCAGAGTATTGCTGCAGAAGCTCCTCCGCGGCTACTTTCCCTGCGGCATAGTAACTTTTGGGGGCCAAAGTCGTCTCCTCAACTGCAGGCTGGTTCCCACATTCCCCATAGACTGCCCCAGTCGATGGAAAAACAAGCAAAGGTCTCTGCATTTCTGGGAGCCGGCCTAAGGCTTGAAGTAGCTTGGAAATAAAGGGCAAATCTTTTTGCCATTCCGCCCCCTGCTGCTCCTCAGCAACCTTCGGGACTGTCCCCCACCCGAAATGTAGGACCGCATGAAACAGCGACAAATTAGAAGACTCAAGAAGGGCATCTAACCCTTGATGTTCCCTAGATTCTTTCCTAGAAAATGTTTTTACCACTACACCCTTCTTCCGCAGATGTTCAACCAAGAGTGGGGCATGCCTTCCTCGTGCCCCAGTAACCGCTACCCGCAACCCTTCTAACTTTTGATTCATTGATTTTGGTTCGGCTTTCAGACGCAATACTTACGAATATTTCTCATCCAACACTCTCCAACCAGCAACTTATATGCCATATCAGTATGCCGCGCATTGTTTTGCCCCAAAGTCATAACACGGCGAATCCAGCGCTCGGGAAGTAAACCGCTTTCAATCCAAGCTCCCCCGAAAAGCAGGGCCCCGTGCCTCTTTAGGATAGCTCTCTTCCACTCTTTTCCGGGCGGAGCAAACCCCCGTTTCGCTCGGTCCAGCCACCAAGCAGGCAAAATATCGCGGGCCACATTTTTTAGCCATGTTTTGGGAGAAAGAAACTGATCCGGTGTGGCCTCACGATGGCCTAAGACTTTCTCCCAAAGTCGATGATCCAGCAGAAGTTGACGGGCTTCTACGGAGTGAGCCATCCCAAGACGATCCGCAAGCGGCAATCCGTTCGCCAAAAGATAAGTGCGGGAAATCATTCTTGTAACTCTCAATCCGGCTGGATCTTCAGGCCTATCCCACTCTTTTCCGGCAGATCGAAAAATCCCTCCGAAGGATGGCATTTCGGAAAATAAGGGGAGAGTTCTTCTGGCTCTTTGAATTTCCGGAGAGTTGGCATAAAAAGAATTCCCTCTCCCCAGCAACATTTCTATCCAACCGCCTGTTCGACCATGCGCCGTTTCCGACATAAGCTGTGCTGTTTCTCTGACCCAAGAGTATCCCCAGAATAATTCGTCTCCACCTTGCCCCATCAAGAGAACAGGGGCTCCCATTTCAGAAGATTTCTGGGAAAGGGAAAAGTAACCATGGGCAGCAATATCAGCCAAAAGATCATCGGAGGCATCCACGAGGCCTTGAAATCCATTTATCACAGATTCTGTGGAGATTTCGACCTCATGATGCTCGACCCCCAGTTCCTCCGCCAATCGCTTGGCAGGCTCTCTCTCGTCCATTTCTGGTCGCCCAGGATATCCCACGGTGATTGATCTGAGGCCACCAATCTGCCCGGCAGATTTTGCTGCCAGAGCCAGCACCAATCCGGAGTCCAATCCTCCGCTTAAAGCCACCGCTACAGGACGTTCAGACCTTAGGATTTGCTGGGAAGCCATCTCCAGCGCTACTCGAATATCCTCTTCGGGATTGACCCCACAAGGGGAAGAGCTTGGAAAATCCCAATACGTATAAACCGTCTCTCTTCCGGAATCTGCTTCCACCGTCAGACACGTTCCTGGGGCCAATTTGGTGATTCCTTCGATCGGTGTTTTCGGATCATGGACATATTCAAAAAGAAGAAATTCAGCCAAGGCGGATACATTGAGTGAGTACTTTGCTTTGGCTAGACGACAAAGCGCCCGGATTTCGGAAGCAAAGGATAGTTCTCCACCCCGACGATGAAGGTAAAGTGGCTTTTCCCCCATTCGATCCCGAGCGAGAACCAGTTTGCGCTTTTTTTGATCCCATATTGCACAGGCAAACATCCCCGCCATTTCAGAGATAAACTTCTCCTCCTTCTCCTCGTACAAATGGACCATCACCTCGCAGTCGCTATCCCCTTGAAACTGATGTCCTCTTTTTTGCAACTCCGTGCGGAGTTCGACATAGTTGTAAATCTCCCCATTCGCCACCGCCACAACCGAGCGATCCTCGTTAAAAAAAGGCTGCTGCCCATTTTTTAAACCATTGATCGCCAGTCGGCGCATTCCCATGGCGATCCCCCTCCCTTCCCAAACCCCCTGACCATCCGGCCCTCTCGTTTCAAGCGCCTTGAACGCCGAGGATGGTAATTGGATCAAAGAATCAATTCCGCCGAATTTTAGTGTGCCTAAGATTCCACACATGTTTAAAATCCATTCCTAGCAAATGTTGCGCTTTTTAAAAACCCATGTTCGCGATCCTTTTGCCAAAATTCTGCAAAAAGGTCCTTGGACATCCACTTTGCTCGGCCCCCCAAAGGGCTCATATCCCGACACTCCTTGCCTGCTGCAAGGCCCGCTGGGGCCGAAATGGGGGGCTCAGTTTTATAATGTGGAAGCTGAAGAAAGAGTCTCACAGCCGGCTTCTGCCGTTAACCTTTCTGCACGTTCTGTCCCTAGTTTTCATCAAAAACATGAGTATTTATCTCCTTCGTGGTGGGTGGCAAAGATTCCCAATGCCCGGGTTGCTGGGAAAAGCGTAGCGGTAATCACCCCAGATGACCATGTTCTCAATGATGTTTCCCTTGAGTGGGGTCATCATCCCGGAGGTCAGAGAATTTTTCGAAGATTGCGCCTTCCCCGTGCAAAGAAACTGCAGACTCCATCCTTGCTTTTGGCTAGCACTGGCTCCGAAAATTATTTTCATTGGCTTTTTGATATCCTTCCAAGACTGGAAATTCTCCGGAGAAGTCCCTTGCGCTCCTCTCTTTCAAACGATTGGATTGTAACCCACGCTCTACGCCCCTTCCAATCCGAGAGTTTGCTAGCTTATGGATTTGCAATACCGAATCTTATTCTCCTCGATCAACAACCCCATCTTTCCTGTCGCGAACTTACTTTGCCTTCTTTGCCGGGACTTTCCGGCGATCCAGCATTGAGAACTTGCCAGTTTCTCCGAACCCTACTAACCCCATCTTTTTTGGCTGTCCCATCCACCTTTGGGGAGCGCATTTATCTGAGCCGTCAGGATACAGGCGGAAGAAGACTTAAAAACGAATCTGAGCTTTGGGCGCGCCTTGAACCGCTAGGATTCCAACGCATCTTTGCCGGACAACTTACATTTGTCCAACAAGCCAGGGTTTTTTCACATGCCAAACTCATCATTGGTGTTCATGGCGCGGCATTAACGAATCTTGTCTTCGCTCATCAGGGGGCCAAAATCATCGAGCTATTCCCCGATGACTACACGAATAGCTGCTATCGGGTTGTTGCGCTCCATAGGCGCCTTCGATACTTCTATGCACTCGGGACATCATGCGAGAATTCTCAACAAAAAATAGTTTCCAAAGATCTTACTCTTTCAAATGATACTATCCAGAACATTGTTAAAGTGGCTTCCCAACTTTGAGCGTTAGTGTTTTATATTTCTGTCTCTTGAATTATTTCTTGAGCAACTTGTTTTGGATCGCCCGACTCTCCTGTCGATTCAAGATAGTCTGTTGATTGAAACTCCAGCCATTTGCGTAAGGCTCCATTTTCCAGCGGCAAAAGACCGAGTTTGCACCATCGGCGACAGATGGAAACATGGCTTTTCCTCCAAATGCCCTGATCTTGGTTATTTGTGAGACTCTTAGGATCCACAGAACAAACGGCGACTTCCTTATGATGATAATAGACTCCAGCTAACATTCCCATCGTCAAATGACAAAAAGTGTCCATCTGCGGGCCTTGATCAAAATCAAATGGAACAGCCCTAAACATCGAAGTCCTCCCAATCACAGTTGCACCTGGAACATTAACCTTTGATTCGAATACGGCTCGCCGAAACTCTTCTGGAGAAATGATCGAGTTTTTCTTCGGAGCCCAGCCAACTATTCCTTTTTCTGATTCATCAACGGAATCTATTAATTTAGCCTTTGCAAAACACAGTGCCACAGATTCTCTGAGTAGCTTTATTTCTGCCACACGGAAGTAGTTTGTATTTAGATAATAATCATTTGCAGAGGTGAATCCTGCAAGCGCGGTCTTAATCGAAACAAGTCCCTCGACTAATGTTGGTCCTATACCAAGGTTGTCTCTTCGCTTGCATAACTGAACTTGAGGATATTTTTCAAGCTCTAGGGCAAGTTGCTGGCTTATTTCGAACGACGAGCCATCATCCAATACCTTGATGCAAGAGGACTTTCCCGAAACTTTTATAAGATGAGAGATCGTTCTGCCTATGGTTTTTACATCGTTGTAATGCGGGATTATGAAAGATGTGCTTATTGCTTTACTCATTCCGCTTTTACCAGCAAGCCTAATTCTTCAGGGATTGACGGGTAAATCGAAATGATTTTGAAAGATACACTAACCCTTTGCGGCCATCTTTCGCTACTGGTTGAAGCCCTACCACGTAATCCTTCCCATAGTCTAACGAAGTCAGCATGATTCCACTACTATTTGGTGCTTCAGATAAAAGCTTCAGGTTATAATAATCTCTTCCTTTTTCAATCTTTAGCTCAGGATAGTCATTTATTTTAGTATTCTCTGTTTTATATGCATCATTGACGCAGTATAAAAATATTTTTGTATCTCCTTCTTTTGATGTTTCATCGGCGTACGTTGCTTTGGCGCCCAGCATCAGATCGCTATTCTTTTTGATCAAAACTGGCATCAGACTTAGTAGAATTGGACTTTGCCCTTCTTCAGAAATTCTTAATCCTAGTGTCGCCACGTTAACCTCCACGTTTCTCTGGTTTTCTGTGTCCGGAATATTTATGTTTTTTAATTCTACTGAATTTAGGGGTCTCGCGTAACCTTCAGTCCGAACAGGATATTCAGCGCGAAAAAACCCTTCAGAGTTGTCTTTAACTATTTCAATGTAGGGAAATGGGTCCCAAGATAACTCAAATACTTCGAAATGATTGTTTCGTTTATTTTGCTTGTATACGCATTCCGTTATTTTACTTTGCCCTACAGGATTCGATACCAAGCTCTTTTCATCGCGAAATAACGTGAAGAGATTATGGGCCCATCCAAACAATGTATGATTCTGCTTATATTCCACAAGGATTGATGGTTTCTCATATCCAGGAATCAAATCTGTCTTACGAATCCATAGTTTTTCTTTGTCGAGCTGAACAGGAGGAGGCGATTTATTTTCGCGCAGAATATTGCCTGGAAGACAATATCGTGCAGTCCCTTTTGTCTCATATGCATATGGCATAGCATAGTTTTGTGTGGCTATCACTTGTCCGGGGTAATTATGCCCAACCCACCGAATCGATTCCGCCCCGTGTGGCGGCAAAAGCTGTAGGAATGTGGCCCCCGCTCCAACCCATTCCAAAGCCAACAGTACGGTTATTATTTGCCCCACCCAATTTACGTCGCGCCAACGCAGATTAAAAGCCATGTAGCTGTTGCTGTAAGACCTCACTATTGTTGCCATAAATGGGAAAAAGCCAAAAACCACAAGCGGACAGGACTTATTGAGGTATCCAGTCTTCACGTATCCTGCGAATGCAAAATTTAAAACAATTCCTGCAGATAATCCCGTGAAAAATAGGCTGCAGGCCTTAGTTGATTTTGTACTGCCCTGAGTTGTTTTACTCATTGCCAAAAAGGGAAGAAGCAAGCAACCCCAGAAATAAGAAAATCTTACAATGTGGCTTTCCTGAAAAATATTTGTGTAATCCGTGCTATCTATTGGCTTTAAATATTGAACTGCAATTGAAAATAACGATGTCGCGACAATCCCTATGCACAGCTTTTTTCTGTCATCCACATTGCTTAGTTTTGCAGAAATTACACCAAGAAACAAACTCCCTATGAAAAGTCCAGGCAAGCCACGACCATGATTCCTTATGAATTGCCCTCCAGAGGACCAGTTTATAAATGCTCCATATCTGTAAAAAATACTAATATAGAAGCACCATAAAAAAATAAATAAAATATAACTCTTGTAACTCGAATTCGAAACAAAGCCCCAACATTTCCAGTTCTCATTGAAATACCCCTCCCTTAATGAAAGTTCGTTTACCAACAAGGTCGCAATAAGGAACAAGGCCGCCATTAAGCAGAAGTAGGGAAATTGGATCAACCCGCCACCAAATAAATTCTTAATGCTATAATCTATTTTTCGATCATTTTTTCCTTGCTCATAGTTTGGCATGAACATTACGTTGTTTTTTTCGTAAAGCTCGACTTTCTGGGGGCTCTTTTTTTCGGCTTCATTCCTATCTGCAAAGTTTCTTGCGACTATTGTGGTCTTTATGTCCTTTAGAAGATTCGTGTACCCATAGTATCCAATTAACTGGGTAGCCAATATAAGAATTGCCATGACAGCTCCCAATGCAAATCCCTTTAATTGCAAAAGACAACGCAGCTCGGGCCATGAACAAACTTTTCTTGATATCAATAAAAAGATCGCGACAGAAAGCCCCGTAAACATTGCAAAAACGGGTTCTGCATAATAGAGGGAAAATGCCATGAACCCGCCGAGGAGTTGAATCCTCCAATTGCTGGGGTTCCGGAGCAGCAGAACCACATAGCTGATTGAGCCGTAGAATGAAAAGATTTGCCAAACTCTCCAGGTGTTGACCATCCACTGCATAATTCCAATGTAATCTGTAAGCATGAATCCGCACGCCACGGCCGCCCAAACGGGGGAATCTAGAACATATTCGAAAACCTTGTAGGCAAAGAACACAGCAAGCCCCCCGATGATTACCGCAGTGATCAGAATTTGCTGAGAAACGGAAACTACGCCTAACAAGTAAAGCAATGTAATCCAAATCCGTGGAAATTCGCCGCCATGGCTATAAATAACCGGATGAGCTTCGGGATGCTTCCCAGACATTTCGGCCACTTCATCTGCCAATCCCCAACTTTTTTTTAGCCCCTCCCAACCGTAATCCACCATGTTTTTTGCATGCCCTGCATTGCTCCAATTTTCATTGCCGTCCATGACATAGGGCAACCCATCCCCACCTTTCCAAAGAGAAACTGCAAGGATTTGATAAAGTACGATAACTCCTGCGCATAAAATTTTAGCACGGTACGGATGTGCCGAATGAATGAGGTTCTTTAAAAACATAGCTACTCCTTAGAATTGCCAAAGATAGCCGATCGGCCTTAACGGGTAAAGAAACCTTGGAATCTTCAGCCAAGGCAAAGAAAAGATTGGGGGGAAGCACACCCACCATGAGGAAGCAAAGGAGATGATTTGGGGATCCTTCCAGCCTTTTAAGGCTTGGCATGCTTTCTTTAGCCTCTTCGGGGTCCAAAAGAACTGATCCAGAGAAGAACCAAGTGCTTTTTTTGCGATATCCCAAAAAAAGTCCTGCAGGAATCCAAAGGGCTCAATCGGAGCCATCTCAATAACAAGAATATTCCCGCCCGGACGGATCACGCGGAAGAATTCCTGTAAAACTTTCATCACAGTGTTTTGAGTCTCTTCCTTGGACGATCCAATCATATGATGCACAGAGTAAACAGCGAGAATCACATCTGTAGATTGATCCCGAAGTGGGAGCGCCGCCGCAGATGCGCAAACTGGGAGATCGACCATCTTATTTGCAGCGATCGAATGGAACGAGTACTCTACGCCGATTAATGTATTTTGAGCAGACTTTTGGTAGGGAATGTGCGGACCACAACCCACATCCAGAACTATTTTTTTATTCTCGATCGCTTTCTCAATCATTCGCACCTGTTGCTCATACCCAATCTGCCAATCCCCACCTTTTGTGAAATGCCCCGCAGCCATAACCTCATATTTATCGTCGAAGAATGACCTAGGAAGATTATCCAACATGACTGCAACTCCCTGATGTATTTTTCCTTTAAAATTAAAATCGGGACTTTTAAGCGCTCCATTTTCAACAGAAATTGGCGCAAGATTCACAGGTGTTACTAGTAATTCTGAGATCAGCTTTTCCTTATTCTTCATTTCACGCTCCTGTCCTAGAATTGCCTCGTTTGTCCGCCTATATTAGGCGGACCGTTAATTGCCTTTTTTTAAAATTCATGCAAACAGATCAAGTGGTAAAAGCCTGCGCAAAATCACAAGCCATCGCAAGGAAAGATTGGCTGATATAGCTAATACACAAGGGCTTCAAGAATGTTTCCTTTTTGGATCAGGTCTACAAATATCTATTTTGTGATTTTTTCCGGCTTTTTATATTTTGTTAGTGATATTTATTTTTTACCAGGTGAGTAAAGATTCGAATGACTTCCAGTAGGTTCTTGATTTTCAATGCACTACTCCCGCGATCGAAGGTCTTTCTAGTCATTGGGACATTTTTTACTTCAAGCCCTTTTTTAACTAATTTTACATTGATTTCTGCGACAACGCTAAATCGGCGAGCTTTTAACGTGAGCTGTTTCAGATATTTTGTTGGATAAAATGACGGTCCATTAATGTAATGAAGAGGAAGAGAAAATGTTTTAATGTAAATAGTGTTAAACAGTGTCGAGAGACCCCTTCTGATTAGTCCCCTTTTTTGATTGTTTGTAAAGTAGCTTGCCAAGATTCTTTTGGGTGCGCATTGATTTAGATATTTATTTATATATTTAAAATCAATATCCCCATCGGCTGGATAGATTATAAAGTATTCGTTTCTTGCTTTTTCAATTGCGACTCTTATTGCATTTCCTAAGCCCTGATTTTTTTCTAGGTTAACTATTGTTAGGTCTTTTCTTCTTATATATTTTTCTAAGGCATGCTTTGTGGAGTCTGTACTCCCATCATTTACAATGATAATTTGATAATAGATTCTGTTTTTTACAACTGATTTCAACAAGCCTTCTACTGTGCTTATGATTGCCGCGCCTGCATTGTAAGCAGGAATTGCAAATGTGATTCCTTTTGTTTTAGTGCTTTTCATTGAACAAAGAGGGAGTGGTATTTCGGGCTATAACCTCAAAAAAACCAAAGGAGCACGGCCCTGCCCATGACACAAGGATTCTGATTCTCTTTCTAGCCCCGCTTTTTCCGCAAGCCCCGCTCCGACACCCCAACAAATAAATGTGTAAAAAGTCGCAGCACCCAATACTGAGAATAGGCCATTGGCAATTTCCATAAAGTTAATCACCCTTTTCGCTCTCTTCCGAAGCGGAAATGCGTAGCGGAGGGATGAACATATTTTTTAGGAATTCAGATCTTGCCAAAAGCGGTGATGAATCCTCATTGGGACGCCCGTATTGAACCTGGGGAATTACCCGATGTTTTCTGCTGATTTCAACGTCAACAAACGAATAACTTGGCCGATGAATCATCCGGGATAGATTTTTTTGCAAGTCCCTGTTCCTCGTTATGCGAGCCACCGGATAGCCATATGCTTGGGCAACCCTAACAAAATTAGGGAACGCCAACCCACCTTCCACGGAAGTCGCATAATATTTCCCGCCAAGCCACATCTCCTGTGTCTGCTGAACCATGCTATGTCCATGGTTATTAATGAGAATGATTTTTATCGGAAGCTTATGTCGAGTAATAGTGACCAATTCCTGGATATTCATTTGTAGACTGCCATCCCCTGCCACGCAGATGATCCGCCGCCCAGGATTCGCAAATGATGCCCCGATTGCTCCTGGTAAGCCCCAACCCATGGCAGTAAAATTAAAAGCATGCAGAAAACGCTGTCCTTTCTTGAACTCAAAGGCCTGCATCAACCAAGCTAAGGCGCAACCCGTTTCAGAGATGACAATATCTCCGGGAGACAAAATTCTGGATAATATTTTTACAAAGTAATACGGGTTTACCGCTTTCTCCTGTTGCTGTTGACACCGCATTATGGGATAGGACTTCTTCCAGACGGCTATCTGCCTTTTCCAAGGCATCGTGGGAGACTCTTTCCAGGACCGACGTGTTTTTTTTGTGAACAGATCGACAAATTCTTTCAGGTCTGCCTTAATCCCGAGGTTTATTTTTTTGCCAAGTTTTTTGAATTTATTAATTTCACTGCCATCAATATCCACCATGACAATTTTGGCCCCTCTGGCAAAGGAATCTGGCGGGCTCCCCGTGGCCTTGGTGTCGAGCCGCGACCCTAAAACTAGCAGAAAATCGGCATTTTGAATTGTGAAATTGGCGTATCTTGTCCCGTGGGTTCCAAATCCTCCTACCGCCAAGGGACTCCTATAGGGCAACAAATCAAGGGCTGCCCAGGTCATGACAACGGGGATTCTTAATTTATTCACAAGACGAAGAATTTTGGCCTCAGCCCCGGCAAGATGGACCCCCCAACCAAGGACCAGACATGGCCTTTTAGATTGATGAAGCCATTTCTGGGCAAGAGAAATGTCGCTTGAAAGCCCTGAAGATGCCCTTCTGTTAATAGATCTTTTTGGGGGATGCCATGGCTTAAGGCGGTCGGGGTCGAAATCCATTCTTTGCAAATCGTCAGGAAGATCTACGACAACCGGTCCGGGTCTTCCATGTCTGGAAAGCCAAAGAGCTTTCAGCAACTCCACTTTGACTTCAGCGGGATTCTTAACTTTGACGGCGTAGTTCGTGATGGAACGGCACATTTCGACAAATTCAGTCTCCTGAAATCCCATTTGCCGAACCTTGCTGCTGCCTTTATCACGAAACCGAGCAACATTCCCTGTAAGAAAGAGAACCGGAACGGAATCGTAGTAAGCACCAGCGATCCCAGTGATTAAATTAGTGGCTCCTGGCCCGCTGGTAGCCACAGCACAGCCCCTGCCATTTGTCAGACGTGAGTAGGCATCCGCCGCCATGGCCCCAGCCTGTTCATGCTGAGGACAAATAACCTTCATCCCTGGCGTCTCCGCAAAGGAGTGAATTAAATGTAGGGATGCCCCACCGGAAATTGCGAACACATGGGAGAATCCCTGCTCTTTGAGAACTCTTGCGATAATGTCTGAAACTTTCATTGAAAATAGTTCAATTTAAAGATCATTTTGAGATCTGCGTAAGCGAAAAGCATCCTTATTTTTTAAAAGTTTTCTTGCCAACGAATCCCCATCCTTTGCCCAGGTATCGCCGACCAGAGATATGTTTCTACCACCGACAACTTCGCGCCCGACTTCCATACACCAAGAGAGGCAGTCAAAGATTTGATCATGCGAAACCATTTTATTTTTGGAACGAAGGATGGTTTTCACCTTCTGAAGGTTTCCACCTGCCCTACATCCAGCCCGCAGTGTTTGTTTATGGATTTTTGTGTCCACGATGCCGGGCCCAATGATAAAGACATTCAAGTCTGGATTTTCCGCATGCAGATTTTCACACATTTTGATCAAAAGTATCTTTGATGCACAATATGCGCTGTATTGCGGTGCAGGTGTGTTGGTGCCTGCGCCTGCAAAAAAAGCCACGTGGTTCATTCTTCCTTTTTTCCGAAAAGGGTACATGGCTCGCAACAAGCCCAGTTGTTGGACGCAGTTGACAAAAACCGAATCTACCCATTCTTTCCAGTTCGTTTCAAAAAACAGGCCGATCGGCTCTAATTTTCCAATGCTGGAAATATACAAATCCCAACCTTCTGGCTCATGTCGGTGATAGGCCAAGGCGGCCCGGGCTAGGCTAGCTGTTTCCGTAAGGTCGCATTTGATCGTGAAAGGTTCCTTGGGAGATTTTACCGCCTTGCCCGGATTTCGGGCAGTCCCTGCCACGCTGCATCCATGCCGCGAAAATCTTGCGGAGAGTTCCCCGCCGATACCACTGCCAAGGCCAGCGATAAAAACCTTTTTGGGCGGAACCATTTTGTGAGGTTTCGCACTAACCATAGATTGTACTGCGAAGCCAAAAGAGGACTTGGGAAATTCCAAAGAGCTTCGTCGGAATCATTTTTACAAGAAAAACTACACCGCGCAAATCGTTAACCTGAAAATATTCTTGCAAAACTTGCTTGACGGTTCTTTGGGTCATTATGGTTGATTCTTCAATCATATAATGTAAGGAGTTAATAACAACAACCATATCTTTTGTTCATACGAAACCCCTCAATGCCTTCCTTCCGTAGCACAAACCGATGCAGAACTTCATAATTGAAATCAAAGAAAGAGCGTGGATTTTAGCATGACAATACTGCAGTTCCATGCCTAATCCATCCTAAGGAACCCTAATCTATATATGCAAATATACCTCCGTGGATACAGATTAGCGCCATTTTTCTGGGCTTGCCAAAATAAATGCTGTTTTCATTAACGACAGTTATATATCTTATCCAGCAGCTTTACGATGTACGGCATTCAATACTACTTATTGAACGTCTCTTTGAGACGTAAAAAGGGCCGTTCGATTACATAGTGAGAAGCCGTTCCCCAGATAATTGCAGAAAGTATTGAAAGAATAAGGTAACCAAATAGTAAACTCCCTGATGCTTTCTGGAGATATCTTGAAAAGACAGCAGATAAACACGCATTCGAAATGATGTGCCAGATATATATTCCATACGATACTTGCCCCAAGAAGACTAGGGGCTTTAATCGAAGAAAAGATGTGCAGAGCGATGACTCAGAACCAGAAACTCTTAGAATAAACAATGAAGACACAATTCCTAGACCACTAAATATTAATACAAACATATGCTTGGGAAGATACGGATGCCAAATAACATTATACAACATTCGTGCTAATATTATGCACACGCAAAGCAGCAACATGTCTAATCCTTTTATTTTTTGTACTACCTGCACATATTTATTTTTTGTACTGCAACTTACATAACCAGCCATTCCGTTGATTAAAAATATCAGAATGTATGTAAATGTTGAATAATACATTCCTCCTGCCTGTTTTATATCGAAGTTATCCACAGGCCACGATAGTAGTATCCATTGGCCGATTAGTGCAACGCATGTTATTCCGCCTAAAATGATTGGTCGTGCTCTTTTCCACTTTAAAAGCAATATGAAGATTAGAGGCATTGATGCGTAAAACTGAACTTCCACAGCCAAACTCCACAATATCCGAAGAGTTCCAGGCGAAATGTCTATATGTCCACCGATATAATTTAGGTTAAGCGACCAGTTTGAAATAAAACAAAGATATATATATATTCTTTTTTAGCCAAACCCACGCCTGTTCGCTTGAGCCAAAACTTGGTGGCAGATATTTGTAATTACTATATAAAAGATAAGCCACAGACACGCTACATAAATATAATGGCAGGATTCGAAAGGCCCTTTTTATGTAGAAATTCTTTATAGAAAACGATCCGGTACGAAGATTTTCAAGGTAAGCTAGTTTTGTAATAATAAACGCCGAGAGACCAAAGAACAGAAGGACGGAAATATTTCCTATGCAATATTCTGATGCATGTTGCATGATTTGCCCAACTAAAGTGTCTGGATTTGGTGCTGCTGGGCTGGGATTATAATGTGCGATCAAAACGCCTAACACTGCCAGTCCTCTCAACCCATCCAACGAATCAAGCCTTGGCTTTTCGCTTTTTTCAGGACCTGTAAATGATAATGACATATTGACTCACTTTTCTAAGCAGCCATAAGGCTAATTTTTAAATAACTGTCGCCGACAGCGTCGAATCCCAATTTCGACAATTGTTTTAGTGACAGATAAAAAATTTCGCAAATGAAGCGGACTGGACTGGCCCCCTTTTTCTACATGTAAGCCCTTTGCTGGCAATTCGTGATAAGTCGCACCCTCTTCGAGAAGCGTGGTAATTAGATTCGCCTGGAATCCAAATCCATAATCGTAGGGAGCCCAGCGCATCACATGATATCGGTGATAGAGGGCGCAGCCGTTATAATATCGGATTTTGTATCCCCCAATCAGGTCAACAAGAAAGGTGTAGAGTCGAGAAATCAGTTTCCGCATAACACTCTTCCCGGGCAGATCCGGATAGTAAGGTAATATGATGTCTGCCTTGCCTCTCTGCTGAAGAATTTTGACCATGGTCTCTTTATCCTCCACATTGTCTCCACAGACCAAGCGATAGTATCTGCCTCTACCCAAAAAAGCTGCGTCTACAAAGGATCTCGCAAGACCACGATTCTCTTTGTTTCTTTGGATGATAAGTTTTATTTCCTTATGCTCCTTCCCATACCCCTCAACTACGTCGGTGCTTCCATCAGTGGAGCCATCATCAACAACAATTATCTCATATTGAATTTTTAGCTCTTCAGCAGTCGTGCGGATGACCTCCAAGGCCCCCCGAATCCTTGGGGCCTCATTGTAACAGGCAACAAAAAAAGTGACCTCTATGCCTTCCCGCATGTCGCAGGCAGGAGGGATTTCCTGATTCAATTTAAGCCGCCTTTTTTTCGCACCCTAACGCAAAGAGATAATGGGCCATGGGAGAAAAACCCGTGTGAACCACCTCATCGTTCATCGAGAACAGAAAAACATTGTGAAACAGCTTGCCCATTAAATCCACTAGACTTTTCCCTGTTTTGCAATTCACGTGCCCCGCCTTGCTTGGGGGCGAGGCATATCGCTGGGACTCTAGACTGGGTGTCCCCAAAATCATCACACCCCCAGGGCTGAGTGATCCTGCCATATTTTTAACAAATCGACTCTCCTGCTTGGGAGTAATATGCTCGATGACGTCTAAAGCATAAATCCCGTCAAATTTTCCAGGGAACGCCCCTTTCAACATGTCATGTTGCCGGGCACTAAATTTCCACTTTGGATTCATCCGTTTTTTTACGTCTTCGATAAAAAGCGGATCGAAATCCGTGGCCGTGAGCTTATTTACGGCCTGCACCACGATCCGGGTCGCCCAAGCATCGGCACAACCCACCTCCAGCACATGCTTCCTGCCCTGCAGCATTTTAGCCACAAACTTATAGCGGGAGAGTGTAAAAAGGAGGTGCTTGGGATCATCATGCCAAGCTTGATTGGTCATCAAGCCCAAGGTGGCTAAACCCTGACTCTTAACGATTTCCAATTCACGCTGATACTGGGGTTCTCTTGTTTTCACGGCGTCTATTTTGTCCCTTTTTTCCAAAATAACAACTCTTCCCACTGGTGATGTTTTCGCCAAACCCAGAGAAAATTTGATAGAAAACTGGCTCCAACGCTGCACGTAACCCCTGCGACCGAAGCCAGTTGATAATGAAAGCCCTTGAGCACCAGAAGGTTAGTCAACGCCAGCCAGATAATAAAGGCTGCCCCGTTGGCAACATGAAACTGCCCCAACCGGACCCAACAGTGTTGCCCAGTGCGGAATACCCAACTCTCATTCACAAAAAAACGCAGAAACGTGCAAACCTCGGCAGAAATTAGGGTGGCAACGAAAACAGCTAAATGAATTTTCTCAACAAAGATCCACATGAAAAAGGCGTTAATGAAAAGGAAGCTTCCGCCTACTGAAAGCCATCGATAAACCGGCTTGTTTAGTGTCTCCACAACTTTTCGAAACAACAAGCTAATGATCCTCATGTCTTTCACTTACTTAATACTACAATTTAAGGCTTGTGGTTAAACCAGGTTATTCAAAATAAACTAAACTGTAATCGCCTGTATAAACGCACTTTTGAAAAAGCCATTCCCACTCTTCAGGAGTAAAAAAGCATTCGCAGGTCAGTTGCCAATACATCAAGTTCACCTTTTCTTGCTCGTTCCGATAGCCATCCATCACGATATATTTTCCTGCACGGCCAACTCGCTCAATTTCCCTAAGAGCCGTTTCTAGTTCAGGTAAGCGTAAATTGTGAAGAGTGTTGATGCTGAGAACGAGGTCGATCGATGCATCCGGAAAGGGAAGTTTCTGTGCTCTGCCAACAGAAACATACTTTTTCACATCCGAGTGTGCTTGTTGAATCGCATACTCTGAGATGTCGACCCCAAAAACCTCAATTCCAGGAATCAAATCAACAAACTCTTTAAGCAAAAAACCCTTTCCACAACCTATATCCAAAACCCGCGATCCGGATTTTAACCCATAATGATTCGCCAGACGTTCGGCCACGGTTTTCCATCGTCCATCGTATGTATATCCACCATACCCGGTGTTCCGACTGCCGTCCCAGTATTCACGATCAAACTTCTTCGCAATGGCGGCAAACTCCGCCTTGTTTCCCGCCAATACCCGAGAAAGGTAATCCCTGGTGGTCGACTGGTGAACCGGCTGAATAAAATCAAGATGCGCCACCGGATTAAATACTTACGCTCAAAAAAGTTTTTTGATTTGGGCCACAGTATCGGGCTCGTTCGGATAGTACGCGGCCTCTAGCGTCTGGCTCATTGGGGTATGACTGTCTGGATGGGTGATTCGGATGGGTGCAGCTTTCAGTTTGTCAAAGGCTTGCTCCGTCACGACGCTGACAATTTCTGCCGCCGCCCCAAAAGATTTCCATGCTGGATCGGCCACGACTAGTCTTCCAGTTTTTGCCACAGATTCGAGCACCGTTGTTTTATCCCAAGGCGAAAGGGTTCTGAGATCGATAACTTCTGCTTCGATTTTATCTTTGGCCAACTCTGCCGCCAACCGCCCCGCAAAAGGAACCATCAACCCTAAAGCGACAATCGTAACATCTTTCCCTCGCCTCCGGATTGCTGCTTGCCCGAAGTGGACGCGATAGGGTTCCGACGGCACATGACTTTTCATTGAAAATAGGGATCGTCCCTCGATAAAAATCGCCGGGGTTTCGCTAAAAATGCTTTCCAGTAGCAGGCCTTTTGCATCGTAAGCCGTAGCCGGCACCGCAACCCGAAGACCTGGAATATGAGCAAACCATGATTGGAGGCTCTTGGAGTGCTGAGGTCCTTGGCCCCAGCCTTTTCCGACGACTGTCCGGATCGTCACTGGCATGCAGGATTTGCTGTTTGATTTGAAATACCATAACGCCAACCAGTTGACGATGGGATCCAACGAGTAAATCATGAAATCCAATCTCTGGTGAACGACCACCGGCCGGATCCCTGTCAATGCCGCACCCATGGCCGCCGCAGTCATCGCATTCTCTGCCACTTGAAAATCCTGAACGCGTTCAGGACCGAATTTTTGAACAAGTCCCGTTGTGGTTCCAAAGATTCCGGCCGGCGTATCTGCCAACTGGCCCAAGACCACCACCTTGGAATCCAGCTCCATGGCCTGAGCTGTTGCTTCGTTGATGGCTTCTGCGTAAGAAATCTCTCTAGGAGTCATAAACTGACGGTGCCTTAGTAGGATGTGAGGCGCGCATCTGCCTGGGTTGGATCAAAGTCATGCTCGGCTCCCTTGCCCAAAAGCCGATCGGCTACTGGGCTCTCCACATGCAGATTCATCTCTTCCCAGTCTGGATTTTTGGGGAAGGACGACTCTTTTGCGAAACGAAAATTTGCTGCGATCTCCTTGGCAACCTCTTTTTCCAGATTCGCCTGAACGGCTTCACTCCATACCCCAGCTGTTTGCAGCTTTTCCCGAAGAAGGTCGAGCGGACAGTTTTGCTTCCAAAACTCGATTTCATCCCGAGTTCGGTAGTTGTTCGCACCGTCATCCTCCGGCCCCACATGGCTGCACCATCGGTAGGTAAAAGCCTCAATAAAGGTCGGCCCCTGCCCTTTTCTCGCCCGATCCGCTGCCGCCCGAATCGTTTCGTGTGCTAAAACCACATCGTTTCCGAAAATCTGGACGGCGTTGAGTCCGAATGTCCCAACTTTTTCGCTGAGGTTCGTGCGGGCTAGGCGAGCATGAATATCGGAAAAGGTGCTATATCGGTTATTCTCACAAATCAGAACGAGGGGCAGCTTTTTCGCTGCTGCAAGATTGATTCCCTCCCAGAAGGCCCCCTCTTCCGTACATGCCTCCCCGAAGCCGCAAAAAACGATGTTCGGGGATTTTTGCAGTTGAAGCCCAAATGCGGTTCCAATTCCAATGCTGGTCGCCCCAGCCAGAATCGCCCCACTGAAGAATTTTGTGTCAGAGTGGGAAATGTCCTGGGATCCGGCCCGGCCACCGCTCGCGCCTGTCTCTTTCCCATAAATTTCTGCAAAAATCTCCCGAAGGGGGGACCCCTTGGCAAAATAGTATCCATGGGAACGGTGATGACTGAAAATGTAGTCGTTCGATTCTACCACGAGAGAAAGAGCAGCTGGTATGGACTCCTGTCCCACACAAAAGTGTACGGGGCACCGCATCTCGTTGGCTGGATGATACTCCCGAATCAAAGCCTCTTCCATGCGTCGCAAACGAAGCATTTGGCGGTAAAGTTGCAGTGCTTTTTCATTGCCGATTTCATTCAGCTTCAGCGCTGAGTAGCGACCTTGAGACAAGATTCCCTGATGGGTTAAGCCGGAGTAGGTCATCGATTTAATGATTAAACCCACTACAGTGGAGGTTGTCGAGTATGACTCCTGTACAGGTATCGGGATATTTTCAGGAAGTCCTCGCAATAGTTCTTTCCACCACAGGCCGCCTAGATTTCACTGCTTCCAGAGCGAATTGCCATATACATTTTTGGTAGGTTGACATGGGAAGTTCCGATGCCTCGGGCAATCCCACAAAGCGAAGCTCTTGTCCCTCCATGCATTTCACCTGCTGGACCCCATCGTAATCGGCTTGAAAAACATGCAAGGGGTAGGATGGGGATTCCGGATAAAAAACATCGTCGATCGAAAGAAGCCATTTTAACTCCTGACAAACATACCCCGTCTCTTCCAAAAACTCCCTTTTAGCGCCCTCTTCTAACGACTCCCCGGGCTCTATGTGGCCACCCGGAAAAACCCACTGTCCTGAAGCCCGCAACCCGGGTTTTTCATCCCGATGCTGTAGCAGTGCCTCCCCTTGTTTGTTCAAAAGAACAACGCCGCAAATTATAGGCTCTGCCATCGATCAGCGAGGAGGCGGGATAGTCGTATTCAAAAGCGCGGCATGAATTTTGAATTCAGGTGCCCCCCCCTTAGGATATTCTGAATATGTCTTAATACTCACAGCCCGAGCAACGGCTTCCTTCATAATAGGATATCTATCAGGCAGATCCTGAAAATCGGGAGACGAAAACCACACTAAGACACACTTATCAGGATAAGGCAGATCAGGGCTTGGCCCTCCATAACCCACTACCGCGTGACGAAACGAAAGGTTCGGAAAATACTTCTTGAGGACAGTCTCCCGCCCCCGACCAATTTGCCAAGTTGGAAAGTCGGAAGAAGCTTTTAGCAAAAGCTCAAAAACCCCTTCGTGGTGGTACTCATTCCCCGGGAAAACCACAATGCACGGAAGATCGCCTGCTATACTGCGGATCGCATTAAAGTTCTGGATGGCTAGCTTCTCATTTAGGCCAGATTGCATTAAAGAATTCGCGCAGAGACCATGTTTATCTATTTTAAGATAGCTTATAAAAAGCCCGCATAAACAAACAAATACCATGGCAACATATCCAGCTTTTTCTTGACGCAAGCAGATTGACGTTAGACCTAATGCAAGTGAGAGCCAAACCATGCTTGCGTCGAACAAGGAGCTTACCGCTGGGTACTTTAGAACGAAAAACAGATAACTCGAACCAATGATGAAACCAAGAATTAGATATGGCCTAATGTGCCTTAAAATAGATTTTGGCGATAACACGCTGGATAGCATTAGAGTCAATACACAAATCATGATCAAAGCGGTTTGCGCAAAGAATTCCTGATATAGATATTTGCCGACAAAACTAAAAACCCCCAGGAAATCTATAGTGCCTAAAGGAGTTCCGGGATTTCTTGTAAAATTAAACCACAATTTAATCGCTTTAGAGCATAATGTCGCTTTGCCCTTGAAAACTAGAAGGTGGGCGAGTAAAAAAGCAAGGGCACTTAAAGAGCTATAAATGAATACTCTTTTTAAAACCTTGTAAAAGCTAATGGCCCCATTAAAAATCGACGGCGAAGCGCAGAAAAGACAAAAGGGGAGAAGAGTAATGCGATTTGCGATTGATAATCCACATATAATCCCAAGAACCATTAAGGAAATTTTATTCGGCGACTTCCTAAAGTTGAAAAGGAAAAGAAAGAGGTGAACTGCGTAAAGCAGCATATTGCAAAGATAGTACTCTGCCTGCAGATAATAATCGAAACCGACATAACGTGAGCCAAGGACACTGGCGAATATTAGAACGGCTACGGCAATGCGATCCGTATTCGTTAGAACTTTGGACAGGCAGGCGAAAATGGCCAAACCTATCATTAGTGAATTAAACAAAGCAAGAGAGCTGAAAGCGAAAAGGTTTAGTTGCTGAAAGATATTGAGTTCAAATATTCGTGCAAATAATTGTGTAGACCAATAGAGTGGAGCCTGCAAAAGGGTGGTTAAGTATCCTACGCCAAGAAAAACCCCCTCTCCCTGCGATAGCCTTTCGTGAAAGAAATATCGATAGGCGAGATTTTCATTAGCAAGCTTGACGAAACCACATTTGAAGTAGACCGCTAAAAGAAAGGGCGTCGAAAAGATTGCCGCGGACAAAAGCACAAAGAACCTTGAGCTCAGGTCTTGAATTGAATATTTCATTTTTATCTTCCCAAGACCTTTTTCATGCCCGCGAAAACGCTCCCAAGAGCGACAAGGTAATTTTGCGCCAAAAAGAAATGCTGGTTTTTAGTTTTTATTTGGCCGCTTCTAATCAGTCGAGCGAGTCGTCTCTCAATTACTTTTTCTGGTGGGTACTTTTCCAGCAAGTAATGTTTACCCACTATTCGTAATGGGTTCTGATAGATGACTTTTAATATATTGATATGCAGGGATGCTAGCTGGGCAGCACAAATATTGTAAAAAATAAAACTGATATTCACGTAAATTAAAAATGCGGAAAATAAAAGGCCCAAGTTATTCGCGGTCATATGGGAGTATCCAAAGGCACTCATTCCCGCGAGCCAGAAAACCAACCCTCCAAAAACGAAACTTGTTACATGATGGGTTAATTTTAGATTGCTCGTGTTTGCGCGAATGAGAAAATATGTGCAAGTTGCGTTACACGCGACTGCCCATCCAAGGGCCCACAATATCGTCACTCCTCCAAAGCCTCGCTTTTTGTCTTTAAGATCTTTTCCATTTTTCCTAGCCACCCCATTAACACATAACCTTTTTTTGTTTTTTCAATTTCTCCTCCATCAATCTTGATTAATCCTGATTTTTCCAACGAGATTAACCTCGAATCAAATATTGTATCGCCACCCAAAGACTCCTTTAAGATGCACAAGGAACAACCTGAGTCCCCACTTTTTTTCAGCGCTCTGATGATGGCTAACGACGGACTTGTTTCTTCTAGGCCAGTAAAGACAATCATATAACACCCCGCTGAAGTGACAAACAGAAGGCTGGTAAGAACGATTTCTGAAAATACAAAATTCAAAACAAAACTGGCGCACAAAAGCATTGCTTGCACAGAAAGCATGAGGGTTCCCAACACAAGATTGCTTTTTGCCGAGCAAAAGATTTCCCAATATATTTTTTGTACTGCTAGAAAAAAAATGAAGGCGCCTATTCCCAAGCTTAACACCATCATATACGGCTCTGCCCCCAGACAGGCCCCTCGCGGGAAGTTATAAATAACGACCCGTCTCGGTGCGACAGCGGCATATCGTTCATTTTTTCAACCTGTTGCCAGCCCGTTTTTTGTGAGAACATTTTGATTCCTTTTTTTTGCAGATCCGAAAAAATGGCCTCGGCATTGGCGGCTGTTCCCACTTCAACAAGAATATCAGGTCGCACTGTTTGGTGCGGATCTAGGGACGAAAGCAGATCCCGCTCATGCCCCTCAGCATCAATCTTGAGCAATTCAGCCGTCTCGTAAAGCGGGCGTATCGCAACGGTTTCAACCTCAAACTCTTGGCGCTCTCCGTAAGAACTTTTTGTTCCTGCTAAATGGCTCCCCGTTGTATTGTTTAAAACCCTGACAAACCCTGCTCGACCCTTGGTTGTTGATACTGCGGCTTGAAACGCTTGAATTGAGTTAGCTTGGTTTTCTGAAATATTAGCCTCCAGAATACTAAAGTGTACGGGGTCCGGCTCGAAAGACCGGACACAAAAACCGCATCGGGACATCAAAAGAGAATGGAGGCCAAGATTTGCACCAATATCAACTGCATTTTTGTACCTATTCTTATTCTGAAAATAAAATCCAAAGAGAATACACTCATCCAGTCCGAATAAATCAAGAGAGTTGATTCGTCCCATTGCTGTAAAAGGGAAGGAAATCGAACCGAATTTCCAAAACCTTCTGCTCTGCCGATCGGGAGATCCAAATAAAATCCGAACACATTGCTGAAGTTCCGACTTAAGTGTGGAATATTGCTCGGTACCTGGCCGATGGACCTCCGGACTGCTTAACAAGACCTCAAAAATCTGGTCGATGCTCTTTTCAGGATTCATTTTCTTACGATAGGGGGGTCTTTAAACAAGGCCATTGCTTTCTCTATCCCTTTTTCAAGCGGGGTGAATTTAAATTTAGGGAAAGCACTCCGGATGGCCCGATTTGAATAGGTTCGATGCACTACTGGGCTGATCGGTCTTCCCAGATTATAGATAAAGCGAAATAACTGCGTTATTTTATAGGGCCGATGAATCGTTTTGATTTTCCTTGGTTCGAAAGCAATACGGATAGGCCAAGGACAGTTTTTTATGACGCATTTTGCGACTTCCAAATAGGAAAATGACCTGTCGGTAACGACATTTAAAACACCTTCTTTTTTCTCTTTTATAACTTCAACAAGAATCTCTGCGAGATCCTCAATGAACAAAAAACTTCTCCGTTCTTCGCCCCTACCGTACAGTTTGATTTCCTGATTTTCTAGGGCAGTCCGTATAAAAGAGTTTGGCCCGTAATTATTATGCGCATGACCAGAACCATAAACATAGCTTGGACGGAGGCGGATTAGAGGAATCTTCTGTTGTGAGCATATTTCATCAAGCATCATTTCCCGCGCGGTGTGCATCAATGCGTACAAACTTACGGGTTCACGGCTGGAGTCTTCATCCATAGGTATCCTGTCAGCATCATAAACGGCCTCCGAACTCATATAAACGAAATGATTCACCCGTTTTTCGCTCAAAGCTCGGGCAATGTTCTCAGCCATGGTTAGATTACCCATCAGGCTTGAAATTGTTTGGCCACCTGCCGGAAGATTGGCAGAGAGAAATACTAGTGTATCATTTGGCTTAATAAATTCAGAAAGTTTTTCGCCGCACTGCGAATTAGCTAAATCTAATTCTTTTTTTGAGATTACTTTGAAGATTAACCCATATTTTATCAGCTTTTCCTGGAGGGCTTTCGAAATGAAGCCACTACCCCCAAATATTACAATTCGGCCAAGGTTATTAGTCTGATTCCCTATTTCGCTCATAAAGACGAATCAATCTATCAAAGCAGGAGACCCCTCCACCAGCGAAGTACATTTAAAATCAGGAAAAGCCGCAAAAAGATTTTTAGGGTCGAACGGTCTTAATCCGCCATGAGGCATCAGCCCAGTTCGTGGGCGTGTTTGCACCGAGATTTCGTATTTTGTGGCGATCATGTCCGCAATTTCTCGGAAGCTCACTGCTTGGCCGGAAACCGCGTTGATGACCCCAGTGCTACCATGGACCACCAAGCGGGCGATAATTTCCCCAACATCACCGACATGGACATGGTCCCGCCGCTCCTCACCCTCCCCGAAAAGAACAATCGGTTTTTTTTCGCGAGCCAGACGAAGGAACTGGTTCGGGCCGTATCCGTTATGCGGATCGCCTTCCCCGTAAACCAGGGTGGGACGGACAACAGCCAAGGGAATGTCGCCAAGAGTTTGGAGCATCAGCTCCCGCGCCAGATGCATTACTCCGTGCAGAGAGCTCGGGGCAGTGGGAGTGGCCTCCGAAAGGGGGCGTGGTTCGTCGGCGTAGACGGCATCGGAGCTCACATAAACCAAGTGAGCCGGTACAGTTTTTGCGCAGGCCTTCAGAACAGCCTGAGCCATCCGCAGGTTCGCCACCAGCATGTCTGGGTTCTTCACCGGTGCCTTTGCAGATACAAAAACCAGTGTGTCGCCAGCTTCGAAATGGGCAGATAACTTTTCTCCGGCGTTTTCAGTCGTCAGATCTAGATCGGCGCTCCGCAAAGCAGAAACTTTCCACCCTTTGAAAGCGAGCCGACGGGCGACCTCGCCGCCGACGAAACCAGCTCCCAAAATTAACGCCCGCCCAGTCGGCAAAGGCTTGCCAAAGTGGTGCTTTAGCATGATGGGGTGCCCTCCCCTAGAGTGTAGCAATCGGCACGACTCTTTCTCCACTCGGATGGCTTGAGCACCTGATACGGATCAATCACGATTCGCCTCCTCATGACGGATAGAGTTTTTGCAGGATCCATTCCACGAAACTGCTTCCACGGGGCAAGAATCACAAGCACATCCGCTCCCCGACAAGCGTCAAGGGCGCTCCAAACCTGCTTCACTCCCTTGATTCGTCTGGGAAGGATGGCAACTGGGTCATAGGTTTTTTTCTGTTTTGCTGGGGTTGATGTCAGAAAATGAACCGCGGGAGAGTTTTTAGTCGAAGAGGTATCTTCTTTGTAGGCTACGCCCCAAACCGCCACCTTAGCGGATGAAGAAGAGATCTTGTTTCTTCTCAAAGCTGTGCGGTATGTGCGGGCCGCCCAATCCCGGTGATGCTTGGAGGCTTGGATCCACCCATTCACAAGAGAGAGGTTGGCCTCCTTTCCTTTCACTATTGATCGCAGTGTCTGCAGGTCCCTTGGCAAATTGCCCCCTCCTACCCCTAAGCCTGGAGAGAGATAAGCCTTGGGACCAATTCGCGCATCGAGACGAAGCGCCGGTGCAATCTGAAGCCAATCGGCCCCCACCATTGCTGAAGCTTCCGCAAGTGTATTGGTCGTGCAAACGCTTGAAACCAGGAAAAAATTGATGGCAATTTTACTTAGCTCGGCACTTTCCAGCCCCATGACCAGAACTGGACAACCAAAAGCCCGCTGCCACTTCTGGAATTC
This sequence comes from Aliarcobacter sp., assembly GCA_041730685.1. GTDB lineage: Bacteria > Verrucomicrobiota > Verrucomicrobiia > Methylacidiphilales > Verrucolacustridaceae > Verrucolacustris. Next base: position 51,681 of record JBGSBI010000003.1, read on the forward strand.
AGGGGGCAATGCTTTTTTGGGGTCTCGGGCTCCCACAATGAATCGCTCTGGGTGCATAGCCCTCTCGACCGCACGCCCGAAAACCAGTGTTTCAACTTGATAGAAAGCTTCCAACCCACATTTTTCAGCGAAGGGTATAAATTTTCTTCGACTGAATCCGGGATCCACTTGGCTGATCAATACCACGGTTGTTCCCGGGCGTATCGACTTCAAGGTTGTTCGGATCAATGCCTCCAAGGGACGAGTATCACTCCGGTCTTTTTGATCCGTGGACACATCAAGAGAAAAGAAAATTAGGTCACATTTTTCTAGAAGCGCGGGCCGAGAACCCCATTCCACCCGCCCCCGAAATTTCTGCCAAAGTTCATGCAGGCCAGGTTCGTTGACGGGAAATTTTCCCTTCTTTAAATCTGCCACAAGTTTTCCGTTGGAGTCGAATCCACAAACCTTCATTCCCCGGGCTGCCGTAGCCATCCCGTACAGAATCCCCAAATGCGTCAAACCGGAGAAACCGACTCTCATGAAACGACCTGCCTTCTTAGTTCCTCAAACATCGCCTGAATCCAAATGTCGTTTTTCAAATTATGACTTGGTTTTAAACATAGCGACTTGAAATGGCTATACTCTGCCTCCCACGTTGGATCGGCCTTTTCAAGTGTGTCAACTCGCTCCTTGGGCCTGCCACTCGGCAGAGCTCTGTTTCTCACCGTCAGTGTGCTTGGGCCCCACTTGCAGAGACAGTCAACGTGGAGGGATCCCTTTTCTCCCCACAGATCCAGTCGAAAGCTATTTCTCCAAGAGAGAAGGCTGACCTCATACTGCATCAGAATCTCTCCTTGGATCGCAAATTTAGCATAATCTGGGGCTTTGTTTTCAAAGCGCTGGACTGCCCATAAACTGGGAAGTGCCTTGGGCTCTCCAAATAGGAATAGAGTCCAGTCCAGAAGATGGGACCCGAGGTCAGTAATTACGCCTAAGTCTCGATCCCGCCAAGGGGAGTTTCGCACATCTCGAACCGTGCCGTTCCCATAAAAGAAATTTGCTTGATAAATCTTCCCTAATTCACCTGACAACAGAATCTGACTCGTTGTAACCAAGTGTGGCTCAAACCGGTGGTTGTACGCTGTATAGCATACGACATGTTTTTCTTCCGCTAGCGTAGATAATTCTTTTAATTCTGTCCGTGATTTTCCCAAAAGCGGTTTTTCAACAAGCACATGCTTTCTATTCTTAAGGAGATACTGAAGTAATCGAGGTTTTGGATCGTCTGGTATACAACAAAGTGCCGCATCAAAACTTTCTAAGGGCACATCCTCAATGCGCTGATAAGTAGCTTCCGAAATCTTTGGATCAACTGTGGCCACTACCTCGTTGCCAGCGATCCGTTGCCTTTTTTTTCCCTGAATTCCTAAGCCGACCACAATACAATTCATGCGATAGTTGGTTCGTCCTCTATTCGAAATGAGCCGCTTGCCGGATTTTTTCCAGTCTTACCCGAGCTGCCTGCGGATCAATAGGATGATTTCCATCCCGTTCACATGCCAGGGATGCCGCTACGGAGCCCAAAATTGAAGCGATCACAGGACACTGCTTTTTCGCCAATGCCAAGGTGGCATAAGAAAGAAGCGCATCCCCCGCACCTACTGCATCCACTAAGCGATCAACAAAAGAATCCACCGTGAAAAAAGACCGTACTTCCGGATTGGGAGCGCGGTAGGTCATCATTCCCCTTTCGCCCATTTTCAACATCAAATAACGGCATTTTGCCCGCTGATAGAGCTCCATGGCAAGAGGCCGTATCGTCGAATCCTGATCCCCTAGGGCAAAGCGGGCTTCCCTTTCGTTGGGTGTGATCAAATCAAAGCCCTGAAACTCCAAAATGTTTCCCCACCGACTCGCCACCTGACTGTCGGCCACTTTGAGAACTTCTTTTGGCAACGCCTCCGAAAGTTTTGGAATCGTTCCTGAACTAAAAATGCCGTGTCGGAAATCAGAAAAGACAACAGCATCGGCTGGGGTGTCGCGAATTGCTTCAGCAAAATGTGCTATATTTTTGTCGCTGATCGGCCGATTGTCCAGTTTGTCAACCTTGAGCATTCGGTATCCCCCGGCTGTGAAGAGGTTTTTCTGCGTGGTCGGTCGAGAAGAACTAACCAAAGGGACACAACGGACTCCCGCCTTTTCCAAATCTTCCCGAACAAACTTCCCTAATGCGTCATCGCCCAAGATTGTGCTTAGGGTGACCTCCGCCCCCGCTGCCCTCATATGCTTTGCCACAACTCCAGCTCCCCCCACAAAATCAACCTGTTGATCGTGCCGGAGGCTGAAGGTCGGAGTTTTTGTGTTCCCCCCAATCAAAGTACAGTAGGTATACGAGTCCACGATCATGTCGCCAACGATGTGGACTCGAACCCCACGGAAAGAATCCAAGGTTTTAAGCAGGTCGGAAAAATCGATTCCCTCCGCTTCCAATAGGGCATGTAGCTTGTCAGCCCCAAGGTCTGGGGGCCCCGTTTCGATAATATGAGACGAGGAGTAGACGATATCCCCAGGAGTAAAAAGGATTTCTCCCCCGTAACTTTCGAGGGCCTCAGCCTCCTCTTGGGTCTTGGGGTTGACTCTTCCTTTTTGGTATTCATAGCCCTTTGCAAAAAAATCGGGCTGTAGAAACCGAATATTTTCAATCGGGGTGGCATTGTTATCCACGATGACATAATCCACAATTTCTAGAGCGGCCAGATTCATCGCCCGGAGTGCCTGGGGAACGAATGGCCGATAGTTAGCTTTTGTGATGTGAGTGTCGCTCGTTAGGCTCGCAACCAAAATATCCCCTTTGCTTTTTGCATAGATGAGGTGCCGAATGTGGCCTGGGTGGACCAAGTCGAAAGTTCCATGGCACATGATGACCTTCTTTTTTCGGGGAAAAGGACCGATGGCCGCACGCAGCTCTTCTCTAGTCTTGATCTTCCGCTTGTAGGTGGCCTGTTCTGGGGGGGTGAGTTGTTCGATCTGCATTATCTTATTTAGTTTTTCATGAAGGCAAACCAGGTGCGAGTCGCTTCTTGGATTGAAGAAGTGTCCCACACGGGGGCCTGCTTCCAGTAGTCGATCACCTTCAGCATTCGGCCCACCCCATCCTCAAGGCTCACTTTCGGCTCCCAATTTAGCTCGCTCCTAATTTTTGAAATGTCCGCCCAAGTACAATCCGGTTCGCCTGGCCGTTTGGGCACATGAACCACAGGCCCCTGCAGAAGTTCCGCCAATCGGTTCACGCTCTGCGGAGCTCCCGCCCCTAGGTTGTAAATTCTACCGGAATGTTCGGAAAGGGCGGCCAACCAAAATGCTCGTGCAATATCACTGGCATAAAGAAAATCTCTTGCCTGCGATCCGTCTCCTACAACTGTGAACGGCTTGCCCGCCAATTTCTGGGCAAGAAAAACTCCGAAGACCGCTCCGTAGGCACCGGAGGTTCTTGATCGGATTCCGTAGGCATTAAAAATCCGGATGGAGTTTGCTGGAAGGCCGTAGACCTGGTTCCAGTGTAGAACTACCTGTTCCCCTTGATATTTGCTTAAGGCGTATGGATATCGTGTGTCGATCGTAGCGCCTTCAGTGGTTGGGAGCTCGGAGGCCAAGCCGTAACAAGACGAGGAGGCGGCATAGACCATCTTGCGCACCCCTGCATTTCGGGCCGCTTCCGCCATCCGGACAGTCCCCTGCACATTCACTTCCATGTACTCCGAAGGCCTTTCAATGGAAGGCACGATGTCTCCGATCCCGGCAAAGTGAAAAAGATAGTGGGCGCCCTTGAACACAGCGGCATCAACGGAAATGTTCCTAATGTCACCAACTTCCACCTTGAGTTTGGAAGATGCGCGGTGGTGGGAAAGATTATCTAACCGACCGCCACTAAGATTATCAAGGACCCGGACCTCCAGTCCTTCCCCAATGAGCAGGTCCACCATATGACTGCCGATGAAGCCAGCTCCACCGGTGACCACGGCAACAGATGAGGAGTGTCCAGCCACAATGACTCTACTTGAGGGCGAGTTTTTTAATGGTCTTTACGTTGCTATAGGCATCGTTTTGCATGGCATCGGAAAACTCTCCACGCCGGAATGCCTGACAGAGATCCCTCACCGCATCCTCAATCGTATGCTTGGGCTTCCAGCCAAGGGCCCGATAGATTTTATCCGAGTTCACATGATAAGAGCGGTTGTCGTCAGATTTTGATTTTTCAATTTTGATAGGCTTCTTATCGGGAAACTCTTCTTCTACGACTTTTTTCACAAATTCTGCCAATTGGGAGATGGTGTGATTTTCAAAGCCCGCATTAAATATTTGGCCAGCGAGTTTTGCGACAGGCCACTCTAAGGCCTGCACATAGACATCGGTGACATCCTCGATGTGAATATTCGGGCGCTTTTGATCCCCACCGAAAACTGTGATCACTCCCCGTTGGTAGGCATGGTTCGTGAGGATATTAATGCTGAGGTCAAACCGCATCCGCGGGGAGTACCCGCAAACCGTGGCTGGCCGGAAAATCACTGTGGTGAATTCTGGGGATTGATATTTCAGCAGGATGGGCTCACAAAGCCCTTTGTACTTGTTGTAGTCGGTCAAAGGAACTAAGGGATGATCCTCGGTAACATCCGGAGCATCACTGACCCCATAAACCGAACTGCTCGAAACATAGATGAATCGCTTTACGCCAACATCTTTAGAGTCTTTGACCAACGACTCGAAGCACTCGTAATTGATGGTTTTACTCAGTTCTGGATCAAGTTCAAAACTGGGATCATTCGATATACAGGCCATGTGGATGACCGCGTCGCACCCCTCCAAGGCCTGTCGAAATGATATTTTGTCACGGATATCGCCCTTAATGACCTTTAGCTTGGGGTTTTCGGGGAGCCCCTTGTCGTAGGTAATCATCAGATCATAAACCACGACATCGTAGCCTTTTTTGAGCAGTTTGGGGACGAGGATACATCCTTTGTAGCCCGCGCCTCCAGTCACCAAGACTCGACGAATGGGTGTTGGCTTAGTTGTCTTATTGTCGTTGGGCATATGCAGATTCCTTTTAGGTTAGATTTGAAAACCCGCCGAAACAGCGTCCCGATGGAACATCTTGACCGTGTCTAGGCTGAGGGCGGAAAGGTCTGTGCCCCACATCGATTTTGCTTTGGCCAAAATCTCATGAGGCACCGTCACGATGTGACAACCACTTTCCGCGGCTTGGCGCAAATTGAGCACCTCTCGGACGCTGGCCCAGAGAAGTTCGGCTTTGGGAAGATCTCCAAGGATACCCCGGCACTCTTTCATCATCGGCATTGGATCCAACCCCGTATCCGCAATCCTGCCAGCGAAGACAGAGACAACGGCAGAAGCCTCCTTGGGAAGAACTCGGGCCAAAGCGCTGACCTGCTCCAGCGGCAGAAGCGCTGTAATGTTCAGCGCGACACCCTCCAAGGCTAGGTCCTTAATCAATGGCAGGCTGGTCTCTCCCTTTGTATTGGTAATCGGAATTTTGACGTAAATATTCTTGCCCCACCCACGGATTTGTAAGGCCTGTCTTTTCATGGTGGGAAAATCATCGGCGAAAACCTCGAAGGAAATGGGCTTGTTTTGTATCACTCCAAGGACTTCGTGTGCAAATTTTTCGTAGGCCGTAACTCCGGCTTTTTTCATCAGAGTGGGGTTGGTGGTTAACCCGGAAATCAACGGATCGGCCGCAAGTTTTTTCATCCCCTCAAGATCAGCACCATCCGCGTAAATCTTTATTCCAAGACTATGGAGAAGAGTAGAGGTGTTCATGCGGGTAAGTTTTTATTATGCAAAACCCAACGGGCCCCCTCAAGGACATTCCCTACTATAACATTAGGTTCAAGGGGTTTTGCCTCTTGGTACCCACGGTCAATGAAGATGCATCGACATCCCGCAGCCCTCCCCGCATCGATATCGCCCTTTCGGTCTCCCACCATGTAGGAGCGCGTCAGATCGAGATCCCAAGTGACCGCTGCTTCCAACAGCATGCCTGGGGCTGGCTTCCGGCGTGGTCCTGGGGCCTCCGAGGGATCGGTGCAGACCAAGATATCATCGAGTGGAAGCTGCCCCCTCAACCGTCGATGCATTTCCTCAAGAATCCCCAGCGAAAGGATGCCTCGTCCCACGTCAGGTTGGTTGGTCACCACCACAAGAAGAAACCCCTCTTCTTTGAGCAACTGGCAGGCCTCCCGTGCTTCTGGCAAAATCTCAAACTCATCAAGAGTAGTCGGGGCATACCCCTTCCCGTCACGAATCAGGGAAAGCGTTAACACCCCGTCGCGGTCCAAGAAAACCGCGCGCTTTACTTTTTTACGGATGACTCCCATTTGTTGCTAAATTGTTTCAGATCAGGATGGCTGACAAGGGCATGCCAGGCCACAGCATGAAAGGACTCCGTGTGAGGCGTGATCAGATCCGCATCGATCGTCGGTATGATCAACACCGCGTGACCTTTTTTTGCAGTTTCTCCCCCATCCCTGCCCACGATGCCCAGGATCCTCATCCCGTGGGCGATGGCATAATCGATAGCCTCCACGAGGTTGGGACTGATATTTCGAACTTTGTCGCCCCCGCCAACAGACATAATGAAGATCGCGTCCTTGGATTCGGCTCGGCTGACCTTAAGCCATGCGGAAAAAGTGGTCGCCCAGCCCTCGTCATTCGTGCGGGCGGTTAGTTCACTGACATTGTCAGTAGGGGCGTAGGCCTCAATCCCTGCGATTTTCCGAAAATCATTCACCGCGTGAGAGCAGTTGGCGGCACTGCCACCAACTCCAAGAAAGAAAAGCCTCCCCGCGCGATTTCGAAGGTCTTTCAGCTCCTTCACCATCAAATCAAGCCGCGCCGGATCAATCGCCAAGGCTATTTCACTAGCTTGCTGAAGATATTTTTTACTATGATTCATCTTATATTGTTATCATATATTTGGTTATAAGGACCACTAAAATTAGGCTTCCTGCTTTTGGCAATTTGCGTTTTTCGCCCGCGTGTTGACCAGTAGATCAAAATTCTTTGCCATTGAGAATTCTCCTCAGGACTATCTAAGCTTTTTAAAGGCAAATTGCGGCAAGTTTTGATGTTTTGTTTAGCCTACATAATTGTATCACTCTAAATCATTTGCAGTTTATTTGCGCTTAGTGAAATAGGCTTTGAGGCATCCAGCAACATGCTACCGCCCTTGGCCGATCGGACTCGCTCCCGCGGATCCAAAGCCAATCGGACTCTGATAGCTTCTATTTTTTCGATTAACGGACTTGAAAAAAGGGTTTCGATTCCTAAAGCAAAAATTAACCTTTAAGAATCTTGTTCTATGCTATTTCGACCGGCTAACAGAAGAAAGCCTTTTGCCGAGAGAACGCCTTCGCCACTGGCGTCGTCCTCAGTGATTAAAAATCTGGCGGAAAGGATCTATGTGGGTCCGTGCTTGGCCGTTTGATCCCCAAGGCTTTGATTTCGCCCCTGATTTCAAACAGCGATCTAAACGTCAGGCCTAGCGGACCCCTCCAAACTCGAAATCCATTACCCGACCTCCAATGGGGCTGAATCTTGAATCGCAAAGGAACGGGTTCCCCTCTAACTTCTAGGAGTGCAGGAGCTGAAAAAAATCTGGGCGTTTGGGATTCCTTACCTCAAGCCTTACCGATTCCGATTTGTCCTCGGGATTGCCTTAAGCATCTTTTTTGGTGTTTCTAACGGTTTGTTTGTTTTGTCGATCAATACCTTGTTCAACCGTTTGACCCCCGCCGCTGCTCAAACTCCGCCGGTGGCCCAGGTCGAATCGATTCCCGCCGCCGAAACCGTTTCTTTCGACAAAAAAATCAAGGCCGCTCTGAAAGAAAAAACCGCGGCCATAGGCAAGAGCTTCCAAGCCGCTTCGGACGATTGGCTTCCGCGGATGGGTCAGAAAATCACCTGGAAGCAGATGCTCGGCGGCTTTTCTCTTCTTCCTCTTGTCATGGGCCTTCGGGCTATGGCCAGCTATTTCAGCACCTACTGCCTTACCTGGGTCAGTGCTCGAGTTATCCGAGACATGCAAGTCGCCGCCCTGCGTAAAGTGCAGGAACTTTCCATGGCCTTTTTTCAGAAAATGTCGGTCGCAGATCTTTATGCAAGGATTACTGCAGACACCGGTGCGATCTATGCCGCCATGACCAATGGATTTATCGACACCATCCGCGAACCTTTTGCTGTTTTGAGTATTCTGATCAGTATGTTGGTGATCGACTGGAAGCTGACCCTTATCTCCGTCTGCATGCTTCCTCTGGTCGCTGTTCCTGTTGTCTCCAGTGGTCGGCGTCTGAAGGCTCTCACAAGGAAATTTACAGGCTTAGCCGTCACCCAGAGTGGCGGACTTTTAGAAGCCCTTGCTGCAGTCCGAATCGTAAAGGCCTACGCGATGGAAGCTCTCCAACTGCGATCCTTCCGCGAGCAGGCGAATCTCGGGGTAGAGATGAGCGTGAAGACAGCTCAGACACGAAATCTACTAAATCCCCTGATCGAGATTCTGGCAATGCTGGGGATCGGATTTCTTCTTATTTTCGTTTTCTCTACCAGCGCTAAGCCCGGTAATCTCGTAGCTTTCCTCAGCGCTCTCCTCCTTGCTCCTCTGTCGATTAAGCGGATTGCCAATCTGCATCTAACCCTTCAGATGACCACAGTAAGCACTCAGAGACTGGAGGAGCTGTTTTCGGAAAAACCTACGGTGGTCGAGCCCGCCAACCCTCGCCCCTTAAAATCCTTCCGAGAGGGGATCCTCTTGCAAAATGTAACCTTTTCTTACGGACATACCGATGTTCTCCACGATATTAACTTGGAGATTCCAAAAGGGAAAAAAATTGGGCTGGCAGGAGAAAGTGGTTCAGGCAAAAGCACTCTGATCAACCTGCTGATGCGTTTCTACGATCCGACAAAAGGCAAGTTGCTTTTCGACGGCCACGACTTGCGCGACTACGCGACAAAAGACTTACTCCACCAGATGGCTCTAGTCAGCCAGGACGTCGTCCTCTTTAACTTGCCCGTTGGGATCAACATTGGTTTTGGCAAAGAGAATCCAACCCAGCAGGAAATCGAACAAGCGGCCAAACATGCCTACGCTCACGACTTCATTCTGCAGATGCCGGCCGGTTACGATTCTCCATGCGGAGAGCGTGGGCAGCTTCTTTCTGGTGGGCAAAAAGCCCGTGTCGCGATTGCTAGGGCATTCGTCCGTAACGCTCCGATCCTAGTTCTAGACGAACCGACCGCTGCCTTAGATTCCCGTGCAGAAAAAGAGATCCAAACCGCCATCGACTCGCTGGAGGAGGGGAGAACCGTCATCTGCATCGCCCACCGCCTCTCGACCCTGGCGAATATGGATGAGATTATCGTCTTGGACCACGGACGGATTGTGGAACGTGGGACATTTGAAGAACTTCTCCGAGCCAAGGGACATTTCGCGAAGATGGCGGAGCAGCAGAGGCTGACGGCGGCCAGCTGAAAAGCGCCTAGATTCAAAAAGCGGAACTCGAAAAGCGAAAAGCGGAAAAAGCATTACAATTATATGGTCGATGATTGACTGATGGCATGCACATAGTATATTACCAACATGGTACGAACCCAGATTCAGTTCCAAAAAAAGACTTATGAAAATCTAAAAACAAAATCCAAGGAGACGGGAAAGAGCATATCGGAAATTGTCCGCAGATCCCTCGATCAGACGATCGAATCGCAAGAGTGCGATCAGAAATGGGCCCGTGCCTTAAACTCGTTGGGCAAATTTGCAAGCGGTCTCGACAATCTGGCTGAAAAACACGATGAACACCTGGGCGATCGTTGGTGAAGGCTGTCTTTATCGACACCTCGGCTTTCTTGGCAGCACTGGACAAAGGGGATCGTTTTCACGAAAACGCGGCAAAAAAATGGTCCTCGCTGGCCAACCACCGAAGCGAGCTTTGGACGACCGACTATGTCCGATTGGAAAGCTGGTCTCTTATTCAGCGACGGTTGGGCGCAGAGGCGGTGATGGCCTTTCAGGACGACTGGTTGCCCTTATGCAAAATTCATGAGGTTGGTCGTGATGGATTCGAACGAGCGGCCGCTCAGTGGCGGATTGCCCAGCGTCGTAACCTCAGCTTGGTAAATTTGACCAGTTTTGATGCGATGCGTCAGCTGGCCATCCGAACAGCCCTAGCGTTTGACCAGCATTTTCAGGAGATGGGGTATTTGGAGGTTGAGGCGTGAAAAGTGAGAAAACAGAGCCCCACAAAGCGGAATTCGGAAAGCGGAAAGCGGAAATTTAGATAAACCAAAAGCACACAATAAAATGAAGACTGAATTGGAGAACAGGACTAAAAGGTTCTCTTTAAATCTGATATCGATCTTGAAAACCCTTCCCAAGGGATATTTAGGAGACGTGATCGGACGACAGCTTCTTAAATCAGGAACTTCGATTGGAGCAAACTATCGTGAGGCGAATAGGGCATATTCGAAGGCCGACTTTGTTCATAAAGTGAATCTTGCCGAAAAGGAGGCTGCCGAGACGGTCTACTGGTTGGAGATATGCATGGAGGCAGGACTCGGGACATTCGCAAAGATCCAAGGACTGGCCCAAGAGGCAAAGGAGCTACTAGCAATCCTAACCACCATTGGCCGTAATACTAAAAAATGAGTCCTTTTTCCCGGTTTCCGAATTGGCCCCCGTGTGCCTGCCCCTGGCCTAAGCAGCTTTCCGCTTTTTTTATTTTTCTGGCGGGAGTCGTCCCTCGGCGATGGCACGGCGGCGGTTGATGGGGAATTGCAAGGAAAAGGTCTCCGCTTCTTCCAGCCAGCGTAGTTTTTCTATCAGGGTCATTCTCATTCCATTTTGTAACATGGTTCGCTCGGCTCCCTCGTAGTTAGCATCTTTCCATGCTGGATGATTGTCGAACTCTTCTTGGGTCATTTAAGTTTCCCAAGCTTTTTTTTCTTGGTGGCAGCTCCTTGGTTAAAAACGAAGATTGTCGCTTCATCGAGCCAAGCCAAACGCTGGCTAGGAGTCATGCGATCAAACCCTGTGTGTCCGTCGTAATCTTCTGGCCGGGAAAGTCGGACTGCCTCCAGTGCCTGTTCCTGAACTTTATCTTTCATCCTTCTGAATTTTTGCCTCCAGGGCGGCGATGTCCAGCAGGTCTTTTGGGCGCTGAGGCTGAATAGCTTTTTTCAAAGCAAGAAGTCTGCCCGGAGAAATAATCTGGAATCGGATGCCTCCAACTTCCATCCATTGGACGTGCGGCTTCAGCGATTCGTACGAGAGTTCAGGCCGCAGAAATACATCCAGCTGCAAGATGGGTTCATCGGGGTTAACAAAGGTAAATACCAGAGCCTGCTTTTCCTCGATCATCGCCTGCCTAACCTTAGGGTCCGCTAAGGTTTCTGGACGGACTGGCGCCCGAGGCACGAGTCCCATCTTATTCATCACCTGAATCAGGCGATCCCAATTCATAAGGTCCATGTAAATCGCCACGTCGACGTCCATCGTGACCCGCTCGACACCGTGAAGCACGCAGGCGACACCGCCGGCTAAGATAAAATCCACACCCCCAGCCACTAACTCCTTCAGAATTTTCGTGTGCGGACCCATGGACGATCTCCTACGGTTTCGGCGGGATAGGCCTCTTGCTGAGATTATGCTCCAGCAAGCGAGTGTGGCGGACGAGGGTGGAGTAGAAGGTTGAAGCGGCGATATAAAAGCCTGGGTACCCGTCGAGGAAACCGAGCCTGATAAAATATGCCCGCATAAATCTCCAGAAGGCACGGAATCCTGCTTCGGTGGGAGACCAACGAGAACCTTTTTTGATTCTCGAATCCAGATAGAGATCGGAAAAGTAGTTAATCTTCGACACGTAACTGGAAATGGATGGGTTCGAATAGTGGAGGATATCCCCATTCAATCGTCCGATCCGACCCTCGACGATGAGTCGATCGTGTGGATCGGTGCCGCCCCACCTCGCCTTCCCTGAACGCCAGAGGCGCATCTGCCAGTCGGGATACCAGTCGCCATGCCGCACCCAGTGCCCCAGAAAAAGAGAGCAGCGCGCCATCCTCAAAGCGACAGGACCCCCATCTTTTGCTGTCAGAAAAAAGCGGTGAATCGAATCCTTTAATTTGTCGGAGATTTCTTCGTCAGAATCGAGGCCCAGGATCCAAGGCTGGGTGGCCTTATCCGCGGCCGAGTTCTTTTGGGCAATATGCTCTTTCCACGATTCTCGGAATACTTTGGCCCCATGCTCAGTCGCAATTTTATCGGTACCATCGGTGACGTCATCGTTGACCACCACAATCGTCTCCGCGACCCACCCTTGAACGCTTTTGATGGCCCTCCCAATTCGAGCGGAGTCGGGTCCCGAGATCATGCAAACAGAAATAGGGAGCGGAGTAGGCATAGGGGTAGATTACCGATAATGGCCTGAAGATGAAGATTAAGATCGAGCCTCCTTCTTTATCGGCTCGCAGGAGGACAGGTTTATGTTTATCTTTCTAAGTTGAAGGACAGGTGCCGGAGCGGTCTATCGGGCTCGCCTGGAAAGCGTGTGTTGGGTTAAACCAACCGTGGGTTCGAATCCCACCCTGTCCGCCCCTCTTTGAGGACAGGGAATCCATTCTGCGGGACGCGAGAATTGGCTAGGTCTCAGGGTAACGGGGGACCAATCCCACCCTGTCCGACTCTACTTCGCACCGAACGCTCCGCGATTGTGCTTTGAAGAGTTGGCAGACTGGGATATTTAATCACGCAGAGGTCGCTAGGAGCTTTGCCAAACAAACTCGACGGGCTTTGCAATTCGTGGGTCCAAGCTGTGATGTACGGGGCAACCGAGGGCGGCTGCTTCCAGTAATTTTCTTTGCGGATGATTTCCGGGAAGTGGAATGGTGATCGTTGATTTGAGTGCCACAATTCTCCGTGGCATATCCGCGCTCATTTCTTTCGTCGTTTCAATGGTCATCCCCTCGAGTTTGACGGAGTGGCGTTTAGCAGAAATCCCCATGATCGTAGCCATACAGGTGGCCAAAGCGGTAGCAACAAGGTCGGTGGGCGAGAAGGATTCTCCCTTGCCCTCATTATCGACAGGGGCATCGGTCGAGATTGTAGCCCCTGAGGGCCCGTGGGAAGCGGAGCAGCGAAGCTTGCCCTCGTAGGAGACCGAGATTTTTACCAAGTTGTTGCTCGGCTTAGTCGTGAGTCGCACCGGAGCTGCGAGCCCAACTCCCCGCGAGACCGAGGAGGAACATAATTCCCGAGCCCGCCACTGCACCAAGAAGAACCTTCAGTAGCTCAAGGGTCATCGAGCGACGCTGATTTTGCAAAGCGCGGGCGGTGCCTTCTCTGAGTTGCGCCTTTTGGGTTTCGGTCTGAGCCGTGAGCTTGGAAATAAATTCGTTAGCTTGGAGGGTGGTGCGATTTTGCTGATTGAAATTCACTACCACACTTTGGAGCTCGGCCGGAGTAAGAATTTTGACCCGATCGACGGTAGTTTCGAGTTGGCGCATCTGGGCTTGGCTCTGAGTGGTGATCTGCTGCTCGGCCGCAACGATTAGGCGATTACCCGTGGCCAAAGCCGCAACGATGACGACGAGAAACCCGCCCGCATAGATAAAGGGGACAAAAGAAAGAAGGCGCATCACCGTCCTTTCGATTGGCAGGGGCATGACCCGCGGGAAGGCGAGCAGAACTCCGAGAGCAAGAAGGGGAACGGGGGTGCGATCGACTAGTCCTGAGCTAAACCGAAATGCTTGGAGAGCCCCACCAAATGGATTGCCGAGAAGTTGAAAGAGAAGATCGATGCCAGCGAAGACAAGCAGGCCGTAACCGACAACGCGAATGATTTGAGGGGCAGGATTTGTGGTAGATTTCATAACTCGAAGGCTGGGCTACGATGCTGATTTGTCGAGCTTCAAGGGATTTTCTCCCAGACAGGTCGTGAATAAATGGCAAGAGATGACGAGCCGGCGTTATCCATGTTCTTTTATCTAAAGAAAAACGGCGACTTTCCTTGCCCTGGTGTATATTGGGCGTCGAGATGATAGCGCTCCTCAATGCCTCGGATTGGGATCGAACGAAGGCGGGCATGCTCCTCCAGCGGGCTGGGTTTGGGGGCACTCCAGATGAGGTGGACGCGCTCGCAGCTCTCTCGCCCGCGGAAGCGGCTAATTCCCTTCTTGGCCCAAGCAATCCGTTGCTGATAGAGCCTCCAGCGTTTCTTCAAGAAATCGGTGCGGAAGAGACACTGAAAAGCGACCGCTCCAAGATCAATTCACTCTCAGATAAGGACAAGGCGGAGGCCAAAAAAGCGGTTCAGCAGTATCTTAAGGCCAACCAAGCACGCCAACTCACCGAATTGCGTGGGTGGTGGCTTAAGCAGATGGCCGACCCCGCTCGGGCGGCCCGTGAGAAGCTGACTCTTTTTCTTCACGGGCACTTTGCCACCAGCTTCGAAAAGGTCCGCAGCCCTTACCTCCTCTATCAACAAAACAGCCTCTTTCGCGAAAAAGGGTACGGCTCGTGGTCGGATCTGGTTCTGGGGGTTGCTCAAGACCCCGCCATGCTGATCTATCTCGATGGAACTCTCAGCCGAGCTGAGGCCCCTAACGAAAATTTTGCCCGTGAGCTGTTTGAACTTTTTCTTCTCGGCGAAGGTAATTATACGGAAAAAGATATCCAAGAGAGCGCCCGCGCTTTCACGGGCTGGACCATCAACTCGGGAAGCGGAAAAAAGGGCGGCCTTCAGTTCGGGTCTCGCCCCTCTTTTAAAAATGTGACGAAATGGCATGACTCAGGATCGAAGACAATTTTTGGATCGACCGGAAACTTTGATGGGACGGATGTGGTTCGATTGGCCTTAGCCCAAGAAGCCTCCTCCCGATGGATCACCCAAAAACTTTGGCGCTTCTACGCAGGCTGGTCGCCACCCGAGCCCCTTCTGCAGGAGTTGGTGCGCGAGTGGAAATCCCTCGAAGGCCAGATTCGACCCTTCCTCATGGCGATGTGGACGAACCCCAACTTTTACGATCCCGCCCGAGCGGCCGACCGAGTGAAATCTCCGACCGAGTGGTTGGTGGGACTGTGCAGACAAATCGATCGACCTATGCCTGCCCCCTCTCTTTCCGCCTATATTTTGAGCCAACTCGGTCAAATTCTTTTCGAGCCTCCTAATGTCAAAGGATGGGACGGGGGTATCGCGTGGATCAATACCGCCAGTATCACCCGCCGTTATGAGTTTGGTTCGTGGCTGGTGGAAGGCACTCAAGGACTACAGAAACTCGGATCTCTGAATATGGTACGGGTGGCTGCAGAAAGTGGCGCGATGGCGGTAGCCCCACCCGAGATCAGCCCTGAGGGGATGGTGGTCAGCCATTCCGCAAAAGATATGGCTCCAGCAGAAAAGCAGGCCGCCACAGAAAAAATGCGTGGAACGATTGCACTTTCCCCTGCCCCAATTGCTTCGATTACCACCGCAGAGCAACGTCAAAGCCCAGAAAAGCTTCTGGCGGCGCTGTCCACACGGTTCCTGCCTGGCGAAACGATCTCCGAAGATCTGCGTAAGCGTTTTCAGGAAGCGGCTGGGGATAAAGTCCCGCTGACCGATGCTGCCATTCGTAAAATGATTTTGTCGATTGTGCAAAGCCCCCTGTATCAGGTGACATGAAAGGAGCCCGATGAATATTGATGAACTAAAAACACGGCGAGAGTTCCTGCGAACAGGGCTCTTGGGAGGTTCCCTCTGCTGGACTATGCCTGCTTTCCTGAGTCGGACGATGCAGTCACTCCACGCTGAAGCCGATGGTGCCTTAGTTCAGGGGGTTACGGGGCGAGACGGAAATATTTTAGTCGTGTTGCAACTTGCGGGTGGAAACGACGGCTTAAACACTGTGATTCCGTTGGGAAACGACGAGTATCGCAAATCTCGCCCGACGATTGGGGTCCCCGAGGCGTCCATCCTGAAGCTTGATCCTCAAACTGGGTTGCACCCTTCTCTTTCTGGACTGGCTTCTGCCTACCAGGAAGGCCATTTGGCGGTGGTGCAGGGTGTCGGTTACCCAAATCCCAATCGATCTCACTTTCGCTCGACCGAGATTTGGGCGACGGCGGTTGATTCTAATAAATCATCTAACACCGGTTGGATCGGCCGCTATTTCGACAACGCTTGCTCCGGTTGCGACGCCTCGGTGGGTATTGCCATGGCCTCCCAAATGCCCCAAGCCCTGACCGCTTCCGTTCCAAAGGGGGTTCTTTATCAAGGCGGGGGCGGGGGTGGAAAAAAGAAAAGCAAAAAAGGTGGTGGGGCGAAGGCTGAAGCTGACGGATCGATGATGATGGAGGAGGACGATGACGCTGGCCAGGCAGGAGGCTCGATCGGCATGTTGAATGGGCCAGGAAATCTTGGAAAGCTCTCGGCTCTTGATTTCTTGGAGAGAACCGAGATGGACGCCAAGGTCAGCCAGCAGGAGATTGCCCAGGCTTCCGGCAAAGCAAAAAATTCTGTCCCCTACCCCGGCACGCGACTCGGTCAAAACTTTGCCATGGTTTCTCGCTTGATTGCGGGTGGCATGCCCACGCGAATTTACTACCTATCTTTGGGAGGATTCGACACCCACACCCAACAGGCTGGAGCTCATGAACGGCTCCTCAAAGAAATGGGAGACGCGGTAGCGGCTTTTTTGAGCGATCTGAAAGCGCAAGGCAATCTTGGGCGCGTCAGTCTAATGACCTTCAGTGAGTTTGGTCGGCGAGTGAAGGAAAATGCCAGCGGGGGGACTGATCACGGGGCGGCGGCGCCGATGTTTCTGGCGGGCGGCGGGATTCAATCGGGACTTTTAGGACAAATGCCCTCCCTCGCCCCGCAGGATCTTTTCGATGGAGATGTGAAGTACAACACCGATTTTCGATCGGTCTACGCCACGGTCCTGGAAAAGCACTTGGGCGTGAAGTCGGCTGGAATTTTACGGACTCAGTTCCCGCTTTTAGGGGCCTATACTTAAAAAAGCCTAATGCAGGAGGTTGGGCGCGCCCGTTAGCCCCCAAAAAGAAAACCCCCGATGGATATCCATCAGGGGTTTTCGCAAGCTTGGTTTCTAAGACGGATCAGACGTCGTAGTACATGAAAAATTCATGTGGATGGGGACGCAACCGTAAGGCGTCGTAATCTTTGACCCGCATTTCCACGATGGTATCGATCATGTCCTTGGTGAAGACATCTCCCTTGAGCAGGAACTCGTGATCTTTCTCGAGCGCTTGGGCGGCGCCGAGGAGGGAGTCGGGCGCACTGGGAATCTTGGCGAGCTCCTTAGGAGGAAGTTCATAAAGATTCTTGTCCATGGGATCTCCCGGGTGAATACGGTTCTGGATTCCATCCAACCCCGCAAGGAGCTGGGCGGCACAGGCCAGATAAGGATTGGCTGCGGGGTCTGGAGTACGGAATTCTATCCGAACCGCTTTGGGATTGGATGAGTAGGTGGGAATGCGGATGGCGGCACTCCGATTCCGCGCACTGTAAGCAAAATTAACTGGCGCTTCGTAGCCCGGGACGAGTCGCTTAAAGCTATTGGTGGTGGGGTTAGTGATGGCGGTCAGGGCCCGCGCATGTTTGATAATTCCGCCGATGTAGAACAGGGCCAATTCACTGAGATTGGCGTAGCCTTTACCAGCAAAGAGAGGCTTTCCATCCCGCCAGATGCTTTGGTGACAGTGCATTCCTGAGCCATTGTCTCCGAAAAGAGGCTTGGGCATGAAAGTGGCTGTCTTGCCATGACGACGAGCAATATTTCGCACGACGTATTTGTAGAGATTCATTTTATCACCCGTGCGAACAAGGGTGTCGAAACGAATATCGATTTCCGCTTGCCCGGCGGTGGCTACCTCGTGATGTTGGCGTTCGATCTGCACTCCGAGATCTTCGAGCAAAAGGGTGATCTCGTTGCGGATATCCTGCTGGGTGTCAGCCGGAGGGACGGGAAAATAACCTTCCTTCGGACGAATTTTGTAGCCGGTGTTGGGCATTTCATCGCGACCGCTGTTAAAGATTCCTTCGACCGAATCGACTTTATAAAACGAGCCTCGGGAGGAGGAGTCATACTGAACATCGTCGAAGATGAAGAATTCCGCTTCTGGACCAAAAAAGGCGGTATCGCCAATTTTCGTCGTCTGGAGATATTTCTCAGCACGCAGTGCGATACTTCGAGGATCCCTTTCGTAGGTTTGCATAGTGATCGGATCGATGACCGTACAAACGAGACTTAGAGTGGGTTCGGCATTAAACGGATCGATCATGGCGGTAGCCGGATCCGGCAGGACAAGCATGTCCGAGGCGTTGATCGACTTCCATCCGCGGATGGAGGAACCATCGAATCCTAATCCTTCCTTGAAGGTAGATTCCTCAAGCTCGGCAAGGGTGGTGGTAAAGTGCTGCCAGGTGCCAGGGATATCGCAGAATTTGTAATCGACCAATCTGGCGTTGTGCGCCTTAGCGAAGGCCAACACTTCTTTTCCTGTTTTTGCGTTGAGATATCGTGCTTCCATTTTTTTAGCTCCTGTTTGTTTGTTGTTTGATTTGCTGGTGGGCATGTCAGACCGCTTTCTCTCCTTTGTCCTCCGTACGAATGCGGATGGCCTCATCCACTGGCAGAACAAATATTTTACCATCTCCGATCTTTCCGGTCTTGGCGCCTTTGAGAATGGCGGCGACTGCTTTGTCCACCAAAGCTTCCCCGAGGATAATCTCCAGCTTCACCTTGGGAAGAAAGTCCACGGTGTATTCACTGCCGCGATAGATTTCGGTGTGGCCTTTTTGGCGACCAAACCCCTTCACTTCCGTGACGGTCATGCCTTCGATACCGACTTCGGTGAGGGCTTCTTTGACTTCCTCAAGCTTGAAAGGCTTGATGATTGCTTCAATTTTTTTAAGTGCCATATAGCGGTTCCTTTTTCTTTAGTTTTTCAAGCGTGACGGGTCATGGAAGGTATTGGTCATACCCTGCCACCCATCTGCCCGTCACGCCAGAAATCTTCCTCTTAGATAGCTTTCTCGCCCTTGTCTTCGGTGCGAATTCGGATGACCTCTGAGACCGGTAGGACAAAGATTTTGCCATCGCCTATTTTGCCGGTTTTAGCCGCTTTCACGATGGCAGCGACGGCCTTGTCGACCGACGCCTCCGCTAGAATAATCTCCAACTTTATCTTGGGCAGAAAATCCACGGTGTACTCGCTACCTCGATAGATTTCGGTGTGGCCTTTTTGGCGGCCAAACCCCTTCACCTCCGTGACGGTCATACCTTCGATGCCAGCTTCGGTGAGGGCTTCTTTGACTTCCTCGAGCTTAAACGGCTTGATGATTGCTTCGATTTTTTTGAGGGACATATGTTTTCCTTATTTTAGGGATCGATCGCCGATCAATAGATGTAGCCCTTTTCTTCGTGATCGTTGATATCCAGACCTTCGCGCTCGGCTTCGGAGGAAGCACGTAGGCCCATGAGCATTTTGATGGCGAAGGCTATGACCACCGTTCCCACGATGGAGAGGGCGAGGGTCAAGGCGATGGCCTTGCACTGCTCGGCCACGAGTGTTTTGCCCACGATCTCTTTCAAATTTAAATTCAGGTTCGCGTTGACCTCGGCGGTAGCGAAAACTCCCGTGAGGAATGCGCCCATGGTTCCACCGACGGCATGAACGCCGAAAGTGTCGAGAGCGTCGTCGTAACCAAACCACTTTTTAACTCGGGTACAGAAGAACCAAGGTACTAACCCAGCGGCGACGCCGATGACGATGGAACCTGTGGCATCAACAAACCCGGTGGCGGGGGTGATGACGACTAGCCCCGCGACAGCGCCCGAGCAGAAGCCAAGGACGCTTGATTTGCCTTTGTCGAAGTACTCGGCGGTGGCCCAAACAAAGGCGGCCACTCCAGTAGCGAGGGTTGTGGTCATAAAGGCGTTGGCTGCGACGCCGTCTGCGGCGACAGCCGATCCAGCGTTAAATCCGTACCAACCGACCCAGAGCATTCCTGTTCCGATCATACAAAGGACCATGCTGTGCGGAGGCATCGGTTCTTTGCCGAACCCGAGGCGTTTACCGAGGATCATACAGAGAATCAGGGCTGACCAACCTGAGGACATGTGGACCACGGTGCCCCCCGCAAAATCAACCGCCTTAATTGCGGCCGTGGCATTCCATACTCCATTCATTAATCCATTCACACCCCAGACCATGTGCGCGAGGGGAAAGTAGACGATAAACATCCACGCTCCGACGAAGAGGAGGATGGATGAAAACTTAATTCTTTCCGCGATCGCCCCGATGATCAGCGCGGGGGTGATGATGGCGAACATCATCTGATACATGCTAAAAACGTTTTGGGAAACCCAGTAGGCATAGTCGGTGTTGGGGGCTGAGGTGACTCCCTTCAGAAAGAAAAACTCGGAGCCACCAAGAATTGGGCTGCCGAAACTTTTTCCATAGACGAGGCTGTAGCCGACCGCCCACCAGAGAACGGTAACCAGGCCGGTGATGCCGAGGCACTGGGCCATAATGGAGAGGACGTTTTTAGAGCGAACCAACCCACCATAAAAGAGGGCTAGCCCAGGAAGAGTCATGAAGAGGACGAGGGCGGCCGAGGTCATCAACCAGGCGTTATGTCCTGGACCTGCGACGCCAATGGACGCGGTGGTCAACCCTTCAGGAATATTTCCTTTTTCGTCTTTGAGAGCAGCCGAGGGGTCTCCGTTGCCAAGGTAGGCTTCGAGACCTGCCACTCGCTGTTCGAGGGTTGGGGCGGGCGCATCGGCCCAAGCGCCCGCAACTGAAACTCCTAAGACCGCAAGCACCGCAAGAGGGCGCCATCCCAACATACTTTGTATGATCATACTTCTTCTCCTTTGTTTCGTCTGGTTTCTATCGTCGCAAGGACGGATCTCTGAAGCAGACTACTCCAAGAGATCACTTCTTATTTAGCAAGTGGCGTGCCAAGTTCCTTAACTTTTTTAAATAAATGCAACTCATTGACGAGCAAGTCTATTTCGGTGGCCGTTTCATGGGGCCACTGCTAGCAGTAAGACTTGTGGCTATTTTCCGCCGCAACCGATTCAAGCCGGTTAGTAAATATATCCTTTTTCTTCGTGATCATTCACATCGAGGCCCTCTCGCTCTGCTTCGCTTGAAGGTCGCAAGCCCATCGAATGTTTCACGACCAAGGCCACTAGAGTTGTCCCTAGCACACAAAGAAGGAGGGTGATGCCGATGGCTTTGCACTGCTCGCCGAGGAGTGTTTTCCCCACAATATCTTTTAGATTTAGGTTGAGATTAGGATTCACCTCCGCCGTCGCGAGAATGCCTGTGAGAAAGGCCCCCAGAGTGCCTCCAATCGCATGGACCCCAAAGACATCAAGCGTATCGTCGTAGCCAAACCACCTTTTCACTC
Organism: Aliarcobacter sp.; assembly: GCA_041730685.1. Classification (GTDB taxonomy): domain Bacteria; phylum Verrucomicrobiota; class Verrucomicrobiia; order Methylacidiphilales; family Verrucolacustridaceae; genus Verrucolacustris. The sequence continues at coordinate 73,148 of JBGSBI010000003.1, forward strand.
GGGTACAGAAAAACCAAGGGACAAATCCACCTGCGACCCCAAGGAGAACCGCGCCCGTCGCATCGACAAATCCAGCGGCGGGGGTGATGGTGACCAATCCTGCGACGGCGCCAGAGCAGAATCCGAGAACGCTCGCCTTCCCCTTGTCCAAATATTCGGCGACCGCCCAGACGAAAGAGGCCACGCTGGCCGCTAGGGTGGTGGTCAGGAATGCGTTGGCGGCAACCCCATCTGCCGCGAGAGCCGACCCGGCGTTAAAGCCGTACCACCCCACCCAAAGTAGTCCCGTGCCCACCATACAAAGGACCATGCTGTGCGGAGGCATGGCTTCCTTGTTAAACCCAAGGCGTTTCCCGAGGATGATGCAGGCCGCTAGTGCCGACCACCCCGAGGCCATTTCCACCACAAATCCCCCAGCAAAATCGATCGAACGTATCCCTGCATTCGGGTTCCAGACTCCATTCATCCACCCATTGCTCCCCCAAACCATATGGGCGAGAGGAAAGTAGACGACGAACATCCACGCCCCAGTAAAGAAAAGGACTGCAGAAAATTTCATCCGCTCTGCCACTGCACCGATCAGGACCACGGGAGTAATAATGGCGAACATTAACTGGTACATACTAAAGACATTCTGTGAGACCCAGTAGGCGTAGGTAATGTTCGGCGCCGAAGTGACTCCTTGGAGAAAAGTAAATTCTAGCCCTCCTAGGATCGGACTGTGAAAGCTTTGCCCGAAGACGAGGCTATACCCTGCCGCCCACCAAAGAATCGTGACGAGGCCGGTGATCCCGAGACATTGCGCCATGATCGACAGAACGTTTTTTGAGCGAACCAATCCTCCATAAAAAAGCGCCAATCCAGGCAGAGTCATAAACAAAACCAGCGCAGCGGAAATCATCATCCACGCGTTGTGGCCAGGTCCAGCTATGCCAACGGAGGCGGTCTTAGCCATTGCCCCTTGCTTTCCTTGGCCGTTGCTGAGGGTTGCGGCGGGGTCTCCATTCGTGAGATAAGCTTCCAAACCGGCCACCCGCTGTTCAAGGGTCGGGGTGGGTTCCTCTGCAGAAACAGTCATCGCGGAGGCGAGGCACAAACAGAACGCCAAGACCGATGCCCTTGCCCCCATTTTCATTTCGAAGCCGTCTGTCTTGAGAGTTTTCCGCAAAACACTCTTCCTAGTCCTACGTCGTTTCAGGTTTCGGAGCAGTGTCTGCCCCTTCTCCAACAGCAAAGCGGGTGAATCTACGGATCACAATATTTTCCCCTAGTTCGCCGATTTTCGAGGTGACGAGATCTTTGATGGTCAAGTTGGCATCTTTGACGAAGGCCTGCTCCATCAGGCAGACGGTGGTGTAATATTTCTCCACTTTGCCTGCGACAATTTTTTCTACGACCGCTTCTGGCTTCCCTTTGATCTGAGCGGCCGCGACCTCCTTTTCGTCATGAAGGGCTTTCTCGGGCACTTCTTGGCGACTGACATAGATCGGGCTGGCCGCGGCGATCTGTAGGGTGATGTCTTTGACGAGATCTCGGAAGCTTTCATTCTTCGCTACGAAATCGGTCTCGCAATTCACCTCGACGAGTACCCCTACCTTGCCTCCCAAGTGGATGTAGGAAGCGATGACCCCTTCCCGTGCTTCCCTACCCGCTTTTTTGCTGGCGGAGAGGTTGAACTTTTTCCGCAGTATTTTTTCGGCTTCTTCCGGATTGCCGTTGGCTTCGGTCAGTGCGTTTTTACAATCCATCATGCCTGCATGGGTGCGTTCACGGAGTTCCTTAACGATCTTGGGGTCGATCACGGTTGCGGTGCTCATATTCGGTTGTCCTTTCGGTGACGGCGGCGGGGGGTTAGGCAGTGAGAGCTGCTTCTTTTGCTTTGGGTGTTCTCTCTTTGACCTTTTCCTTATCCTTCTCTTTTTCTTTTTTGTCTTGGGCTTCGGTCGATCCGCGACGACGACCCTCTTCGATGGCTTCCGCCATGGGTTCCATCACGGCACGAATGGAACGAATCGCATCGTCATTACACGGCACAGGAATGTCGGCCTGATCGGGATCCGCATTGGTATCGGCAAGGGCGATGACAGGAATTCGCAGGCGCCGGGCTTCCTTGACTGCAATTTCTTCTCGGGGCATGTCGACTACGATCATGGCGGCAGGAATCTTGTCCATCTCCAGTACTCCGGCGAGATTGCGGTAAAGTTTAGCTTTTTCGCGACGAAGTGCGGCGGACTCCTTCTTGGGCAAAAGGTCCATGGCGCCCGATGTTTCTTTGGTTTCGATGCTTTTTAAGCGGGCGACGCTACGTCGAATGGTGGTGAGATTCGTCAGGGTACCCCCGAGCCAACGGCCGGTGACGTAGTGGGAGCCGGTCCGTTCGGCCAATTCCTTAACTACTTCCTGAGCGGGCTTTTTCGTGCCGACGAACAGGACGCGCCCACCTTTGGCGGAGGCTTCGCGCAAGAAGTCGGTCGCTTTGCGGACCTGTTCTGCGGTCTTAGAAAGATCGATGATGTAGATCCCGTTTCTTGGCCCGAAGATAAATTGTTTCATCTTGGGATTCCACTTGTCGGTGCGGTGTCCGAAATGGACTCCGGCTTCGAGTAGGCGTTTCACTTCTGTTTCGGTCACTACCATAATGGTGTCTCCTGTTCGTCTATGACCCCGACGAGTCGGAGCTTCCCTTTCTAGGGAATAGGGTTTCAGTTTCGTTGTCCGCAAAAGCGAACGTGGATTCTAGGCTTCGTTTCACCTCTTCAATCGAAAAAGTAAAATGAAGCATCTTCAACATAGGGATTTTCTCCGCGCAGCCAAGCTTCCCTTTTGTTTTTCGGGGTCAGACGTAGGGTCAGACCCCAAAGTTTTTACATTATTCTGTTGACAAAGCGTGTTAAGTCATTCATGGTGATCTTAATGCAGACAATTTGTCGTCTCGCGGCTGTTATTTTAACTTGTTTTTTTGCGTCACAAGCTATTGGGGCTGAAACGATTAAGCCAAAAGCTGACCCGAGGAAGGCGCCCACCTCAACCACTACCGATAGTTTCCCGACCAAGCGTAACATTATCACCACCTATTTTTGGATTGGGCAGGGTGGCACCAGCATCAGTTCCACAACAAACATAAAAAGTGCGTGGGATGAGTTTTGGAAAAAGAACTTCGGTGGGATTGATTGCCCAGAGGACCGGAAAGACGCAAAAAAGTTCAGGGAAGCGAGCCTGCCCGAGAAGTTCGCCCCCACCTTAAACCCCTTCTATGTGGCTCTTCCCTTCAACGATATTGCCTTCCCTAAAAAAGCGCGGGCCTTTGTTCCTTGGTGGAACGAGAAAGAGTTTCAAAAAGATCACCTCGAATCCCAGTGCAAGGGACGATGGGTGATGATTAAGTTCCAAAATAAAGTCTGCTTTGCCCAGTGGGAAGATGTCGGTCCCCTCCGCTACGACCATGCGGAGTATGTTTTTGGTGATGAACGCCCGACGCGCTACTCCCGCGCTGGGCTGGACGTCTCCCCCACGGTGCGCGATTACCTTGGTTTGAGCGGGCTAGATAAAACCGATTGGAAATTTGTAGAAGATGATCAAGTCCCCTACGGACCGTGGATCGAGTACGGGGAGCAGGCTATTCTTTATAGTGCGATTAAAAGTCAGACGGCCAAAAAGCTCAACCGCGAGCTCTAATCCCAACCTCACACCTAATTTAGGCTCTCCGTACTCCTGTTTCTTGAGGAGGACGGTCGTATTGCCACCCTGCTTAATTTCACCCCCGCGTCGCCCAAACCGCCAGTGCCGAGATGTCCGAGGGATTGACCCCCGCAATCCTTGCGGCCTGGCCGAAGGTACGAGGCCTGATTTCTGAAAGTTTTTGCCGAGCCTCTTTTTTAATCCCCAAGACTTTTTCGTAGTTAAATCCCTCGGGGATTTCTCGGCTCTCCATCTCTTTCATTGTGCCAATTCTCTCGAGATCGCGAGTGATGTAGCCGGAGTATTTGATATCCGCTTCCACCGATTCGGCGACTTCGCCAGGCACACGCTGAAAGGCTTCGGGCAGATCGTTCCAAGTTATTTCTGGGCGACGGAGCCACTCTTCGAGCGTTTTCCCCTCGCGGCGGGTCGAGGCTAGGCCTGCGCGACAATTTTCGATTTGTGCACGCTTTTCGCGCACGCGGCGAACTCGCTCGGCGGAAGCTAGTCCCAACTCCCCTCCCCGTTCCGTCAGGCGTAGATCCGCATTATCTTGGCGAAGAAGGAGACGATACTCTGCGCGGGAGGTGAACATTCGGTAAGGCTCGCGAGTTCCTTTGGTGACGAGATCGTCAACCATCACTCCGATGTATGATTCGTGGCGTCCTAATTTCCACGGGTCTGCACCCCGAGAAGCGAGGGCCGCATTGATTCCGGCCAGAATCCCCTGCCCTGCGGCCTCCTCATACCCAGAGGTGCCATTAAGTTGCCCCGCAAAATAAAGTCCTCTGACCTGCTTAGTCTCAAGGCTGGGCCAGAGCTGAGTTGGCGGGCAGTAGTCGTACTCCACCGCATAGCCAGGGCGCAAAAATTCCGCCGCTCCAAGCCCGGGTATAGAACGGATCATTTCCACTTGAACATCGAAAGGCAGACTAGTGGAACAGCCATTAACGTAATACTCGTTCGTATGCCGACCCTCTGGCTCGAGAAAGATCTGGTGACCCTCCTTCTCTGGAAACTTAACAATTTTGTCCTCTATCGATGGGCAGTATCTTGGTCCAACTCCTTGAATGACACCACTATACAAAGGCGATCTGTGTAGATTTTTCCTGATAATTTGGGCGGTTATAGCGGTGGTATGGGTCACCCAGCATGGGATTTGTTCCACGTGGAACAGTCCGTCTTTCCAGTGGTTGAGAGTGAATATCTGATCGCTTGTTTTATCAATGGTATCGACCATGTAGCTAAAGTTGGGCGTGGGGTTGTCCCCGTGTTGCGGCTCCATTTTTGTGAAATCGATACTTCGTTTATTGAGGCGGGGCGGGGTTCCGGTTTTGAGCCTTTCCACCTGGAATCCGAGTCTTTTGAGTTCGTCTGAAAATCCGCTTGATCCATCGCCCATTCTGCCCCCAGCGACGTTCCTGTCGCCGACATGCATTAGGGCCTTAAGAAATGTGCCGGTTGTAATGACCGTTTTCTTTGTATTGTAGCGGACCCCGAGATTGGTGATGATTCCGCAGACCTCCCCATTCTCGACTATGAGCTCGCTTATTTGGCCTTGCTTAAGGTCGAGATGGGCCTGCTGTTCAAGGGCATATTTCATCCTAAACTGGTAAGCCTTTTTATCGCACTGTGCTCGTGGGCCGCGGACGCTCGGGCCCTTGCTGGCATTAAGCATTCGGACCTGGATGGCGGTGGCGTCGGTATTTATTCCCATCTCGCCACCAAGAGCATCGATTTCACGAACGATATGGCCCTTGGCAAGACCCCCGATGGCAGGGTTACAACTCATCTGGCCGACACTATCCAGATTCATAGTGAGAAGCATAGTTTCCGCGCCCATCCTGGCAGATGCTAGCGCCGCCTCGATTCCGGCATGCCCCGCCCCTATGACTATGACGTCATAATTCTTCGGGAAGGTGAAATAGCCACTAGCGCTCATAATAGGCTTAAGTGGCGGGCGAAGGGATCCGATCGGTGAAAATAGTCTTCGAATGGTGCAACCTACCAGGATGCTTGGGGTGACTAGCGGGGACACCGATTGGCAGGACAAGGGCTATGCCTATATTCTTATCTCCTTCAACACCAATTATTTGCTTTACTTTGGCCTCATCCCATCCGTTGATATAGCAGTTGCCGTAGCCTCTTTCTTGAGCGGCTAGGGCGAGGGTGGTTGCCATGATCATGGCGTCTTTGATGGCGTACTCTCGCTCTTTTTCCCCGAGGCCTTTTTGGAAGCCTGGGGCGTTTTCGCGAATCCAGTCCGCAAATTTCTGGGGCCACGCTTCAGATGAGACTCCCGTTTTTAGAATCTCGTCCATGTGCTTTTCCCACCCGCGAATAGAGACGGCGAAAACAAAAGTTACCGGGGCTTCGAGAATCTGCTTCTGACCCCACGCTGCTGCTGCAAGGGCTTCCTTTTGCTCCTTCGAGCGGATCAGGACTACTCGGGTAGGCTGAAAGTTCCAGGAGGAGGGGGCGTCTTGCATGAGGGAAAGCAGCTCCTGAAGGACCGGTTCAGGGATGGGGTCGCTTTTGAAGGATTTAATACTACGCCGAGCACGGATGGCTTCGGCAACTGTCTGACCAATATTGTTCATCGAGAAATGATATAGAGAAAACCATGAATGAAAAGGCGCTTAGACGTGCTCGCAGCAAGCTGCGAGCAAGAGGGAGGGGGAGG
>JBGSBI010000003.1:79518-143763 GCA_041730685.1 Aliarcobacter sp.
CCGCCCCCCCCGCGCCCCCCCCGCCCCCCCCGCCCCGCCCGCCGCCCCGCCCCCCCCCGCCCCCCGCCCCCCGCGCCCCCCCCCCCCCCCCCCCCCATACTAGCTTGCGGTGAAGAGTTCTTCGATGGTTTGAAGTTCGCTGTGCTCCGATTGGATCGACCAGAGCCGGCTGTAGAGGCCTCCTTTTCGGACAAGCTCGTCGTGTTTGCCCATTTCAATAATTCGGCCAGCTTCCACGACGGCAATCGCGTCCGCCTTGCGCACGGTGGAAAGCCGGTGGGCCACAACGATGCTAGTTCTTCCTGCCAAAAGATAGTCCAGAGCAAGTTGAATCTGCTTTTCCGTAACAGTGTCGACGCTGGCGGTTGCCTCATCCAAGACAAGCACCGGCGGATCCTTTAGAAGGGCTCGGGCAATCGACAGGCGCTGCCGTTCGCCAGCGCTGAGGCGCACTCCGCGTTCCCCAACTTTCGAGTCCCATCCATCGGAAAGCAGCCGAACAAAATCCAGAGCACACGCGGCGTGAAGAACCTTCTCGATTTCCTGATCGCTTGCACCAGGTTTCCCAAGCTCGAGATTTTCACGAATGGTAGCCTGAAACAAAAACGGTTCCTGCGTGACGACTCCCACCTCTCGACGCAACTCATCCAGAGAGATCTGGGGAAGAGGAGTGCCATCGAGGAGAACCTGTCCTTGACTGGGGTCATGGAATCGAGCGACGAGAGAGGCCAGCGTGGTTTTGCCCGCTCCCGTTGGGCCAACAAGGGCGAGGGAAGTGCCCGCAGGGATGGTGAGGTTGATCCCGTGAAGAACCTCTCTCCCCGTCTTGTAGGAGAAGTGGATGTTTTGGAAAACAACCTCTCGGGAGGAACTGCGCCGCGGTGGTAGGTGTCGGAGAGAAGTCGTGGGAAGGTGACCAGGCTCGGGCTCGGCATCCAAAATGGAGAACACTCTCTCACCAGCGGCGCGGCCTGCTTGGATCAGCTGGTTTAAGCTGTGCAGCCGCCCCACGGGTTCATAAAACATCCCGACATAAAGAAGAAAGGCGACTAGCTCTCCGACTGCCATTTTCCCCTCGAGAACCGACCTTCCGCCCACCCACAGGACGAGACAGGTTCCCGCCGCGGCAAACCAAGCCATGGCAGGGGCGTAAAAGGCCCAGGCCTTCATAATCCCCAAGGAGGCGATGCGAACCTCTTGGGCGACTTTTTCAAACCTTCGCGCCCCCTCCTCAAGCCAGCCGTAGGTTTTGATTTGTCTCATTCCTTGAAGGTGGTCCATCAAGAGGGAGTTCATGGCTGAGGAGGCTTTGCGCTGAACTCGGTAACGCGGGTGGGCAGTCAGGGTGTAGTAGAGAGCTCCAGCCGCAAGAAAGGGAATGGGGGCGAGGGACCAAGCGGCAAGAATGGGGTCGATTCGAAAGAGAATAAATCCGACCCCGAGAAGTTGAAGAACGGCGATGAGCCCCTGTTCAATCCCATCGATCAGCATCCTCTCCATATTCATGACATCTTCACTGACTCGGGTAAGAAGATCCCCGCTCGATCGATGATCGTACCAAGAGGTAGAAACCCGCTGGAAAGCAAGGTACAGGTCCCGTCGAAGATCGAGGATGACCTTTTGCTCAAAAAGATTGTTGAGGAGGATTCGCACGGCGTTGAGTCCGTCGCGCCCAAGAAAAACCAGAAGCAAAAGCCCAACCAGCCAGGGAAGGCGATCCGCCTGGCCCTTGGCAATAACATCATCGATCAGGACTCCGGTGAGCCGGGGATAAACCAGGCCAAGCAGAGTTGAGAGAAGAGCAGCAGTGATTGTCCCAATGGCAAAGCCGGGATATTTACGAAGGTAAGCAGCAATGCGGAGGGCCGTAGGCATGGAGATGAAAGAGTAGCCCCAACCGCTCGGGCGGCCAATCGTTGATGAAAAATTAGGAAGCCTGAACCAGGCCAAGAGTCCGCAGAAGAGCGCGGTCATCCGACTCTTCGGGATTCGGTGCTGTGAGCAACTTGTCTCCGAAGAAGATCGAGTTAGCGCCCGCATAAAAACAGAGGGCTTGGGCCTCTCGGCTTAGGATGGTTCGACCCGCGCTCAGCCGAACGCGGGCGCGGGGCAGGGCGATTCGAGTGGTGGCGATGAGACGGACCAACTCGAAAACGTCGACAGGTTTTTGGTTGGCGAGAGGGGTTCCCTCTTGTGGCATCAGACAGTTGATGGGAACACTTTCAGGTGCGGGATCAAAACCGCAAAGAACCTCAAGCATCTTGAGTCGATCATCCTCTGACTCGCCCATTCCAAGAATCGCTCCGCAGCAGACGGCCATACCTGCTTTCTGCACAGAGCGGATGGTGCGAAGACGATCTTCGAAAGAGTGGGTGGTGACGATGTTCCGATAGTGTTCGGGAGAGGTGTCGAGATTGTGGTTATAGGCGGTGACGCCCGCTTCTTTGAGTTGGCGAGCCGCCTCATCGGTGAGTTGGCCGAGTGTGACACAGACTTCCATGCCGAGCTGCTTGACGTCGCGGACGATATTCAGGACCGACTCAAACCTGGCTTCCCCTTCTTTGACCCCTTTCCAAGCGGCCCCCATGCAAAAGCGACCTGCGCCAGCAGCTTTGGCCTGCCGCGCTTCGGAAAGGACGTCCTCGCGTTCCATCAACCGCTCAGCCTTGACTCCGGTATTGTAACGAGCGCTTTGGGCGCAGTAGCCACAATCTTCACTGCAACCGCCAGTTTTGATGCTGAGCAAACGGCAGAGCTGAACCCCTTCTTTTTCGCCCCAGTGCTGGGAATGGACACGACGAGAGTGGTCGAGGAGAGGAAACAGCGGTTGATAGTAAATGGGCGAGAGCTGAGCAAACGTTTTGAAAGTCATTCCGTTGATAGCAACCATGGCAAGAGGGTGGCGGAGGCGGGGGCAGAGGTCAAAAACGGATTGCGGAGACCAAAAAACGGGGGAACATCATTAGATGATCCTTCCCCTCCGAGTTGCCTTACTGTCTGTAACCTTTGCTACTATGTTGACCAGCGCCGGTCGGGCTGATTTCTTTGGCGAGCTCGAACCCAAACTTATCTCCGCCAAGGGAGAAAAAGCCGTGCCGTTTAAAAATGAGGGGGCGAGTCCAAAATATACGGCCATCTACTACTCCGCCCACTGGTGTCCTCCCTGTCGCGCTTTTACGCCCGAACTGGTTAAGTGGTACAATGGGTTTCAGCCGAAACACAAAGATTTTCAGTTAGTTTTCGTCAGCTCCGACAAGGACGAGGCGGCGATGCTCGGATACATGACCGAAATGAAAATGCCGTGGCCCGCGGTGAAATTTGGGGAGAAGAAAGAGACAAGTGTGGGTAAATTTGCCGCAGACGGAATTCCTTACCTCGTTCTGCTTGATGAGAAGGGCAAGGACTTGACGGGTCAGCCAGGGAACGAGTGGCAACCTCCCCAAGGGATTTTAAAGAAAATTGAAGAAATTGTTGGGGCAAAAAAATAGTGCAACGCGTAATCATTTTTTTATTTTTACTGGGCTGGGTGGTGACAGGAGTGGTCTGGGCTGAGAGCTACGCGGACTATACCGCGCGTCATCAGAAAATGCAGAAGATGATGAATCCCTTAAATGTGCCAGTGGCCAATGTGATGAACGATGCGTGGGATGCAAATCCAGAGTACGCCAACCCGAAGGAGTGCGCCGAGACTCCAGGGCCTAAGGTATTTTATATTAAATCCTCGCGGGACAATCACGGGCAGGTAACGCGTTTGCCCAGAGCTAAGTAGTCGGCGATCGTCCGGAAAGTGCCCTGCCGGCTAAGCCAGTAGCAAAGTTTTCTCATCCGCTCCACTCTTTGGGCTTTTGTTCTCTTTGTCAGCCAAAAGGGTAGCTCCGTCTCGGATAGGTCGGAAAGTTCCCACGGGTGAAAATAGAGAGAGAGCAGGTTGTCTTTGGCTAGAACAAGGCGACAGGCGGCCAAATAAAGGGGGAGGGGAAGAAGATGAAAGCTGGCCCAGAAAAGGGGAAAGCGAATTATGGGGACAACCGAGGAAGGCGCCTCCCATAAAGAGCCGATGCGATGAGGAGTGCGTGGCTGACCTCGATGATTATATCGGCCTGCAACCCAGGCAGGGTTACAGGAGGAGTCGTAGGCATAACCAGCACCACTCACTTCGCTAGGGGCTACATTCCTCAACCGAGGAGAGCGAAAGCCGTGAATAGTTTCTCCTGAGATTTTTTCGAGGGACTCCCGGCTAGACCTCAATTGGAGATCCGAGCCCAGGGCGTGAGTCCAGCCGTGGGAGGCGATTTCGTGACCCCTCGCCGCCGTTTCGCGCAAAAGTTCGGGCGCAGCGTTAGCAATACGGGAGGTGCAAAAAGCGGTGCTGGGCCCAGCCCAGGTCCGAGTAAGCGCAAGCCAATCGCGCCAAATATCTACTCCGCGAGAAAGACCTCCGTCGGGAAAAGGGGTGGCTCCAAAATCTGCTGGAGCATCGTACTCCTCGATGTCCCAGGTCAGAAGAATGGAGCGCATTAGGGTAGTTTGTAGGCGCCCGTGGCAGACCACCAACGGACAAGTAAAAAATCTTTAAGACAGAGAAGAGAGTCCACGACCAACTTCACCTGAGAAGTCTTATAGGTGTGCTCGCCTGAAACCTGGGCAGGGATTTGACCCACCCGCAGCCTTAGTTTCTTAGCTAGATAAAGAAGTTCCGCATCAAAGGCGAAGTCATTGAGCTTTTGCCTAGAAAAGAGTTTTCGGGCTGCCTCGGCGGTAAATCCCTTCAGCCCCGCTTGGGTATCTGGGTAGTCAAAACCGAAGAGCAGACAGGCTAATCGATTGAATCCCCAACCTAAAAAAGCGCGACGAGCGGGCAGTCCTCCCTGGGATTGCGGGGCCATAGATCGAGAGCCGATGACGACGTCGTGCTGTTTTAGCGAATTCAAAAGCGGGGCAATGTGATCGAAAGAGTAGGCCAGGTCTCCGTCGATAAAGATTATAAAATCTGCCTTGGCGCGAAAAAAAGCCAACCGAACGGCTCTGCCTTTCCCCCCATTCGTGGGCAAGGCCATAAGAGAAGCTTTCGAGACGTCCGAAAGCCCCCGATGAAAGGCCTCGGCGGTGCCATCGGTAGAGCCATCGTCGACTACCAGCGCAGAGATTAATCGGTTTTTTTTAAGAAAGGCCTGGAGTTCATGGCTAACCTTGGGCGCGAGAGGCGATTCATTATGAACGGGAAGAACTAGAAGAGCCCTTTTGTTCGTCGACTGCTTCTTATTACTCAGAAGCCCTATTTATTATCCTAGATCGTTTTTCTTGGCAAATCCGATTTCTCGACGAAATCCCTGAAGATGCTTAGGTAAAGTATGCGCTCTTCTGGCCCCCAAGTTGTCCTTGTTCGCCACGGCGAGACCGAATGGAGCCAAAGCGGACAGCACACATCCTTTACCGACTTGCCCTTGACGCCCAATGGGGAAAAGCAGGCGGCGTTTCTTTCTGAATCGTTGAAGAGTTGGAAATTTACGCTGGTTCACACCAGTCCGCGTCAGCGGGCGGTGCGGACAGCGGAGTTGGCAGGATTCAAGGGGCGCGCGATCGAGGATTCTGATTTGGCCGAGTGGAACTACGGAGCGTACGAAGGATTGACCACGGCAGAGATTAGGAAGACCGATCCGGGTTGGACCGTCTTCGGAAAAACCCCTCCTAGTGGGGAGTCCGCTAGAGAGGTCGCGATTCGTTGCGATCGGTTGATTGCAAAAATACGGGCTACCTCTGGAGATAGCCTGCTTTTTGCCCACAGCCATGTCTTGCGAGTTTTGATCGCACGCTGGCTGGAGTTACCCCCAGAGGATGGCCGACATTTTGTAATTCAAACGGGAACGATGGGAGTCTTGAGTTACGAGCACGAGTCGCCCGTGCTCCTGTCGCTGAATGCCACCCAATTTCGGCAGGGCCTACGACTTCCTCCCGCCTCGCAGAAAAAACGGAGCCTTTAGAAAAAACGCCGAAAGAAATTCTTGAGGGTTCGGCTCGGATAGCGAGCGGTCCAGCGCTTTAACTCAAGGGCTGGGGTTTGGGTTAGGTTAATCCCCCGGTGCATGGTGCAGGCAGTTTTGAACCCCGCTTCTCGAACGAGTCCAACGGTAGAGTCATCGTAGTCGCCGTAGGGGTAAGCAAAATGCTCTACCGAAATCCCAAATCGATCCTCCAGTTTTTTACGGCCGGCAGTGATTTCTTCCCGAGCCTTATCTCGAGGAAGCTGGGAAAGACGCGGATGGGTGCAAGTGTGGGCGCCGATCCAGTGCCCAGCAGCGAGCCAATCTTTAATCTGGGATTCATTCATGAGCGGCTCGGCCTCGCCCCCTTCGTGGGCTTCCCAATCGCTCGTTCGACCAATCCGATCGGCCACGAGGTAGTTGATGGCGCGGATGCCCGCTTGTTGCATCAGGGGAGCCGCCTCGGTCAGATTGTTTGCGAATCCATCATCGAAGGTGATGGTAATGGAATATCCCATCGGGCGAGCCGCCTCATTGGGTAGCGTAGAAATTAACCCCGCCTGCGAAATTTCATTCATCTGACTAAAAAATAGGTTCGGGTCGAGATAGAGACCCTTGATCCGGGCCTTGGCGGGTGGGGAAGCGATCTTGTGATAACACAAAATGGGGTGCCCTTCCTTAAAGTGCTTCTGAAAGGGGCGCAATTCAGAGTAGTAGTCGGGCAACGCCATGATCTTAGCCTTTTCCATTCGCCAGAAGGACGGTCAGCGCGGATTGAGCCACCTCCGCTGGGGTAATTTTGGAAAGGCAAAGCGCGCGACTTCCTGAGCAGGCGGCTTTGCTGGTTTGGTTACATGAACAGTCGCGTAGGAGTACGCGGTGTTTTTCCCCTCGCGGAGCCCAGCCTGGGCGCCCTTCCGAATCGCGAAAAAGGGAAACGGTGGGCTTGTCGAGAGCCATGGCAAAATGCAGAACACCTGAGTCCAAGCCGAGGTGAAGGCTGGATTCCTTAAGAAATGCGGCCAGTCGAGACATGGGCAAGCGATCGAAAAAGATTTGCAGGCGCTCGTCTTGGACTAAAGACACGAGATCCGCGAGGCGGGCGGTCTCGCGTTCCGACCCCGCCCCGGTGGCGACCACCCGAGTGTGAGGAGATTTAAGCCAAACCTGCCGAAGCGCTTCCGACCACGCATCCAATGGCCACTCGTTCAGCGGGGAACTGGCGGCACTAATGGAGAGATGGAGAAACGGAGAGCGGGTTTGCTCCCGAGCCCACCTGACATCGGCCTCAGGTATTTTCCAAGCCCATCCAGGATTGTTTCCGGTCCAACCGAGATGCCGAAGAATAGAGAGGCGTTGTTCGTAGACGGGATGGGCGCGATCACGGGCGGCGACTGTTTGGGTGAGGCGCCAGCGGGCGGGCCAAGAGTTGCGGCCGCTTAGATGGGCGATCCGTTGGCGGGCTCCGCTCCAGCCAGTGCAGTAGAGATTTCGATCCGATCCAACGAAGGTGATCGCAAGGTCATACTTCTCGGCGCGGATGGCGCGCAGAGTTCCAAGATGACGCCACGGGGGTGGGCTTGGCTTAGCTAAAGGAATAATCCAGGAGCGGCTTACCTCGGGGACGAGGGCGAGCAGTTCGGCACCAACAGAAGTGGTCATGACATCGACTTGAGCTCCGGACTGCGCGAGGGCGCGGAGGGCAGGAATCGAGTGGACGGTATCGCCTAAAAAACCTAGATCCACCACGAGTACCTTTTTCCAAGAAGGAAGTGCCATGGGGGGAGTTTCGGTCAGAGATGGGGAATGGCCAACCCGAAACGCCGTCTTGGCCGAAGGCACAAAATCGAACAAGATGGCGGAATGCGACCCGATCCTCTTCCTTATGTCTTTGAATACGCCAGCAATCTTAAGGCTGACCCGCGGAAAGTATTTGAATTTCATCTTCAGCCCAAAAACATTTCACGGGTTAACCCTTGGTGGATCCGCGTAGTTTCACTCCAGTCTCCCGAGCAGATTGTGGCAGGCGCCCAAATTCGCCTCAACGTCCGCTCGATGGGGCTTCCTCAGACGTGGGAAGTTACCGTCCAAGAAGTAGAAGATTTTTCAGGGACTCCGGGCCGCGCCCATATTTTGGATGTGGCGCAACGGGGACCGTTTCCATATTGGCGGCACCTGCATGAGTTCTGGGCGGCTCCCGATGGGACAACGGGGCTGGTGGACCGAGTGGAGTTTCTCCCCCCAGGGGGGTTGGTGGGAGTTTTGCTTCTTCCCTTGATTCGGAAAGTTTTCACGGAAATGTTCCGGGCACGACATGAAGCCACCCGAAAGATATTTGAGTCGTGAGTACCCTTTTGTCGGGCCTCGTACTGCTACCACGCTAGGCCGCGACGGTTGCTGGATTTTCTAAGAGATACCCCACGGGGCCGATGGTGGCCCAATCGACCTTGGCGAATTGCTTCAGTTTGGTTTTAAAGCTCATGTAAGCAACTTGTCCCGTGCGAACCCCGTGTTCGTGAACCATGCGAGTCGCCTTGACGTCGTAACAACAGTATTCGGCTACTTGCTGATGCTTGCCCTCGCGCCACCACTGGATGGATTCGAGGCCCGAGGCGGTTTTTTTGATTCCGCAAGTGGCGCTAGCCACGGCATCTAGCCCGACGCGGTGACCAATCTTTTCCTCCAGGCTGACCATGAGGTCGAGGGTGGGCACGCTGGAGAAATCGAAGACCGAATAGGCGGAGAGAACGGTGTAGTCGAAACGGATAACGTTGAACCCGACCACCAGATCGGCTCGGCGCAGGTCGGCCACAAGTTGGTCCGCATCTTTTTCCAAATAAACAGAATATTCGTTCTTGTCGGTGTGATAAAGCACGGCCACGGCCAAACCCATCTTATCAATATGGCCCCAACCACCGACTTCTGTGGCAATTTTTTGGGTTTCGAGGTCGAAATAAACAATGTTGGGCATGTCACTAATGAAATCGCACAAAGAGTAAGAAAGGCAACCGCTTTTCTTTCGGCGAGTTTGACTTGTTAATTTTGCTCCCACGGCGTATAACGACAAGTTATGACTGACTCCAGACTGGCACGACAAACGGCGGAACGATTGATCGGCTCTAGGGCCCAACTCCTAAAATTCAGCTGTTTGCTGGGTTTCGATGGCTTTATCGACTCGATTTTGCAGGTAGTGGACCAGCGTCAAACGGCCACCAAATACCTCCCTTACACCTCGGTAAAGCCTTTTGCCAAGAAGCTGGGCGAGGCGGCGGGTAAGAGCGCTAATTTCGAAGTGGTACCAACGATGGAGAAGATTGGTGGGAATGGACCTTTAATGGCTTTCGCCATGTCCACCCTCGGCGCTCCCGTGGAGTACATGGGAATGTGTGGCTATCCAAAGCTCCACCCCGTGTTCACCGAATTTGCTAAACGGGCCAAGGTTCACTCCTTTGCTGAGCCTGCACAGACGTCCGCCCTTGAGTTCAATGACGGGAAAATTATGCTCGGTCAATTGGCTTCGGTGCAAGACGCCAACTGGGAAACGATGCAGGCGCGTCTCGGCGATAAGGTGATGCAGAAGCTTTGGTCCTCAGCCGCTTTCGTGGGAATGGTCAACTGGACCATGTTGCCCCATATGTCCGCTATTTGGAAAAAATTGCTGACCGAATACAAGCCGGTTAAGCCCGACAAGCGGAAGCACCTTTTCTTTGATCTGGCCGATCCAGCAAAGCGGATTGAGGCGGATCTCTTGGCCGCCTTAAAAATCATCGGCGAGTTCCAGGTCGATAACGATGTGACCTTGGGCATGAACGAGAGCGAGGCGATGCATGTGGCCAAGGTTCTCCGTCTCCGAGGCGGGGCGAAAACCCCGAAGGCCTGTGCTTCCTTGGCGGGCGCCATCCGTGAGAAGATGGGCGTTCAAGTGGTGGTCATTCATCCTATCCAGTACGCCTGCGCGGCGGATGCGGAAGGGGAGGTGTTCGTCACCGGTCCCTACACCTCAAAACCGAAGATCAGCACAGGAGCAGGAGACCACTTCAATGCGGGCTTCTCTATTGCGCGCTTGCTGGGCTTGGGCTTGCCCCACTCGCTTCAGTTGGCCGTCGCGGCCTCGGGCTTCTACGTGCGTCACGGCAACAGCCCAAACCGCGAGCAGCTCGTCCGATTCTTGCAGACACTCTAGTCCGACTGATCGCGAGCTTTTTGGTACATCGCCAGCGCGCGGACGCGTTGGCGGGCGTGATCCACAATTGGAGCGGGGTAGGTGAGTAGTTCCGCCTCTGGCACATACTGCGCGATAAACTTTCCCTCTGGGTCGAACCGTTCCGCCTGACTGGAGGGATTGAAAATCCGGAAATAGGGCTGGGCATCTGTCCCGGTACTCGCGGCCCACTGCCAGCCCCCGTTGTTCGCGGCTAAATCACCATCCAAAAGTTGTTTCATAAAGTAGCGCTCACCCCACTGCCAAGAGATAAGCAGGTCTTTGGTGAGGAAAGAGGCCACGATCATGCGCAGGCGGTTGTGCATCCACCCCGTTTGATTCAGTTGGCGCATAGCCGCATCAATAATGGGGTAGCCCGTTTGGCCTTCACACCACGCTTGGAAGAGCTGCTGATTATTTTCCCAATCGAGTTGATCATAAACTGGCCGAAAAGCTCCCTTCGCGACGTGAGGAAACTCCCAGAGTATCTGTTTGTAAAAATCTCGCCAGATCAGCTCGGAGATAAAGACATCCACCTGTATCTTGGTTGAGGGATCCTCCGCTTTAACCCTTCGTGCCGCCGCTAGGACCGTGCGCGGGGAAATCGTGCCGAAACGCAGGTGTGGAGAAAGGCGAGAGGTCGAGTCCGCCAAAGGAAAATTTCGGGTGGACTCGTAGTGGCGGATATTTTTTGAGACAAAGGAACGCAAAAGCTCTTGAGCCGCTTTTTCTCCCCCTAAAGGGATAGAAACATCAAGCTTGGCTAAGCCGAGATCGGCGAGGGAGGGGAGAGGAGTCGCTTTAGCATGGGAAAATTCGGTCAGCTTCTTGGGTCTCGGCAAAGGATCATGCGGTGGTCGAGCCAACCAAGTCTTCGAGTAAGGAGTGAAGACAGTGTAGGGGCCACCCGTGCCTTTTTCAATTAGACCAGGTTGATGAATCATCAAATCATCGCAAGCCACTGCCTGAACGCCCTCCTCCGAAGCCATCGCTATGACCTTCTCATCGCGTTGCCGTGCGTAGGGCTCAACATCCTTGTTGAAGAACAGGTGTTTGGCTCCGGTGCTCTTGAGCAAGGCACGTAACTCGACCTCGGGCTGGCCCCTTCGAGTGATTAGTTTAGGGCCAAGGGCCTGGAGGTTTGAGGAGAGACTCTCGAGGCAGGAAAGGAGAAAGGCGACCCTCCGACTACTGGCGCTGGAAGGGCGCAAAAGCGCGTCGTCGAAGATAAAAACTGGAACGATCGGCACGTCGAGTGCGGCGGCGCGATGGAGCGCAACATGATCAGAAACACGCAAATCCCGCCGAAACCAAACGAGGGCGGGCGCGCGGAGCATTATTTTTTTTAGCGCAGCGCGAAGAAGATCGCACGCGCAAAGGTATGATCTTTTTTTTCCTCCTCCTAAAATCTGCTTTTTTATGTTCAAGCAAGTTGTCAAGCGAAGTTGTTCAAATAAATTTTCGATAAAAAATAAAATTCCGCTTGCACCATTATTTTTTGGCGCGAATGATTCATCCCCGAAACCAAAAAGGAAAATAAAAACGAATGAACAATCCTCCGGAAATCTGGGTCAAAGTCTGTCGCGAACTTGAAAAAGTAATCACCCCTGACGCTCTTCACCGCTGGTTCTCCTCCATTGTCCCTTTGAGCTATGAGGCCGGCCGCCTGGTTCTCGGAGTGGAAAACGCCATCTATCAATATTGGATCGAAGAAAACTACCTTAATCAGCTCCGCGAGTGCGCTACCTTGGCCATTGGCCGTGAGGTAAAAATCAGTTTTGATGTGGTCGGCTCGAAGGATCGTCCTACCCCCACCGCAGAAGACCATCTCTTGCAAGCAGAAGGAAAAGAAAAGTCCAAGCCTCTCTCTGGAGAGTTGGTCAGCCGCTACACCTTTGAGTCCTTTGTCGCAGGGGTGAACAGCCAATTTGCCCACGCCGCCGCCACCGCTGTGGCTGATGCCCCTGCCCGCACCTATAATCCTCTTTTCATTCACGGCTCTGTTGGCCTTGGCAAGACCCACCTGCTCCACGCGATCGGGCATCGGGTCATGCAAAAGAAAAAGGGCGCCAAGATTGTTTACGTCACCTCGGAACAGTTCACCAATGAGTTCATTTCTGCCATCCAACATGGCGAGTTGGTCAAATTTCGCCGTCGCTTTCGTCAGGCCGATTGTCTTCTGATCGATGACGTGCAGTTCTTCTCGGGTAAAGATCGCTCCCAAGAGGAGTTTTTCCATACCTTTAACACCCTCTTTGATGGAAATCGCCAGATCGTCCTAACCAGCGACAGCCCTCCCGGAGATGTGGCCAATCTACAAAAGCGTCTCGTTTCCCGCTTTGAGTGGGGGCTGAGTGCAGAGTTGCAGTCACCAGATATTGAGACCCGTTTAGCTATTTTGCGGAAGAAAACTTCCACCATGCAGGTTCGGTTGGGGGAATCAGTTCTCCATTTCATCGCCGAGCGCGTGAAGACAAACGTCCGACGTCTCGAAGGTGCCTTGAATCGGGTCGCTGCCTGGGCGGCACTCCACGATCGTCACATCACTCCCGTACAGGTGGAAGAACTTCTCAAGGATTTCATCCAGCAGGAGACCAAGCCGATCGTAACCATCGAACTGATCCAGCGACGGGTAGCCGAAGGCTACGATCTGCGAATCGCAGATATGACGAGCAAGCGTCGTCCGGCTCACATCGCCCTCCCACGGATGGTTGCGATGTATCTCAGCCGCAAAATGACTGGGAAAAGCCTGCAAGAGATCGGCGAGTCCTTCGGGGGTCGCGATCACGGCACCGTCCTGCACGCATGCAAGACGATCACCTCCAAGATGCAGGGCGATGACCGGCTTCACCAGATGGTGGGCCTACTCACCCACAAGCTCGAAGAGCCTGCTGATCGCTAACTGCGCCACTTCTTCCGCCTCGCCTTGGCTCGAACCACTTTCGTGTGGCTTGAGGTGTGTCCCAGTGCAATTTGCCGCTTTTTATTTGTACAAACCAATGAACTGCTCAACCAAACTCAAACACGGCCGATCTTTTTCTCGGCGCTTGCTGGAAACTTTTCCCGAGTTATTCCTGTGGAAATCTCGGGTTCGCCCCATCTTGCTCACCAGTACAGAGAGAGATTCGTTTGTCTTGTGAATAGGGGCATAACCAATGCGGAATCCATGTGAAAAGGAATTCTCCAACTCAACAAGCGCAGTTAAAACACTTTTTATTCGTAGCTTATTCTTGGCACAAGGCTCTTGTCTGCTGTGTCTTAGGCAAAAATGCGTGACTTATCCACTCGCTTATGATTATGGTTGTATTGAATCTATATCTATCTATCCCAAACTTCTGACTCACGAACCTTTATGAAACTCATCCTCCAAAAGCAAAAATTCCTTGGCGCACTAGCCGCAGTCCAAAACGTAGTAGGCACCCGAACACCAATCGGCATTTTGAACAACCTCTTGCTCAAGGCAGATAAAAACCAGCTGATGATCTCGGCTACCGATTTAGACATCGGCATTCGGACGGCTTGTGAAGCCGGCGTCGAAAAGGAGGGGGCAGTAACGCTCCCTGCTAAAAGGCTTTTCAGCATTATCCGGGAGCTACCCTCAGAAGAGCTTACTTTGGATGTAGACGGGAAGCTTGGTGCAACCATGCGGTGCGGTTCGGCCTTCTTTAAGATCATGGGGATGCCCTCGGATGAATTCCCCGCGATTCCTGAGTTCCCCTCAAAGGGCGGAGAAAAAAACCCGATTTACAAGATAGAGCAAAAGGGGCTGAAAGAGCTGATGAAGCGGGTTTCCTACGCGATGTCGGCCGACGAGAAGCGGTATGTCCTCAATGGCCTACTCATTTGTTTGAAAGAGGGAAAGCTTACGGTGGTCGCGACTGACGGACGGCGACTTGCCTTAGCGGATCAAGAGCTCGATTTTCCGAAATCGGGCGAACGGGAGTTCATTCTGCCTGCCAAGGCGGTGCACGAGCTCCAGAGGCTTCTGGGGGACAAGGATGACGTCTCCTTTGCC
Organism: Aliarcobacter sp.; assembly: GCA_041730685.1. Taxonomy (GTDB): domain Bacteria; phylum Verrucomicrobiota; class Verrucomicrobiia; order Methylacidiphilales; family Verrucolacustridaceae; genus Verrucolacustris. The sequence goes on from JBGSBI010000003.1 coordinate 93,716, forward strand.
ATTTTGGAAAATCAGATACTCTTTTCTTTCGGGCACACCGTCATCGCGGCCAAAATGGTTGAGGGTAATTATCCCAACTATCGGCAAGTCATCCCCGCCGAAGCGAAAGAGCGGGTTACTTTAGAGCGGGAGTTGTTTCTTAACTCCGTTCGGCGGGTGGCCTTGCTCTCAAGCGAGAAAACCAACTCGGTCAAGCTGACCTTTGGTAAACACAACTTGGAAATTGCGGCGAACACCCCCGACGTGGGCGAGGCCCATGAGTCGATTCCCGTTCAGTATAAGGGAAAAGAGTTTACCATGGCCTTTAATCCTGAGTTTTTGGCGGATCCGCTTAAAAACATTGATAGCGACACAATTCACTTTGATTTTATCGACGAGCTCAGCCCCGGAGTCATTCGCTACAACAAGCCCTTTCTCTACGTGATCATGCCGATGCGGACCGCCTGAGCCGAGCGGCGTGCTTCGCCGACTCCGCCTTACTTCGGTACGCTGTCACACAGCTCTTGATCTAGAAAACCTCGGACCGCGCGTTTTGCTCGCGGGAGCAAACGGACTAGGCAAAACCACTATTTTGGAATCGGTCTCGGTCCTCGCCCGCTTGCGATCCTTCCGCACGCGCGCCTTGCGGGACTTGACCCAACATGGGGCGGAAGGTTGGCGAATCGAAGGCTCGTGGGCGGATGAAGCGGGACCAGTTCGGCTGGGGGTGGTTTTTAGGGGGGCGGGTCGAGAGTTGGAGCTGGACGGGCGGGCTGGGGCTACGACCGATGAGTTTTGGGGGAGAGCCCTAACCGTTGTGGCTCATGGGGGAGACACGGTTGTTCTTGAGGGGGGCTCGGCAGAACGGAGGGCAGGATTTGATCTTTTGTTAAGCGAGATTGAGCCGAGCCGACTACCCGAATTTCGGCGATTGAGGGAGATCACTCGCCAAAGATCGGCTCTCCTTCGCCGACCGCAGGCTTCGCGGGAGGAGTGGGAGGCGTGGACAACCACACTAGCGGAACTGGCAGCGAGCATACGCCCCGCCCGGGAGGCTTTGGCACGCACCTTTTTGCCTCACCTCGAAAAAGCTCATCGGGAACTGACGGCTGGAGCGGAAAAACTCAGAGTGTCCTATCAATCCGATGATCCAATTCCTTTAACCGGGACTGAAAGAGATCGGCTTTGGGAGCAGGAAAGAGAGCGAGGCCTCAACTGTACGGGGCCACAGCGGGACGATTGGGATTTTAGTTTAGGAGGACGGAGTTTGTCCCGATTTGGGTCCGAGGGGCAGCGACGTTCGGCGAGCTTGGCGGTGCGAATCGCCGAGCTGGAACTAATTCGTGAAGTGAGGCGACGCACCCCAGTTTTGTTAGTGGATGATGCCCTCAAAGAGCTGGACGAAACTCGGCGGGAAGCATTTTGGAGAATTGTGCCAAAGGAATGCCAGGTCTTGTACGCATCGGCGCATGATCGGCCCCCACAGGGGAGCGATTCGTGGGTTATTCTCGAGATCTCCCCCGGTTCGGGTCGAACGAACTAAGGGGAGGTCTTGCCAAGGGCGTAGCAAAGCCGATACGATTTGCGCCCGTTTGATTCACCCAAAGAAAAAAGAAGGAGACGAGTTATGGCCACTGAAGTAGGACCGGTTCAAGCAGTTGAGGCGCCGCCTCTTTGCCCTCTGAAGATTCCCAACCGCTTAGCGCCGACCCCGTCGCAAGAGCCGAAATATCCCGCTCACGTAAAAAATGGAGCGGGCCATCAGGTTACTCTGGCTGATCCGGTGATGACGCGGGCTTTGATCGCGTTGATGGATACTCATGCAGTGATTGGCGGAGCGGCCTGTCACTGGGGCGGCCCTGCGGCTTTGGCCGAGATCATGTCCGCGATTCATGGGCTGATGTTTGTCGAAAAAGGACGGCCGTGGTACGAGGCGTACAACTTTGTCAACGACGCGGGCCACACCGAAAACGGGGTTTACGCCCTGCGAGCCCAGTACGGGTTTGATGGGATGACTTTCAACGACCTTAAAAAATTCCGCTCGATCGAGAGCAAGCTAACTGGGCACGGGGAAAGCCATTTGAATCCCGAGGGAGTTTTTATCAGCAATGGTCCACTGGGTTCGGGAATTCCCGTGGCCCAAGGACTGGCTTTGGGGGATAAGCTGGCCCACCGGGATCGGTTAACTTTTTGTGTGATATCGGATGGGGCCTGCATGGAGGGAGAAGCAAAGGAGGCATTCGCCGCCATCCCTGGCTTGGCGAGTCGCAACGAAATCAACCCCTTCGTTCTGATCGTTTCCGACAACGACACCAAACTTTCGGGTCGCATCTCCGTCGATAGCTACACCATGGAACCCACCTTTGCTGGGTTGGCTACGCTCGGGTGGAACGTTCACCATGTAAAAGAGGGGCAGAACCTTCAGGTTGTCTATCAGGCGGTGGAGCAGGCGGTCGCAGAGGCCAAAGGGGATCCGCGTCGCCCTGTTTGCCTTTGGGTTAAAACCGTCAAGGGATATGGGGTGAAGGCAACGGTGGAAAGTTCTTCGGGCGGGCATGGATTCCCGCTGAAAGACGGGGAAAAAATCATTCCCTTTGTTGATGAAATTACGGGGGGAGAAACCCCTCCTGATTTGAAAAAATGGGCGGAATCTTTGCGTCGGGGCTGGGAAGAAAAGCAGGAGCTCAAAAAATCAGGATCGAATCACATAAAAAAAGAAAAAGTCCAGGCGGGTTTCGCGCGGGCGGCAATTAAAGCGGCACAGGCTGGGTTGCCTGTGGTTTCGATCAGCGCGGATTTGCCAGGATCGACCGGGATGGCCGCATTTCAGAAAGCGGTGCCAGGTCGCTCCTTCGACATCGGAGTGGCGGAAGCCAATATGATCAGCACTTGCACGGGCTTGGCAAAAGCGGGGTTTCTTCCCGTCGCTGACACTTTTACTCAGTTTGGAGTGACCAAAGGAAACCTGCCTCTGGTCATGGCCGCGCTTTCCCAAGGGCCAATCGTGACGGCGTTCACCCACGCAGGATTTCAGGATGCGGCTGATGGCGCGTCACATGAAGCCACGACGTATTTTGCGGCGGTCAGTGCGATTCCACATACTCTGGCGATCGCGGTGAGTTGCTCCAATCAAGCGGAGGCCTTAATGCTCGCCGCCTTTCAGAGAATTGCGAAGGACGTGCAGGCAGGAAAAAACGGAGAAAGTGCGCTCTTCTTTGCTGGGCGGGAAGATTTTCCCGCTCAAGTGGGGGAGAGGCCCGCAGGCTATCCTTGGGGCAAGGCAACGGTTCTCCGCGCGGGCACGGATGTGGTCTTGGTGGCGTGCGGTCCGATGGTTCCCTTAGCTCTAGAAGCGGCCGAGGGATTGGAGAAGGCTGGAATTCATGCTGCGGTCATCGACAATCCGTTTGTCAATCGCCCCGATCTGGAGACGATCGGCGCAGCGGTGCAGAGTGCGGGAGGCAAAGTGGTCACAGTGGAGGATCACCAGATCATTGGAGGCATGGGGGCAATGCTTCTTCACGCGTTGATCTTGGCTGGGGTTAGTTGCCGGGCCGCTTCCATCGGTATGCGAGGGGAGTTTGGACGATCGGCTTATAGTGCGGGGGAGTTGTATGACCACTTTGGGATGGGCCCAAAAGATATCGCCGCGGCGGCGCAGAAGCTGTGCGCTTGATTCAAAGCCGAGAAGTACGGCTATTCGTTTCACTGCTGGTTCTTTGGGCGATCGATTTGCGGGCAGAGCCAACCTTTTTGCTTTTTGATTCTGGCAAGCCTGAGGCTCCGCCTGAAATGGTGTTGGGCGAATGGGAAACAGCCAAAGAGGGAATGATGGTTCTTCGTGAAAATAGTGCACCTGTACGAGAGGTAGCGGAATCACGCATTTTAGCGCGCCTACCTGGCTCCCCTCGGGTCGATGAAATCGTGACTCGGGAAATGGCGGTGGCCGCAATTCGCGCACTTCTAGAGGCAAAGGCAAAAGCACCCGCTTTGGACAAAGTTCTGCAAGATGAGGTGGAAAAATGGAAAGAACGACTTGATAAAATACCCAGTGAGGAGGATCCCGAGGCGTTGGCCAAGGCCGAAGCTGCCTATGCGGAAGCATTAGCTCTGGCGATGCCCAAGCCCTACGACGCAACGGTTGCCTATTCTGCGGAGAAAGTGGAGGAACAGATTGCAGCGCTGGAGGCCCTGAAGAAGCAGTTTGTAAATCGGGCGGATGAGGTAAATCTTCTGGCTGGGCCGTGGAATATAGAAAAAACCGAACTTGCTGCAGGGAAAAAGAAGTTTGAAGGGCGCTGGCTCAACCCAACCGAGTGGGAACAGGAAAAAGGGGATCGAGAAAAAGCGGCTCGCGTGGCTTTTCTGCAGAAATTCCAACTCCCTTTGGTTTCGGCGGTTCTTCTGGGCCAAACTCTCTTGCTGGGATCATTCGCTGGGGCGGTGGTGGCGGCTCTTCTGGGCGTGAGTTTTTTCTTTCATGGAATGATTGAGCTCTGTCGGTATCGGGCATGGTGGAAGGGAACGGCTTGGACAGTTGCAGGAATTGTGGCGATAGGACTTTTGGGTCGTGCCACAGGACTTCTTTTGGCGACTCCTGAACCCCTGAAGGTTGGACAGGCGCAAAGCGCAGAAGGATTGGAAGAGTTAATGTGGAAAACGGCAGGGCAAAAATTACCGATGCAAGGGGAAACACGCCTAGGGGATGGGGAGTTGAATGCATGGTGGCATCAGCGTTTACGCTTTACCCCTTTGGCGGTGACGGAAATCGCGGTGGTCAGCGTGGATTCCTGGCAAATCGAGTTTTTAAGCGGGGGCTTGAGGCTGGATCGTGTAGGCCATCTTTTGGGGCGTGCCCTCATCCTTCGACATGAACTTACCTTAACCCGATCGGAGAAGGGGGATGATGTTTATCGAATTGAAGCCACGCTAGGGAGGTTGCCCTTGCCTCCATCCCTTGCCCTCTGGTCGTGGGAGGCCTGGATCGAGGACGTGTCTAAAATCGTCCATGTCTTTCCAGGAGCGGAGGGGCAGGGAGCGGAGCGATTTGAAAAAGGGGCGGTTGTCGTGACCAAAAAATAAGGCCGAGAAAGCTCATTTTAAAAGGCCTCCGCGGTAGTTGAGTTTTGTAAAAGCTTAGGGAAGATAGGATAAAGGAGGATTTGTGTTTATGGCAAAAGGACAAGAGTGGGCCACCCGTATTCGGGAGGAAGTGCAAAAATCGATCATTGGGCAGGACGAGGTCATCGAGAGGCTTTTGGTTGCCCTCTTGGCGAACGGGCACGTGTTACTCGAAGGGTTGCCTGGGTTAGCGAAAACACTTCTGATTAAAAGTCTTGGGGCAGCCATGGGGCTGGAGTTCGAACGAATTCAGTTTACGCCAGATCTTCTGCCAAGTGACGTGGTCGGCACGATGGTTTTTCAGCCTAAGGAAGGAACCTTTCGCGTTCATCAAGGACCGGTTTTCGCCAATCTAGTTTTGGCGGACGAAATTAATCGAGCTCCAGCTAAAGTTCAGAGTGCTCTGCTGGAGGCGATGCAGGAACGGCAAGTGACAATCGGGGGCCAAACCCATCTTCTTCCAAAACCTTTTCTGGTCATGGCGACGCAGAATCCGCTCGAGCAAGAGGGGACCTACCCGCTGCCTGAAGCCCAGACTGACCGTTTTCTTTTTAAGCTTCTGGTGGACTACCCATCCGAGCACGAAGAGCGGAGAATGATGGAGCGATGGGGACAGCTGAGCATGCAACCAAAGTTGTCGGCGGTTTCTTCCGGAGAAGAGCTTCTTTCGCTCAGGGCGAAGGTGGATGAAGTGCATTTGAGCGCGCCACTGCAGGCCTACATGTTGGCCCTTGTCCGTGCGACCCGGGAAGCAGCGGCCAACCATAACGGGGCAGCGGGAAGTGCCGCGAAAGTTCTTTCTTATGGGGCGAGCCCACGGGCTTCCCTCGCGCTGGTGCAAGCGAGTCGGGCGCTTGCTTGGCTTCATGGGATGGATCACGCCACACCAGAAGTGGTTCAAGAAATCTTCCTCGATTCCTTGCGGCACCGAGTGGGACTGACTTATGAAGCCGAGGCAGAGGAAACCTCTACTGACGAAATCCTGCAGGGCGTTCTCGCGCGAGTGCCGGTTCCGACAGGGGCGTAAGGAGGAGAAAAGGAGCTGACGAAGATGAGTACGGCAGTTGCGCCTGGAGAGGTCGCTCGCAAAGCCCCGCTGGCTCTATTGCGAAAACTAGAGTGGCGCGTGCGCATGGCAGCGGACTCTTTTTTGGGCGGGGAATATCGCTCCGCATTTCGCGGGCGAGGAAGAGAGTTCGATCAGGTGGTGAAATACGAGTTTGGGGACGATGTGCGGGACGTGGATTGGAATGTTTCCGCGAGACTGGGCGAACTCTATCGAAAAAAGTTTATTGAGGAGAGGGAGCTAACCATCGTTTTGTTAATGGAAGACACGCCAGCACTGCAGTTCGGTTCGGGCACACGAACAAAACGGGAGGCGCTACTTGAATTGGCGGGGCTTTTCGCACTGACCGCCGCGGGCAATCGAGATCGAGTGGGATTTTGGCACGCCACCCCCGCTGGGCATCAGGTTCGGCAACCCGTCAGGGGGAGGGTGAATATTGTCAGGACAGCGGCGACACTATTAGGAACACCGATTCCCAAGCTGGAGGACGGTATGGAGGCCTCGCTGGACTGGAAACTTTTCTTCCACGCGTTTCCCAAACACAGCGTGGTTTTGTGGCTGGGAGATTTTCCTCCTCGGGCGGTGGGGCCAGGGTGGGCGGCGCTGAGAAAAAGGTACGAGATAATCGGGGTGCGGGTGGATGATCCTTGGGACATCCATTTGCCGTCCTTAGGCATTCTGCCAGCGGTGGATCCAGAGTCGGGCGAAGTGCTGGCTTTTGATATGGGAACGCGCGAAAGCCAAGAGAGGCATGCCGCTTGGGTGGCGGAACGAGAGGCGGCGTGGCAAGAGTGGTTTCCCAGCCCAACTCAGAGATTAACCGCAAGCACGGAGGGAGATCTTCTCGATCCGTTGGTGACTTTCTTTCGTCGCAGAATGAGGGGAGCAAGAAAATGAGTCCCGCTCTTTTGCCTGGGGGTTGGACTTTGGCGGATCCTCTGTGGCTACTGGCACTACTCTTAATTCCACTTGCCGTTTGGTGGAGAGGAAGGCGAGCGAGGCCAGTGTTGGTTATTCCGCGAGTGGCCAGATGGGCGGGAGCTCCGGCTGTGTCGCTGGGGAGACTTCCCTCGATTTTGGCGGGAGTAGGGTTGGGCTTGCTGGTGGTGGCGCTGGCGCGACCCCAGCAATTGGAAGAGAAAAAACAGATTAGGCAAAAAGGGTACGACATTATGTTGGCGATCGATCTTTCGCCGAGCATGTTGGCAGAGGATTACGAAGGGCCGAAAGGCAGAATGAATCGGCTCGAAGCCATTCAACCGATTATTGAGGCCTTTATATCAAAGCGGCCGACCGATCGGATTGGGGTGGTGATTTACGGGGGTCGGGCCTACACCTTGGCCCCGCTGACTTTTGATCACGAATGGCTGGCGAGACAGATTCAGCGACTGCGGGTGGGTTTGGTGGAAGATGCCACGGCAGTAGGGGATGGCTTGGGGTTGGCAGTTTCGAGGTTGGAGCAAACCGAAAAAGAGAAAGACGGACAAAGAAAGGGAGCCTTCATCATTCTTTTGACCGACGGGTCGAACAACAGTGGGGTACTTGCCCCCATGCAAGCAGCGGAGTTGGCTCGAGCGAAGGGGATTCCTGTTTACACCATAGGGGCGGGGCAACAGGGGGTGGTGCCGATGCCCGTGATCGACAATGCGGGACGCAAGTTGGGCTATCGGCAGGTGATTTCGGATCTGGACGAAGGGACCTTGCAAAGGATCGCTGAGTTAACTGGGGGGAAGTTCTTTCGGGCGATGGACCTAGGCACGGCAGAGGCCGCCTTTGCCGCCATTGATAAAAAACAGCAGATCGAGTTTAGTGCAAAATCCCAGATTCATGCGGACGAGTGGTACGTGGTCTGGGCGGCGCCAGGAGCGTTCGCGTTTCTTGGCGGGTTGGCTCTCGCGCGGCCCGGAAGGTGGGGGAGGACGGCATGAACCATTTGTTCGGAGTGAACTGGGAGTACCCATGGGTTCTGGTGGCCGTGCCAATTTTGCCCTTGGTGGCTTGGACCCTTTTTCGAGGAAAGTTGGGGAGATCGGCTCCGCTCTCCTTACCCAAAATTATGAGACGATGGGCTGGGGTTCGAGCGGTGGTGGATCGACCTAGTACAGCTCGAGGACCGAGAGGAACTTGGTTGGGGGCAGGGCTGATGCTGGTGGCGGTTGCTTTGGCTCGGCCTCAGTGGGGAAACGTCGAAGAAACTGTTTTTGACCAATCGCGGGAGGTCCTCATCGCTTTAGATCTCTCGGCCAGCATGTTGGCAGATGATGTGAAGCCGACCCGATTGGCGCGGGCCAAACTGCTCATTGGAAATCTTTTGGATGAGTTGCAAGGAGAGCGGGTGGGTCTGGCCTGTTTCGCTGGCACCGCCTTTTTGCAGGTGCCCTTGAGTTCCGACTACGAGGTGCTTCGGGATATTTTGCCTGGGCTCGACCCCTCTTTTCTTCCGCAAGCCGGGACGGATTTCACGGGGATGTTGCGGGTGGCGACGGAAGCGTTTGGCCAGAGCACGGCAGCGGATCGTTTTCTCATTGTGCTGAGCGACGGGGAAGCCCATGACCCAGAATGGCGAACAGGACTGGAGGAGTTAAAAAAGAAAGGGGTAAAGATTATTTCTTTGGGAGTAGGGACGGCGGCGGGATCCCTCCTTTCTGATCCGCAGGGAGGGGTAATCAAGGATGGGCGGGGAGCGGCGGTTTTGACACGGCTCGAGCCTGCCACGCTCGAGGAGTTAGCGCGGGAGACAGGCGGAGCCTACCGGGAGGCGGCCAACTGGGTGGACCTGGCCGAGCTGTTGAGCGAGACGGTGCAGCAGGGGAAGACGGGAGACTTTGCCAAAACAAGAGAAGCGCGGCAGGCGGAAAGGTTTCAGTGGGCGCTAGCCCCAGCGGTTTTCCTATTAGCCCTGAGTTTGGCTTTCGAGATTCCGACTTTACCTGGGCGGCGACGGGTGGCGATGGGTGTAACTACTTCTGGTGAGCCGATTCCGTTGTCCTTGGAGAAAAAAACCACCAAGCTTGTTTCCACCGAGCCGAGAAAGAAAATACCAGCATGAGAATGTGCGTAATTTGCTTCGCGTTGGCTGGTGTTGCCGGAGTTGGCGCTGGGGTTGCGGCGACGAGCCCGATGGGGGGAAGCGAGGGAGCTGATCCCTCGGCAGGATTGAAAACAACCGTGGCGACTCTTTCCGAAAAAAGTAAAAAAGCGGCACCGGAGTATGCCCAAATGGCGAAGGAGACGATCCAGTTGGGGTCGAACACTGAGGCGGTGCAGAAAATGACTTTGCCGCAAGAGGGAAATTCGGATCCGCAGGCTCCATGGCGGAATATGATTGGGGATGCTTTGGCGGGAGTGGACGAAGGGGAAAAAATAGATAAGAAAGCCGCAGACTGGCCTAAGTTGCGGGAGGAGTTAAAAAGCCTCCAACCTCCGCCTCCTCCTGAACAGAAATCATCTCCAAAGGACAAAAAAAAGGATAAAGAAGAGAAGGACAAAAAATCAGGAAAAGAAAAAGGTAAGCCCGAAAAGAAGAGCGGAAAGGGAGAAAAGTCCCAAGAAAAAGATAAAGGAGGAGAAGAAGGAGACGGGGAGAAGGATAAGGGTGATTCTCAGGGTCCGCCATCACCAAGCAAGGACGGCAAAGGGGGTGAGGCCAAGGATGGAGATTCTGGGCAGGAGCCCGGGGAAGGAGAACAGGGCGGGAAAAAGCAGGAAAAGGGCAAAGGCAAAGAGAAGGATCCCAATCAAATAAAGGATTACAGCTCGGCCAAGGATCAAGAGGGGCAGATGCGTGAACGTGGTCAGGAGCAGGATATGAAAGGAGTCCAAGACGAGAAAGCTGGCTTTGGCGGAATGGGCCAAGAAAAAGATCAGAAGCAGAAGGGCGAACAGAAAAAAGAAGCAATGGCCAAAGGGGACCCGAAGGAAAAGAAGGAGCAAACGCCAGCAGGGATGCGCGCGGTTGGGGGTGGATCTGGTAAAAGAGAAATGGGTACGATGGGAGACCCTATGACGCAGGAAACACTTTCGCGATTAGAGCAGGTCCGACAATCGGACAATCCCGCCGCTCTACAGCAGAGACTTCAGCCCAAAGACCAGCGACCATCCCCGTCCTCGACGGCGAAACCCTGGTAAAATCGGATGAGAACTTCATTCCAGTTATCGGCTCTTCTTGTTCTGATCTCTCCTTGGGCGGGGTGGGGGCAATCGGTTGCTTGGAACGACCCAGGCCCCGTTGCGCCGAATGAACCGACGCAGATCGAACTGGTTTTTACAGATTGTCAGCCTGCAGGTCCGGTGAATCTTCCTGAGATCAGTGGGCTACAGGTTCTGGGGCAACCTGGGCGGGCGCAGAGCTTCTCGATGATTAATTTTCAGACCAGCTCTTCGACGACTTTAACCTATGCGGTGAGGACAACGATGGAGGGTAAAGTGGCAATTCCCTCGCTGGAGATCACCACGGATAAGGGGAAATTTAAAATTGCTGGAATCACTCTCAATTCCACGGGTGCTCCTGCCAATACTCGACGCCAAGCCCAGCCCAATTCAGGGTTCTTTAATCCCGGCTTTATGCCAGGGGCGGGGCAAACTCCAGCGGCACCGACGGCCCCCTTGCCTGCAGGGACAGCGCAAGCAGAGGCTTCGGCGGAGCCTCGCAATCCGTATGCGGGGGAGATTTTCGATGTGAACTACCGAGTGTTTATTATTGGGAATCGAAGCGGCAGAGTGAAAACAACCCCCCTATGGGATGTGCAGAATTTTAGTGCGGAGGCGTGGGATCGGGGTCAGCAGATTGGGCCGGGAGGGAGCAAAGGGCTCCAATTTCATACTCGAGCAATGATTTCAAAAGCAGGATCTTTTACTTTGCCTACCATTCGGCAAAAACTGGATATCGAAACAGGGCAAGCTGGGCGCTCTATCTTTTTCACATCCCCGACCTCGCAGGAAGTAGAGGTCGCCAGTGAACCAATCTTGTTGCCGGTGGAACCATTGCCAGGAGGAGCCCCCACTGGATTTAAGGGTGCGGTGGGACAGTTTACGGTGGAGTCCAAGATGATTCCTGAGCAAGTAAATGAAGGGGAGCCTGTGACCTGGACTTTAACTCTGCGCGGGACAGGGAACTGGCCAGCGGGGGTGGAGCTCCCTTCGCGGACAGTGCCGACCCAGATTCGAACAATCCAACCAAAGCTACGCCGAGAGTTTAACGGAATAGAAATATTCACGGGGGCAATTGTGGAGGATCTGGTGATGATTCCTATTTCCGCGGGAGAGTTTGAACTTCCGGCGGTGAAATTCGTTTATTTCGATCCCAAGAAAAAGTCTTACGAGACGATCGAAGCCAAACCTCCGAAGATTCTGGTGACGAAGGGGGCGTCTGGCCTTTCGATTGCCACGCCGCCAGGAGCGGCATCGCCTGCCTCCACCCCGTCAGGAAAACAGCCGATGCCGTCAGCGGCGGGTCGTCCGAATCAGCCCTTGCAGTACGGAGCGCCCGGTTTGCCGAGGGATCCGTTGGCAGGAGTGGGGGTGGGGTTTTCGCCTGTGGCGGTGGGCTGGCTGAAGCTACTGAGTATTTTACCTTGGATAGTTTTGTTGGGGGTCTGGTGGATTTGGGCAAAGCGACGAGCGGTTTTGACTGATCCTGAAAGAAGTCGAAAAGAGTCGTTGGAATTGTGGAAAATATCTGCATCGGGTATTGGGGCCTCGTCAGAGGATTATAGGTTGCGGGAACGCACACTACTTGTGTGGCAAAAATCTGTGGCGGGGACTCTTGGGGTTGAGGGTGCGACACCTTCTTGGGAGGACATTATTCAAGGAGGACCCACACTGCTGGAGGAAGATCGAAGCGAGTTGGAAAAATGCTGGATGGAGTCGGAAGAGGCGCTTTACGGAAGAGGCCGCACTTTGGCGGAGAGCTGGTCGGCTAGGGCCATGGCTCTCGCTCAACGGATTGACCTGCCAAAGATAAAAATCTGGGAAACCTTGCGCCCACGAAATCTTCTGCCTTGGGTAAGTTTCATCCTCCTTTTGTTGGCAGGAGGATTGCAAGTAGACGCAGCGGAAACGAACGGGGTAGTCGCCCAAGAAAAGGCAGGTGATCCGGTGGGAATGTACCGGGCTGCCGACTTTAAGGGAGCGGAGAAAATCTGGTTGGAAAGAGTCCGACTCAAGTCCACCGACCCAATTGCGCGCAACGATTTGGCCTTAGCAAACTATCAACTGGGTGATAAGGAGAGAGCGCTAGCCCACGGACTTTCTGCGTATCTGATGGCCCCCAGGACAGAATCGGTGGCGTGGAACTTGCGTATTTTTGCGGGGGCGGCAGACCAACTTGATCCAGCAATCAATCGCTTAGGGGAAGATAACTGGACGGAAGGGCTAACCTCTCTTTTGGGGGTTTTCGCGTGGCAGTCAATCTTGGTAGCGGGAATTGCTTTGGCCGCTTTGGGAGGCGGACTTTGGTTGGCTTCTGGATATTACGGTTTTTATCGGAGGTTATTTTTTCGCCTAGGATCGGGGATTGTTTTGGTTGGAGCGGTGATGGCGTTACTGGCGGGATTGGCTTTAGGAGTTTATGGCAAATTGGCCGATCGCGGGGCGGTCATGATTGTGGATGTGGAACCATTGCGTTCGATTCCGTCGGAGTTAGAACCCCAAGCCGAGAAAGCTTATCCACCAGGTTCTATCGCGCATTTAGAAAAGAGTTTTCTGGGTTGGAGTAAGATTCGACTGCCCAATCATGATATGGGCTGGATTCGTACAGAGCACATTGTGCCACTCTACTGAGATAGAAGAAAAGGTTAGCGGGTGGTGCGGAGAGGCATACGAGAACGTGGCGCTTCTTCTTCCGGTTGGGGGAGGAGGGAGGGAGGATTTTGGGGAGGGAAGAGCTGTTCTAGAACGGAGGAGGTTTTGTTGGTGGAAATAACCTGAATCACGAGATTGGTGGTTTTGGCGGAGGGTACGGAGGGAGGTTCCCAAAGTCGGCGGTAAGCGAACTTAAGGTTAAAACGGCCCTCCCGCGAAAAAACAACTTGGAAGGTTTGTTGGCCAGGGGAGCCGGGAACTTGGGTGGAATCTGGTTGATAGGATTCGGAGAGAATCTGGCCTGTTTGCACGGGCGGATCCAGAACCCAGCGGTATCCAGTCGAAAAATTTGCGGGAAGGGTCACGGCGAGAGGAATCCCTGCCTGTGCTTGAAGACCTGGCTTCGAGCGGAGGAAATCACAACCGCCCAGAATAGCGAGCGAACCAAGCAGCAGCAGAGGAAACTGACCTTGGAAGCGGCGGAGGTTTTTCAGGTCTTTTCGCGTAGCGGGGCGAGATCGGCGTCGGCTTTGGCCGCATCTGCCCAGCTATGATCGATGCGGATGGCGGCTTGGACGTAGGAGCGTGCCTTTTCGAGATCGCGGAGCTGGCAGTGATAGCAACCGAGCTGAAACTTGATATGGGAGTTCTCGGGAAACTTTTGTTCGGCCTCGAGAAGAATAGAGCGACCCTGCTGAAGTGAATCCTCGTGGCGGACGGCGTCGGCAAGGGAAACCCAGGTTTCTGGTTCTTCGGGGCGTTGGCGGTGAAGTTTTTCTGCTGACTTACGAAGTTCGACAAAGCGCCCTGCGACACGAAGGATGCGGGCGCGCAAGAAGGATAGGGAAAGCGTGGGATCGCCCTTTGCGCTAAGTTGATCGATCCGGCGAAGAGCTTCGTCGTACATTCCGAGCCCGCAGTAGCCCTCGAGTTCTTCCTGCAGTTTGAGTGGGATATCCATTCGTTGAGCTGAAGCTTGCACGTTTATGAAGAAGCACAAGAAACAGGAAAAGATTGTTCCCAGCCTAAAATGAATTGTCTGTTGGCAATTCTTCGGTGCCAGACACGTGCCAGACACGTGTCTGACACAAAATGGGGGTGTTGCGCGGGAAGGGGTTAGGACATGCTTTTACGTATGAGGACGATTTTAGGGGTCGATATAGGGGGGACAGGGATCAAAGGGGCGTTGGTGGAGTTTCCTGGGGCTAATCTCTTGGGGGATCCGTATCACCTGCCAACCCCACAACTGGCCACTCCTGCGAATGTGGCAAAAACTATCGCTAAAATTGCGCAACACTTTCAGTACAAGGGCCCTGCGGGGGCGGGCTTTCCTGGAGTTATTTGTTCAGGGGTCGTCGGTTCGGCAACCCATCTGTCGTCCAGCTGGCTGGGCAAGAATGCGGAGAAAATATTTAAGAAAGGGACAAGGTTGCCTTTTGCGGTAATCAACGATGCGGATGCGGCAGGGATGGCGGAAATGCGTCACGGTGCGGGGAAAAAAGAGGTGGGAACGGTGGTCATGATTACCTTAGGGACGGGCATCGGGAGCGCTCTTTTCGTGCAGGGAATTCTCGTGCCCAATACCGAGTTAGGCCACGTAACCTTGCGAGGCAGGGATGCAGAAAAAATGGCCAGCGCGAAAGCCCGAACCGACCATAACTGGGGATGGAAAAAATGGGCACGTAAGGTACGAGAGTATCTTCAGCAGGTGGATCGGTTGATCAATCCAGATCTAATCATCGTAGGAGGGGGGGTAAGCAAGCGGTCGGAAAAGTGGTTGCCGCGCGCCTCGGAAGGGGTGCGAGCTAGGGTTGTCCCAGCAAAACTTCATAATGAGGCGGGAATCGTTGGTGCGGCCATGGCGGCCGAGGCCAGATTCTTTGGCCGAGCCAAGAAGCGCGGATAATTCCGAAAGAGCGGGAGCTACTTGCGAGCGGAGTCGACCCCTCGGGTGCAGCGGATCTTTTTTGTACGGAGAGTTTCTTCTAGACGAGATTTGGACTTGGGGAGGTGATCCCGGCCTAGAATCGGGTGGTGCAGGTGGTAGAGGATGGCGCGGCCGTAAACAAACTTTCTTGGGCGACCGAGGTGGTAGAGGCGGGAACCGAGGTCGGAATCCTCGCCGAGACCCCAACCTTCGTACTCTTCGTCCCAACCGTTGATGGATAGAAGATCGTCCCGCCACATGGCCATATTGCAGCCAATGATTCCGCGTTGCCCTTGGTTGCGACGAATGATGGGCAGTGGAAGACGAAAAGCTTTTGCCACACCGCTTAACTGTCCCGATAAAAAGAGAGGAAGAGGGTGAATCGAATCGGTGGAAAGGAGGGCGTCGGAGAAAGTGGAGGAGAGGTAGGAGCGGCGGCCTTGAACCCAGAATCCTTTTTCGGCGAGGGAGGCATGATCTGCAATAAACTTGAAGTGTGGAATGCAGTCGGCATCGGTCAGGACGAGGTAATCGCCGAGGGCGGTGGAGAGGGCTCGATTCAGAATTACATTTTTTCGAAATCCAAGGTCTTCGTGCCAGAGGTGGCGGACGGGACAAGGGAGGGAGGGGGCGAGGCGGGCGATAAGATCTCGGGTGGGGGAGGTGGAGCCGTCGTCGGCGATGATAATTTCTTTAGGCGGGGTGGTTTGTTTGCGAAATCCAGCGAGACAAAGTTCCAGAGGGCGGACGTGATTGTAGGTACTGATGACGAGGCTGATTTTCTCAGGGGCGATCATGAGCCGAGCTCCTTGACCTTGGATTCAAGTACGGAGAGGTGCGCCTCGGTATCGAGGGCTCTACCTGTGGCTCGCTGGACAAGTTCGGAGGCGGGATAGCGGCGGCCGTGGGCGTGGACTTTTTCACGGAGCCAGCGGAGGAGGGGTTGATAGTCGCGGTTGTCTATTGAGGCGGAGAGAGAAGGGAGGTCCCGATTGGCGGCCTGCCAAAGTTGGGAGGCGGTCAGATTCCCCAAGGTATAGGTGGGGAAGTAGCCGAAGCCACCTAGGGACCAGTGGATGTCTTGGAGGCAGCCACGGGCGTCGTCGGGTACTTTGAGACCGAGGAGTTTTTCGAAGAGTTCGTTCCAAGCGGCGGGGAGGTCGCGAACGGCGAGATCACCTTTAAGCAGTTGGGTTTCCAGTTCAAAGCGGAGAAGGATGTGGAGATCGTAAGTGACCTCGTCGGCTTCGACGCGGATGAAGGAGCGCTCGACGGCATTGGAGGAACGCCAGCAGTCTTCGTGATTGTGACGGGATAAATCGGGGAAGGCTTGGATGAGGTCGGGCCACCATGTTTTCCAAAAAGAGCGAGCTCGGCCAATTCGATTTTCCCAAAGGCGGGATTGGGATTCATGGATACCGAGGGAGGCCGCTTGGCCGAGGGGAGTGCCGAGTTGGGATTCGGGTAGCCCTTGGTCGTAGAGGCCGTGGCCAGCTTCGTGGAGGACACCGTAAAGGGAGACCATGAAATCGGTCTCATCGTAGCGGGTGGTCATGCGGGTGTCGCCAGGTCCGAGTCCGGAGCAGAAGGGGTGGGTACTGGAGTCGAGACGACCAGCGGAGACGTCGAAACCAATTTTTGGGAGGAGGGAGTGGAGAAACTTTTCTTGTTCGGCGCGGAGGTAGTGGCCGCGAAGATTTTTGCGAGAGGGGGGCGTGGGGAGAGAGAATGCTTTTTCGGCGATAGTGACAAGGCGAGGGCGAAGTTTGGCGAAAAGAGTGGTGACGTCTCGGGTGAGCCAACCGGGTTCGTAGCCTTCAAGGAGGGCGTCGTAGGGTTGGTCGGCGTAGCCCCAGAGATCGGCCATTTGTCTGGAAAGGGAGAGGAGCTTTTCGAGGTGAGGGGCAAAGGATGCGAAATTTGAGTTTTTGCGGGCCTCGACCCAGGCGGAACGGGAGAGGCCGATGGCGAGTTCATTTTCCTCGACGAGCTCGGCGGGGATACGAGTCGCGCGGTGGTAGTCGTGGCGCCAGCGGGCGATGGCCGCGGCTTCGGGAGCGAGAGGAGGGAGAGATACGTTTTCGCACTCATCGAGCCAACCCGCGATGTCGTGGTGGGTAGCGAGGCGATGGGAGATGCCAGCGATGAGGGCAGACTGTTCGGCGCGAAAGGAGTGGCCTTTGGGTGGAAGGAGGGTTTCTTGATCCCATCCGAGCAAGCCGCCAGTGGCGCCAAGGAGGGCGAGATCTTTCCCGCGGGCGCGGAGTTTTTCGTAGGCGTCAGGAAGATCGGACATTAGGAGAATGTTATGGAGGAAGTGGATTCAAACAACGTCGGAAGTTTGTCGAACTGGGGTGGATAGTGGGTGGCTATAGTCACCTAGTATCATCAAAGAATTGGAGATGATGGGCCAAGAGAGAAACAAGCGGAGGTCAGGGTTTTTTCAGCGAGTCGGCGGGAAGGAGGCCGCGAGAGATTAGCTTTTGGGCGAATTCGATCTGGCTGGGGGTGAGGGTGGAAAAGGAGGCGCGGGGTAGGGAACCATCGAAGATTTCGTAATTGAAAAGCTGGTGGGAGATAGAAGGAAATTGGGCGGCGGGAAGGATGGGAATAGAGAAAGCGAGGCGATTTTGATCATTATTATCGTTTTCTGTGACGGTAGGGGGGAGGGCTTGGGCGAGCTTAACTAAGCCAGGGAACCCGAGAACTCCGAGATGGCGAGCGGTGTGGAAATTGAAGAGAAGGACTTCGGCCATGGTGGCGTCGGCAGGGGTTGCTTGGGGTTGGCCGCGACGGGAGATTTCTTGGAGGACCTGTTGGACATCGGCATTGGCTATATCGGCTTCACCGAGCCAGTAGAGAATTAGATAGAGTTGTCTCTGCATTTCAGCGGGGGCACGAAGCTTGGCGAGGAGGAGGGGATCGGTGAGACGCTTGAGATTCGTCATGGCGGCCTGAGTTTTTTCGAGGAGAGACATTCCGTGGGAAGCGGTCAGGGAGTAGAGCATTAGGTCATCGTCATTGGTCATATAATTTTCGCCGCCGAACAGGTCGTACTCTCCGTCGTAATCGGGGGTATAAGGAAGAACGACAGGGGGGTTGGCGTGGCTGGTTTGGAGGAGGAGCCAAAAAAGAGCAACAAAAGGAAGAGCAGGCAGACGGAGCATGTAATTCACAGTATGAGGTTGCGGCGCTATAAGAAAGTAGAAGCTACTTTTGAGAAGTTATGTGGGGAGCGGTATCGAACTCTTGAATGTTTGAGAAAATAGTAATCTTGCTTCAGGTTTTGCTAGGGGGAGTGAAAGATTATGAGAACGGAGCTTCCTTTGGAGGTGGAGAGGGGAGAGATGGAAGCGTTAAAGTGAGTATGGGGTGGGCGTGCGAGGTTGAGTTGGAGGTTTTGGCGGGGAATGGATTTGTCGGCGGCGTCGAGGAAAAGGCGGATGAACTCCCCACGATTATCAGAAGTAGAAAAAAGAGAGAAAAAAGAGGTATCGACGAGTTGTGACTCTTTGAGATGGAGGATGTCGAGAAGGGCGCGACCGATAGAAAGGATGTTGCCAGTGCAATCGGCCTGGAGCCAAGGGAGTGGAAGAAGACGAAGAATGGATGAGATGTTGTCGTTTTGCCGATTGAGTTTGAGACGGGCCGAGCTGACGAATGCGGCCAAAAGTCCCCCCAAGATAACCGTGCCAGAACGGACCAACGGGTAGTCGGAGCTGTGTAAAATAAGAAAGTAGCTTTCAGTGACAAAAAATGGTGTGACAAAAAGAATCAACCTTGGAGAGCAGAAAAAGGCAAGGATGGTTAAGGAGAGAATCGAAAGAAGAGGGGCTAAGGTCTGGTCGCCAAAGAACCGACTCACAACAACTTCAATCCCCCAAACAAAAGAAAAAAGAAGTAAGGGCAGAAAGCGAAAAAAAGAGCGGTGGAGCAGAGGAAGAGGATCAGATTTCATGCGAACTGATTATGAGGGTAGAATGGTTTCGTAGACAGATTCAATACGGGAAAGCCAAGAGGCCTTGGTGGAGAGGGAGCCTAATTTAGTAAAACCAGCTTGGCCCCAACGGACGGAGAGCTCGGGGTGATCGATAAGATGCTGCATCTTATCGGCTAGGGCCTGAGGAGTAACCTGGAGTGCAAGGGCACCATCGATCCCGTCTGCAATTAGCTCTGGAAAAGATCCTTTCTTGAAGCCAACTACGGCACGGGCATTGGCCCAAGCTTCAAGAATCACCATGCCAAAGGGCTCGTCCCAAATGGAGGGTGCCACAAAAAAAGCGCTCTGGCTCCAGTACCGTTTTTGATCTTCGGGCTTTATAAATCCAGTGAACTCAACGGTTTTGAGAGCCAAAGCGGTAGCGAGGGCTCGGAGCTTTGGCTCCTCTGGGCCAGTGCCAGCAATGATTAGTTTTCGATCGCCTGATTGGAGCAGTTTCCATGCTTGGAGAAGGATGTGGACACCCTTTTCAGGCGAAAGGCGCCCGAGAAAGAGAACGTCACCATTCGGGGAAGCAGGAGGGGCGGCTACTTCCGGCTCGTAGAAGTGAGGGATGACGTGAATCCGCTTCTCGGGGATTCCCATCTGGACGTGCTTGGCTTTTTGGGAATGGCTGAGGGCAACCCAGGCGGCGGTATTTTGAAAAGTACCGATGGAACGGACATGTCGAAGAATGATGCCCATCATGCCGCTGATCAAATGGCTGTCGCGCCAGCAGGCGGTCTGGAAAGCGGGCCAGAAGTTGCCGTGGAGACATCGCTCGCAAGGTTGCCCGTGATTGAGAAAAAAACCGTTGGTGCAGGCCATTCGATAGTTGTGAAGGTAGTGGACGAGAGGGATTTTGAGTTCAAATGCGGTCTGATAGACGGAGGGGGACAGTCCAGGAAGGACGTTGTGAACCTGCCAAAGATCAAATTTGCCAACCTCTTGGTAGCGTCGCAATCGCTGAGCCACGGGAAGGTTGTGGAAAGCGCGGAAGGGAGCCGAGATCCTATCCATGAAATCTCTTCCGAGGAGCTCATTAGTGGAGCCGATAAAATATTCGGCGTCGTGATTTTGTTGGAGGGCATCGCCGATACGGAAAACCGATCCCTCCTCTCCGCCAAAGTGAATGTATCGACTAAAGATTTGGAGAATGCGGAGGCGGCGCATGCCCCCCATAGTATGAGGTGAGGAAGTGACGGGGAAGAGCGAAGAAGCGGATGCGCCGCGATTTTTGATTCTGGATGTTTGATTTTTTCCCGCGTTTGCGGGACACGCTTTCGCGTGGATTATGGATTAAAGTGGAAAAGAATGGAGTTTGTAAGTATTGAGGGGTGGATAAAAGATTAAGAGCAAGGGGGAGTTAGAAAGTGTGAAGGAGCGGATGCGCCGCAATTTTGGATTCTGGATGTTTGATTTTTGATTAGGGAAAAGAATGGAGTTTAGGCATGGAAGGAACAGTATGGTGCTATGGAAAGGGAGAACCTGATTCGGGATGAGGCGTTTAGCTTTGCGTTGCAGATCATGGAGTTGGCTAAAACGCTAAGACAGAAGAAGGAGTACGAGCTGAGCTCACAGCTTTGGCGCTCAGGGACCAGCATTGGGGCCAATATGGAGGAGGCGCAGGCGGGACAAAGCAGGGCAGATTTTATGGCCAAAATGACGATTGCGTCCAAGGAATCTCGAGAGGCCCTTTATTGGTTAAGGCTGGCGGATAAAGGGAAAATTATTTCATCCGAGGAAATGGCTCCAGTGCGAGAGCAGTGTGAAAGAATCGTCCGAATTCTGACATCTATTGTGAAGACGGCTCGTACGTTGAAAGATCAATCAAAAATCCAGAATTCCGGCGCGAAGCGCAAAATAACAACCGCCGGAGGCGCTTACCATAATGGGCGGGGGCAGGTCATAGGGGCCAATCAAGAATCTAAAATCCTGTGAAACAGCTGGATTTTACAATCATCACCCCAAGCTTTAAGCAGCTCGACTATTTGGAGTGCTGTATCGCTTCAGTTGCTGATCAGGAGGGGGTCTCAGTTGAACACATCGTGCAGGATGCGGGGAGTCCTGGGATTGAGGAGTTTGCGGAAAGGACGGCGGAGCGGCTTTTAGGGAAGTATGGAGGAGAGAGGGGAACTAAACTAGAGGCCTTCGAACTTTTGCATCTGCGCACTGCCTGCGGCTATACGCTGCGAATCTTCAAAGAAAAAGACGAAGGGATGTACGATGCGATTAACAAAGGAATGAAAAAAGGGACAGGAAAGATCTGTGCCTATTTGAACTGCGACGAGCAGTATTTGTTGGGGGCCTTGAAACTTGTTCGGGAATTCTTTGAAAATAGAAGCAATGTGGAGATGGTGTTGGGGGATGTGATTGTTGTAGGGACGGATGGGGAAGCGATTTGTCACAGAAAGATGGTGAAGCCTGGGCTGGCTCATACATGGACGTGCCACTTTGGAGCCTTGACGGCGGGAATCTTTTTTCGAGAAAATCTTCTGAACGAGGGACTTCTTTTTGACACTAGCTACAAAGTGGCATCGGATGCGGAGTGGTTCGTCAGGGTCTTGCGGAGCGGGAAGAAAATTGAGCCCCTTCGGAAGACGACGTCGACTTTTATGGAGAGTGGGGAAAATCTGGGACTCAGTTTGAAAGCGAAAGAGGAGAGAGAGAGGCTGGATGCTTCGGCGCCACCTTTCTTTAGTAAGCTCAGGATTTTGTGGGTTATTATCCATCGGCTTAAAAAGTTGATTAGTGGGGCACACAGATCCGACGACGTGGCTTATGAGATTTATCTGCCGAACAGTCACGAGCGGAAAGCGTTTTATGCAAAAAGGTTGCGAACTACTTGGCCAGGGAGAATATTAAATTTTTGATGGTGGATGTTGGATTGTGGTTGAGATTGCTCACGCAAAGGTCGCTAAGCTCCGACGCCGGTCGGGGCGCAGACGCGGAACGCAAAGGGATTACAGATGTGCGAAGGTTAGAAGGTGGGAAAGTGGGAATGTAGGAAAGTACGAAAATGGGAATGTAAGAAGGTGCGGAAGACCAGGCGGAGTGGTAGTGTGGGTGGATGTTGCGATTAGGGATTTTGTGGATGGCGATAGGAGTGGCGGGGCTTTGGGCGCAAAGCTCGCCGATTTCTGAGCTGAAATATGTGACGGTGGCGGATTTGAGATCTCAACCCCCACCGACGAGGCCGTGCTACGCAGAGGTGCAGGGATATTCGTGGCCAGGGGACGGGGGGGGTGGTTTCTTTTTTTGGGATGGGAAGTGTACGGAGGCCGATGAGGGTGGGGCGTATTTCAAGGCTGAGGGTGCAGATGAGGGGAGGTGGTTTCGGATTTTCGCGGGAAAGCGGGCGAGTGTGCTGATGTGGGGGGCGCGAGGGGACGGAAAGACGGACGACGCTCCAGCGATTCAGAGGGCTCTCGATTTTGTGAGTAAGGCGGGGTTTACCTTGTTGGAGTTCCCCCCCGCCACTTATGCGCTGAATCGGTGGATTGAGCCCGCGGGAAATGCAGCTTGGAAATATACGCACTTGGCGTTGGGCAGGCAGGCGGGGCCGCCAGTGCAGTTAACCATGAGAGGACCTGGGGCAACCTTACTGAGCGTGGCAAACGGGCCTGAAGTAAATTCAAGCCGAAATACTATCCTGCAAATATACGAGAACATAAAGGAGTTTAGAGCTGAGGGGTTGACCTTTGAGCGAAGGATGGAACCAGGCTCGGGGAATTTCAGGCAAGGGGTGAATGTCACGGATAACACGGGGCAGGGGAATCTGCTACAGGAGATTCCGACCCATTTGATCGGGTTCTATGATTGTACCTTTATTGATTGTCACAGGGCCCTAACAGTAGGGCGGGGGCTTTTGCATCAGGGGATTGATCAGCTCGATGTGGTGGGATGCCGCTTTCTTTATCCGCGAGCGTCGAACTCAACAAGACAAGATGGAGGGGGTCAGGTGGCATTTGCGGGTTGCGATGTGGAGAATCTGAATTGTATTAACAGCTACGCAGAGGGGTCTGACGAAAGTGGGGTGAATTCTCCCAATGGGCTACCTAAGGACGGCTTCTGGTTCGGAACGGGAAGGCGGACACTGATTGATGGTTGTACATTGAAGCGATTTTGGGTGGAGGGGATTTATGTTTTGGATCCAGAGCCAGGCCTTTATGTGGAGAAAGTCGTAATCCCAGAAGTGGGGGAGGTGGTGGAGATCCCGATTGCAAGAGGAACTGATCCCAAGTTGGTGGAGCTCTTTTCTATAGGTACGGCGGTTTATCTGAATAAAAGAAATGGATATTACAAAGTTGAAAAAACCGGAAGTTTTAGCCTTACCTTGCGAAGGTTGGCTCAGCCATCCCCAATGGTGCCAGGGCCAAAGGGAGGGGAAGAAGCAAAGGGGATTTTTTGCAAAAGAACAGGAACAACGGATGATATTTCTACTACAGTCACGGGATGTACCTTTGAAGGAGGTCCGATTCCCGGCATGTCGAGCGAGAGAGATGGTCTCGATCCAGCGTTACGAGTGGATGCGGGGGAGCTTATTCTGAGCGGGAGTACATTTTCAGATTCAGAGACAACATTAATGTTTTATCTGGATGAGGCGACACCTAGTGGCCAAAAAGGATCAGTACTATCGAACAATACATTTAAAGACTCAGGGAAAGCACGTGGTGGGAAAAACCAGATATCCCTTGTCGATATTGCAATTATTGGAGGGACGATTGCTGGAAACAACTTTATCATCGAGAAAGCAGATCCTACGCCACAGTTTAAATGCCTCGAAGTTGGATTTGGTGCTGGCGGATCGACGGTGGTAAGAGGCAATACCTTTCGAGTTGAGGAGATGGTTCCGGGCGCAAAAATTCTTGCGATATGGAGGGATTTCCGAGAGGGAAAGATGGTTGCGGATGGAAATGTGTTTGATGGGGTGGATGCTGGAGCGGTGGATGATCCGGCAGCTAATTTTGAGGGGAAAAATATAAAAATACCGTAGAGGCGGGCGATTTTGGATGCTGGATGTTTAATTTTTTCCCGCGTTCGCGGGGCACGCTTTCGCGTGGATTGGGGGACTATTACTCACGTCCCGCATGCGCGCAAAGCCCCGACGCGGGTACGGGGTAGAGACGCGCTGACGCGCGGATGCTAAATTCTTAATTTTTTATTAAGGAAAAACAAAGTGTGGGAGGGCGATTGCGCGGTGGTTATTGAACCAAGAGCAGTGGACTGTTTAGGCAAAGGAGTGGGCAGGGTGTTGTGCTGGTTTGGTTGGGAGTTGGGACTCGGGGGGACGGAAAGAGGTAATTGCGATCCCCAGGAGAATACAGAGTTCTGGAATAAAGTGTTCCATTGCCCCAAAGACGGTGAAAAAGCTAACAATGATCTGGATGACTAAAGCAGAAGACCAGCACTGCTGTGGAGATATATGAGATGCGTCGATGCTTAAAACATTAGACAAAATAAAGTACAAGGAACTCAGACAGAGAAGTATAAATAAAGTCAGTCCAACTGTGCCGATAGGGTGGTGAACGGCAACCCATCCGACATGGTGGTCCCGCACGGTAATAAAGTCCCGCGCTTCACCATTGGGATCTGACATGATATTCTTTGTGTAGAAATCTTGGGAGCGACTAATCATATAGGCTGAGGAGTATTTATAGCCGCTACCAAACATACCAGAGTCCTTCATGAACTCCGCGCGATAGGTTTTTTTAATCGCGTCACGAAAATCGTTAGAGGAGTCGGCTGAATCGGTGGCAATTCTGCTCCATTTTCCAGGAAATGGGGAAAGGGTACGCTGCATGGTTAGGGGCAGGTCGAAGGCTGAGCCTTGGCCGAGGACGAGAACAGTAATGAGAACTGCGACAGCCGGAATGGTTAAAAGAGCGGTCCAGCGAACCATGAAAAAGAGGGAGGAGAAAGAGACCAGCAAATAATTAAAGAGTGCCGATCGGAAGCCACCCCAAATTGTTCCGATCAGAGCCAGAACAGAGAGAATGGGGACAAAAACCTTACTAGGGCGGATCCAATCCTTGGGACGAAAGTAGCAAAGGAGAACAAGTTGGATGGCTTGGCAGGTCGGTCCGATGGCACTAACGCGAACCAGCTCGGAGTTTGCTCCTGCGAGTGTATTAGAGAAGGCGTCAAGATTGACGCTTGAGTAGATTCTAAAAACAGCAGGTGCGATTGATGGAGCAAAAGAGGTGACTAAGAAAGGAGTGAAATCAAGCAAACAGCCAAAGAGATAAAGAAGGGGGATAGCTCTTAACCATTTTTCACCAGGAGATTTGAACCAGAGAATGGCGGGGAGGGAGAGCATGCCGCAAAGGATGGTGAAAGTTTTTCGGCCGCCCGCACCTTTACCCCCGAGCATATTCAAACCAATTTTTCCACCCTTGGTCTCTTGGTAGATTAAGATAGCGGCGATGAGCAGAAGAGGTGCCCAGATATAAGCAGGGCCGAAAGTGAGACGGCGACGATCGGTCATAATAAACTGGATGACGACGTAACCGATAACCAAAAGAATGGAAAGTTCGTGGGGGGAAAACTTAACTGGAAGAATATTGAGGGAACCGCCCATAGGAAGGCAGAGGGGGATCGCGAGCCAGCATTTTTCGCCAAGGGCAAAAACAAAGAGGAGAAGGGCACCAAGACCGAAGAGGGCGGCGAGGGGAGCGGTGTTACCGTTAAGGAGTTCTATGATGAGATATGGGGCGGCGATAAAAAAGGCAAGGGTGACGAGAGCCATGACCACCTTTTGGGCCGTGAGATTTTGCATGAGCCGTAGTGTAAGGTCGAGAAGGGAGTGGTGAAAAGGGAGAGTTTCAGGCGGGAGAGTGCGAATGTGGCCCTACTTCGCTCCTAAGCCGCTTCGCGGAGGAGCTTCGAAGGGCTGGCGCCCTACTGTTGCTCACGTCCTGCATTCCCGGCCCCGACGCCGGTCGGGGTAGAGACGCGCTCACGCGCCGATGTGTGAAGGTGGTTTTGAGCATCGAAGTGCGAGCGCAGGCGTTCTCGGAGACTGCTCCCGCAGTTGCGGGACACGCTTACGCGTGGATTTTGGATTGGGAAAAGCAAGCAGGGCGGGGGTAGGATAGAAACGTGAAGGTTCTTTTTGATCATCCGAATCCATTTCTTTTGGCGCATGGAGGGTTCCAGACGCAAATCGAGCAAACAAAAAAAGCGCTGGAGGTTGTTGGGGCGGAGGTAGAGTGGCTTCGTTGGTGGGACGATCAGCAAAAAGGGGACTTGATTCACTATTTCGGAAGGGCTCATCCAGCTTACATACGGCAAGCGCAAGCGAAGGGGATGAAGGTTGTGATGAGTGAACTTCTGACGGGTTTGGGATCCCGGAGCGTAATTGCCCGAAAGCTTCAGAAGCTTTTTATGATTGTAGCAAGTAGAGTTTTGCCGAGGGAATTTACGGCCCGCCTTTGTTGGGACGCCTACCAATTGGCTGATGCAGGCATTGCCCTAACAAGCTGGGAAAAAAAGCTGATGGTGGAGATATTTTCGGCAAAGCCAGAGAATGTGCATGTGGTGCCTAACGGTGTGGAGGACATCTTCTTCCGAAATTCAAATTTAAAAATCCAAAATCCAAAATCTAAATACCTAGTTTGTACGGCAACGATCACGGAAAGGAAGAGGGTGGTGGAGTTGGCCGAAGCAGCAATTATGGCGCAGGTTCCTGTCTGGATTATTGGGGAGCCTTATAGCAAAGAGGATCAATACTATTTAAAATTCATGGAAGTAGTCCACGGTTCAAATGGCTTACTGCGATATGAAGGGGGAATCCGTAAACGGGATCAGATGGCAAAGATTTATCAAGAAGCGCCAGGTTTTGTATTAATGAGCTCAATGGAAAGCTTGAGCCTCTCCGCGCTTGAGGCGGCGGCAGGGGGGTGTCCACTGCTTCTGGCAGAATTGCCTTGGGCGAGGGCGAGTTTCGGCAGTAGGGCGACATACAGTCCGCTGGGGTCAAGGGAGAAAGAGGTGAGAAAGCTAAAGGAGTTTTATAACAGGATAGAGAAGGTCCCGCGACCACCTGTGCCTTGTCGGTGGGGGGATGTGGGCAAACAGCTATATGGAATTTACGAAGGATTGCTGGCAGACAAAACTTCCCGATAGATCTCTAGGTGACGTGCGGCGATGATTTTTGGATGGTAGCGAGCGCTCATTAGCTGCTGGGTCTGTTGAGAGGCTGTGATTGGCTTTTGGATCCAGCGAAGAAGGGAGCGCTGAAGACCTTCCCAATCCTCGGGGTCGATGAGATCTGCTTCCGGAACTCCCGATGCAATGTCGGGGATGCCCCCAACTTTTGAGGCAAAGAGTTTAAGTCCGCGGGCAAGAGACTCTGCGACAACGAGGCCAAACGCCTCCTCTTGAGGGAAGTGGAGAAGTGCGTGTGCGCTATCCATGCACTGGATTAGAGCAGTTTCATCGAGAACACCGAGCCACGAGACCCAACTACTGGTTTTCTGGTCATTGAGCAGGTCAAGGAATGCTTTTCCATACGAATCTTTCCCGCAGGCACCTATAAACTTAACCTGAAAGCACACATTCTGCTGGCGCAATTTTATTAAAAGCTTAAGGATTTCTAGTTGCTGTTTGCGTGGGCAGATGACGCCAACTACCAAAAAGGTAGGAGTTTCTATTGGCAGATTCCTTGGAAGTAGCGGGGCAAAGAAAGAGTCGCGGATCGGGTTGGGAACAAGCCATGAATTTTTAGATCGAGTAGAAACGAGAGACTGGGTGTAGTGGGAGTTGCATAAAACCCCCGAGGTGCGGGGCAGGCAAAAATTTTCTATTTTTGCCGTCCACCAGTGGAAACTTCCGAAGCGGGCATGAAAAATGCGAGCTAGTTCAGCCATGTTGCCGTGAATGGTTATGACATTTGGAAAGTCAGAAAAAACAGCACTGATTCCGCAATCTCTTTCGGTTCCTTGGCCGTGGACAATGTCAGGCTGAATTTCTCTTAGCTTTTTGCGAACCGCAAGAATACAGCCAGAGTAACCT
Source organism: Aliarcobacter sp. (assembly GCA_041730685.1). Classification (GTDB taxonomy): domain Bacteria; phylum Verrucomicrobiota; class Verrucomicrobiia; order Methylacidiphilales; family Verrucolacustridaceae; genus Verrucolacustris. Next base: position 121,604 of record JBGSBI010000003.1, read on the forward strand.
GTGCGGAGCCAACCAATCTTCGGAACATTTAGCGAATGGAACCAGATATTGTTGACAAGCCTTGCTGGTGACGACATCGGCTGTTGCGTGCAGGAGAGGATGTGGACTTCTAAACTAGGCAAAGACGCAAAGCCTTCGATTAGCGCAGTCGGAGCAGTCCCGAAAGAGGGGGTTAGATCGATATACTTTGCGAAATGATGTCTAGAATCCGTAGTTAAGATAGCAACCTTCATAGGTTTTTCTGGAAAACGCGGTTGTGACCAACTTGAAGCAGCTCGTGAAAGCCAAAAGCAGAAATTTCCTGTGCAAGCGCTGACGGCCCAACATGGCCCCGCGAGGAAAAAAGGGGTGCTTGGTACCGTGTAAATAAACCTGAATCGTCTAAAACAATTATACCGCGAGGGGAAAGGATCTTGTTGCAGTTTGTAAAATCACTTTTTGCCACTTCATAATCATGATTTCCGTCAATATAAACCATGTCCCATTTGTTATGCATGACTTGTTTCCAGACACCAGGATCGGTGGATAGGCCGCGAGCCAGCTGGGGTGCTGGTAATTGGAAAAAAGCAAAGTTCTTTAGGGTATCCTCATAATAATTAATTTGGTTAGAATATTTACTGACGGCGTCGGCAGCACTTGTGAACGGGGAGATTCCACAAACACGAGTTGGAAAGGATAATTCTCTGGAACATAAAGAGGCCAAAGAAAGTGTCTGGCCGCGATAAACTCCAATTTCTAGAAACGAGCTTGGCTTGAAAATTGAAAAAAGTGCGGCCCACATTACATGAAACGCAGCTTCACCAAATCCTCGCCTTTCTTGAGAAAAGTAGTGGCGGTGATCCACAAGGTATCTGGGCGCACCTTGATAAAAGTAGCGGACGCAATTTCTGTAGTAATTTGTTGGTTCTTGCAGGCTTTGAGGCCAACTACTTTCGGTAGCTGGCAGATGGGTCGAGTCGTATGAGCGCCGCAACATTTGCTTTAGATAAACACGCCCAAGCGCTAGCCGGACCCTACCCTTAAGAAAGTTGATTATATTCACATTCGCTCTTGTTCATATACTCGGTAACAAAAACACCAAGATCAAGCGGCAGGTTTGGATTAGCAACTAGTAAAAATTGGGTGTGAAAGCCGCTTTCCGTACTCATCTAACAGGCGATTACCATAATCTTGCCAACTGTTTTTAGAAGCACCTTTTTCAAATGCGGCTTTGCCCATTTTGAGGTTAAGTTCGGTGTCCAAAGCAACCCGAATCATGGCTTCAGCAATGTGTTGGGGATCTTGCGCTCTGATAATTATGCCCTCGACGCCGTCATCCACTAAAGTGGTAGCTCCACTCTGGTGAGAGGCAAGAATGGGAAGCCCTGCCGCCATCGCTTCAGAGAGCACCCTAGCAAAGCCTTCTTCTTGAGAGGGAAAGACGAAGGCGGTGCAGGTTTGAAGTAGAGCAGCGAGATCGGCATGCGAAAGATGGGAAATGTGGCGAAAAGTGCCCTTCCATCTTTGGCGTTCACAGCGGAAATCGGTTTTATATTGGCCAACACAAATTAGTTCGGCATAAGGGAAGCGCTGTTTCACTAGTTCAAAGGCCCGAAAGAGGTACTGGTACCCTTTTCTCAAGCAGATTGTCCCTACGCTAATGAAAAGGGGTTTTTTAGGCGGATTCTGGCGTGGAAGAAAAACTTTTGTGTCCACACCAAATGGTTGAATTAAGCATTTATTCTCTGGAAGACCGTTTTCAATCATGGTTTCTCGAACAAATGTGGAGGGGCAAAGAATCAAATCCGCCATTTCTAATTCTTGGCGCATTCGGGCAAACATCCATTGAGGAATAGGAACTTTTTCACCAGGGCACCACAGGTCACACTCCCTTTGCCAGTATCCGTAGTAGGAGGTGGGATGGCTATTGGGACAGTCCACTACTTTCAAGGCTCCCTTGAGTTCCTTGCGGTCAAACAGTTCTGCGCCGTACCCGACAATGGCGTGAACCACATTGCAGGGGGGTATGGATTGTGATCTAACCCAGCCCCACCAAATCGGGAAAAAGGCATAAAACATTTTTTCAGTCAAGATTTGCGGGGCGAAGCGATAAAAAGGCTTCATCGCCAGATGAAAAGGCCAACATCTTCGAAAAAGGCCTGCTGATACAGAAGTCTTGTTTTTATCCGAAATCCATAGACCTGCCAAAGCCCCTCGGCTGTCGAAAGCCTTGGCGGAATGTGGTAGATACCAACCGCCACAGGTTGCCAGAAGAACTTTCGGGACTGGACTCATAAAAAAGAGGGCACAACTTGCTTGAAAAAAGAGCGCAGACTATTGGATGTGGATGAGATCGTGAAACGTTCAAGCTCCGGCAACCCGCCCACCCTCGCCTTGTTTGGGATAAGTGAACTCATTAGTGCGGCTAAAGCTTCGGGAGTTTCTTGGGGAAGGTAAAGGCAGGCTTTTCCAAGAATTGCCTCAACCTCGCTCGCCCTGCTTGAAATAACAAGTAGACCTGCAGAGAAGTAGGAAAAAAGCTTGGAAGGAAAGGTGACTTGGGAAATAGAATTGCTGGAGCGTTGAAGGTTTAGTCCAACATTTGATTCTGTCAAAAGACAAGAGTGAGCCTTGGCATCAAGAACTGAGTGGAATACAACTTTTCGCATAAAGTTGGGGTGAGTGGCAATGAGCCTGACTTTGGATTCGAGAAGGCCTGAACCCGTAATATCTAATCGCCAACCCGTTTCAGGTAAAAGTGGAATAGTATCAAGAAGGAGGTCGACTCCACGAGGTACATCGAGTGAACCCGCGTAGATAAAGCGCGTATCGGCGGTGGGAGCGATGTGTACCTGTTTGTCTTGAGGTGGAATATAAAAACCGGGAACAAGAACCTTTGGAATTTTGGGGCTTAAGCGATTCCCAAGAGAGGGGTGGGCGAGGATCGCTCCTTGGATGAGAGGTTTTCCTAAAAACTCGGCTGGGGCACTAAGACATTTGGACCAGCCATGGTCGGTGAAGTGCTTGCCGTCTTCGTAGTCGAGGAGGACAGAGGAGCCATAGACGACGCGACAGAGCCATGCGGCGATGACGTAGATGAGTTCAAAGTTGTCGATCAAAAGCACATCGCCTCGTCTAACGTGCCGAAGGGCATGGAGAGCATAAAAAAACCAGGAGCAGGGAATACGAATTTTCGGAGCGTCGAGATTGGCGCAAAAGAGTTGAGAAAATCCAGCAAAGGAGGTGGAGACCACCGGCAACCATTTGGGCAGGCGACGAGTCAGAGATTTTGGTGGGGAGGAGAGGATGAGTAGATCACGGTTCGTCGCTAGGTGAAGAGATTGAAAGAGATCCCGCCTTTTTGGGGAACTAAGGCATGGAGGAACAGTTTCACAGCGTAAGTTTACGTAATTAATATCGTAAACATTGGACAGAAGAATTAGTTTGGGTTTCTTAGGATTCATTAATCTGAGTTGGGATTACAAGAGGTCGGCCCTAAAATAGGCTTGGAAAGAATCCAGCGGAGTGTATGTAAAGTCATGTGGTTTAGTAAATTAACAAGAAGGACCGAATGCTCAAGCATCTTAAAAAGCTATATCTAGCGACACCAATCATTCCAAGAATATGGAGATGGGTTAAAAAAGTTTTACAGAGAGAGCCTTTGGTTGGTGCGCTTTACACAAAGATCTTCGAGACGGGCAAGTTGAGTCTGCCTTGGATCTGCCCTGAAACACTATGCTCTGCATCGGATTCGATTATTTTTCCTGTCCAGTATCCACTACACGCTGGGGAGGATGCGCCAATTGGGGACATGCTCTTTCTTTTAAATCTGGCGAAGGGGCGTAAAGCAAAACGGATTTTGGAGGTTGGAACGTATCGAGCACGGACGACCTATTCATTTTACTTGAACTGTCCTGAAGCGGAAATAATAAGTTACGACATCCAAATTTTAAGTTCAAAATACCGAGATCTTTTAGCGGGACAATCGCGAGTTTCCTTGCGGCTTGAATCCTTTCAAGAGGCTGAAGAGAAATTAAAGAGGGAGAAGCCGTACGATCTTATTTTTATCGACGGATCTCATCGGGTGGAAGATGTGGTGAGAGATTCATTGTTGGCATTTCAAATTGTCTCCAGCGAGGGGGTTATTATTTGGCACGATTACCGATATAATGGCTACTCAACGGATCTTCTCAGGGTGCCTGAGGGATTGGCTCGGCTGCCTCCGAGCTACTCCATTTGTGGAGTTGAGGGGACGACCTGTGCGGTCTTCGATAGAAAACGTGTCTGAGACAGTGGTTGAGTGACTAGTGCCGGCGGAGAAGCATAAAAGCGCTTAGTTCTTGCAGAAAAAAATAAATCCAAGCCACACCCAAGGAGGAGAGAAGAACGGCTTGCTGAAGGGGAGGAGCGTGGGATGCTCGAACGCCGATCGCACCTACGAAAAAGGCGAGCGAAAAGGAGACCATGCCCCACTGGTTTTTTGATAAAGGAGTATTAAAAATCTTTCGGACCGCAAGAAATGAGGGGCCATATGACAGCAAGATGGGGGGGATCTGGCTTGCCATCAAAGCGAAGGCGAACCATTTGAGGGAGGGGGAGAATAGGGTTAGGCCAAGAAACAAAACCAAAGAAGAGAACTCGACTGCTGGACCGAATCTCATGGTTTTACGATTTTGCCAGATATTTGAGAAACAGGCCAAGGCCCGAAGAGTGCCAGCGAGAATAAGCCAAGAGAAAATAGCCCACGTGCAAGAAGGGAAAAACGTGATTTGGCCGTGGGTCCAAAGCAAAATAAAGAGATCGTTGAGGAGGACTGCACAGGCCGCGAAAACGGTGAGGCAGGAGAAAGTGGTGAGAAAAAGATTGAGAAAAGAGCGTAAACAATTTTGTGGTTCCCCCTTCTCAAGGAGTTCGGAAAGCCCCATAAACGCTGTGTTAAAGAAGTTGCCAAAAAGCATATAAGCAAAAGAGGCTAGCTTGGCCCCGACGTTCCAGATCGCCACGGCCTCCAAGCCGAGGAAGCGGCTCAAAAATACGGACTGAAGTGTTGCTCCAGCAGTGGAGAAGCCAGACCAACTAAAGAAGTCAAGTGCCTCCAGAAAGAGATCGGAGACTCCTTTCCAGGTTGAGCTTTGGCGCCACCAAGAGTGGGGTAGTAGATCAAGTTTCCGCACCATCCAGACAGTGGTGAGGGTTGAGGTAATTTGCTGGAAAAGCGAGCCAAGGGGAAGGGCCCACAATCCAAAGCCTGAACGGAAACCGATCCAGATAATGCCAATTGATAGGACGATGCTGAGAGAACTGGCAAGATTGTTAATTTCAAAGCGTTGGGCGGCGAGTAAAAGCGCGGAGAAGGGGCGGACTAGAAAAAATATTCCGACAAGAATAAACTGAACAAAAAGAACAGAGCTAAAGAGAGTCAAATTTTCCAGCCCGATCCCCAGAAGAAGCCCGATGGGATAGGCGAGCAAACCAAAGAGACAGCAGAGGACGCCTTGGGAGAGGGAGACGAGAAAGGCTGTTTTGAAAATACCCGCAAGGGTCGGCATCTCTTTTCGAGCAATCGGCCCAACAAAGCGGCGTACACAGGCAGAACAGACTCCGGCATCCACTAGGGACAGATAGGCGGTAAATTGTGTGACGAGAGTCCAGAGGCCTAACTGGGAAATGCTGGTAAAATGCAAAACAATCGGTACGAGGGCGATGGAGTAAATAGCTGCTGCGACCACATTGAGGTAGGAGGTCGACAGCATTCGCATAAAACGGCCTGTACGATTCGAGGTGGAAAATAGGGATAAGAGGTTCACAAAATAGATTGGCTTATCCGGATTATTTGTTGGGCAATTTCTGGGGGAGTGCAAAAGGAGGGGCGGATGGGGGGAGGGAGACAAGGTAAAGAAGAGGCACGGCAAAGTTTTGCCAGCAGGCGGTTAGAAGGGGAGCTGAAAAGAAAGTTGTTCTCGGAGGGAGGAAAATTGGCAAGGGCCGGAATTTCTGAGGGGCCAACACCGAGACACCCACAAGAAGCAGCTTCAGCTGAAGCGAGCCCGAAGCTTTCATACCGAGATGAGGAGAAAAAGATTCTAGATTCCTGCATGTGGCGGGCGAGATCGGGAGGTGCAAGAGGGGGTAGAAATGTGATTTGGGGATGGGGGGATTTGGTGGGGAGGCCAGAACCGATGACGAGGGAGGTCCAGGAAGGATTTTTATAGAGAAAAGCGCGGAGGGTTTTGAGGAGAAGCGGGAGGTTCTTCTGGTAAGAGTCCCAGCGACCGACGGAGATGATCTGGTTCTTTTTGGGGACAGCGGGGTCGAATTTAAAGATATCGGTCTGAATGGGGTGAGGAACACAGTGGATTTTCTCTGGGTCGGCACCAAGGCGAAGAGCGAGGGATTTCCAAAGTGCAGTGGCCTGAGGAGTTTCGACGAGGATGGAGGGGAGAAGCGTAAGGGTTTTTCTTAAGCGATATTCGATCCAGGGGGTGGCGAGGATGGAGCCGAAAGAGTAGAAAATTGAGGCAGGAATGGAGAGAGAAGATGGCCAGCGGAAGGTGCGGTCGCGGAAGTAGTCGAAGCGGCGTTTTGCGTAGGTGAGGAGATCGCAGGAGGCGGTACGCATGCCATCGCTATCGGCGCGTTCGATGACGTGGGATGTGGCGGAGAGGGCGGCGCGGCGGATGGTGTCGTACTTGGGGCGGGTCCAGAGGCCAAGGATGACGAGATCGGGTTTTTGGGATTGCCACCAGAGGGGGTTACGAACGTCGGAGGGAGAGGGCCAGAGGACTGGGTCCTCCAGAATTTTTGGAGAGTATGAGGATGGCCCTACTTCGCTCGACTCGCTGTAGCAGTCTGAGCTTTGAAGAGCGCCCGCGACGGGCGGATTTTTTCCCGCGGTTGCGGGACGCGCTTGCGCGCGGATGTTGGATGAGGTGGCAGATGTGGGATGTGGCCCTGCTACGCTCGGTCTCGGTAAACCTTGCTGAGCTTCGAAGGCTTGCTCCCTAGTGTAATCAAGTTCGTTCGGTATTGCGGGGCTGGTACGTGGCTCGGTCGCTAAATGTACGACAAGGTAGGCTTCGTGGCCGAGATCACGGAAGGCTTTTGCTAAAAGGCCGAGGTCGCGGTGCCAGAAGAGCTGGTCGGGGCGGATGGCGAGGTCGGTGTAGAGAAGGATTTTCAAGGAATCGGTAGTTTATCTCAAAACAACTCAGGGCGTGATGGTAAAATATGTTCTGATATAAAGAATCGATGGAAAGGTCTGCCCATGAAGCGATCCGTCTTTTAGCGGCGAAAGCCCGCACGGGTGACGCAGGGGCCTTTCGCGAATTCCAAGAACTGGCCTCTCATGCGATGGAGGCCGACGAACTGCTTCTGCTGGCCAACTTAGCTAAAAAAGCATTTGCCCAAGAAGTTTCCAACCTGCCGGTCCTGCGCATGGGGCTGTTGGGCGCATGCACCTTTCACCCTTGGAGGCATCTGCTTGAAGTGCGTTTGTTGGGGGAGGGGGTGCGACCACTTTTCACCGAAGGACTTTTTGATAACTACACGGCAGAAATCCTTGAGCCAGGCGGTATTTTAGAGGCAGGCCAATTGGATTTCATTCTTCTCTGCCCGTCTGCCCAGAGACTGATGAAACCAGCCTTAACGGATGGAGATTCTGCGGTGGGTCGCGAGATGGCGGTGGCGTCCGCCCGTGAGATTCTGGCGCTGTGTCGCAAGGCTCATGAACGCACCCAAGCAGAGGTTATTCTGGTGAATTTTCCGTTGCCCTGTCGGCAGGATTGGGGTTCTTTTCGCAATCGAACTCTGGCGACCGACTGGACATTCCGCCGGGCGGTCAATCTGGAGCTGGGACTGGCGGCTCCCGCTTTCGTGCAACTCTGCGATCGGGAATATCTGGAGGCTAGGCTGGGTTTGGAGAAAGCCGAGGACCGGCGTGGATGGTTTGAAAGCAAGCAGCCGGGGTCGCCAGCACTGCTGGCTGTGCTGGCGGCCGAGGTGGCTCGGGTGGTGGCCCAAGCCCGGCGGCCCATGAAAAAGGTTTTGGCACTGGATTTGGACAACACCCTATGGGGTGGGGTGATTGGGGATGACGGGCTGGCCGGAATTGAGCTGGGCGATACCTCTCCGCGTGGGGAGGCGTTCAAGGATTTTCAGAAATACATCAAGTCCTTGAAAGATCGGGGGGTTTTGCTGGCTGTGTGCAGTAAAAATGATGAAGCCAAGGCGTTGGAGCCTTTGGAAAAGCACCCCGAAATGATTTTGAAGAGGGAGGATTTCGTGGCCTTTTACGCAAATTGGGAGCCCAAGCCGGAAAACTTGCGCAGGATGGCGGCCGAACTGCGCCTGGGGCTGGACAGCTTTGTCTTGGTCGATGACAACCCAGCGGAGATTGAAATTGTCCGGCAATTTACCCCAGAGGTTGGGCGGGTCTTGCTGGGGCCTGATCCTGCTGACTACACCGCACAACTGCAGGACTCCAGATTCTTCGAGCCTCGGCAGATAACGAAGGAGGATGGGGTACGTTCGGAGCAGTATCGCGCCGAGGCGCAGCGGAAGGGGATGGAGAGTCAGTGTAGTGATATGGACAGCTATTTGAGGTCCTTGGAAATGGTTGCGGAGGTTCAGCCGTTTAGGCCGGTGGATTTACCACGAATCACACAACTAATTACCAAGAGCAACCAGTTTAATGTAACGACCCGGCGCCGGTCTGAAGCGGAGTTGACGGTGATCTCGCAAGATCACGAGTGGGGGCATTTCTCGGTTCGGTTGAAAGACCGATTTGGGGATCATGGGTTAATCTCGGTGGTGATCCTGCGTTTTAGAAATGGAATGGCGGAGATCGACACCTGGTTGATGAGCTGTCGAGTGCTGAAGCGGCAGGTGGAGGAGGTGGTGCTAAACGAAATCTTTCGACAGGCGCGTGGGAGAGATTGCCAAGAGGTGCGGGGATGCTACCTGCCCACCGAAAAAAACGGGATCGTGAAAGATCTTTATTTGAAGTTCGGCTTTTTTCGACAAGAGAAGGGGGGGGCTGGGGAATATTATGGCCTGGCAATTCAGGACTTTCGTCCGTTGGGTCATCGGATTAGCATTCGGCAAGATGAGCCAAGCTGACGGAGAGATTTTACCCAAACTACAGACTTTGGTGGATGGGCTCTTTCTAGATCCTCCGCGATTGACCCATGAGACGAAGGCAACGGATGTGGCGGAGTGGGATTCTCTGATGCAGATATCCATATTAGTCGCGGTGGAGAAGGAGTTTGGCTTGCGGTTTCGAACGGGGGAGGTGGAGGCGACGAAGAATGTGGGTGAGTTTTGCGCTTTGATTGGGCGAAGAATGACCGAAGCCTAATCCCGGAATGCAGGCGCCCTTCGATAGCCCAAGGCAAGCCGGCTGGTTTGCCGGGCTGTGTCTCATGATTCTTTTCAGCCCGTGGCTTCTACCTTCTTCCTGGGTGGGTCAACGGGAGACGGTTTATAGCAACGCACCCATAAGGATCGGACCGTATCCCTGGCTGCAGAAAAAGATTTTTAAAGATCAAGGTCCCGCCGATCTTGTTCTGGCTGGATCTTCGCACATTTGGGGTGGGGTAAGTGCATTGGAGGCGCAAAAAATGATTCAAGGGAAGACCGGTCGACCCGCCGAGGTCTTCACCTTGGGATGGCCTTGGCCAGGATATGACGCCCTCTACTTTATCACACGTGATTTGCTGGAAAAACGCGCGGTTCGCTGTTTGGTGATTTATGACGAAGCCTGTGGCAGTGAGGATTTTCATCTTGCCGCCTACCAGTGGCTCCGATTCTCTCGCGATTGGCCAGTGATCCGGGGTCTGCCGTTCCGTTTGGTAATGCAAGCTTACGCCGCTTCGATCTTGGGGGTGCCCAAGCTTGTCTTGTCGTCGCTTCGGCCGGATGGGCCAACCGATCCGAACCCGCAGGAAGATTACTGGCAAAACTTTTACAAGGCACCGCCCGTGGCATCACAAAACGGAACGCTGACTTGTCATTTAGGACTAAATTACGACCCAACCTTCCCTCCGGCTCCAACTTTCTCGATTCCGCCGGCGAAAGCCGTGGTGTATGGGCCGACCAGCAAAGGGAGTTTTCGTTTCCAAGGCGAGGCCCTTAACACCCTGCAAAATCATTTTCTCGAAAAAGTCATTGAGTTAGCGAAAGACCACGGCACGCAGGTCATCTTTCTTAATTTCCCTCTTTTAAAGGAGGCGCAGAACGATGAAATTGTTGAAAAACAGTGCTGGCCTGAGCGGTTTGGCGGGGGAGTGAAGCTAATCGGGGTCAAGCCGACAGAGCTTTTTCAAGGGATTTCCGAAAAGGGCCTAAATGATTTGTATTACGACTCAAGCCATTTCAATGCGCACGGGCAGGAACTTTATACCCGATCGATTCTGCCCCTGCTTGGGGAGGTTTATGCAAAGTAGGGTTTGGATTTGGGCGGCAATTCTCATTGGATTGTTGGGGGCCTTGCTCGCCTTGAATTCGCCTTCGTTTCGCAATGGGGCGGACGCGGTGTACCAGAACTTTTGAGGTGGCGATGATTATTTCGGCAGAATGGATTGCTGGGATTTACGTGGCATTCGCCCTAGCGGTGCTGGGCTTACGGAAGGTGCCTGTGGGTGCGGTGAGGGATGGGCTTTTTGCGGCAATCAATCTGGGGGCGGTTTTCATGGTGCATTTTGCTGCCCGAGATCCGCGCGCGATCTTGGTTTTTTGGGTTTATTTGGCGGCGGTAGTTGGAATGTATCCCGCGATGCGAATCCTTGCGGCGCGGTCTGCTTGTTTCTGGTTGGCGTTTGCCTTGCCTATTTTGCTAATGGCGGGGGTGCGATACACGCCGACGACTTGGGTGGCGCAGGAGTTGCGCGGATTGCAGGAGGTGTTGCGGCGAAACCCAGATTTTTCATTGGCGCCGTATTTTCTTGGGGTTTCGTATTTAGCCTTCCGCTGTAGTCGGATGTTAATTGATGTACGGAATGGGGCGCCTTGGCCCACTTTTGTCCAGTTTCTTGGTTTCGCCTTTTTCTTTCCTGTGATGAGCGTTGGACCCATTCATCGGTGGACGGAGCACCGCGAAGCTCTGGAAAACAAGACCACTTTTCCTGTCTCGCCGTGTCTGCAAAGGATTGGAATTGGCTTGGCCAAAGCGGTCTTTCTGGCTGGGTGGGTGGGGCAGTTGGCTTACTCGCAGATGTTTTTTGACGAACATCTCCATTCGCTAGTGGACTTGGGCATTGCCGCAGTGGCCTACTATCTTTACCTGTATTTAAATTTCTCGGGCTACTGTGATGTGGCGATTGGCTTGGCGGGACTGGCGGGAATTCCCGTGCCTGAGAATTTCAGAAACCCACTGATGGCGAGGAATCTGAAGGAGTTCTGGAACCGCTGGCACATCACGCTTTCGGATTGGATGCGGGATCTGGTGTTTTCTCCTATGGCGAAGAAGTTGGTCACGCGGGTAGGACCAAAGTACGCCAACCATGCGATTGCGGGGATTATCCTGCTTGTTTTCGTACTGATAGGGGTCTGGCATGGGAAGGGATGGACTTTTTTCATTTACGGCCTCCTTCATGGATTGGGGGTAGTGGCGAACTACTACTATACTTTAGCTTTGAAAAAGAACCTTAGCCGCGAAGAATACCTGTCTTATATGGCAAACCGATGGATTGAGGCGGTCGGAATCCTAATGACATTTTGTTATGCGGCCGGGACGCTATTCTTTTTTGCGAACACCCCCCAGCAGATTCTGGTGATTTTACATTCGCTTCGTTGAGATCATGATTGCCGTATCCCGCGACTGGAGTTGGGAGGACCTAGAGGTGGGCCAGAAATGCGAGGTGGAGCACGTTCTTTCAAAAAAACACTACGAACACTTTCTGGCGATTTCTGGTGACGTTAGCCCGATCCATGCGGACATGGAGGTGGCTAAGCGATATGGTTTTCGCGGGATTATCACCCACGGGGGAATGCTGGCGGGGTATGCTTCCAATATGGTTGGGATGCATCTCCCGGGAAAGAGGGCCATGTCTCTCAGCACAGAGCTACGATACATTAAACCCTGCTATTTGGAGGACCACCTGGTTCTGGCTGCTGAAATTTCACAAAAAATGGAAGCAAATCGTGTAGTTGTCCTTGCCCTTCGATTTTTTCGCCTGCCAGAGCGGGAGTTGGTGGCCACAGGGCGAGCCATGGCCACGATCCTAGGCGACCCAAATCCCTAGGGGTTGGGCTTCCGTGCGAGAAGCATGTATTGGGCCCCAAAAGGCAAATGGCGCAAGGGCCACTCGGCGAATCGAAGAAATCCTAATGGTTTTGGGAAAATGAAGGCGAAGTGGGTCAAAACAATTTCAAACCCTGCTTGAGAAAGAAGGCGCCGAGCGCCCCTTGGCCAGAGCATGATGGCGTCTCGATCAAATGGGATCCTTGACATGACCCATCGGGTGCCTGGGTTCCAAGGATTATTTTCCCAAAAGGCGAAAAGCCCATCTGCTTTTAGAGAGTGATAAATTTGGCGTAAGGCGGCGGCCCTTTCGGAGATAGGAATGTGGTGAAAAACCCCGTTACAGAATGCCAAATCAAAAGACCCCAACTGAGGAATAGTAGAAAGGTTGTGGAACTCCACATTGGGCTGTTGCCAGGTCTCGCGAGCACGATCCATGGATTTGTCAGAAATATCGACTCCAGTCATTGAGGCGACGCCTGGCAAGGAAAGTAAGTGAGGGGTGGAGGATCCTGTACCACATCCGTAATCGAGGACGCGGGGGAGCGGTCGTGTTCCGAGCAAACGGGCGAGGATATTGACCCTGCCTTGGGCAAAGAAATCTTTTTTCTCTCCAGAAAGATCTAGGCCACTCTGCAGGGCCTGATCATATTTATCCGCGAAACCATCGAACTCGGAGGGGGGGGGGGGCATGATTATTTTCGGCGAAGCCCAAGGAGCGAAATGAAAAATCCTGAGAGAAGAGTCTGGAAGCCGACGGAAAGTAGCGTGGCACCAGGAATGGCGATCCGCATGGTTTGAGGGTAGTTGAGGTTGCCATAATCGGATTGGCTCCAGTTCAAAAAACCGAAAAGGAGAAGGGCGAAGCCGGCGAGAAGGCAGGCGAGGCCGGCGAGGGAGCCTGTTTCTAGATTCAAGTAGCGGAAAAGACGCTCAAAGCGCGGGTCGGGCGGAAGGAGGCGGGTGTTGATGGCGTAGGTTTTGGCGAGAATCGAGAAAAGAACGGATTGGTAGCCGCAGAAGATGGCGACGCTGCCGTAGAGCAGGGTGTGGACATCGAAGTGGATCCGACCGACGACAATGCCGGGAAGGGCAACCGAATAACAAAGAAAGCCGAAGAGCATCATCCCTAGGCCTGGGATTAAGAAGAGCCAGCGGGGAGAGTACATGAGGTAAAAACGAAGGGTGCGCCAGCCATCGCGGAAGGTTTTCAAGTGGGGAGGGTGTGCGATCCGGCCGTCCTTATGGAGAGTGATGGGAACCTCGGAGATGCGGGCTTTGGCCAAGCTGGCCTTGATGATCATTTCTGTGGCGAACTCCATTCCCGTGCACTGCTGGTCGAGGGAGTCGTAAAGTTTGCGGGTAAAACATCGCATGCCGCAATAAACATCATGGATGGGGGCGTGGAACCATGTGCGCACCATAAAAGAGAACATAGGATTACCGATCCAGCGATGGGACCAAGGCATGGCGCCTGGGGCGACTTTTCCGCCTCCGGTGGGGAGGCGGCAGCCTTGGACAAGATCGAAACCCTCAGCGATTTTACGGGCGAATTTTGGAATATCCCCGAAGTCGTAGCTGTCGTCGGCATCGCCCATAAGAATGTACTGGCCACGGGAGGCGGCGATGCCACCCATGAGGGCGGCTCCGTAGCCTTTAGTCGGGACGGAAATGACTCGGGCGCCAAATTTTTCTGCGATTTGCTGGGAACCATCCGTACTCCCGTTATCGGCGACGATGATTTCGGCTTCCAAGCCGGTTTGTTTCAGGCCGACTTGAGCTTTGCGGAGGCAGGAGGCGAGCGTATCGGCTTCGTTCAGGCAGGGGACGACAATGGAAAAATCCATGAGCAAGGACGACTATGGCGAAGCTGGGTCCGACGATGGAAGTTTTAAAAGATAGAAAAGTTCGGCCCCGACCTGGACTTGAAAGACGATTTCTTTGCGATCGACAATTTGGGCGCCTACTTGGTCGATCCATTTCTGAGCGGGAAGGCCAGTATCTCTTTGGATTATATAGGCGGAAGCGATAAGGAAAGATGGATGTGGAGATGAAGGATGAGCCAAGAGGGTGGCAGGAGGTACGTAAACAATCGTACGGGATCCATAGGGTTTCCACAGAGTGGCTTCTAAGGCAGCCCCACCCGTATAACCGAGGAGGGGAACATCGGAAGGAAGGGAGAGGAGTAGGGGCTCAAAGGGGCGAGATCGGTGCCCGTATGCTTGATAGACAGCTGATATCCTTTCGCTTAAGGAAGGCGACAACGGCAAGTGTCGGACAAGCTTAAGCAGTGCTCTTGGGGGAAAGAGGGGGCGGGAGGGGGTCAGAATGAGAACCAGAAGAGATGAGCCCATGGCAAAAAAAGCTGACCACTGCCAGATGCGGGAGCGGAGTAAGCGGTGCTGGTGAGGCAAGGCAGAAAAGCCGAGGATGAGAAACATTAGTGCTGGGAGAATGATCCTGGCAGGGCAGCCGATCGCCATTTTGGATGAATAGACAAGAACTGAGGCAAGGGTAGCTAGCCAGGCAAGGCCGAGGGCTGGAGATGGTGGCGAGATTTTCCATGGCCTTGCACTGAGTGCGGCGAATAGGGCGAGGAAGGAGAGAATGGTTAAGCCCAAACCCAGACCGGCGCCCTCTTCCTGAGGCAGTTCACGAATGGCCAAATCTCGAAAGCCCCCTTCGAACGAATTGGACAAAGATGCAACGAGAGGTGCGGGTAGAGAAGAACGGACAAAGTCGCTTGTTTGGTGGACAAAGGGCCAGACTGGGGGAACAGAATTTTGGATGCTGATTAAAATCAGGTTTCCAGCAATTCCAACTGCTGGATTTGTTATGGTGATTGGTTTTGTATGCGCAGCTGCTGACTCAGCTTTTTCGCCAGTCCAGTCTCCGCAGTGCAGTTGATTTGATATCCAGATGGGAAAGGAGCTCAGGGCAAGGCAGAAAACGAGGAGAGAAGAGGTGAGCCAGGGCCGGCGGAGAAGGGTTTTTGCCTGAGGAAGGATGACGCAGAGCCAAGGCAGGCCCCAGAGGACATTGGTGGATTTGATTCCAGCGCAGATGGCCATGGCCACTGCGGAAAGAGCCAAATCTCGATAAGGGACGGGTTGGCGACCAGTGGCGAGAACGAGTGAAGCGAGAAAAAAGACACCGGCGAAGGAGTCGTTTCCGATACTGCCCGCTTGGAGAACGATTCCGTATGCCGAGGGAAGGAGCCACATCCAGTTCCAGGCCGTCCTTCTGGAAGCTCCCAATCGGCAGGACAGTTGAAACACTAAGGCGGGTAGAAAAAGGAATCCGGTCCAGTTCCAGAGAAAGATCAGGCGATCGGTGTGAAGAAGAGCCAAAAAGAGGATGGAGAGAAATTCAAATCCGACGGAGCGGGTGTCCATGCGGGTGTCAAAGTTACCCGTCCAAATCCATCCTTTGTGAGCTAGCCAGTAGAGAATGCGAGGTACGCGGTAGCTGAGGCCATCGTGGTTTGTTGGCTCGTAGATAAGCCCACCGATTAGGGTGAGGAAGGCGAGGAGGAAAAAGGATGCGGGGAGGAGTCGGCGAAGGGATAGAGGGTGTTCGTGAGATCGGCGGGTGGGGAAGAAGCGGGCCTTGGTTTTGTGAAGAGTGTCGAGGCGAAAGAATTTCTGCAGGGGAGTGCGGTAGAAAAACCAGATCGATGTGAGAAAAAGAAAGTGGACGGCGAGATACGCGGGAGCGTTGAGGATACGAAAGTAGCTAAGAATCCAGCCAGCGGCGGAGCAGGTGGCGGCGTAAAGGAGCCAGATTTCTAAGCAGAAAGGCATGGAGGGAAGAATGAGGAAGGGAGAGACAGGGTGCTAGATGATTTTGGCCCTGCTACGCTCAGTCTCGGCAGGCTCGCTGAGCTACGCAGGGCGCCCGGGGCGGGCGATTTTGCCCCGCGGTCGCGGGACACGTCACCGCGGTTGCGGGACGCGCTCACGCGCGCTGGCGCGTGGACTTGGCGTGAGCAAGGGGTTAAGGGCGAGGCTTGAAAAAGTGAGCAGGGCGGGTAAGGATGTTGGATGACAAAAACGGCACATCCTAAAGCGAACATTCTTGTAGCGGGCGCAGGAGGGTTTATTGGGGGGCATCTGGTGGCCTACTTCCGCAAACAGGGGATCAAGAATATCCGAGCGGTGGATATCAAACCTTTCGGCGAGTGGTACCAGAAGTTTGAGGATGTGGACAATTTATCTTTGAATTTAGGGGAGCTACCCGCGTGTCATCAGGCGGTGAAAGGAATGGAGTGGGTCTATAATTTGGCGGCAGATATGGGCGGAATGGGCTTTATCGAGCTCCATAAAGCAGAGTGTATGTTGACGGTGCTGATTAATACGCATTTGCTGATGGCCTCGCGGGACGCCAAGGTGAAGCGGTTCTTTTATGCGTCCTCAGCCTGTGTCTATGCGGCGGATAAGCAGACGACGACGGAGAATCCAGGACTGAAGGAGGCGGACGCCTATCCTGCGATGCCGGAGGACGGGTACGGATGGGAAAAGTTATTTAGTGAACGGATGTGTCGTCATTTCCGAGAAGATTTTAAGTTAGAGACGCGGATGGTGCGGTATCACAATGTCTACGGACCGAACGGGACGTATGATGGTGGAAGAGAAAAGGCGCCTGCGGCAATTTGTCGGAAAGTGATCGAGGCGCAGAAAAGTAAAAGTGGGGAGATTGAGATCTGGGGGGATGGGGAGCAGACGCGGAGTTTTATGTACATTGATGACTGCATCAAGGGATCGACTCAGATTATGGAGAGTGATATTCGGGAACCGATCAACCTGGGCAGTGCGGAGATGGTTTCGATTAATCAGCTGGTGGACATTGCGGAGGGGATTGCGGGGGTGAAGTTGAAGCGGAAGTATAATTTGGGAGCGCCCAAGGGGGTGAGGGGCAGAAGCAGTGATAACACCCTCATTCAAAAACTAATGGGTTGGGAGCCCGGAACAAAGCTGAAGGACGGACTTTCCAAAACGTACGATTGGATCAAGGGGGAGATGAAGTAGAGGGGATTAAGGGATTAGGGGGGTGCGGCTTGGGCACACATTTTTAATGTCGAATTTTTAATTTTGGATTAGAGAAGAGATTGCTCACGCCAAGGTCGCTAAGGCCGGGAAGGACTACAGGGGGTTAAGGGCGAATCATTTTGTGGAAAGTGGGGAGAAGGTTTCGGCGGGAGAGCTCTTTTTCAATGATGGAGAGATCGATCTGCTGGGTGGAGAGTTGGAGCATGCGAGAAATATCGCGCACATGCTTGTCGCTACCGCCTTCGGAGTACCAGATGACTTTCCAAACCAGGATGTACTCTGCTGGTGCAAAGAATACTTCTCCTTGAGGCAGTGCGGTGGTCCGACGATTTTGCCACGCCCATTGGAAAAAAGGGTCTTGGGAGCAGGGATAGAAGTCTGCTTTTAAGCCAGATGTGGAGTGGATGATATTCCAGTGTCCCCGCGGGCGGGAGGACTCCTCGAGAAGGGTTTCGATTGGGGGGAGGTAAAAATCTTTTTCCGAGAAAAGTTCAGGGAGTTTCTGGAGGTCCCGATCGGAGAAGGCTACAGCGAAATCGACATCGAGGGTGAGGCGAGGTTCCCCGTAGTATATTGAGCCGACGGAGCCGACGATGAGATAGGACAGACTGGCCTTGTGAAGAGGCCGAACAAAAAGGGAGAGGAGATCAATCTCGGGCACGGAGGCGTTCGGCGGCGATCTCCTGCGAAATCTGGGTCGGGTTCCAATCGGGGTGTTGTTGTTGAAGAGAGGAGGTGCGGACGGCAGTGGCGGTGTTAAGGAGGCTGAGGGAAACTTTCCATTTTTCCGCTGGGGTCATTCTGCGGAGTGCTTCGAGCTGAACGGGGTGGAGGGGCTCGATTGAAGTGGACTGCATACCGTAAGGTTAAAAAGGCAGGGAAGTACGGCAAGAGGAATAAGGCCCCGTGGTTGCGGGACGGGTTGCCCTGCTACGCTCAGTCTCGGTAAACCTTGCTGAGCTTGGCCCCCTCGGACCTGCCCCCGCCTATTGGTACCCTGACACCCGCCCATGACCTTTGCGGTTACCCCTCTGGGCGGGAGGGCTTGGGTGCTTTCGCACCCGCGCAATCTAGATACTCGTTCCACGTTGGTTTGAATTTCCGCTATCGCGGGGGAATTCGCAGGGTCTAAGCTGGCTCAGGGGGGTGAGGCGAGGCAAAATAGAGTGATGGAGATAGAGAGCAAGCGAGTGGAGTTGTTGGGGGTGGGAATTAGCGAGATTAATCTAGAATCGGCAACTGAGCAGATTTTGGAACGACTGGGAAACAAGCAAAAGGGGTACATCTGTGTAACTGGGGTTCATGGGGTGATTGAGGCGCAGGATGATTCCAAATTTCGTACCATTCTAAATCGCTCGTTTTTGACGACCCCAGATGGAATGCCAATGGTTTGGGTGAGTTGGGCGCTCAAGCGGTGGAATGTTGACCGAGTGTACGGGCCTGACTTGATGCTGAAAATAGCCGAAGCAACGCAAGACGGAAAGTTCACTCATTTCTTTTACGGAGGGCGCCCTGGAATTGCCGAGCTGTTGAAACAAAAAATGGAGGAAAGGTTTCCAGGAATACGTATCGTGGGGACCTACACGCCACCATTTGGGCCGCTCTCTTTTGAGCAGGGAAAGGCATTAGCTGAAGAGTTTCAGGCTTTGCGACCAGACATGACTTGGATCGGGCTGAGCACGCCGAAGCAGGAAAAATTTATGGCTGATTATTTGCCAAAGCTAAATACGACCTTGATGTGCGGGGTCGGAGCAGCTTTTGATTTCCATTCCATGGTGGTTAAGCAGGCACCACGATGGATACAGCGGTCGGGGTTCGAGTGGCTCTATCGTACGATTCAAGAGCCGAGACGACTTTTGGCGCGTTATTTGAAAAATAACACAAGGTTCTTATGGAGATACGGACTGAGTCTTGTTGGGCTGGAGCCCCCTCGCAAGGAAGACGGTGTCTCCATTGCTTTTCTGGGGTGTCGAGGGGTGCCTGCGAGGTATTCGGGATTTGAGACGTTGGTGGAGGAGTTGGGGGCGAGGTTGGCGGAGAGGGGTCACGCGGTAACGGTCTATAATCGGGCGCATCTGTATCCTGATCGGCCGAAGGAGGTGCGCGGGATGCGGATCGCGTATCTGCCGAGTCTGCGGACGAAAAGTACGGAGACGATTAGTCATACTTTGCTAGCGGTGATTCATGCGGCGGTGCGGAGGTTTGATGTGGTGTATTTGTGCGGGGTGGGGAATGCGGCGTTGGCGGGGATTTTAAAATTGGCGGGGAGTAAGGTGATTGTGAATGTGGATGGAGACGATTTTCGAAGGTTGAAGTGGCATCCGTTAGCGAAGGCGTGGCTGAAATTGAGTGAGAGGTGGGCGACGAAGCTAAGTGATGTGGTGATTGCGGATAATCTTACGGTGATGGAGAGGTATGAGCGCGAGTATGGATTTAAGACGACCTATCTTTCTTATGGGACGCCGGAAAGGCCGAAGGAGTGTGGTCAGGAGACGTTAAAGTTGTTTGGGTTGAAAGCGGGGGAGTATGTGTTGTACGCGGGGAGATTGACGCCTGAGAATCGGCCCGATTTGTTGGTGAAGGCGTATGGGAAGGTGGCGGGGGATTGGCCGTGTGTGGTGGTGGGGGGGGCGGGGTATGAGGTGGAGTACGGGTTGAGCTTGCACCAGATGGCGGGGGGGAAGGTGAAGTTGGTTGGGCCGATTTATGGACAGGGGTATCGGGAGTTGAGTGCGCAGTGTGGAATTTTTGTTTTGCCAGGGACGGTAGAGGCGACTCGGTTGGTGCTGTTGGATCAGATGGGATTTGGGAACGCGATTGTCTATCACGATTGCGCAGCGACGCGGGAGGTGATCGGGGAGGCGGGAGTATCGTTTGGAGGGGGGAATCCTGAGAAGGATTTAGCGGAGAAGCTGAGTGGGTTGATCGCAGATCCTGGGGGGAGAGAGAGGTTGAGAAAAGCGGCGAGGGAGAGAGCGGAGAGAAGCTATAGTTGGGAGAAAGTGACGGACGCGTATGAGGGGATATTGAAGGGGCTGACAGAGGCCTCACGCTAAGGCCGCAAAGGACGCTAAGGGGGGGGCGATTTTGGATGTTGAATTTTTAATTTTGGATTGAGAAAGAGATGCTTACGTCCCGCATTCCCGGGACGCGCTTACGCGCGCAAAGGTCGCTAAGCCCCAACGCCGGCCCCGACAGGAGTACGGGGTAGGTCGGGGTAGAGACGCTAATTTGAGGGGAGTAAGAATGTAGGAATGTTTGAAGGTGGCCCTACTACGTCCCGCAGACGGGACTTCGAAGGGTTGTAAGAATGTGGCCCTGCTACGCTCAGTCTCGGCAGGCTCGCTGAGCTACGCAGGGTTCAACTAGCGGAATTCGGTGTCCCAATTAAAGCCGATGGCGGGATCGTTCCAGGGACGACGGATTTCGTCGGGAGTTTTGCGGTTATAGGGTTCGGATGGGAGATTGATCAGAAGGACTTCATTTTGGGAGATGGCTTTGAAGCCGTGGAAGATTCCTGGAGGGATATGAATGAGAACTCGGTGGTGTTCGCCGACGACGATGCTGTGGGTTATCCCTTGGGTGGGGCTTTTGGGGCGGGAATCGTAGAATGCGATTTTGGCCATGCCGTGGATAATGGACATGCAGTCGGTCTGCTTTTCGTGGGCGTGCCAGGCTTTGATTACGCCTGGGTAGATAGAGCTGAAGTAGGCTTGGCCGAAGCCGACGAAGTGGGGGTCGTCTTTGCGGAGGATTTCCATGACGCGCCCGCGGTCGTCGCAGTGTTGGGTGAGGGGGAGAATTTTGAGGCCGTCGAGCATGGGATGAGTATGGAAGGTTGGCGGTGGGTTGAAAGATTAAGATGAGGGGGCCCTACTACGCTCCTAGCCCGCTGCGCGGAGGAGCTTCGAAGGGCGCGGACGCGGATTTTGCCCCGCGGTTGCGGGACACGCTTTCGCGTGGATGTTTAATTTTTGATTAGAGAAGGGATTGTTCACGCAAAGGTCGCTAAGCCCCGACGCCGGTCGGGGCGCAGACGCGGAGCGCAAAGAAAGACTGGATATTGGGGATTGGGTCGAAGGGTTAAAGAGGGATGGGGCTTGAGCGAGGCGACCTCGGAGATGTCGCCCTACCTAGGGTTGGCGGGGCGGGAAGCCGAGGAGGCCGAGGGTGTAGCGGCGGGTGAGTTCGAGAATATTGGCTGGGGTGAAGCCGAATGTTTGGAGGAAGCGGCGGGCGTTACCAGGAAGATAGAGGGGGAGGGGTCGTGGGCGTGGGGAGTTGACGCAGGTGAAGGCAAGGTTTTGAAGGAGCATGCCAAATTTTTTGTACTGGCCCTTCTTCGCTCCTAATCTCGCAGACTCGGGAGGAGCTTCGAAGGGCGACCGCGTAGCGGTCGGTGGAGCGTGGGTGACAGCGACGGATGGTTCGGCCCAAGCGGGGGAGGCGGCGGAGAGGCGGAGGGAAAATTCGATGTCGTCGCCGTAGGCGATCATGTCGGAGCGGGGTGGGCCAGCGCGGAGCCAAGTAGATCGATCGGCGAGGAGGCAGGGGCCAATGCACCAGGCCATGGGGTAGCCAGTGGGGGCAAGGGCGCGGGCGGCGACGAGGTTTTGGCCGACGGTGCGGAAGGCGCGGGCGAGTGACCAGGAGGTGGGTTCGGGAACTTCTTGAAGTTTTTCTTCTGAATCGACGAGGAAAGGAGCGATGGAGCCGGCGGAGTGCTTTTGCATGGAGGAGAGGAGGGTGGCGAGGTCGGTGGGAGCGAGGATGGCGTCGTCATCCACGATGAGGAGGTGGGTGAGTGAGGAAAACTTTTGCAGGGCATGTTGGCCTGCGAGGGCAAGGCCTCCTCCGAAGCCGAGATTCTTTCCTGGGGAGAGGTATTCGGACGG
>JBGSBI010000003.1:143781-144034 GCA_041730685.1 Aliarcobacter sp.
AAGAGAATTGAGAAGACGGACGAGGAGGTCGGAACGAAAGCGGGTGGCGACGAGGGCGACGATGGATGGGGAGCTCTGCACAAGACGATGATGGAGGTTTTTCGGATGGGTGGAAGTTTGATTGAGGAAAAAAGTAGATGTGGGCAGGGTGAGGAGATGAGCGGGGAGCGAACGATTCGGGTAGCGTTGGATGCGACGGCGATTGGCCGCGGGAAGACAGGGAATGAGACGTATTTGAGGGGTTTGTTGGAGG
>JBGSBI010000004.1:0-129225 GCA_041730685.1 Aliarcobacter sp.
TGATGGTGGTGCAGGGGGCGAATGATCCGAGGGTGAAGCAGGCGGAATCGGATCAGATTGTGGAGGCGTATCGGAAGCGAGGGCAGGCCGTGGAGTATCTGGTGGCGGCGGATGAGGGGCATGGGTTTGCGCGTCCTGATAATCGGATGGCGGCGATGTTGGGATTGGAGCGTTTTCTGCACCGGCACATTGGGAGTGAGGTGCAGAACGAGGCGCCGAAGTGGTTGGAGGAGAAGTTGGGATTGCTGGTGAAGGGTGGGGGTGGGGCGGGCGGCCAACAAAAAGCAGACACGGTTAAGAACCGCTAAGCGGTTTCCGATCCTTTTTTTGGGATAAGCTTTTTGCCCTGTTTTCAGAGGGGAAACTGAAACTTTTTGCCAACTTATTCACTCTTAAAACCGCTTGGGATGAGTTTGGGTTTGGCGTGGTTGTGGGATTAGATAAAAAAAACCTAGTTCATTGAAAGAACAGAGTCTGGTGGAAGGGGCGAAAGCCTACTTTCATTTGAAGACTCTCAGGATAGCTCCAGGTAACTGGAGAATGGTCGGGGAACCTTGACTGCCCCGGCCCCCGAGTTGGATCACAAGTCCAGTTCGGGCATGTCTCACCGAATCCCGCGGCTGGGGTCGCACCCAGAAAAGCATCGGCAAAAGAAGAGCGAAAGCGAAACTGATGACGGTGTCCGTAGAATGCGAATAAGGGGTTTGCGAGGCCGGCAGCGATAACTAAAGAAGCCGCATGCTGGTTAAGTTACGTTGGGGGGGAGGTTTCGGCCCCCTTGGCGGACGCAGTCGCTCCAAGAAAAGGGCGATGGTTGCTACTGTGAGGAAAGTCAGGTGTCCGTGGTTGGCTTGGGTGAGGAGTTCGTAAGGCTCCTTGCTCTAAGGTTCCGCCTCATGCAGGGGGAACGCGAAAAGGGCTGGCTGGCGGATAGACGGAGACGGGAGATTAAACCGGCAGGTTTAGTCAACAGCCCGTTTCTGAGTTCGGGGGGCGGACCCGAGAGGGACGTCGCCCGGCTACGAGAAAAAAGCAACCTGAGAGATAAGAAGCTAGACCCGTGGCGGGGGGCCAACGCGGTGCCAAAAGCACTGGCTGTCCTCCCGACTAAAGGCGGTGACCCGGAAAACAACCTGTCACAGGGTAATTCTCGTGGGTGGGTCAACGCCGTGTGTGGCGCGCCCGTACCGGCAGGTACGGACCGAACCAGGCAAAGAGGCTTCACTCAATAGATTGCGATCAGGGATGGTCGCGAAGGCCCTGCTATGAGGCCTAAACTTCTCCTCCGCCGTGAAGCGGGGGTGGTGAATAGCGTCGGGAAACTGGCAGCCGAAGCAAAAAGCAGGATGAATCGAGAGATTGGTCCAGGCGCCAAATAGCCAGTCACTGGGAAAGAGAGCGTGGCGAGCTCCCACTCCCGTATGAACCCTTGGAGGTAAAACCTCCAAGGGTTCTTTTTTTTGTAATGAGCCGAGGGGGGTGGTGGGGGAGGAGAAATAAAAGTGGGGTGTTGGGGTGAAAGACATTGACCCCGCAGGGGGAAACTGGTCTACTTTCTGGTTCATCTATACGGAGGTACAACGTGGCTAAAAGGTTAGGAATAAAAGCAAAGATAAGAGTAGAGGTTGGCGGTCGTCGTCCTCGGCGAGTCCGCAAGAGTGGGCGTGTGCCTGCGGTGATATATGGGGCGGGTAGTTCGCAGGTTTTAGAGCTAAATGGGCGTGAGATTGCGGAAGCACTGCATCGGGCTAGTTCGGAAAATGTCTTGGTAGATTTAACGATTGAGGGAGAGGGTGGGGCAACGAGTAAAAAGATTGCCTTGATCCGAGAGGTACAACATCACCCTTTACGGGACACGATTCAGCATGTGGATTTTTATCAGATTGATGAAAGCAAGAAGTTGCGGGTGGAAGTTCCGGTGCACGAGGTAGGGGAATCGGTGGGAGTGCGCACGGGTGGTGGAATTTTGGATCACGCCTTGCGAACTTTACGGGTGGAGTGTTTGCCGAAAGATTTGCCTGAGCGAATTGACGTGGATGTTTCCAATTTGGCAGTAGGCCAAGCGGTGCACGTGGGAGAGGTGAAGCTTCCTGATGGGGTGGTTGTTTTGAATACGAAAGAATTGCCAGTGTTCATGGTGCTTCTTCCGAAGGTGGAGGAGGAGCCAGCCCCGGGTGCAGCGGCGGCGGCAACGGAACCTGAAGTTATTCGGCAGAAGAAAGAGGGAGAAGGGGAAGAGGGGGCAGCTCCAGATAAAAAGGATTCGGCCAAGGGCGAAAAGAAAGAGCCGGCCAAGACAGAAGCCAAGGAGGGGACCAAGAAGGAACCGGCCAAGAAATAACGGGCAGGAGGGGCGATGGAGATCGGCCTGGTTACTGGATTGGGGAACGAGGGTAAGTCCTATGAGGGGACTCGTCACAATTTCGGTTTCGAGGTGGTCGATCGGATCGCAACCCAACATGGGCTCCGATGGGAAAAGTGTCGTTACGCCGAGGCGTGGGCGGCCCGTACCTCGGAAAACTTGGTCTTGCTCAAGCCGACGACTATGATGAATGCCTCGGGCGAGGCGATTCAAGCGGCGCTGGCCTGGTGGAAAGTCCCCCAAGAAAAATTTATGGTGATATTAGATGACGTCGACCTGCCTCTGGGAAAGCTCCGCTTACGGGCGGAGGGTTCTACAGGAGGCCATCGTGGCCTTAGCTCGATCGAAACGCTTTTGGGAACGCGGGCTTATTTGCGTTTGCGTGGTGGGGTGGGGCGTCCGGTGGGGGAGCGGGACACGGCGGATCACGTGTTGGAAAAATTTACGCCAGAAGAGCGGCCGTTGGTTGCTCGGATGGTGGATGCGGCCGCGGAGGCTGTGGGGGCTTGGAGGCAAGGAGGCTGGGAGGCCGCTTTGCCGCTGGGCAACCGGAAAGTAGAAATATGAAAACATACGACCTGTTGGTGATTTTAGATTTAGGGGGCAAAGAGGAATCTCTGCCTGAGGTGTTGGCCCAAGTTGAGGGTGAGGTGAAAGCGGTGGGTGGGAAAGTAACCCGGACCCAAAAAATGGAACGCCGAAAATTCGAGTATGTGGCGGGCGACCTTGAGTCGGGATTCTACGCGAACCTGACTTGTGAATTACCTCCTGAATCGATTGTGAAGTTGCGAGGCAAGCTGGCCCTTTGTGCGCCAGTTTACCGATATCTTCTGGTTTCGATATCGGCGAAAGAGCTGGCTCGAAAGAAGCAGGCGCCGGCGGAAGTTGCCGTTTAAGGAGAGAGTGTCGTGGCCAGCCTGAATAAAGTACTTTTGATGGGGAACCTGACGAGGGATCCCGAGGTGAGGCACACACCGAAGGGGACGGCGGTGGGGGATTTGGCGATGGCGATCAACATGACGTACAAGGCACAGGACGGGACTGAGAAGGAGGAAGTTTGCTATGTGGATGTGGTGGTCTGGGGGCGGCAAGCGGAGACGTGTCGGGATTATTTGACGAAGGGGGCACCCGTTTTTGTGGAAGGGCGTCTGCAGTTGGATCAGTGGGAGGGACCTGAGGGGGAAAAGAAGAGCCGGATGCGGGTGCGAGCGGATCGGGTACAGTTTCTTTCGCGGAGCGGTGGGGGCAGTGGGAGTGGAGCGCGTGGGCCGCGGAGTAGTGATGGAGCTGGAGCGCCGAGCGAAGGGGCAGCCCCCAAGCAAGCGAGTCCGCCGCGTGATCTTCCCGAAGACGACGTACCTTTCTAAACAAAAACAAAAAGAAACAGGAGAACCAGAAGCATGAATATTGAAGTGATTTTAAAAGGGCCGGTGAAGGGATTGGGAGCGGAAGCGGATATGGTCAAGGTACGTCCTGGCTATGCGAGGAACTTTTTATTTCCCAAGGGGTTGGCGACGCCGCTGAATGCGGGAAGCCGACGCCAGGTGGAGTCGTTGAAGAAAAAGCGGGGAGAGCGGGAAGCGGCAGAGGCGGCGGCGGCTCAAGAGAAATGTGGCAAGCTGGCACGGTTGGTGTTGGCTTTCGAGCTGAAGCAGGCGCAGGAGGGTGCGGAAAAGCTTTTCGGAGCGATCACCGCGGCGGAGATTGCGGCGGCTTTGGTAGAAAAAGGCTTCGAAGTGGATCGCCGAGATATTTCGCATGCCAAGGCGATTAATCAGGTAGGGGAGCATGAGGTGGTGGTGGACTTAGGTTATTCGATTAAAGCGACGATCAAAATCAAGGTGACGGGGAATACGGATGAGAACTTTGAAAGAGCGTCGAAAACGAAGCGGCCCCGCAAAGCGGCTGTTTCGGCTGAAGCTAAAGAAGACAAGTCGGAATAACCATTTTCAAGTTATTGCTCATCAATGAGTAATAACTCGTGTAACTGGTTATAGACAACTGCTTATAGATAGCTATTTACGTAGTTTACCGTGAAAAAATCGGACATCGCAACGGGTGTGCTCATTGGGGGGTCTTTTGGACCTCGCGGAGGGGTTTTGCCTCTGGCTTTTCTGGTTTTCGTTGGGTTGGGATTGGGCGGAGTTGTGGCGCAGGAACCGGCGCCGACGGGGGTGCCTGCTCAGACGAAGCAGAAGCAGTATGTGCCCTCTCCTTCTTCATCGGAAAAGGCGGCGTCGGGGCAGATTCGGATTTTAGAGATCGAGTACTCCTGCAAGAGGAGTGATGTCACGCTGAACGAGGAAAAGTTGCGACAAAACATGAGAAGCAACAAGGGTGGGGTGTACTCTCAGCAGGTGGTGGACGGAGATATTGAGAGCCTTTATCAGACGGGGGATTACACCAATGTGCAAATTGTGACTTCGCAAGTGACGGTTGATGGGGAGCAGGGGGTACGCCTGAGTGTGATGATCGATCCGAAAGTGCGCGTTTCGGCAGTGGAAGTAAAAAGAAAGCGGGCGGACGGTGGCTTGGATGATGAACTTTCGGTGGATAAGGATGATTTGCTCGACCTTAAATTGAAGGCGCTGACGGCGAATGATGCGAAGGGGGCGGCGGCGATTGCGAATGCATTTACTCCAAAAGAAACGGTGACAAAGGCAGGGGATATTTTGAGTGAGGAGCGGATGCAGCGGGATGCCTTCGCCATGGAGGATTTTTACCGAGATAAGGGGTACAAGGACGTGAAGATCAAATACAAGGAAGTAGATTTGAAGGGGGAGGAAGCGAAAGTTGTCTTTGAAATCGAAGAGGGAATCCGAGGATTTATCAGCAAGATTCGATTTATCGGAAATCAAGCGGTGGAAACGAAGGAACTAGAGAAGGTGGTGAAGCTAAAACCAAAGGCGTGGTGGCAGCTTTTTAGTAAATCAGATCGATTTGAGGAGCTCGCCATGAAAGACGATTTGGCACGCTTAAAGAATCTGTATCTGAATCAGGGGTACATCGACGCGAAGATTGATGGTCAGGTGGACTTACCAAGGAGCATGAAAAACAAGGAGGCGCAGACGGATGCGGCGGCTCCGCGTGGGGAGGATTTTGATCCAGATGAAATTCCTGCGGAGGATCTGACTCTGACCTACCGAATTGAGGAGGGGCGACAGTATCGAGTGGGAACCCTCTCGGTTGAGGGGAATACATTCTTTTCAACTGACGACCTGATGAACGAGCTAACCCTGAAATCAAAGATGGTGGAAATCTTTGATCAGATTGATTTAAAGATGGTAAAGGCGGATGGATTACAAGAAGGGGAGGTCTATGCGGTGAACTCCCTGCAGGCCTCGATCGAAACGCTGCAAAATAAGTATGGTCGGCGTGGTTTCCGTGAAGCACGGATCGAGTATCGGATGGTGCCGAATGTAGAGACGGGGCGGATCGATGTTGGTTTTTCGGTGAAGGAGGGGGAGAAGTTTTACGTCGATAAGATAGAAATTCAGGGGAATACCGTGACCAAGGACAAAGTCATTCGTCGTGAAATTGATTTAGCGCCTGGGGAGGTGTTTGACACGGTTCGGGAAAAGGCGAGTAAGCAGAAGTTGGAGGGTTTGAACTATTTCTCCAAGGTGGAGACATATGCGGAAGAAACGGACGTGCCGAATCGGCAGAAGTTAATTGTGAAGGTGGAGGAGAAGCCGACGGGAGAAGTTAGTTTCGGGGCTGGATTTAGTTCGGTCGAGTTGCTTACGGGTAATATTACTTTGGGAGAAAAGAATTTCGATCTGGCGAAGATTTTCGACAGCTTCCCACCGCGTGGGGGCGGGCAGAAGGTGCGCTTACAGGCCTCGATCGGTTTTCGCTCCCAGAACCTGAATCTTTCCTTCACGGAGCCTTGGTTTCTGGATAAGCCCCTACGCTTGGATGCGGGTGGGTACTACAACGGAGCCTCATATTTGAGTGAGTACTATAACCAGAAGAACTACGGGGCGTTTACGGGTCTGAGTCGGCGTTTGGGGGATGATTTCCCGTTGAACAAGTGGTCCACAGGGATTACCTATCGGCCAGAGTTTTACGATATTTCGGATCTGCAATCCACGGCGCCCCCTTATTTTCAGGCTTCGACAGGGGATACCTTTAAATCTTCTTTGCGGGGTTCTTTGACTTATGACGGGCGAGATAGCTACATGCTGGCGCGGTCGGGGCAGTACTTTGAGTTGGGGGCGGAAGGCGCAGGAGGTCCGCTTCTGGGCAGTGAAAATATTTGGAAAATCAAAGCGGAGTACCGATTCTATTACACTTTATGGAAGGAGAAGGACGTGATCTTCTCGGCGCGAGCGTTGGTAGGTTTAGTGGATGGTTATAAGAGCACCCAGTACGTACCGGTTTGGGATCAGCTTTTTGCGGGGGGATCGGGCTCGATTCGAGGTTTCGATCCATCGCTGGGTAGCTCGGTGAACGGGGGATCGGTGGGGCCCAAGCAGGACGGGCAACCAGTGGGAGGGAGCACCCAAGGAACTTACCAAGCGGAGATCACGGGTCCTTTCCCTATTTTGGAGAATCGAGTTCGATGGGCGGCTTTTTGTGACGGTGGTTTCGTGAACGAGAACGTCTTTGATTTCCAGCCGAAGACCTACAATAACAATCAGTCGATGATGGTGAATGGCGTGCAAACCAGCTATGCAGCGGTGAACGGAGGATTCCAGATTGGAGCGGGGGTGGGGATTCGGATGGATATTGGGATTGGGCCGATGAAGTTTGATATTGGTGTCCCTGTGATGACGGGAGATTCGGGTAATGGGGGTGGCTTGGGCGCGTTCAAAATGTACTTTGACGGCGGGTACCAGTTTTAACTAAGCTTTCAGCCTATGAAATCAACCCTGACTCGTATTGGCCAAGGTGCGCTTGCACTGGCTTTCCTCTCGCTTGGTTCGGTGGCAACTGCCCAAGACTTCACAAAAGTCGCAGTGGTCGATTACAACACGATTTTAAAGGAGTACTACAAGGCAAAGGATTCGCAAAAGCAGATGGAAGAGTTGGCGGGTGGTTATCAAAAGGAGCGGAACGATCGTGAAGCTGCGCTGAAGACTTTGGTAGAGGGGATTAACGCCCTGCAGAAAGACATGCAAGATCCTGCGATTTCCGATGCAAAGAAAAAGGAGAAGGAGAATCAGTTGAAGGCAAAGGGGGAAGAAGGACAGGTAAAGCAGCGGGAGATGATGGCTTTCGGACAAACGGCCTCGAAAATTCTTGAAGATAAGCGTCAGCGTTTGACTACGGAACTGACTGAAGAGGTAAACAAGGCGTTGGCGACGGTGGCGAAGAACAAATACAATATGGTATTTGTGAAGCCCCAAGTTCCCAGCCCTGGTGCCTTGATCTTTTCTGAGGGAATGGACGATGTGACTCAGCAGATTCTGGGCATCTTGAACAAGGACGCTCCGTCTGGGTCGAAAAAAGAAGAGAAGAAGTAGTTCGGTTTGGGGGACTGAGTGCTATGAGTTCCACGCGGAGCGTGGGTGAGCTCGCCGAGTTGGTGGGTGGAGTGGTTGAAGGGGATGGGACATGCCTAATTCGTGGGGTGGCGGATTTAGCGGGAGCGTGTCTCGAGGAGATTTCATTTTTTGCTCATCCCCGCTACGAAACTGCGGCGAGGCAGACGAAGGCTGGGGCCTTGGTGGTGGGGCCGACAGCTCCTAAGAACCTAGGCAAAGTACGAATTCGAGTTGCGAACCCTTCGGCGGCCTTTACCAAAATCGCAGCACTTTTCGCGCCTCCACCGACGGAGCCGATTATGGGAACTCATCCGACGGCGATTGTGGCTAAGGGGGTTGTTCTAGGGAAAGGGGTGGGGATTGGTGCCTATGTGGTTATCGAGGAGGGGGTGGAGATCGGGGATAGAACGCAGATTCGGGCAGGGGTGTATGTGGGGAGGCAGGTGAAAATTGGGACGGAGTGTGTTTTACATCCGAGAGTTTATTTGGGAGAGCGATGTGTGATTGGAAATCGGGTGGTGTTACATGCGGGGGCGGTGGTGGGGGCGGATGGGTTTGGGTATGAGATGAAAGAGGGGAAGCACGTGAAGATTCCGCAGTTGGGATATGTGCAGATTGATGATGATGCGGAGATTGGGGCGAACACGACTATTGATCGTGGACGTTTTGCCAGGACTCATATCGGGGAGGGGGCGAAGATCGATAATTTAGTGATGATTGCGCACAACTGTGTGGTGGGTCCGCATAGTGTGATTGTGGCGCAGAGTGGGCTTTCGGGCAGTACGACGATGGGACATCACGTGGTGATTGCGGGGCATGTGGGGACGGTGGGGCATCTGCATTTGGGGGATGGGGCGATTATTACGGCTAAGGCTGGGGTGACGAAGGATGTGCCTGCGGGGCAGACCTGGCGAGGGGCTCCGGCCCGTCCGATTAAGGAGCAGATGGAGATGGAAGCACACATGCAGCAGTTACCGCAGCTAGCGAAACGGTTGAAGGCTTTGGAGGAAAAGAAGGGGGCGAAGAAGGCGGTGGTAGTGAAAAAAAAGACGAAGTGAGGTTGGTTGGTGGTAAGTGTCGGTTGGATCTGCAGGTGCGTTCTAAAAATATTCCACATGAAAAAGTGAGTAGTCGATAATCTCGGCAGGTAATTAAAAAAGGACAGGGTATGGCCAAGATTTTTATTGATCCGACGGGAAGGCGACAGAAAAAGATTCTAGGGGCACTCGTCGTAGTAGGATTACTTGCGGCAATTTTGTTGGGAGCGTTTTGGATCGATTTGGAAAATCTTCCTGTTCGTATCCCGCCGAAATTTTCCGCCGACTATGGCTTCTCTTTGGCTTCGGATTTGGCTCTTCCTCTGGTTCCTAGTGAGCCGCTATGGCAGAAATGGTGGCGTGCTATTCCTCCAGTCCGCGCAGCGAGAGTGGGGCCCGTTCGACTGGCTTTCTTTGATCCAGAGGACGAATCCTCCCGCATTTCACTCCAAGAGAATAAGGGTGGGATCACGCACGTAGCCGTTACTTGGTGGACCTTAGGTGCTTCGGGATATGAGTTGGAGCCTCAAGTGCATGAGGAAGGACATATTGCACTTTATGATAAGATTCGTTTGTTACCCGTTCTTACTAATGACGAGGGAGGGGAACGTCAACCTGAGCCAGTTGAGACCCTTTTACGCCTAAAGCCTGACAGGCAGAGAATTCTTCTTGAATCCTTGATCACTCAGACCCAAGCCCTAGGCGCACCTGGTTTGATGATCGACTGGGGTGAAATTGACCCATCCTTAAAGTATCAGATGAGTGGTTTTCTTGGACGACTCGCCGACTTGCTTCACGAAAACCATTTGGAGTTATGGGTGATTATGCCAGTTGGGCAGGAGCTAGAGGCGTATGATCTAGAATCTCTGTGTGACCAAGCGGACCGCCTCGTGGCAATGCTTCACGACGAGACTGGAGAGGCGGATCCTCCTGGTCCGATTGCCTCCCTCGATTGGTTCGAAGGATGGTTGAAAGCGATGATGTCATATGGGCGTTCAGAGCAGTGGATTATCTCTCTTGGTGTTCATGGGTATGACTGGACGCAAGGCGAACCACGAGCCGAAACATTAGGTTTTTATGATTCGCTTGCCCGGGCTCATTGGGCGGGCTTGCCAAGGATTGAGTCTTCGAGCCAATCGGATCAGCCCCATTTTGCCTACCGACTTGGGAAACAGCGTCACGACGTCTGGTTTCTCGATGCAGTCACCATGGCAAATCAAATTAATATCTTGGAGCAGTATGCGCCGGGAGGGATTGGAATGTGGAAGTTGGGTTTGGAGGATCGCGATGTCTGGAAAGTATTTTCTGCTGAGGGAACAGGAAAAACTAGCTCGTCCGGACTTCCGCGAACGGTTCGCCCCTCGGGAATGATCGGTCATGTAGGGGAGGGGGATGCGTTGATACCCTACCTTGAAGAGCAGAACGGTCGTCGCGTCCTTCTGCCGATGGCCAACGGATATTGGCGCGGAATTTACGACCCTTTACCCCATCCTGCTTCTGTGATGCATAGTGGGAACCAGCGGAGTGACCAAGTTGCGTTAACATTTGATGATGGTCCGGACTCTGAGTGGACACCCAAAATACTCGATATCCTGAAGGAGAATAAAGTCTTAGCCACCTTCTTTATTGTTGGAAGTAGCGCCGAATCACATCCTGATTTGATCCAGCGTATTCTTGAGGAAGGACACGAACTAGGGAACCATACCTTTACCCATCCTAATCTTTCAGGAATTTCGGATCATCAGATTCGCCTTGAACTCAACGCTACCCGAAGGCTCTTGGAGGGTCTCACGGGTCGATCCCTGCTCTTCTTCCGACCTCCCTACAACGCAGATAGTAATCCTGAGACTTCGAGCGAACTGCGACCTTTACGTATCGCACGAGATCTTGGGTATGTGACAGTCGGTCAGTCGATCGATTCGAAGGATTGGGAGCGCCCAGGGGCTGAGGCAATTTTCGAGGCCGTTCAGCAAGGACGAGCGCACGGGCAAACCGTCCTCTTTCATGATGGAGGGGGGGACCGAAGCCAGACGGTGGCGGCCTTACCAAGAGTGATTTCCTATTTGCGCGAGCGGGGCGACCAAATCACAACCGTAGGTACGCTACTAGGGTTGGCTCCTTCTGAGACAATGCCACATATATTACCTGAGCCATGGACTCTCTCTGGGGTGACACATTTCATCTTTTGGTTATGGCGGATCTCGCAAAAAAGCTTGGGTATTTTGTTGCTCTGCACCACCGTATTTCTTGTTCTACGCTTGGGGGTTGTTTGGATCGGATCCTCTTCTCCGCCCCAACCCGTGCGATTGGAGAAACCCCTAGGTGTCTCTGTTTTACTTCCAGCCTTTAACGAGGCGCGTGTTCTGGGCGAAACTTTGATTTCGCTCGGGCTCACCTCTTATCCTGGGCCAATCGAATTTATTGTGATCGATGATGGATCTACGGATGAAACGGCGGCACTGGTGCAGGAAAGGCTGCAGGTTGACCCACGGTTCCGTCTTTACCGTCAGACGAATCAAGGGAAAGCGGCTGCACTAAATCTAGGACTTGGCTCGAGTCGTTATCCTTGGGTGGTAACGCTGGATGCAGATACACACTTTAAAGAGGATACTATTAGTCACCTTGTTGCTCCCCTTTCTGATCGAAGAGTGGGAGCCGTTTCGGGTAGGGTGCGAGTGGGTAATCGCAGGAGATTTTTACCCTCTTTACAGGAGTTGGAGTACAGTGCTGGGTATCATCTGGACCGTACGGCTTATGCTCGATGGAACTGTATCACGGTTGTTCCTGGGGCAGTTTCAGCTTTCTGCCGTGAGGCGCTGCAGAGGTGTGGAAACTTTAGCGAAGATACCTGGGCGGAGGATGCCGACCTGACGCTGGCCTTGCATCAAGCAGGTTGTTTGATTGCCTATGCCCCCTTGGCCACCGCGTTAACCGAGGCGCCGGAAGGGCCTGGCTCTTTAATTCGGCAACGTCGCCGATGGACCTACGGAACATTACAGTCCATTTGGAAGCACCGAGGATTATTATTTTCTTCTGATCACGTGTCATTGGGTTGGTTCGCCCTTCCTTCGGTGGTGCTCACCCAAACCTTTCTTGCAGTGGCGATCCCAGTAGTGGACTTAGGAGTTTTATTCGCGTTCTTAGAAGGCCAAGCGTTCGCTTGGCTTCCATGGTGCCTAGCTCTTAGCTTAGGAATGGATGCTTTGCCCGTAGCGATTGCTTTGCGACGGGATGGGGAATCTTGGATGGGATTACGTAAGATCTTCTGGATGCGTATTGTGTACCGTCCGTTGCTTGCTCTAGCGGTATGGGCTGCCCTGTCTCGGGCGATCAGCGGAAAATGGCTTCATTGGAAAAAACGGGAGCAGAAGGCGGGTGTCCTTTTGGCCAAGATATGAAGATTTGTTTCCTTTATATTTCTGTACTTCTTTTCCTAGTTTCTTGGGGTTTGGCAGCTCCCCAGGAGGTACGACTTCTGAGCAGGCCAGAAAAGGGAATTTACCTAGGAGCGTATCTTGATGGGGGGGATGCGGAGGACAAAGTAACGCGCGAAGCGATCGATGCGTATGACAAGCGGGTTGGGCGAAGCCAAGCGATCATTGCCTTTTCGAGTTTCTGGGGCGAACAGACGTTTCCCCGTCAACAAGTCGACCGAATCTCTGGGTACGGAGCGGTTCCTCTGGTGTACTGGTCTCCGTGGGATAAGCCCTACATGCAAGATGGTGGACCGGATCGATTTAACCTTCACACCATTGAGGGGGAAAAATGGGATCCATATATTGATCGGTGGGCGGATGAGGCGAAAGCTTATGGAAAACCACTCCTCGTGGCCTGGGGACTGGAAATGAATGGAACTTGGTTCCCATGGTCTGGGACATTCTACGGAGGTGAGAAAAAAAGCAAAAGTGGGCACGGCTACGTGGGCTCTGAGCTAT
This sequence comes from Aliarcobacter sp., assembly GCA_041730685.1. Taxonomy (GTDB): domain Bacteria; phylum Verrucomicrobiota; class Verrucomicrobiia; order Methylacidiphilales; family Verrucolacustridaceae; genus Verrucolacustris. The sequence continues at coordinate 12,824 of JBGSBI010000004.1, forward strand.
ACAAAAAGTGCTATCGGCACGTGATTGAACGGGTTAAGGCACGAGGGGCGAAAAATATCGAGTGGGTCTTTCACGCTAACAATTACTCCTGTCCCCAAGAAATGTGGAACATGATCGCGGAATACTATCCTGGAGCTGACGTGGTGGATTGGTTGGGAATGAGTGTCTATGGGAAACAATTTCGCGATGGGAAATGGGTCTCCTTTCGAGATTGCATCGATTACGCTTACGAAGATTTAGGAAAGCTGGACTCAACAAAGCCAATGATTCTGGCTGAAATCGGGGTAGGAGAATTTCCAGGCTTTGGTAGTAAGGCGGATTGGGTCAAGGATGCGCTTCATGATTTACCGCAATTCTTTCCTCGAATTAAAGGGGCGGTCTTCTGGAATGAACGATGGGAAAATAAAGACGGGAGCTACAGTAACTTGCGCATGTGGTCATCTCCTGAGTCGATGAAAGCGTTTCGGAATGGTGTCGTAAATCCTCTTTGGCTTAGTAGGCCTGAGTGGCGGTGATCATACGCTTGATAACCCATAAGAACGTGGGAGCGAAGGAACTTGGTGTGAAACTACTGTGCAGAAAATGAGCGTGTGGGTTGATCTTTTCCGGTTTATCCCAGACGTGAAATTTTAACTACGAATGGGGTCGCAGGAATCTAACCGCTACTGGTGTTTACTAAGTTTAGATTAGGAGCGGAGGCGGGTTTGGAGGCGGCGCATGGCGAGGGCACTAGCACGGGTGGAGTCACGATAGCCTGCGAGATGGAGGAGGCCATGAATGATGTAAGTGAGGAGTTCTTGGCGCAGGGTAAGGCGGTGGGCCCGATGATTGGCGGCAGCGACGGCGGGGCAGACAACGACTTCTCCGTGGGGAAAGGCGAGAACATCGGCAGGGGAGGGATCGCGAAGGTGAATCTGGTGGAGGCGACCACTCTCGCGGGGGGAGACGAGGATGATGCCGATCTGAGCAGGGAGACGAGATCGGCGCGCCGCGGGGAGGCGCGCGAGGGCACGTTCAACCTTGCGACGGAAGAACGGCAGGGCCAGTGGGTATCGCCGTTGGCGATTGGTCCAGTGGATGGGTATGGTTTTTTTGAGCACGGCGGTCTCGAGGGTAACGGATGCGTGGGCGAAGGATACTCTCGAGGGAGGAGGCTATGGCGCGGCGGGCGGTGCGCCACTCGGTTTCGGTGAGGCCGCTGGCGTCCCAGTGACCTTCTTTGGCGCGATCGGTAAAAAGTTTTTCGACTAACTTCTCGGCGTCTCCTGGGGTGGGTTTATCCATGGCGCGGGAAGCAGATTCGACTGCGTCGGCGAGGGAGAGGATGGCGGTTTCGGGGGATTGGGGGATGGGACCGAGGTAGCGGAAGGAAGAGTCGTCGACGGAGGGGATGTCATCATCGCGGAGACGGAGAATCTTTCCCCCGGTGCGAGCATCTTTTTCCTGTTGGAGGGCGCGCTGGTAGAAGTACCAGACGAGAGTGGCGCCGTGATGTTCGCGAATGCCTTCGCGGAGGCGGCGTGGGAGGCGATGTTTTCGGGCGAGGGCGACGCCATCTTTGACGTGGGCGAGGATGATGAGGGCGCTCATGGAGGGGGTGAGGTTGGCGTGGGGATCGGGGTCTGTGGGGTTGAGGTTCTCGGTGAAGTACTCGGGTTTTTCGAGTTTTCCAATGTCGTGATATAGGGCCATGGCGCGACAGGCGCGCGGGTTGGCAGAGCGGGAGGCGCTGGCGGCGGCTTCGGCGAGGTGACCGACGAGAATGCTATGGAGGTAGGTTCCTGGGGCTTCGAGGGCGAGGCGACGAAGGATGGGGTGATCGAGGCTGGTTAGTTCGAGCCAGGAAAGATCGGTGGTGCGGTCGAAAGCGGATTCGAGAATAGGAAAGAGTGCGCCGACGAGAATGGCACCGAGAAGGCCGAGGGCAGCGGCGGAAAGAGCTTCGGTAAGGATGAGTTCGCGCGCGATGGAGAAGTTGATCCCAGCGGAGAGGACGGTGGAGAGAAGGGCGACGAGGCCGATGCCAGCTCCTGCGCGGAGAAGGTCGGAACGGCGATAGAGTTTTTGTGAAAAGAGGATGGCGGCGATGCCCGTAATGATGGAGGAGACGAGGTAGCGACCATCGGGTTGGAGGAGAAAGAACTCGCCTATACCGAGGAGGACGACAAGGAGCAGGCCAGCGCGCGGACTTACTAGGGTGGTGAGGACGAGGGCGGCGAGGGCGGGGGGTATGAGATAGGAGCCTGCTCCAAAGGAGAAGCGCGGGGCGATTTTGAGAAGGATAAGAATAAAGGCGAAGTTACCGATGAGGGTGAGAAGGAAGAGAGCGAGGAGACGATTACGGATGAGGGTTTCGGGAAGAACGACGGAGAGGATGAGAGGAAGAACGAGGGCGATGAAGGTTGCGGCGATCCAAGCGGAGGGGCCGGTGCCTGCAGGGGTGAAGAGGGAGAGGCCATAGGCGGCGGCGGCGGTGAGAAGAAAAAGAGTGAAACGAATTCGGCGATCGGACTCGAGGCGATTTTCAGTAGCGCCTCGACCCGCGAAGGGCTCGGCGGCGCTCACAAGGTGAGGCTGGTCTGGCGAGCTCCGCGATGGTCTTTGTAGGCGCGGACAATCTTACCGACGAGTTCGTGGCGGATGACGTCGGTGTCTTGGAAGTGGACGAAGCCGATTCCCTCGACGGGGGTGAGGGCTTGGACGGCCTCGATGAGGCCTGATTTGCGGCTATGGGGAAGATCGATTTGGGTGGGATCGCCGGTGACGATGCATTTGGATTCGGGTCCGAGTCGGGTAAGGAACATGAACATCTGTTCGGTGGTGGCGTTTTGGCCTTCGTCGAGGATGACGAAGGCGCCGTTGAGAGTACGACCGCGCATGTAGGCGAGGGGAGCGATTTCGAGGATTCCCTTATCCATCATCTTTTGGATCTCTTCGACATCGAGCATATCGTGGAGGGCGTCGTAGAGTGGGCGAAGGTAGGGAAAAATCTTTTCTTGGAGATCTCCTGGAAGGAAACCGAGGGCTTCGCCTGCTTCGACGGCGGGTCGGGTGAGGATGATACGACTAATCTTATCGGATTTGAGATAAGAGATTGCGAGGGCCATGGCGAGGTAGGTTTTGCCGGTGCCGGCTGGGCCGATGCCGAAAGTGAGATCGTGCTTGCGAATGGTGTCGACGTAGGCCTTTTGGAGGAAGGTCTTTGGGAGGATAGCGGGTTTTTTGGCGGAGACCTGAATTCGGCATGACCAGATACCTTCGAGGTTTTTGCCTTCGCCACGGTGGACGGCTTGGAGGGCGTAGCGAAATTCGTGACGACGAACGCGGAGTCCGTGTTGGTGGGCGAGGTGGAGTTGGCGGAAAAGCTCTTGGGCTAAGAGGACGGCGGGTTCGGCGCCTTCGATTTTAAGGATGGCATCGCGGGAGATGAGTTTGACGCCGAGGAGGGTCTCAGTTTCGCGAAGGAGGGATTCGTCGGAGGCGTAGAGATCGGAGAGGGCTCGTGCGTTATCGAAAGTGAGAATCTGTTCGCTCATCGCCTTTTGGTATTACTAGGGAGGAAGGAGAGGGGGGGAAGCACGATTATGTGACAAGTTAGCGAAGAATGGAATCGAGGGAGGCGGTGGCTCGTTTGAGGGAGGAGAGGGTTTCGCCGACGGTGCGTTCGGCGCCTTTGGGGTTGAGGGGGAGTGGAAGGCCGGGTTCGAGTGAGGTGACAAGGGCGCAGATGCGGTCGTTGACCATGATGCCGAGGAATTCACCACCGAGGGTAAGGACCCAATCACCCGAGCTGGGGGCGTATTCGCCTTGGAGTCGATTGAGGAAGCGGGAATCCATTTCGAGGTAGCCAGGCAAGTTTGGGGCGAGGCGGAAGGTACATTCACCGTAAGATTCGCCGTTAGGGTGGACGAGGAGACTTTTGGAAAATCGGAAGGGATCGGTGGCGAGGCGGTAAGTGGAGGAAGCGATACGGTTGGTTTCGGATGGATCGACGGGCGCGAGGAGAAGGCGAGGATCGCCTTGTTTGAGGGCGTAGAGGGATGGGATGGGTTGGGGAAAATTGGAGGGGGGAGGGAGGGTGAGAGTGCCAGAGAGGGAACTCCAGGTGCCTTGGGCGTCGCCGAGGGTGAAGGGAGTTTGCGAAAGTGGGATGAGGGCGACGGTGCGGGAGCCATCGGTGAGAAGAACCGATTTTGATTCGCGGCGGCGGGGGGAGGAGCTTTGGGCGGAGGGGCGTTCGGCAAGGAGGAGGACAGTGGCGCGGCGGGCAAGGAAGTCGGCGTAGAGTGCGTTGGGGGCGACGGGGCGATATTCGCGAATTTCCTTGGTGATCTCGCCGTTTTTTTCTGCGAGTTGGGTGACTCCTTTGGATAGGGATTGGTTTTGTTCGAGGAGCTTCTTTTTTTCGTCTTCGGCGGTGCGCAGGGTGGCTTCGGTGAAGCGGGAACGTTCTTCGGCGCTACGAGCGACGAGATTAGCGGAGGCGATTTGGGATCGCAGGGTGGCGGTTTCGGTTTTAAGTTTCTCCTCGGCTTGGCGGAGGGTGATGGCTTCGGCGCGAGCGGATTCGAGGGCGGCGCGGGCGCGTTCTGCTTCGAGGCCTGCTTGCTGGGTGAGGCGGAGGGATTCTTGTTCTTTCTTCTGGAGGCGTTCGGAGAGTTCGGTGGTGCGAGCGCGTGCTTGATCGAGGATGGTGGCGCGGGTGGTGGACTCGGCTTGAGTGGAGGTAAGGTCGCGTGCGAGTTTTTCGCGGTTGGCGCGTTCTTCTTCGAGGGTGAGGCGGAGGGCGGCGACGACGTCTTCGCGGGCGGAGGTGGGTTGGCTGGCTAAAGGGAGAGGGGGTGGAGGGAGGTCGTTTTTATCCCAGCGGGTGAGGGCGAGGAGATTGAGGAGGAGGAAATCACAGAGGATGAGGAGGAGAGTTTTATTCATGGCGGGAGCGTCGGCGGGCGGGGCCTCGCGGGTTCACAGTTTATGATTTTTGTGGGGGAAGCAGGAGGCGTTGTTTGAGAGCGCGTACATGGAAGATTTTAACGATGGCGACGCAAGCGATACCGAAGAGGTTGGAGGCGTAGGCGGCGAGGAGGCTGGGTTGGATGACGCCGATGACTTGGAGGACAAGGGCGGTGGCGGTGCCAGCGATTCCGACATAGAGACCTGCATCAAAAAGATTGTCCTCATTTTCAAGGAGGCGGAGTTTGAGATTAGGATCGCCTGGGCCGTTCTCGATTTGTTGGATGCGGCGGAGGCAGATTCGGTAGACGGTGATTTGCAGGCCAAGGAAGATGGCGAGGGTGATAAGATTAGTGGGATCCATGGCACTCCTAGGGTGAGATTGGATTGTAGTGGATGGGGCGGGATGGGCGAGACTCAATCGATATTTTGGATAGGGGCGAGGGTGGAGAAGGGCAGGTTCTAAAAGGGTACCGAGTAGGAGGGCGAGGAGGGTTGCTTGGGCAAGGCGTGGGGCGGGTCGCCAAGGGCCTGGGCTGGTGGGGGCAAGACCTGGAAGGAGTTGCCAGAGGGCGGCGATAAGAAACCAGGAACCTGAAAGGAGAAGGACAAGGCGGAGAAGGAGTAGGGGTTTTTCAAAGTGAAGGAGGGACGGGACCCAGGAAGTGGGAAGGGGAACTGAGCTGGAGAGAATGGGGACGTGGCGGGAGATGAGGAGTTGGACGGAGCCACGGCCTGAGGCGATGGCGGTGGAGAGAGGTTTCCAAGGTTGAGTTGCGGAGAGAGGTAGGAGTGGGAGCAGGTCGGCGGGGTTGGTCCAGAGGGAGGCGGCGAGGAGGAGGTCGGCGGGTTCGGAGGGGGTGCGGATTTGTTCAGAAAGCCAGATGAGGGTGGGGAGGGATTGGATGGTGCCGAGGATTTCTCGGAGGGAATCGTAGTCATAGCGGCGGCTGAGGGAGAGGAGGGCAAGGAGAGTTGGTTGGAGGGGGCGAAGAGATTGTTCTTGGAGGGAATCGGTGGCGGATGTTTTTATTTCGTTGGCGACGGGGGGAGAAAAGGCGGCGGTATCAAGAAGGTGAGCGGTGAGAAGGAGGACGGCTTCGAGGGGTTGTCCGCCTGGGCTTGTCGCGGGGAGAAGGGGTGGGAGTGGAGGAAGGGAGAGAGTATCGAGAAGAGTTTGGACGCCAGGGGAGGGATTGGAGCGGAGGTTTTGGCGAAGGCGAAGACGAACCGATTCACGGAGTAGGAGAGTGAGGGTGGGCGGAGGTGAGGAGGCGGTAGTTTCGAAGGCGAGGCCTGAGGTGGCGAGGATGAGTTCGAGGCGGGGATCGCGGGTACCGAGGGAGGCGAGATCGGGGCGGGAGGAGAGGAGAGTACGGGCGGACTGGAGAACGGCATCGCTTTCGGGAAGGTGGATGGATTGAGCGAGGAGGGCGAGGCGAAGGCCAGCACCGAGGTGTTCGGAGTTGAGAAGAGAGGCGGCGAGTTCGGTGAGGGGGGTGGTACCTTGGCCAGCGGCGATGAGGAGACGTTCGTCGATGGCTTGGAAGCGGACGGGTAGGATGACCGCAGTGAAGAGGGCGGTGAAGCCGAGGACGAGATTGAGGAGCGGAGAAGGTTTCAGGCGGAGAATCGGGGGAGGGATGGGTTGATGCGGGTAAAGATTTCCCATGGGATGGTATCGGCTTCACGGGCTAGGTCGGTGGCGGTGCGGGTGAGTCGACCCGATTGGCCGAGCCAGACGACTTTGTTACCGCGGCGAGGATTAGGGACGCGGGTAACGTCAAGGAGAGTCATATCCATGGTGACGCGACCAAGGATTGGGCAGAGGCAACCTTGGATTAGAGCGTGGCCGCGATTGGAAAGGGAGCGGGGCAAACCGTGGGCGTAGCCGGTGGCGACGGTAGCGACGCGAAGATTGCGGGTGGCGCGGAAAGAGGCGCCGTAGCTGATGGTTTCTCCGCGAGCTACGGTGCGGACAAGGAGGATGCGGGATTTCCAGACAAGAACGGGTTGGAGGGGCGGGGAGGAGCGGGCGGTGGGGTGGATGCCGTAAAGGGCGAGACCTGGGCGAGCGTGGGTAGGGGAAAAGGGAGTGGTTTGGAAAGAGGCGGCGGAGTTGGCCCAGTGGTGGGGGAGACTCTTGGGCAAGAGGAAGGCGGATTTTAATTGGCGGCGGGTGAAGGCGGGATTGGAATCGGCACAGGCGAGGTGGGTTAAGGTTCCGACGAGATCGAGGGATGGTTGTTGGGCGATAAAGAAAAGGAGCTTTAAAAATTCCTGCGGGGTGGCCCCGAGGCGGTTCATGCCGGTATCGAGTTTAGCTTGGACGAGGGCGATGGTCTTGGCTCGGGTGGCGGCGCGGACGAGCTCGCGGGCTTCGGTGAGGGAGGAGAGGGTGATGGTGAGACGATGTTGTAGGGCGCAGGGGAATTCGGCAGCGAGAGTGGATCCGAGAAGGAGAATGGGTTGGCGGATTCCAGCGCCGCGGAGTTGAGCGCCCTCGGAAACGAAAGCGACGGCGAACTCTTCGCATCCAGCCTTGGCGAGGGCCCGAGTGATGGGGATGAGACCGTGACCGTAGGCGTTATCTTTAACGACGGCGAGAATCTGGGTTTTGGGAGGGAGAGAAAGGCGTACCGTGCGGAGGTTGTGGCGGAGGGCAGGAAAAGAAATCTCGCACCAGGTGCGGACGTCGCCGGGAATTTTCATAGGATGAGGATAAGGGGTGGGAAAGAGGGGTGAGAGCCTAAAAATGTGGTGGTGGGGTAGTTTTATTTTGTGGCCATGGTGGGGCGGAGATGGATGGGTTCGAGGGGAAGATCAGGCTCGAGTTCGTGGGTTTGGAGGTAAGAGGCGAGGTCGGTGGCGTGGGTGGATATCTTTTTGTCGACACCTGGGAGGGCGTCGGAGGTGACGGCAAGAGTGCAGCGGGTTAGGAGAGAGGGCAGAGAGGTGGCGGGGTGGACTTGGGTTGGTGTGTGGAGTTTCCCCATAGAGAAGAAAGTGGCGAAGATGTCGCCGCGGCGGGCATCGGAGAAAATACCGAGAAGAGGAGTGTCGGGATAGTGGTAGGCGATGGCGCCGGTGCTGCGGACAGGGAGGACGGGACAACGCCAAGAGGCGGCCATGCCGTGGGCGGAGGCGATGGCGGAGCGAATTCCTGAAAAAGAGCCTGGTCCTACTCCGACAAGAATTTGTGAAGGTGCTGGCGGGTTGGGCAGAAGAGTTTGCAGAGAGGGGATAAGAGTAGCGGCGACGGTCCCTGGGAGAGTGCCTGAGGCAATGGCTTTGCCTTTTTGAATAAAAGCCCAGGAGGCGGGTGAGGTTGAAGCTTCGAGGATGAGGCGGGTCATAAAAAAGGCTCGGGCAGGGAGGGTAGAGAGGGGAAGAAAATATTAGGGAGTGGAAGAGGGGTCGGATTCGGAGAGGATAGGAACGGGTTGGCCATCGGGTTGGAAGTCGAGACTGGGGCCTCCACCTCGAATGAGGCGAATGAGGAAGGTTCCGTACTGAAATTTGAGTTTGGCGAGAACGGGAATGCGGCGAGCGTCGTCGGTCATCCAGAGTTTGAGCCAGCCTTGGTGGCGGGTGGAAGGGCCGAAGGGTTGGCCGAGGATTTCAATGAGGGGGCGTGGGGGATCGTCTTCGATTTGGAGAGTTCCGATTTGTTGGCAGGTCATTTTAGAAAAGAGGGGTTCCTTGTTCTCGACAACATTCCAGGTGATGGATTCGCCGACTTTCCATGGGTACGCGCGAACATGGTAGAGCATGGAACCGAAGTCTTCGGCGGGACCTTCGGGCAGATCAAAGTTTTCTTCGGGTTTTCCTGGGGCTGGGAAGAATCGGCCGAGTTTGACGGAGTAGTCGGGTAGGGTTCGGCGATTGCGGACGTTGCCGCCTTCGCTGCGGTCCTGGATATATTCAAGAGTGCGCCAAGGTTGCAGTTGGGTGAGGGAGGTGAGGCGACTGCGGATGGGATAAAAGGCTTCGATGGTACCGCGGGAGCGGAGACAAAGCTCAAATCGTTCTACCCCTTCGCGTTTGGGTTCTTTTTTTGCGGTGAAGATGGCTTCGGCCGCGTCTAGGGGTCCGTAATCGATGAGGTAGGTGAGTTTCTCTCCATCGGGCCATGGAAAAGTGGGCAGAGTTTGAGCTTGGCCGGTGGAGAGAGTGAGGAGAATGACAAGTAAGAGTGAGGTGCGCATGGGGTAAAATTAGTAGGGGCTTTTTTGAGTAAGAAAGTTAGGGGAGTACTCGGTGGGATCGTAGGAGCGGTTCCAAAGTGGGGAGGTGGACCCGGAGAGAGGGGGGATAAGCCATTCCCAGAGTCCGCGTACCGACCTTCCTTTTTTCGATTCGTCTTGTTCAAAGCGCAAATGCGAGGCGGAGGCGGAGTGGTGGTCGATAATGCGAACCCCTGCTTTTTGAAAAGAGTGGAGAACAGCGCGGTTTAGCTCGACGAGGGCACGATCCTTCCAAAGGGTGGATGGCCGAGAGGTGTCGAGGCGGAAGCAACGAGCAACATCAGGTAGAAGGTTATAGCGATTTTCATCGGCAAAGTTCCGAGTTCCTATCTCGGTCTCCATATACCAACCACTGAAGGGCGCGGCGGGAAAGCTGATGCCTCCAATTTCGAGTCTCATATTGGAAACGACGGGGAGCGCAACCCAGCGAAGCCGAAGGGAGTTGAGGCAAGGGGAGTCGGGATGGCGGATGGAGACTTCTTGGGTGACTTTTTTTGGTGGTGGAAAAAGTCGGGGTTTTTTTTCAGGCAGAGAGATAACGATGGGGAGGAGATCGAAGGGGGTGCGCTTTTTTGGTGGGGTCCAGCCTAGGTGAAGGCAGAGGTCGGTGAAATCGGCTTCGGCGGGATCGCCGAGGATTTGTTTTTTATTGATTCGGTAGCCGGCGTATCGGCTGAGTTGGTAGTTCCAGATTCGGGGGCCGCGCCCTTTTGAATCGGCGGGAGGGAATACGGTGACGGTGGAGCGGATGTCGCCTTGGTGGGTGGCGTGTTTTATGTGCTGTAGGCAACCGTGATAGATGTCCTCTTCGGTAGAAGCGTGGCGCTGGTCGAGAACATCTAGTTTGGACCAAAAAAAGCGACCGACACAACGGACGCTGTTGCGCCAAGCGAGGCGGCATCCGTAGGTGAGTTCGGGGAGGGTGAGTTGGTAGGTGCCTGATTTGGTGATTTGGGCTTGGGCTTGTTGGATGCGGGAAGCTGCGATGGTGGGAGCTTCTTTTTCAGACTGGAGCAGTTGAAAAAAAGCTTTCGCGGAGTGGGTGAGGGGGATCGGTTTTTTGCGACCGGTGAGGCGAAGGCGCTCGGATAAGCCGAGAAAAGGGCAAGAGGACATGAGCAATAGAGTACTCGGTTGGTCGACGGCGTGAAATCCCGTTGCTAAGAAAAAATCTTTGCTTTCGCATTGGCTGAAAGTTGCGAGAACAGAACGCTTAATGGTTGAGACATTTAGTGTGCTGATCATTGGGGGTGGGGGGAGGGAACATGCCTTGGGGTGGGGTTTCGCAAAGGATCCGCGGATAAAGAAGATCTGGTTCGCTCCGGGAAATGCGGGGAGTTCGGAGATTGGGATTAACCTTCCTTTTGGGGTAACGGATTTGGTGGGAATCACCGATTGGGCGAAAAAGGAGAAGCCTGGATTAGTGGTGGTAGGGCCTGAGGTGCCGTTATGTGCAGGATTAGCGGACCGGTTGAGGGAGGTAGGATTGAGGGTGTTTGGTCCTGGGGCGGATGGGGCGCAGTTGGAGGGTAGCAAATCGTTCTGCAAAGAGTTGCTGGTTGCTCAGAAAATCCCTACGGCACGAGCGGGTTCTTTTACGGATCTGGAGGAGGCGATTCGATTTAGTGATTCGCTTCCTTCGCGGCAAGTGGTCAAGGCGGATGGGTTGGCTGGGGGAAAGGGGGTGGTGATGGCGGGGAGTCATGCGGAAGCGGGTCAGGCGATTCGTGAGATGATGGAGGGACGAGTTTTTGGGGAGGCGGGAGCGAGGGTGCTGATTGAGGAGTTTTTGGAGGGGGAGGAGCTGAGTATTCATGCGGTGACGGATGGGAAAAGATTGGTGATTTTACCTTCGGCGCAGGATCACAAACGGGTGGGGGATGGGGATACGGGTTTGAACACGGGAGGAATGGGGGCGTATGCGCCGGCGCCGAGGGGGACTCCCGCCCTGCTTCGCGAGGTAGAGGAGAAGGTGCTTCGCCCTACTTTGGAGGGTTTGCGGGCGAGGGGGATTGAGTATCGGGGGGTTCTTTATGCGGGGTTGATGTTGACGAGTGAGGGACCGAAGGTTTTGGAGTTTAATTGCCGTTTTGGAGATCCCGAGACGGAGGTGCTGGTACCGTTATTAGAAACGCCGCTTTGGGATCTGCTGGGGGCGGCGGCCGATGGGGATTTATCGAACCTTTCGGTGCAAATCCGTAAGGGAGCGGCGTTGACGGTGGTGGTAGCGGCGCCAGGTTATCCTGCGCAGCCAATTTTGGGGCAGAAAATTCAGATGGGCAGGGGAGGGGTAGGCTCGGTGGTTTTTCATGCGGGAACGAAAAAGGAAGGGTCGGAGTTGGTGGTCTCGGGAGGGCGGGTGTTAGCGGCGACGGGTTGGGGGGATGACCTGCGCACGGCGCGTGAGCGGGCTTATGAAGCGGTGCAGGGGGTTTCCTTTGCGGGAATGCATTTTCGCGGGGATATCGGGCATCGGGCTTTAGGAAAAGTTGTTTGCGAGGCCTCGTAGGTGGGGGTGGCAGAATGAAAGTAAGAGGCTAAGCTAGGAGCTTGATGAAAACGGTGCGTATTCTTTCACTACTAGCGGTGGGGGCTTTTGTCGGGGTTTGGGTGTCGCCCAAGCTTCCTCTGATTGCAGGGAAGCTGACGGGGGTCATGGAAAAGATTCGGGCGCGGAATCGGGCTCCCTCGGCGGCTTCGATGAGTTCGGTGCCGATGAGGCCTGCGGCGTTGCCTGCGCCGCAACCGGTGAGTGGGTTGAAGCCTGCGGAGGCGGTGGAGATTGCGCGTCTTTTAGGAGCGGAGGTTGGGGGAATTCCAGCGGAGGCGACGCCGATAAAAATGAGTCGAGTGCTTGAGCAGACTCGAGGGCGGATGGCGGTGACGGAGCCAGGGAAGACGGCGTCCCCTGAGAGGCCGTGGGTGGCGGAGTGGCTTCCTGGAAATATGGCGTACTGGAGGGTACGGAATTTAAGTCCCGCTTTAGCGGAAGCGATCGGAAGAGATTGGGCGGTGTGGCGGCAGAAGAATCCGTTGGGTGCGGTGCTTGATTTACGGGAGTGCTTGCCGTCGCAGAGTTTGGAAGCGGTGGCGGAGGTGTGCGGGCTTTTCGTTACTCCTGGAGAGGTGCTTTTCACTTGGAAGGATGGGGCAGGGCGGGAAAAAGTGTTTCGTTCGGATCGGCAACCCTTGGGCTTGGGGTTGAGTACTCCCTTGATCGTTCTGGTGGGGCCAAATCTGCGCGGGGCAGGTGAGTTGGTGGCCTCGATTTTGCAGGAGCGTGGGGGTGGGATTTTATTAGGGCAATCAACAGCGGGTCAGTTGGGTTGGCTAGCGGAGACGCGATTATCTTCGGGACGCTCTCTTTTTCGGATGCAGGGGGAGATTGTTCTGCCAGGGGGGCAGACGGAAACGGGTCGGCCTTTGCCTGCGGATGTGGATTTGGCGGGGGGAGGGTTTGTGGATACGGAGATTTGGCCTGGGGGAGAGGCGACGATTGCCTCAACGGTAGCGGAAGTTCCTCCGATCAAGAGACCCAATGAAGCGTCCTTGATGAAGGAAGAAGAGATTGATTTAGAGGAGTATATTCCAACAACCGGCACGGCGAAGGAGAGTGAAGTGAAAAGACCCCCGCAGGATCGGTGTTTACAAAGGGCGGGGGACTTACTTCGCGCGATTCGAAAAGTACCACCGACGAGGAGAGCGGCATTTGACCCAAGCCTTTTCCGAGGCCAAGTTAGACATTCCTTTATTTAGGAACCCCCAAGATGAAAAATGTACTTTTTGTTTGTACGGGCAACGTTTGCCGAAGCCCAATGGCGGAAGGGTTGTCGCGACTAGCCTTGGGTGAGAGTCGGGAGGTTACTTTTAGTTCAGCGGGAATCGGTGCAGTTTTAGGGCAGGCGCCCAGCCCGTACGCGGTTGAGGTGATGAGGGATTTGGGATGTGACATTTCGCGGCAAAGGAGTCAACCCACTACGGCTGAGTTGGTACGTAAGGCGGACTATATTTTTGTCATGACCTATGGGCATCTCGATTCAATGCTTCTGCTGTATCCGGCGGCAGCGGATAAAATTTTCCTACTGCGTGAATTCCAGCCTGGTCTCTCCCCTGATGAACGGGAGGTGGATGATCCGATTGGCCAAGCGGTAGGGGTGTATCGGGCATGTCGGGATCAGATTCAGCAGTCGATCCCGTTCCTGATGGAGGTGGTGCAGAGTGGAGTGGTGGCGACATCCGCGAGTGCGGCGGCGGGGCAGATCTGTATTGGGTTGGCTGGGGATTCGGCGGGGAGAGTTCTTCTATCGGAAGCGAGGGAGGTGTTGAGGCAAGAGGGTTGTACGGTTTTTAATTTGCCGGCAGGGAATGGGGCGGAGTATCCCGAGATTGCGCAGGCGGTAGCGCAAGCAATTCGAGGAGGAAGGATTCAAGGGGCGGTGGTGGTGGGAAGATCGGGGATGGGATTGTGCATGGCATCAAACCGGTTTCCTAGGGTGCGGGCGGTGGTGGCAGGATCGCCCGAGGCGGCGCGTTGTGCGCGGGAGCGGTTTCACGCAAATGTGTTGTGCTTGGGGGCGGATGAGTTGGGTGCGGCAGATGCGCGGGCGTGCGTACAGGAGTGGATTGCGACTCCCTTTGCGGGCGCACGGTATGAGGAGAGAATTAACCGGCTGGAGGGGATGGGGGGGGCGAGTACCGATGATCCTGTGGGCGCTGATCTGGCGAGGACGGATGGATTGGTGGCCGAAGCCATTCGGCGTGAGCACCGGCGTCAATCGGAAAATATTGAGCTAATCGCTTCGGAAAACTTTACCAGTCCTGCGGTGATGCAGGCGCAGGGGTCTTGTCTGACGAATAAGTATGCTGAGGGTTATCCTGGGAAGCGGTGGTATGGGGGATGCGAGTTTGTGGATGAGGTGGAGCAAGCGGCGATTGATCGGGCGAAGGAGTTGTTTGGGGCAGAGCATGCGAATGTGCAGCCCCATTCGGGAGCGCAAGCGAACACGGCGGTCTATTTCGCCTTTCTGAAGCATGGGGACAAAATTCTGACGATGGATTTGGCGCACGGGGGGCACTTGACCCATGGGCATCCGAAGAACTTTTCCGGAATGTTCTACACCGTGCGGCATTATGGAGTTGATCCGACGACCGAACGGATCGATTACGAATTGCTGGAAAAGGCCGCGTTGGAGTTCAAACCGAAGATGATCACGGTAGGGGCTTCGGCTTATTCTCGCCTACTGGACTATGCAAGAATGAGGGAGATTGCAGACAAGGTGGGGGCGCTACTTTTTGCGGATATGGCGCACGTCTCGGGGTTAGTGGCAGGGGGAGTGCATCCGAGTCCGGTGCCTTATGCGGATTTTGTGACGACGACGACACACAAGGGACTGCGAGGACCGCGCGGTGGGATTATTTTATGTAAGGCGAAGTACGCTAAAGAGATTGATTCGATGGTATTCCCCGGAGTGCAGGGTGGACCTTTGATGCACGTGATTGCGGGGAAGGCGGTTTGTTTTCTGGAGGCGCTGAAGCCTGAGTTTAAGTTGTATCAAGCGCAGGTGGTGAGGAATGCGCGGGCGTTAGCGGAGGGATTGAAGAAACACGGGTACAAGATTGTATCTGGGGGAACGGATAATCATTTAATGTTAGTGGATCTAAGACCTGCGGGGATGGATGGCAAGATAGCGCAGGAGGCGTTGGATGCGGCTGGGATTACAGTGAATAAGAACTCGATTCCGTTTGATACGGCTTCGCCGATGCGGCCTTCGGGGATTCGATTAGGGACGCCTGCGATGACGACGCGGGGAATGAAGGAGTCGGAAATGTTCGATATTGCGAATTTGATCCATCAAGCCTTGGAAAAACGGAATGATCCTGCGGGGTTGGAAGTCGTGCGGGGTGAAGTGCGTCGGTTAACGGCGCTATTTCCGTTGGCGAGCTAGAGGTCTCTCTGGCTACCCCAACTGACTTGCAGGTCATTGGGGCGGAGTTGGCTATTCGGTGGCCCGACGGAAAGGAAAGTTATCTGGCGCTGGAAGATTTGAGAAAGAGCTGCCCTTGTGCGGCTTGTGCGGGGGAACCTGGTTTGACGCGATCGGTGCCAGGGCTGGGGCAAAAGTTGACGGAGGAGAGTTTTCGTTTGAAGGGAATGCAGAGGGTTGGGGGGTATGCGATTCAGCCTACGTGGGATGATGGCCATGGGAGTGGAATTTATTCGTGGGATTATTTACAGAGGATTGCGCCTCCGACGCCATGAAGGGGCGAGAGAGAGTTGGGCCTGCGGGGAAGGGAGAGATTTTCGCTTGGTGTTGGTACGACTTTGCAAACAGCGCGTTTGTTACGGTGGTGATCACGGTGGTGGGTGGAGTTTATTTTACGAAAACTATCTGTGGTGCGGCGAGTTGGGCGGAGTTTGCTTGGGGCACGACGCTATCGGTCTCAGCTGGGCTGGCGATGGGGGTGGGTCCATTTCTAGGGCGTTGGGCGGATCGGCGGGCGTCGAAAAAAAAGGCGCTAGTGGTGTCGACGGTGCTATGTGTGGTGTCGACGGTGCTGTTGGGTGGGGTCAAGTGGGGGGTGATTGGGGCGATGATGTTGCTGGTAATAGCAAACGGGGCTTTTTTATTAGGGGAGAATCTGGTGGCGTCGTTTTTGCCTGAGTTAGCTGAATCAGGGAAGAGGGGTCGGGTGAGTGCGTATGGTTGGGCTTTTGGGTATCTGGGCGGGTTGAGTTCGTTGGGCTTGGCGTTATTTCTTTTGCGCGAGGGTGGGGAATGGGCGACGAGGAAGGTTTTTTTGGCGACGGCGTTTTTTATGTTTTTGGCGTCTTTGCCGACGATGCTTTTTTTGCGGGAACGAGCGGTGCCGAGGATGGGTGAGGCGGTTGAGCTGGGTTGGAGAGTGATTTGGCGGACGCTGGGTGAGCATCCCGAACTGGTGTGGTTATTGACCGGTCTTGCGGTTGCGTTATCGGGGCTGAGTGCGGTGGTGGGGTTTGCTTCGATTTATGCGACGCAGGAGATTGGTTTTACATTGGAGGGGACAGTGAAGTTGTTCGTCTGTTTGCAGGTGGCGGCTGCGGTGGGGGCACTGGCGACAGGGTCTTGGCAGGATCGGGTGGGGTCGAAGTGGGTGTTGTTGAGCTCCTTAGGCGTGTGGGTGTTGGTGAGTGTAGCCGCATTTTACAGTCGATCAGTAGAATCCTTTTATGGGGTGGCTGCGTTGGCGGGGGTAGGGATGGGTTGGTTGCAGTCGGCAGGGCGAGCGGCGGTAGCAGAGCTTACGCCAGAGGGGAGGGAGGGTGAGTTATTCGGTTTGTGGGGGTTTGCGGGGAAGTTAGCGGGGATTGTGGGGCCTTTGCTCTTCGGTGGTTTGGTGGTGTTATTCGGAATGCGTGGGGCGATTTTGCTCAATGGGGTCTGGTTTTTGCTGGGGGCGGTGCTTTTGGCGCGGGTAGGGTGGAGGGGTGAGAGATCGTTCGTGGAGCCAAGGAGATAGCGAGGACAAGAGGAAAGAGCTCGGGGCGTATCGAATGTTGGGGTTAGGGCGGGAGATGAAATCGATTCGGCGAAGATCGGCCACGGATCAAGTTGGGCTCTATCGTTACATTGGGGATGGGACAGCGGAGCGGCCTTGGTTGAAGGTGACGCGGGCGGAGTATTTAACCATGAGAAGAAAGGCGCAGGTCGAGTGTTTGGGGATGAGGTCGGCGACGGATGTAGATCAATTAAAAATTGAGAGAAAGACTTACGATCAGTTGGCGGCAAGGGAATCGACCGCGGCAGGTTTACGGGAGGCGTTTAGACAGGCACATGGGCGGGGGATGACGGCGCGGGAGTTGGAGCTGTATGGGAAGGCGGCTGGGGAGGCGGGCCTTGAATTTAAGCCTGATTTAAAGGCGAAGGCTTCAGGGATGCGGAGGAGGTTGATGGCAGAGGTGGTGGAGAAAGTAGAGAATCGAGTGCGGGGCGGGCAGATTCGGATGCAGGAGGTTTGGGCGGCGGTGGCGGGAGAGGAGACGGCTCAGGAATCGATGTTGGAGTATATCAATGGCTTCAAGGGGGTAGCTTGGATTCGTTGTTTAAGTTCGACGAGGCGTCACGAGATTGGGCGGAGGATGGGACTAAAAGAAAAGCTTTCGGAGAAGCTTGGGGTGAAGATTCGGCGGTTGGCTTTTCGGTAAAGCACTAGCTTGCTAGGCGAATGGGCGCTGAGGAGCTAGAAGTCAGTATTTTACGCTACAACCGTAGGATTTCGTCTGGGGAGTAGGGACGGGTTTTCCAGCGAGGGCGGCGTCGAGGGTTTCGCGAACGTAGTTGGTTGCTTTGGCGCAATCGGCGGGGTTGGCAGATGGGATACTATCGATAGCACCCGCGTAGATAACTTTTCCATCGGGGTTGATGATAAAAATATCGGGAGTGGTTTTTGCGCCGTATTTCTGGCCGACATCCCCTGAGGGATCGAGGAGGACGGCGGTGGGAGAAGCCCCCATATCTTTGCGGTTGGCTTCGGCTTGGGGTCCGGTGCAGTGACCCTGTTTGCCTGGGGCGGATGAGATGATCGAGAGCCAGATGATGCCTTTGGCGGTGTACTCCTTTTGGAGTTTTTGCATATTACCGCTGGAGTATTGTTTTTTAACGAAGGGACATTCGGGGTTCATCCATTCGAGGACGACGAATTTACCATTGTAGGTGGAGAGTTTTTGGGAATTATCCTTCGAGTCCTTGAGGTTGAAGTCGGGTGCAGGTTCCCCTGGTTCGACTTGGGCGAGGGCAAGCAAGCAGAGAGCGAAGAAAGTGGAGCTAGTGAGGAGGAGGCTTTTAATCATGAACTTATTTTTTCATTAAGGATACGAAAGTCAAGATGGGGCAGTGGTAAGAAGAGGATATCTCACACAAAGGTCGCTAAGGACGGAAAGGAATACAGAGGGTTAAGGGATAAGGGGCTAAAGGGGGGATGGGTGGTGAGCAAGGCGAGATCGGAGATGGCGCCGCTACCAAAGTTTGAATGGGCGGAGTAGCGCCAAGGGTTAGCAGGAGGCGAGGGCGGTTTTGATCTTGTCGAAATTGGGCAATTCAAGAGGGGTGGGGGTTTGTTCGGAGTAGCGGATGACTCCCGTTTTATCGATGACGAAGGCGGCACGGGCGCTGACGGATCCTAGACCGATGAGATCGGGCAAGAGGGTGCCGTAGGCTTTGCTTACTTCTTTATTTAGGTCGCTGAGGAGGGTGAGGGAGATCTCCTCCTTGTCGGCCCAAGCTTCCTGTGCAAAAGGAGAATCGACGCTGAGGGCATAGACGGTGGCATCTAGTTTTTCGTAGGCAGCGAGACCGCCCGAAACTTCGCAGAGTTCTTTGGTACAGACACCGGTGAAGGCGAGGGGGAAGAAGAGAAGGACGGTCTTTTTCTTGCCGAAATTATCGGAAAGTTTGACGTCCTTGAGGTCTTCGCCTCGTTTGGTTTTGAGGCTGAAATCGGGTGCTTTTGTACCTAGAGCAATGGCCATGATTTTTCTCCTAGTAGGATTAGTTGCGCCCTGGGGAACCGTTAGTTCCTGAGGCATCCCGAAGAGCGGCTTTGCGGGAGAGTTTCACACGGCCTTTGTCATCGACTCCGATGCATTTCACTTCGACAAGATCGCCCATTTTGACAGCGTCATCGACTCGTTCGATTCGGCCTTCGGCGAGTTCCGAGATATGAACGAGGCCGTCGCGACCAGGGAAGATTTCGACGAAGGCGCCGAAATCTTTAAGGGAGACGACGCGACCTTTGTAGGTTTTTCCAACTTCGATATCCCCGGTGAGGCCCGAGATAAGTTCTTTGGCGCGGACCATGGCTGGACTGGTGTTAGCGTAGATACGTACCGTGCCATCGTCCTCGACGTTAACTTCGGCACCCGTTTCGGCGCAGATGCCTTTAATGGTTTTGCCACCGGGTCCGATGAGGAGTCCGATTTTGTCTTGGGGGATCTTAAGGGTTTCGATCTGCGGAGCGTAGGGGGAGAGTTTGTCACGATGCGCAGGGATGACGGAGGCCATGAACTTAAGAATTTCGTGACGGGCGGTGGTGGCACGATCGATCGCATCGTTAAGAAGCGAAAGAGGTAGGCCAGGGAGTTTGAGATCGAGTTGAAACCCGGTCACACCTGTAGGGGTGCCGCACAATTTGAAGTCCATGTCTCCGAAATGGTCTTCGCTGCCGATGATATCGGTGAGCATTTGGTGACGGACCATTTTCTTGCCAGCGGCATCGAACTCAGTGACGAGTCCTACGCTGATTCCGGCGACGGGGGCTTTGATGGGTACGCCTGCATCGAGTAGGGCGAGGGTGCCACCGCAAACGGAGGCCATGGATGTAGAACCGTTGGACTCCATAATTTCTGAGGAGATTCGAACGGCGTAACCGAACTCGGCTCCTGAGGGGATGACAGGTTCGATGGATCGCTCAGCAAGGGCGCCATGGCCGATTTCGCGACGGCTTTGGCCTCCAAAGCGGCCGGTTTCGCCGACGGAGAAGGGAGGGAAGTTGTAGTGAAGGAGGAAGCGTTTGCTGCTGACGCCACCGGTGTAAGCGTCGATCTGTTGGGCTTCGTCTAACGGTCCGAGGGTGGCCAAGCAGACGGCTTGGGTTTCGCCTCGGGCGAAGAGGGAGGAGCCGTGGGAGCGAGGAAGAATGCCGACCTCGCCTGTGAGAGTACGAACCTTGTCGGCAGGACGTCCGTCGCATCGTTTATTTTTGTCGAGGATGCTGGTGCGGAAGGCCTTTTTCTGGAGGTAATCAAAAGCTTGGGAAATTTCGAATGGAGTGGCAGTGGCGAATTTCTCGAGGATCTTGGCCTTAACTTCATCTTTGAGTGCGTTGACGGCTTGGTGCCGTGCGACCTTGGAGGGTTGGTAGATGGCGGCTTCAATGCGGGAGCCCGCGACGCTGTAGGCGATCTCTAGGAGTTCGTCTTTGACGAGAAGGAGAGGGGCTTGGCGCTTCGTCTTGCCGCAGGAGGCGGCGAGTTCTTTTTGAATCTTGATGATGGGTTGGATGGCGTCTTGGGCGAAGGCGAGGGCGGCTTTGAACTCTTTTTCGGGGAGTTCACGGGCGCTTCCTTCGATCATGAGAGGTTCGGTTTCGGTGCCGACGTAAACGAGGTCGAGATCGCTCTCGGCATTTTCGTTATGGGTCGGGTTAGCGATGAACTTGCCGGCAACGCGAGCGACACGGACGGCGGCGATGGGGCCGGCCCAAGGAATATCGGAGACCATGAGGGCGGCAGATGCGCCGTTCAGGGCAAGGATATCGGGATCATTTTGGCCGTCGGCGCTGAGGAGGATGGCGATGACTTGGGTGTCGTAGTAGTAGCCTTTGGGAAAGAGGGGACGCAGAGGGCGATCGATCATTCGGCAGGTGAGGATCTCTTTCTCGGTGGGGCGGCCCTCGCGGCGGAAGTAGCTTCCGGGGATGCGACCGACGGCGGCGGCCTTTTCTTTGTATTCGACGGTGAGGGGGAAGAAGTCTTGGCCATCTTTAACTTTGGTGGCGGAAACGGCGGTAACGATAATGATGGTTTCACCCATAGTGACGAGGGCAGCGCCGTCGGCGAGTTTGGCAAGTTTTCCGGTTTCGATGGTGAGGTCGCGATCGCCGACACGGGCGGTTAGGGATTTGTGGTTTTGGCTCATAGTTTTAAGGTGGGTCACGGCAGAGCACGGCCCAGAGAGAGGAAATTCTTGGGACGGGGAAGGAAACTTAGATCCAGCTCGGGTGGCTTCAGAGGACACCGCGGAGGCCAGGGAGCCTGCGTGGTGTCATCTGCTCAGCTCGGGCTGGAGATGGGGTTTCCCGCTCGGAGGGGACTTGGGGGGTAGTGAGTTTCGGTGAGTTATTTCCTCAGGTTTAGTTTTTCAAGAAGAGTGCGATAGCGTTTGGGTTCGGTGCGATGGAGGTAGTCGAGGAGGCGGCGGCGCCGGCTGACCATAGAGAGGAGGCCGCGCCGTGAAGCGAAGTCTTTGACTGATTTCTGTAAATGGAGGGAAAGATGATTGATACGCTCGGTGAGGAGGGCGACTTGGACATCGGAAGAGCCGGTATCCTTCGCATGAAGGCGATTGCCGGTGATGATCTTGCTTTTGGTTGCGAGGGCCATGAGTTAAGAATAAAACCCTATGGTAAAAAGATTTCGAGTCAAGACTGGAAGATGGCTGGGAATGCTTTGTCTATTGGGGTTGGCAAGTGGCTGGGCTCAGGAGGCGGGGGAGGTGACGCTACGGGAGGGGGGAAAATCGGTGGGGTTGAGAGGGGATTCGATTTTGGCGGGTAAGGAAGGGAGGGAGTTCAGCTGGAAGTCGGATTTAGAGAGGATGGGTTTTACGGTACCGATCGAGGAGCTGAATCAAGGGGAGGTGGTGGGGCAGAAGTGGTTGGTGGGAGGGGCACGTCCTGGTTTTTTGGGGGCAAAGATTTTCTTTTTGGCGGAGGGAAGCCCAGAGAGGGTGGCGGGAATTATTTTGGGTTTTGACCCGACGAATGGGAAGGATTTTGCTTGGGCGGAGGGAGGGGCAGTAAAAATATTTCAAAGTTTTACTCGACCCCCTACAGAAGTGGTTTGGGGGAAATTTCGTGAGGCGTTGGGAAAGGGGCCTTTTGATATACTTTTGAGTGCGGCTGACCAGAAAGTGGGGAAATACCATCTTCAACCCGAGCAGATGGGCATGATTAGGGCTGACAAGGTGGATGGTTGGGTGAGGATTTTGCAGGATATTGTGCAGGCCTATCATCGGGGAGGTTGGAAAGAGAATGGGAAGGTGCCATCTGGGCCAGAGAGCGCGGTAGACTTTGATGAGGAGCTTAGGGAGGTGCTGGAGGAGAACGGACCGGTGCGAGATGAGTTTCGTAAGGTGCTGACGGCGGTGGCGATGGGGGGGCGGAATGCAAAAGAGAAAATTTTGGTGAACGACTACTGGCAGTTGATGGAGGTGGATAAGTCGCCTGCGGTGGGCTTGGGATGTGGGGTGGCTCGGGCTGGGGTGGGAGGACGATGGGAGGTTGCGGATATGGGATACTGGGTTTCGAGTGGGTATTTTGGCTCGATTAGCCTTTATGGAATTTGGCCTTACGGGGAGGGGAAGTCGCTCGTCTGCCGGGTGGATGTGGTAGAAACTGATCCACGGCAGCTTGACCAAGCGACGGCGAGGATGGTGGGTGAAGGAATGTTTATGCGAGAGGTGAAGGGGGCTTGTGAAGAGATTTCCAAGAGGATTAAGGGAGGTTGAGAAGGGATGGGTTTAGGCTTGGAATTGAAGGTTAATCGTATATTAAATCGTTGGTCGTGAGCAGGTTCTTACACCTTAAATATCTGGGAATAATGGCCTTAGGATTGGCTGTTGGTGGGGTGCTTTCTGCTCAGGAGCCAGGGCCTGGGCCGATCACGCCTGAGGGGGAGATTGAGGATCCGTTGGCTCCGGTGCGTTTGGGACCCGGAAGAACCCCATTCGGACCAGCGAAAAGCCAAGCCACGGATGATTGGAATTTTGAGGTGGGATCGGACTACGGGTATGTGGCGTCGGCGAGTTTAAAACAGGGATTAGGAGCGATCACGGAGCAGTCGGCGGAGGTGGGGGTATTGGCGAGTCGGCGAATTGAGGATGGGTTGGTGGGGATTGTGGGGGCGGACTGGCAGACTTTTTCGTTTGGGTACAGCGGATCGAATATTCCACTCCCGCAAAATCTGCAGGGATTGAATGCGATTTTCGGGGTGGATGTGCAGTTGGATGATGAGAGTGAGTGGTTGATGCGAATTCAGCTGGAGCCTGGGGTGTATGGGACGTTGCAAAGTTTGGGTTGGCATCAGGTGAACATGCCTGGGGTGGCGGCTTTCACGAATATCATTAATGATGATTTTCAGTGGTTTATTGCGATTCGAGCGGATGTTTTTAATTTTTTCCCCGTGTTGCCGATTCCAGGGCTTCGTTGGAGGTTTGCAAAAGATTGGTTGTTGAATGGAAGTGCGCCGAAGCCGACGATTGATTGGAGGCCGATCGAGGGGATGAGACTGTTTGTGGGAGGTGATATTTTGAATTTGAATGTGCGCTTGCCGGATAGTGATCCGGAGGTGTTGGGGAATCGGAGTTTATCGGGGGCTTTGCTTAATTATTTCGAGGCGCGAGTGGGAGGAGGAGTTTCCTACGAAGTATCGCCGGGTCTTTCGGTGCAGGCGGAGGGGGGTGCGATGGTGTGGCGGACATTCACTTTTCCGCGGATCAATGACAATGTGAACAGCACGATGGCGCCATACTTTCAGATTGCGCTGCGCGGTCAGTTTTGAGGAGTTGGGTTGAGCGGGAGGAGTTGGCAGAAAGTGGGGGAGGTGGTTAGGCTATGGGAATGAAAACTTTGCTGGTTTGGGCGTGGGTGTTTGGCTTGTGTCTTACAGGCTTGGTGAATGCGGAAGAGGGGGACGGTGGGGCAGATGCGGCAAGCGAGGAAGCGGTTAAGCAGAAGATGCAGGATGGGGTGGAAACGGGAGCGAGGCGAAATATTACTTTAGGGGCGATGTACTGCGAAGAGTTTAAGCAGCAAGAAGGAGTGCAGACATTAAAGAATGGGATTATGTACAAGGTGGAGGCGACGGGGAAGGGGAAGACGCCAAAGACAAGCGACTGGATTAAGGTGAATTACGCGGGCAAGCATGTGGATGGAAAAGTTTTTGATAAATCGAAGGAGGGTGAGCCGGCACGATTGAGGGTGGATCGGACGGTGATGGGTTGGCAGGAGGTGCTCCCGCGGATGAGGGAGGGAGATAAATGGGAGGTGGTGATTCCTTCGCACTTGGCCTATGGGGCTAGAGGAACGGCGGCGGGGAGTATTGGGGCGAATGAGACGCTGGTTTTTACAATTGATCTGGTGGAAGTGGAAGATCCGGCGAAAAAAGTGGAGGCTAAGCAGCCTTAGTTTATAGAACAAGCATAGCATCGCCGAAGCTGAAGAAGCGGTACTTTTTCTCGAGGGCATAGCGGTAAGCGCGGAGGGTGAGGTCGGGACCGGCGAAGGCAGCGACGAGAAGGAGGAGCGTGGAGTGGGCGAGGTGGAAGTTGGTGAGGAGACCGCCGACCCTTTTAAATTCGTAGGGGGGATAAATGAATGCGGAGGTGGTGCCTTGATGAGGGGCGAGGGAGGGGGCGGATTCGAGTACGCGGGCGGAGGTCGTGCCGACAGCGATAAGTTTGTCGGCGGTGGCGGCTTTTTCGGCGAAGCCAGTTGGGATTTCATAATGTTCCGAGTGCATAGGGTGATCGCGAAAGTCTTCTGTTTTGATAGGGCGAAAGGTACCGAGTCCGACGTGGAGAGTGACGAAGGTGTGGGGGAAGTGGGCGAGGAGTTCTGGGGTAAAGTGGAGGCCAGCGGTGGGGGCGGCGACGGAGCCTGGGGGTTGGGCGTAGGTGGTTTGGTAGTCGGTTGGGTCGGAGGGCTGGAAATCGGTTTGGCCTTGAACTTTGCGCGACTTGAGAATGTAGGGGGGAAGTGGAGGCAGGCCATATTGCTCTAAATTGAGGGAGTCGCCGAGAACGCGCAGGACGAGTTGACCGCCAGGGATCGATTTTTCCACTCGAAGTTGGGGGGCGGGACCGACAGGTGTGGATCCTGGGACGGGATCGGGGAAAACCGTGGTACCGGGTTGGAGGCGTTTGGAAGGGGTGCCGAGGGCGGTCCACCAACCTGGGCTGGTTTCTTCTAGGAGGAGGAGCTCGGTGCGGTTTTGGGAGCAGATGAGGCGGGCGGGGATGACCTTCGAGTTGTTGAGGACAAGAAGGTTTTTCGGGGAGAGGAGGGAGGGGAGGTCGCGAATGGTGAGATCAGTGAGCTCACCAGTGGCGCGGCGTAGGAGGAGGAGGCGGGCGGAGTCACGGGGGTGGGCGGGGGAGGTAGCGATCCGATCATGGGGGATGGTGAGGGAGAGGAGTTCCTGTAGAAGGGTGTTAGTCATGGTTAATTGACAGAGTGTGGCGAGTGGTGCACATTTCAGCTATGAGAAAACTCCTTCGCGGTCGAAAAATATTAAAAGCCAACTCGTTTACACTGGTCGAGCTTCTGGTCGTGATCAGCATCATTGGGATGTTGGCTGGAATGGCTGTGCCAGCAATTCAAGGTGGATTAGACAAGGCGAAGCAGGGAGTAGATGTAGCCAATGCGCGACAATTGGGAATTATGTTCTTTTCTGAAGCCAACGATAATAACGGTACATATCGCGTAAATGGAGATTTAACGAATACCACTCCAGCACAAAATTTTCTAACAGTGGTCCAGGGCATGTTTAGTAATGGTACGCTGACCACACCAAAAATTTTATCTGGGCAAGGGGCGACGCCCGCGACTTCTACTAGTTCGGTAACAGCGGCAAACATTGCTTTCGGGTATGTTCCAAACTTGACAACCTCGGATGACGGACAAATTCCCTTAATCATTTCGAAAGGACCGACCTCCCTTGCGCAGAGCATCATCATCATGCAAGAAACGTATCCATGGAGAAAGAAAGGTCTAGTGGTCTATCGGGTTGGCAACAGTGCAGAATTTGTGAAGTCGGGCACGATTGGAGCACCTGCAGGGAGTGCTAACATTGGAATAACAAACTCCAACACAGTAATGCAACCCTAACAAATTTATTTTAGGTGGATAGTCTCCGAAGACTATCTGCTAGCTGAGAAATTAGTTCGGTATAGCTTGGCCACCGTGAATCGGGTTTTTTTCCGAGGCACTTATCAAGTGTAAAAACGGTCTGTTCTTGGGCGTCCGGGCAGAAGCTCCGAAGCGGGGGTGGACGATCCGAAATGTGGCGTTTGGCTACGTCTTCAGCGGTCTCCGCTTCAAAAGGTGGGCGACCTGCAATGGCATGGTAAAGGGTGGCGCCAAGGGAATAGATATCGCTACGAATATCCTCCGGTTCGCGCAAAAGTCTTTCGGGGGACACGTAGTAGGGCGTACCCCAAATTTCGTCCTGCTGGCCGAGAGCAGAGCGCGCACCCGCGGCTAGCCCAAAGTCAGCCAATTTAGGAATATTTCCTCTGCCGAATAAGATATTGCCCGGCTTAATGTCGCGGTGAATTAAACCGGTTTCTTCATGGGCGAACTGCAGGGCGGAAGCGATGCCGAGACCGACTTCGAGGACATCTTTCTCGGGTACTTTGGACTGGTTCTCCATGCGGTGTTCTAAGCTGGGTTCATCGAGGTGCTCCATCACCAGGTAAAGGCGATCGTCCTGCTCCCCAAGGGTAAAGACGCGAATGATGTTGGGATGAGCAAGAGAAGCCGTGACCTCCACCTCTTCGAGGAACTTTTTGGCGAAGGCAACATCCTCTCCCAAATCGGATCGCAGAATCTTAAGGGCGACTTTACGATTTAAGCCAGTGTCTTTGGCGAGATAAACGGTGCCCATTCCGCCTTGGCCCAACACCTGCTCTATCTGGTAGTTACCAAAAGACATTCCCGCGGTGATCAACCCCTCCTGCATTTGTTAAAGTTGGCCTATTTATTGTGGCGGAGCGAGTCCGTTGGCTTGCTTTTTGATGAGAACCTTTCTAGGCCAAGAAGATGCCAATTAGTGTTGTCACGGGTGGGTCGGGGTTTCTCGGCTCACATTTAACCGATCGCCTGCTCAAGGAGGGACATGAAGTGGTGGCGGTGGATAGTCTCTTGACTGGAAACGAGCGCAACTTGGACCATCTGCGAACCGAAAAGAGGTTTCGTTTTCTTCGGCATGATGTGACCAAGTTTATTGCGTTGGAGGGGCCGGTAGACTACGTCTTTCATTTCGCCTCTCCCGCCAGCCCCATCGATTATCTGGAGCTCCCGATCCAAACTCTGAAGGTGGGGTCGCTTGGTACTCACAACGCCCTTGGTTTGGCCAAAGCCAAAGGAGCGACCTTTATCCTTGCTTCAACCAGCGAATGTTATGGGGATCCTTTGGTGCATCCTCAAAAAGAGGAGTACTGGGGAAATGTTAACCCGATTGGTCCAAGGGGAGTTTACGATGAGGCAAAGCGTTTTGCGGAAGCGATGACGATGGCCTATCATCGTTTTCATAAGGTAAATACCAAGATAGTCCGAATCTTTAACACTTATGGGCCACGAATGCGTTTGCGGGATGGACGAGTGGTTCCTGCTTTTGTTGGGCAGGCCTTACGGGGGGAGCCGATGACCGTTTTTGGTGAGGGTAAGCAGACGCGGAGCTTTTGTTTTGTGAGTGATCTGATTGATGGAATTTATCGCTTGTCCCAAGCCGACTTTCACGAACCAGTGAATATCGGAAATCCTGTCGAACTGACCATCATGGAATTCGCTGACAGAATCCGCCGACTGACGGGAAGTCAAAGCTCTATCGTGAAAAAACCGCTCCCCGTGGATGATCCCCAACAGAGACAGCCCGATATTACACGCGCCAAGAAGGTTCTTGGTTGGGAACCAAAGATTTTGTTGGAAGATGGGCTCCGTGAAACGATTCAGTGGTTTCAGGCAAATCTGAATAGTCCTGGACGAGCGTGATTTCGTTGTATCGATACGGATGGGCGGGCTTATTTTGGATCGCGGCCTCGGCCTTGGCGGCACCGGAAGCCACTAAAACAAACTCGGCTACGCAAGCTGAAGAGGGGCGATATCGCAGTGCGCTGCTTTTTGCCAACGTAGTGGAGTTGATACGGGACGAGTACTTAGATATCGAAAAGACCGATTACGACAAGATGACCTATGCGGCTCTCCGGGGGTTGCTGTCATCGCTGGATCCGCATAGCCAGTTCCTTGATCCAGAAAATTATAAACTGATTCGGACGGAAACGGAGGGACAGTTTGGTGGGCTGGGTATTTCAATCGGGCTGCTTGAAAACCAGCTGACGATCAATGTGCCGATTGAGGGGGGTCCAGCCTACCGTGCGGGTCTTCTACCAGGGGATCGAATCGTTAAAATTGATGGGGCGGGTACGCAGAAGCTCACCCTAGGAGAGGCGATTCGGAAGTTAAGGGGCCGACCTGGAGGGGTGGTAAAACTGACGATCTACCGCCCTGCGGAAACGAAGATCATGGAAGTTTCGGTTGTTCGCGAAATGATTCAAGTGCCCACAATTACTGATGTGGGTCTACTTTCTGAAAGTACGACACGTGGCGAAAAAATCGGATATCTAAGAGTGACTCAATTTGGGGAGAAGACAGGCCATGAGTTTGACGCCGCCTTGTCGCGGTTGGAGGCCCAAGGAGCGGTCGCTTTGATTCTTGATCTGAGAGATAACCCGGGTGGCCTAGTCGATGCGGCTGTGGAGGTGGTGAGTCGGTTTGTGCCCAAGGACACTTTAGTAGTGGCAACTGAAGGTCGGAAAGCAACGGCAGAACGGGTGGAGTACCTTTCCCGAGCCTGTACGCGAAGAATTAAACTGCCGACGGTAGTTTTAGTAAATGGTAATACGGCGAGTGCGGCGGAAATCGTGGCGGGTGCACTGCAGGATTTGGGGAAGGCAGTGATTGTGGGGGAGACAACATTTGGAAAGGGTTCGGTCCAGACGGTGCAGCGATTAGATCTCAGCGTGACACCCGATGTGGGGGTACGTTTGACGACGGCGCACTACACCACCCCTTCAAGAAAAAAGATTCACGGAGTTGGGATTGAACCTGACATTACGGCCCGATTAACTCGTGGTGAGGAACAAAGTATTTATCGGCAGAGAAGTCCAGGTTTACAGAAGAGCGGATTGCCTGTGGTTGAGATTCAGGACGAGCCCTTGGACCGGGCGGTGGATCTACTGCGTGGGTGGAAAGTGGTGGCCCGTCGATCCTATCCCACTCGTTAAGATGCCGTGGCGACGATTTGCGCTTTAGGGATTGAAACATCCTGCGATGAGACGGCAGTGGCCGTCGTCGAAGCGAATGCACAGGGCTGTCGGCTACTAGGGGAATCACTGGCTACTAGGCCAGAAGAACACGCTCGATTAGGCGGAATCATTCCTGAGCTTACGGCGCGGCAACATCTGGAACTCCTGCCTAAGATCACGGCCGAAGTGAGAGGTAAGATTGGGCGTTCAGGTTTTCAAGTTGTGGGGGCAACGGCTGGACCTGGATTAGCCCCTGCATTGCTGGTGGGGTTATCTTTCGGCAAGGGTCTAGCTTACGCGAAAAACTGTGCCTTTCACGCGATCAATCATTTGGAGGGACATCTTTTTAGTCCCTTTGTTTCCGCAGGAGTATGGCCCGAGTATCCTCATTTGTCGTTGATTGTCAGCGGGGGTCATACCTTGCTGGTGGATGCGGCGAGTCCCACGGAGCGGAAGATTTTGGGCACGACACGCGACGATGCGGCGGGGGAGGCTTTTGATAAGTTGGCACGAATGGTGGGGTTGGGTTATCCAGGAGGTCCCGCGATGGAGATCGAATCAAGACAGGGAAAGGCGGGTCGCTATCAACTTCCTCGACCGATGAAAGGAAGCGAGGGGTGTGACTTTAGTTTTAGCGGACTTAAAAACGCCGCTCGATTATTACTGGTTAAAAACCCTGATATTGTTCTGCCTGGTCAAGCAAGGGCGGACTTCTGTGCGGAAGTTCAGGCGGCGATTGAGGAGTCGGTGGCGGACCGGTGCGAGCGAGCTTTCGAAAAAACCGATAGAAAAATTTTAACGGTGAGTGGCGGGGTGAGTGCCAATCGTGGCCTGGTACGGGCCTTGGAGGTGGTTGCGCAGAAGTCGGGGGTCAAACTGCGCCAGGCCTTGGCAGGATGGAACACAGACAATGCTTCGATGGTTGCGGCGGTGACGGCACGCCGGGCTTTGGATGGAGTATCTTCCGACTGGGAGCGCGACGTTGATCCGCGTTGGTCGGTTTCGGTCTGAGTTTTATTTTAGTTGAAGAAGAGATATTAGGAAGGGACGAGCCAAGGGAGAAGAGGGGATGGAAGTTTGGGGACGGAGGCGGGGAGTTGGAGTAGCGGGAGACCGGTAAGCTCTTCGAGAAGGGCAGGATTGGTGCGGGTGGCGAGGTCGTCTGGGGCTTGATGAAGGTTGAGAATAATTCCAAGAAGTGGAAGCTTCGCTTGGCGAATCGAGTCCACAGTCAGGAGAGTATGATTAAGAGTCCCTAGGGTGGCTCGCGCTACAAGGAGGACAGGTAGGGCAAGTTCTTGTGCCCACTCGCGTATTCCGTTGGATCGATCGAAAGGAACTCGCCACCCGCCAACTCCTTCCACGAGGAATGGTCCTGAATAGTTGGAGACTAGTTTTTGCATTCGCTCGCGGAGGATGGCCCAAGGGAATGGGCGAACCTCAAGAATGGAGGCGGCGTAAGGGGAGAGCGGTGCTGCGAAATGGATAGGATTTATTTCTATGGGAGAAATTGCGCCGTTAGATGCCTCGGCGAGGCAGAGGGCATCCTCGCGGTCTCCACAAGAAATAGGTTTTAGGGGGAGCGCGGGAATTCCCTGTTCTCGGAGTGCTTTTGTTAGGAGGGCAGTGAAAAAGGTTTTACCCACTCCGGTATCCGTTCCTGTAATGAAGATGCCTTTCATGTTGGGATCACTTTGTTCAGGGCAAGAAGAAGTGCATCCACCATCTTTTCTAGTTCGTTGTCCGTGGTGCAGTATGGAGGCATCAAAACTAAAACGTCGCCGATGGGACGGGTTAGGAGTCCAAATTCACGAGCGACATGGCAAACCTTGTGGCCTGTGCGGTTGGCGGCAAGCAAAGGTGTGCGGCTCGTACGATCTGCGATCAGCTCGATCGCGAGGATTGCCCCCTCTTGACGAACATCGCCCACATTGGGGTGTGCCCAAAAGCGGGCAGAAAGGGACTGGAGATGTTGAGCCAAAGAATCAAAATGAATCTGGGTTTTGGGTTGATGCAAAAGCTCTAGATTGGCTAAAGCGGCGGAACAGCCGAGTGGATTGGCGGTGTAACTATGGCCGTGATAGAAAGTGCGCTCGGGGCCTCCTGAGAAGGATTGAAAAATATCTTCTGTGGTGAGGGTTGCTGCAAGGGGGAGATAGCCGCCGGTCAGTCCTTTGGCGACGGCAAGAACGTCAGGCATGACGTCTTCGGCATGGGATGCCAATGGGTAACCTGTCCGACCGAAGCCAGTAAGGACTTCGTCAAAGAAAACCTTAGCCCCCACTTGGCGAGCGGCGGCGGAGGTGCGCTTGGCGTAGCCGTGCGGCTGCATGATCATGCCAGCGGCTCCTTGGACTCGTGGTTCCAAAACCCAAGCGGCAAGGGTATTGCCAGATTGATGAATCTTCTCTTCGGCAAGGGTGGCGCATTCGAACTTACATTTTCGATAGGTGCGGGCATCTGCTTTTTCAGGCTTGGCTTGATTGAATGGGCAACGGTAGCAGGCGGGAGCCATGACCTTGCCTGAGGAGAACAGAACGGGCTGATAGTGGTGGTGAAAGGTTTGGCTGTGGCCAAGGCTCATCGCGCCGACGGTATCCCCGTGATAAGCGCCATCGGGGGATATAAAATGAGTGCGTTGGGGTTGGCCGTTTTGGGCGAAAGCCTGGAGGATCATCTTCAGGCCTGCTTCCATTGCGGTGGATCCATCATCGGAAAAGAAAACGCGCTCGAGGGTAGGAGAGAGTCCTTTTGCATTGGCATAGTGCACCAATTCCTGTGCCAGGCTGATGGCAGGTTCGTGAGTGAGGCCGAGAAAAGAGGAGTGGGCGATCTTATCCAGTTGGGTTCGGATCGCCTGATCGATGGTGGGATTGCGATGTCCATGGAGGTTAGTCCAGATGGAAGAGTTGCCGTCGAGGTAGCGTTTCCCGTCGCTACCGACAAGCCAGGCGCCATCGCCGGAGGCGATGGCGAGTGGTTCGAAAGAGGGATCCATCCAATGCGCATGAGGAGTAAAGGGATGCCAGAGATGCTTCCGATCGAGACAAATACTTTCAGCAGAATTCATAAGGAGGGCGGAATTGGCAAACAAACGAGGGCGGTGGTGAGAGTCTGGATATCTTTTTGGGTGTGGCGGGAGGACAAGCTAAGGCGGAGGCGTGCACTACCTTCGGGCACGGTGGGATATCGAATAGCGGGCACGTCGATACCTAGATTGCGGAGGGCAGTCGAAGCAGTGAGCGCAGCGGAGTTTGCACGGCAAGCGACGAGATGGATTGGACCGGAGAGAGGGGAAGGGTAAGTGGCGGTGAATTGGGCGATGTTTTGCTGGAGCTTTTGGCGAAGGGTATCGCCCTCGGTTGAGCGGACAATTTCGAGGCTGGCCATTGTGGCAGCAGCGGATGCGGGAGAAAGAGCTGTCCCGAAAAGGAAGGTACGCGATTCATTAAGGAGATGATTAATGATGAAATCGGAAGCTGCGACGAAGCCACCGGAGGATCCGAGTGTCTTGCCAAGTGTTCCCATCTGGATGTCGATCTGGTGGGTACAGTTGAGCTGGGCGGCAAGGCCAGCGCCTTCTGGCCCACAGATCCCGTTGGCGTGGGCCTCATCGAGGAGAAGCCAAGCCCCTACTTGATTTTTGAGTTGGATGATTTCGAGAAGGGGAGCCCAGTCGCCATCCATGGAGTGAAGGGATTCCACGACGAGAAGAATCTTTCCTGATGGGTGGAGTTGATTGGAGGAGGTTAAAACCTTCTGGAGTTCTTTGGTGTCCTGCCGATGGAAAACTCGAATACGGGCGCCAGAAAGTTTGGCGCCGTCGAAGAGGCAGGAGTGGGCGTTTCGTTCGAGAACAACCGTATCTTGAGGGCCAAGGAGTGCGGGGATTACGCCCAAGGGGGTGAGGTAGCCTGCAGAAAAAAGGAGGGCTTGCTCGGTTGATTTCCATGAAGCGAGAGATTTCTCAAGCTGGCGATGGATCGGCGATGATCCTGCAAGAAGGCGGGCCGCACGGGCGCTGGTTCCAATATCCTGAATAGCCTTGGCTGCAGATTGGCGAACAGAAGGGTGGCGAGAAAGGCCTAGGTAATCGTTATCGGAGAAGGAGAGTGAGGGGGGATCGGAGGGGAGGGATCGCTGGGAATGATTTTCGGTTCGGTGCTTATTTTTGTGGATAATATCGTCGAAGAACGATGGGGAGGTCGAGTGCATCTGACTTTGAGCGTGGCGAATAGAGGGGGGTAAGGACGAGGTCAAAGCTTAGATGGGGTCGTGCTGAGTGATACGTCCCGCGACGCAGCTTACTTCGGCTGGGTCGTGAGACTGAAGAATCCATGAAACAGGATCTTGATGGGCGGGAACTTTCCAACCGATCCAGTCGGCCCAGCGTCCGACCTGGAGGGTGCCGAGTTTATTTTCGAGTTGGAGAGCACGCGCGGGGGTAGTGGTCAGACTGGCCCAGGCTTCTTGAGAGGTAAGGGAAGGTAAAGTTTCTTGGAAAAGGCGAATTTCTTGGCGCAGATCAAGTTTTAGATTGAGAGAGGAGGCGGGGCTATCGGTGCCTAGGCAGATTGGGATTTTGTGTGCACGGAGAAGATCGGCCTGGAAAGAGTTCCGTTGAAACCAGAGGTGGGAAGAAGGGCAGTGGACTACAGTGGCATGGGTTTCGCGAAGGTAAGGGAGATCAGATTCGGACAGTTCATTGAGATGAGCGAGAATGGGTTGGGTGGGGAGGGCTTGATGACGGTGGCACCAGTCGAGGGCAGAGCGGTTACCCGAAAAATCATCTCGTTTGAGGTCGGCTGGTAAAAGATTTTGAAGGGGGCTTTTCTTTCCGCAGAGAAGTTGGGTTTCATCGGTTGATTCGGCTAAGTGAGTGGTGAAAGGGAGGTGGTGGAGATTGGCAAGCCGTCCTAGTTCTTGAAAAAGAGATGGGGAAGCGGTGTAGGGGGCGTGGGGAGAGAGGGCGAGGTGCCAAGCGCTGGTGGGATGGCGTGCAAGCCATGCGGTAACTCGATCGAGCCCTTCCGCGGGGTGGGCAGGCGCGTGAAGATCCATGAACTCCAAGGCCCACCAGACTCGGGTGGCCGTAGAGGTGAGACCCGCCAACGCGGAGACATCGGAGGTGATGGAAAGGATCGAGGTGGTGCCACAGAGAAGGGCGTTTTGGGAAGACTGGGTGATGGAGCGGCGACGGACTTCTGGGGTAAGTCCAGGGAGGAGGGGAATGATTTGGCGAAGCCAATCGGTGAAGGTGTCTGTGGGGGAGAGGGTATTGGCCAGAGAGGAGAGTTCGAGGTGGGCGTGAAGATTGATGAAGCCGGGGGTAATAGTCAGGCCTTGAAGGCGGAGAACTTCTTCTCCTGGATGGGGAGACAGGGAGGAACCGACTTCAGAAATCGTGTCGCCGTTGATGCGGAGACAACCGGGGCGGTGAATCGTTCCCAGAGATTCGAGGACGGCGTCCGCCAGGATTAACATTCGGTTAGCGGGCTCCTTTAGGCGTGGGGTGATTTTGTAAAATCTCAGCAAGGGCAGGTGCGATGGAGCGACGAATCTCGGCAGACATGCGATCGATGAAAAGGATGCCGAGGAGGTGGTCGACTTCATGTTGAAGGGCGCGAGCGAGGAGCCCGCCTGCAGTGAGGGTGTTGGATTTGCCTTGGAGATCGAGGTAGTCCATGTGAATGCGAAGGCTACGTCGGACGTCGCCGCTGAGACCCGGAAAGCTGAGGCAACCCTCGTCGGCGTCCTCGCGTTTGCGGGTCAGGGTAAGAACGGGGTTACAGAAAAAAAGAGGCATATGGAGGCGCCAATCGACGGGTTTGCCTGATAGTTCCATGGTGGAGGGGCGTTTGGCGACTTTACGTAGATCGACGACTGCTATTTGGAGGGAGACGCCAATTTGAGGGGCAGCGAGTCCGATGCCTTCGGATTCATGCATGGTGGCCTCGAGGCAGTTGGCGAGTTGGTTTAGCTTTTCGTTGGGTGGGCGAACGAGGAGAGCCGGTTGGCGCAAGACGGGATCACCGTAAATGCGAACGGGTAGAATTGGATTGGAGGATGGTTTCAGGGGGCGGCAGTGGCGCCGGCGATCTTGGAGGTACGAACGGAGATCGGGACACCTGCGTCCTCACACGCGTCGAAGAATTTAAAGAAGATGGAAATAGGAGTTGTCTCGTCAAAGTTAAGAATAAGATTTTTGATTCCCTTCTCCTTGAGGAGTTTCGCGAGGTCCGCGCGGAAAGTAGCAGATTTTGGATCGACGTTGAGAGTTTGGTCGCCAAGGAAGAGAGGAAATTTGTCCGCTTCAAAGAGTTTAGCGTACTCAGCTGCCTTGGCCGATTTCATGGTTAATTCGGGCGGGGCTTTTTTGGCGTCCTCGACTTTTTCGGTGCCTTTTTCGGATTTCGGTGGGGTGACATCGACCGAGGCGGTTTTCTTTTTAAAACTGGTGGTGACGATAAAAAAGATGAGAAGCATGCATAGGATGTCGATCAACGGGATGACGTTGATTTCGACGCGGCGTCGACGGGTAGGGTTGAACTTCATCGCGGGCGAACCCGGAGCTCGTTAGGCGGAGACTTCTTCGGTGTAGAGTTTCTTCAAGAGGAGCATGGAGAACTCCTCAAGTTCTACGGAAAGGACATCGATCTTTTTACTGAAGAAGGTGAAGGGAAAAAGCATGACGATGGCGGTGCCGATGCCGAGAACAGTGGTGTGTAGGGCTTCGGCGATTCCGGTGGCGATTTTTTCGGGGTCGGCATTAGTCGAGCCGACAGCGGCAAAGATGGTGATAAGACCTGTAACGGTTCCAACGAGACCGAGGAGAGGGGAGGCGCCGACGAAGATTTCTAGGTAGACGATACCGCGTTCGAGGCGAGCGACTTCGGTGCGGGCAAGAGTTTGTAGGACTTCGACGTTTTCGGCACGGGGAAGGGAGGCGTGTTCCAGAGAGCTGTTTACGAGGCGGGCGAGGGCGGAGTCGTTACGGACACAGAGGCGGACGAGGGTTTCGGTGTTGCCTCCTGGTTTGAGGGCCCGAATTGCGTCAATGACTTCTCGGGGGGTGACGCGTTCCCGGCGGAGGCGAAGAAAGATGAGGACAGAGAGGAAGACTCCTATGATTAAGGAAGCGACTAAAGGTAAGACGATAAGGATCAGGACAAAGGGGGATATTCCGAGATCAAGTAAATGGCCGATGACGGGTAGATTCATAAAACTCAAACGTAGGCGGGAATATTAG
This sequence comes from Aliarcobacter sp., assembly GCA_041730685.1. GTDB lineage: Bacteria > Verrucomicrobiota > Verrucomicrobiia > Methylacidiphilales > Verrucolacustridaceae > Verrucolacustris. Next base: position 49,114 of record JBGSBI010000004.1, read on the forward strand.
AAAGGCGAGCCTTGATCTTTTTAGTAGATGCGAAAAGCAAGTTGCCAAGGGAAGCCTTTAGGCATTTCTTTGAGGAGAGCATCAGGGAACGGACCGATGAGATTACTGGATTGGTTGATGGCATCGCCACTGATTTGGCCAAGGATGGAGTTGGGGTCGCCTTGAACGACATCGAGTTGCGAGATGGAACCGTCGGGATTGACGAAGAAACGAATGACGACTCGATTGACTCCGATTTGGGCCATTGTTTGTTGAACTTTTAAATTCCAGCGTGAACCGATGCCTAGGTAGAGCTTATGTTGATAGCGACCGAGGGCGGTCCCCATGGAAGCAAAGGAGGCATCTTGGCCCATTTGGGCGCCACCCGAAACGGCGCTACGATCGCGGAAAATGTCTGGTGGTGGGGCCATAGCCGAGGAGGAGTCGGAAGCCTCGGAAGCGGCTTGGGCTTGAGATGGAGGTGTGGAGTCTTGGCTTTGATTCTGGTTGGGGTTGGCGTCAGGAGGAGTTTCCTCGGCAGGTTTTTGGATGGCTTCGCCTGGGCCTGGAGTGGGTTTGAGGAGTTCGGTTTTGGGAAGGGGTGGGGCGGGGTCGGGTTTGGCTTGTGGAGGGGGCTTGGCTGCGGAGGGGCTGAGGCGGGCGGAAGGGGGGGGTGAAGCTTGGTTGGGGGAAAACTGGGAATTCTGCATGGTGAGAGAGTCGTCCTTTTTGCCTTCTTGGCCGCCGAGGGTTGGATCGGTGCCATTGACAACCTTGCTGGAGGCGGCGGTGTTGCGGTCACTTTGTAGGGCGGTGCGGGGATCTACCTTGTCGGTTTCTTTAAGGCCTGAGGCGTCGACGAACTGGCTAGCCAAGGGAGGGGGGGCGATGGCGGGAGCCTGAGCCAAGCGCTGGATTTTTAGATTCGTGCGCACAGGGGCGGCGTCCGCCTTTTTGGTTAAACGAGATATGGCATCAGAAGAAAACCAGAAGAAAGCGAAGAGGAAGAAATAGAGCAGAGTGAAGGAGGTGGCGATGATCAGGTCGCGACGTTCCCGAGGGTCTTGTCCTGAGTAGGGTAAAGGGGAATTCTCTTCGGTGGGAAGGGCCAACGTCATAATTTGAAATTAGGATGCAAACTGAGTTAGGACAAGGTCGGCGGGTAGGCGGGGTGAGAAACAGATCGACGAGGTCGGAATCGATCCACGGTGATATAAAAGGCGGGGACGAGATAAAGAGTGAGGAAGGTAGAGGAAAGCATTCCTCCGACAACGGCGACTCCGAGTGGGCGGCGACTTTCGGCCCCCGCGCCGAGGCCGAGTGCGATGGGAAGAATCCCGATGATGGTGGAGAGGGCGGTCATGAGGATGGGTCGAAGCCGAAGACGACCGGATTCGAGCATGGCTTCTAGGGCGGGGACACCGAGGGCTCGTTGCTGATTGGCGAACTCCACAAGAAGGATGGAATTTTTTGTGACGAGACCCAAAAGAAGGACCAGGCCGATCAAGCTGTAAAGATTGAGATTCATCGAGGGAATTTCTGGAATCATTCCGAAAAGGAGGGCAAGTGGTTTGGGTAGGGCTCCTGGGGGAGCGTACTGGGGGATAACGGCCAACCCGTTGAGGAAACCGAGAACATAAATAAGTAGAAGCGCACCGACCGCGGCCAAGGGTAGGGCGATCATGATGGTGAGAGGGTGGACAAAGCTTTCGAACTGGGCGGCGAGAGCCATGTAAACGATGAGAACTGCGAGGAGAAGGATCTGCCAGGCTTCGCCGCGACCAGAGCGGAGTTCGCGGGCTTCCCCATCGAATTCCATTTTAACTCCTGGAGGAAGAATTCTCCGTCCAATTTCCTCGGTTTTTTCGATGGCTTGGCCGAGGGTGCATCCCTGAGGCTGGCCACTGACTTGGGCGCAACGTTGGCGGGCAAAGTGGGAGATGGAGTTGACCGAGCCTTTTTCTTTGGCTCGGACTAGGTCACGAATGGGAACGAGTTGTCCGCTACGGGCGCGAACATAGAGAGAATTTAGTTCGTCGGGGACCAGACGATCCACCCGGCGGAGTTGGGCAATGACGTCGTACTGTTTGCCCTCGAAGTTGAAGCGAGAAATATCGAGGCCCCCAAGAAGAATCTGGAGAGACTCGGAGATGTCGCGAACGGAGATCCCGAGAGCGGCGGCACGATTACGATCGATTTCAAGATTGAGCTGAGGTTTTTCGTAATTGAAGTTGGTGCGGGGTTGGCTGAGGAAGCCTGCTTGATCAATTTCGTCTCGCAATTCGCGCGCGCTTTTTTCTAATTGGACAAGATTGGGGCCTTGGAGAACGACTTGGAAAGAGGCGTCGAAACCGCGTCCGATGGCTTTGGGAAGAAAGGGGATGACGACCGCTCCACGAATTTCACTAATCATGCGAGTGAACATGGAACCGCGAGCTCCTGGGCGGGCGAGTTGGAGTCCTGTGCGCTCTCGATCAGGTTTGAGGCGCATAAACATAATGCCGAGATTGGATTGTCCTGGGGAACCGCGAGCGAGGGCGACGGCGGAAAAGTAGCCTTCGACCTCTGGATATTCGGAAGCGATCTTTTCGGCCTGGCGGATATAACGATCAGTCGCTTCGGTGGTCGAGCCTTCTGGGGTGACGACGACGGCAACGATGGTGCCTTTATCTTCATCTGGAAGAAATTCTTGGGGGATGGCCTGATAGAGTAGGACGGTGAGTGCGAGGATTCCTGCGCCGAGTCCAAGAAGGGCGCGGGGGTGACCGAGCGCCGCGGCGAGGCTCTTGGTGTAGAAAACAGAGATGCGATGTAAAACGGATTCGAGAAACTTGGCATAGGCGGGAGAATTGGCGGAAGGTGGTTTTAAGAAATAGGCACCGAGAGCAGGGCTGAGGGTCAGGGCGACAAATGCGGAGATAGTGACGGAGCCAGCCAGGGTGACGGCAAATTCGCGGAAGAGAATTCCAGTGGTCCCGCTTTGAAAAGCGATGGGAAGAAAGACAACGACGAGGCTGGCGGTGATGGCGAGAACAGCCCCAGTGATTTCTTTCATTGAGGTAAGGCTGGCTTCCAGTGGAGTCATGCCCTCTTCGATGTGGCGGACGATATTCTCGAGGACGACGATGGCGTCGTCGACGACGATGCCGATGGCGAGAACGAGAGCGAGAAGAGTGAGAATATTAACGCTATAACCGAGGGCGTAGAGCAATCCGAAGGTGCCGAGGACTGAGATGGGAATGGCGGCAGCAGGGATGATGGTGGAGCGGGCTTCTCGTAGAAAAAGAAAGATGAGGACGACGACGAGGAGAACGGAAATGATCAGGGAGACAACGACTTCGTGGATGGCGTTCTCGACGTAAAGAGAAGAGTCGAAAGGGATATCTATTTTCACGTCGGCAGGGAGGAGGGGTTTAATTTTTTCTAGTTCACGACGGACTCTTTGAGCTACTTCGACGGCGTTGGCATCGGACTGTTTAACTACGCCCAAGCCGACGGCGGGTTGACCTCGAAAGCGGGCGATGGTCTGTTCAACGGCTGGCCCTATTTCCACGGTGGCGATGTCGCGCAAGCGGATGGGAGTGCCCTCTGTATCTCGGACGATAAGGTCGGCGTACTGGTCGGGGCGATCCATTCTCCCTCTTGCTAAAATACTGAGGGAGCGCTCCTTGCCTTCGATTTGGCCTGAGGGAAGCTCCACATTTTCCCGTGCAAGGAGGGCGCGGATATCGGCCGCGGTGATTTGGCGGGCGGCCATTTTTTCTGAATCGAGCCAGATCCGCATGGAGGTTCTTTTCTCTCCTCCGAAGTTAATACCGCCCACGCCTGAGAGAACTTGGAGGCGGTCTTTGATTTGGCGTTCGGCCAGATTGGTGAGATCGAGGGTGGAGCGAGTCGGACTGGAAAGGGCAACCCACATAACTTCTTGGGCATCGGCATCTTGTTTGGCGACGATTGGTTCTTTGATGTCGTCAGGGAGTTTATCGCGGACTCGACTAATTCGATCACGGACGTCTTGGGCTCCAATATCGACGTCGCGGTTGAGTTCAAATTCAACTGTGATACTGCTGACCTGCTCCCGCGATTCACTGCGTAAGATTTTAATGCCAGGGATATTATTGATTTCTTGCTCCATGGGTTCGGTGACATCGGCTTCGACAAGTTCGGCGTTGGCACCGGGGTAGATGGTGATGACGGAGACGACGGGGGGGTCGATGTTAGGGAGTTCGCGGACGGGAAGGCGGGATAGAGCAACGATGCCGATGAGGGCGATCGCCAGGTTAGCCATGGTGGCGGCCACGGGGCGCCGGATGCAAAACTCCGGAAGATTCATGGAGCGGGAGTCGTGGAGGATTGGGGTGTTGAAGGGGTTTCTGGGAGAAGCTTACGACCTGGGGACAGGCGGAGATTGCCTGAGCGTGCGACGAGATCGCCTGGGCGAAGGCCGCTGAGGATTTCGATCCGTCCTGGGATGCGCAGACCGGTTTCGATGGGAACGAGTTCGGCCACTCCATCGGTATCACGGTAGGTAGCGAACCCTCCTTCGTGGGGAAAGATGCAATCTTCTGGGAGGGTGAGGGCTTTTTCTTTCGTGCCGATGCCGAGGTTAACATTGGCGAACATCCCAGGTTTGAGTCGGTGATCGGTGTTGGGGATAAAAGCCCGGGCTTGGACGGTGCGGGTGGCCATATCGATCTGAGGTTCGACGAGATAGATTTCGCCAACGAAAACCTCGTCTCCGTAAGCGGCGACTTTGAGGTGGATGGGTTGGCCGGGTTGGACACGTGCACCGTACCGTTCGGGAACACCGAAGGTGAGTTTCATGCGATTGAGAGCGTAGAGGCTAACGAGAATAGTCTGAGGATTGACGTACTGACCGACGCTAACGGTACGGTGGCCGAGGACACCGGCAAAGGGGGCGGTGAGGGTGTACTCCTCCATCCGTTTACGGGAAAGTTTTAGAGCGGCTGCGGTGCGTTCTGAATTGGCGCGGGTTTGGTCGTGTTCTTGTTGGGAAATGGTGCCGTCGGCAAGAAGGGCATCGGCGCGTTTGAGGGTTTCTTTTGCGTAAAGCTGATCGGCTTCGGATTCGGCTACTGCGGAGGCCTGTTTCGATTCGTCGATCTGGAGAAGAATATCGCCTTTTTGAACGACGGCCCCTTCGACCATGGTGATGGAGGTAATTTCTCCGTCGACCTCGGGTTTGATGTCGACGGATTCTTCCGCCTCAAGGGTGCCGATGGCTGCGAGGGTTTCGAGGAGGGGGCCTTCCTGGACGGCCACGAGTTCAACGGGAACAGGTCGATCCTTAGGCGGTCCGCCCCCTTTTTGACAGGCGCCCAGAGCCAAGAGGGCTAGAAGAATGATAAAATGATTCATATGATGAATGGTTAACAATGTGAAGCATCTCCCGACCTAGGTCAAGAGGGGAGAAGGTCGCGAATAGCGGAAATGAGATCGGGCAGGCCCTCGCCAGTGGTGGCTGAGACTGAAAAGATGGTTTTGCGAGCGGCGGCACGGAGAGCGGTAAGATTTTTAGCGGATTCGGGGAGGTCGCTTTTATTGGCGGCGAGCAGAAAGGTGCGTTGCCCAAGAGCCGCGTCGTGAAGGCGAAGTTCTTTACGAAGGAGCCGATAATCTTCCACGGGATCGCGTCCTTCGGTTCCTGCGGTATCGATAACCAGCAGTAGAACGGCGCAACGTTCGATATGGCGCAAGAAATCGTGACCGAGGCCTTTTCCGTCGTGGGCGCCTTCGACCAATCCGGGAATATCGGCGAGGGTGAAGCGATTCTCATCGGCGGAACCAACCACACCGATGTAGGGAGCGAGGGTGGTAAAGGGATAGGAGGCTACTTTGGGTCGGGCGGCGGAAAGGGCGGCGAGGAGGCTAGATTTTCCTGCGTTGGGCAAGCCGACGAGGCCTACTTGAGCGATCGATTTTAGAACAAAGATAAATTCTCCTGATTCGCCGGGACGTCCATCTTCGGCCATGCGTGGGGTTTGGCGGGTGGAGCTGGCAAAGCGGGAGTTTCCGCGTCCGCCGCGTCCACCTGCACAAAGAACGAATCTTTCTCCCGGGTTGGTGAGATCGATGAGGGGATCGCCTTCTTCTCCAGGGGGGAGGGGGTAAATGACGGTGCCGGGTGGAACTTTTAAGAGACAATCTTTGCCTGCCTTGCCTGAGCACTGTTTGCCGCTCCCGGTATTACCGTTGCCCGCTCGGGCGTGGGGACGAAAGCGGAGATCGATCAGGTTATTGAGTTGGGGATCCACCTCGAGAATGATGTCGCCACCGTCGCCGCCGTCTCCTCCGTCGGGTCCGCCCTTGGGGACAAACTTTTCGCGTAGGAAACTGACTGCGCCACGGCCACCGTTACCGGCGTTGGCATGGATACGAACGCGATCAACGAACATGGGAAGTCTCCATCCATTTCTGGAGTCGGGGTGCAAGGAGCGTAGCGAGAAAGGAGCCGAGGGTAAGGGGGAGAGCACCAGAATATCCTCCTAGTTTTGCGGCGAGCCAACCTGCTCCGAAAACAAGACCGGCTAAGCAACAAGCTTCGATTAGGCCGACGTGCCAGCGTTGCCCTGAGGAAAGACCAAGGCCAGCTGAAGCAAAAAGGACGGATAGGATGAGCCAACTAGGGGGATGAAGAACGGGAGTGGGACCAGTGGAGAGGCGAGTCCAAGTGCGGAGAACGGCATCGGCGAGAGCATGTTTGCCGATTGGGGAATCGATGGAGGGATCTACTTCGGCGAGGGTGGTGGCGATGAGAACGGGTCGGCGGGAGATTGCCTGTAAATTAAAGTAGGGGGGTAGTCCGATACGTTCTTGCTCGGCAGCGAGGACGACGCCACGAATTTCCATCTTAGTGGTGGTGGGTTCGGCTTGATTCCAATCGATAGGGACGGAGCCGCGGAGATCGAGGGGGATGGTTTGGAGGGGAAGGCATTGGGCATTACGAAGAATTAATTGGCGTCCCTGAAGTTCGGATTGCGTGAGGTCGGCGTTGAGGGCGCGGGCGTACATGACGAGGAGCCAGGAGGGAACCACGGAGTCGGCTTGGCGAAAAACGAGGGGAAGGCGACGGAGTTGGCCATCGGCATCAGGTGTGATCTTCCAGGCGGCGAGAGTGGCGGATTGGCGAAGACTTTTTTCTGGGGCGAGAAAGGAGTCGGCCGTGCGCAGGCTTTGGAGAGAGCCGTGGTGGGGAATTTTGGGAAGAGGGAGAGTTTCGGTGCTGGCGAGAGGAGGGAAAGTGGTAGCGGGGAGAACAGAGTTTTCAAAGGAGGCGAGGGCGCGGGCCATCTGATCGTCTTGGGCGGGTTCGAGGACATCGGGGGCGTCGAGGGGAAGAAGGAGACCAACGGGGTTTGGACGGTATGGAGAGATAGCTCGGAGAAGGAGGGTGAGGTCGAGGCGGGGCCATGGCCAAGGTTCGCCAGCGAGGTCTGCAATGGTGATGAGAGCGGGCAGAGGGGCGGTCTGGGCGGGAGCCGAAGTAGAGGGAAGGAGAAGTCGAGAGTAGGGCACGGCGGCGGTTGCGAGGAGCAGACCGAGAGCGCTTGCGGCCAGAAGGGAGAGAATCCTAGAAATTTGCATCGTTTTACCTTAGCGGAAATCTGGGAAATGGCGAAGGGGAACCGGATTGAAAAAAGCTGTTAAGGAACTAGGCTGGCGGGGTGAAAAGTGGGACGATCGAATTACCGACAGAAAGTCCGACTCAGGAGGCTGACTTTTCGGAGGCTTTTGCTAAAGGGTGGCGGGTGCTGGTCTGGAATGATCCGATCAACCTTATGAGCTATGTGGTTTTTGTATTTCAAAAAGTATTAGGTTTCGATGAGCCCAAGGCGAAGAAGCATATGTTGGAAGTGCATGAGCAGGGGCGGAGCATGGTGGCGATGGAAACGCGGGAGAAAGCTGAGATGTACTGCCAGCGGTTGCAGGAGTTCGGTTTAAAATCGACTTTGGAGGTGGCGCCCGCATGAGGGTGACTCAGGAAGGAGCTGGGGACAGGCAAATTGAGTTTGCGGCTCCTGAGGCGGCACTTTTGCGGCAAGCGTTGCAAAGTACGGTGGAGGCGTATGAGACCGATCCAAGCGAGTTGGATCCGATGGTGGGAAATGCCTGGTATGGGCAGGCGGGTTTGCGGGAAGCGGGGATTCGTGGGGAGGATGCGGTACATTGGGTGGAGGGTCTGCACGAGGCGCGGATGGGGAGAGGAGCGGCGATGAAGAGTTGGCTCAAAGCGTTGCCTCCAGTTGGGCAAGCGGGCCGGTGGGTTTTGCCGAAAGACGAGGTAGAATCTTTTTTGGCGACGTGCAATGACCATCGGTTACGGCGGGCAGCTGAGTTCGATTTGGGGGAGGGAGACTTGGAGGTGAGGGCAATGGAAAGGGCCAAAGGGGATAAAAGGATCGCTTTAGTGGAAATTCATTTCCTAGCCTGGATAATTGAACTCATTCTTCACGAATGAATTACAAGCAATTCGCATCTCTTTTACTTGGAATTAAGCGAATGGGTGCTAAGAACTCTTGATCGCAAACCGAATGAAAAGACGTACCAATGTGATTGTGGTAGGGGCTGGGCCGGCAGGATGTGCCGTGGCTCGGGCTTATGCTATGGCTGGGCGGTCGGTGGTATTGTTGGAGGCGGAGCCAGAGGGTAAGAGTCACAAGCGTTTTGCGGGCGAATGGCTTCATCCGCAGGGAGTCGATGCGCTGAAGAAGCTAGGATTCGGTGCAATCACATCGATGCAGGGGCGGCCGCGGGGACGCGGTTTTGTGGTTTATCCTGGGCACGGCGAATCTCCGGTGAAATTGGACTACGTGCAGGGTCAGCTCGGTTTGGCTTTTCATCACGGAGATTTGGTGGATGAGATGCGTCAGATGGTCGCAACGACAGATGGTGTAACTTTTCGCAATGGAGTGAGAGTAGCTTCAGTAGATGATGAGGGGGTTGTTTTGGAGACTGGGGAAAGGCTGGAGGCAGGAATTGTGGTGGGTGCGGATGGTCGTTCGAGTGTGGTACGACGAAGTTTGCGAGGGGCCACTTCTCACAAGCCGATGTCTGCCATGACGGGGATTTTGCTCGAGGGGGTGAAGGCACCCTATCCTGATTACGGCCACGTTTTTTTAGGCACTCCTAGTTTTCTTCTTGGGTACGAAATTGCTCCTTCGGTGGTGCGGATATGTGTGGACGTACCCCTGAAGTATAAAGCAGAGATGAAAGATCCGGAATGGTTGATTGCGGCGACGCGCGAGACCTTGCCTCCCGTTTGGAGACAGCCGTGTGAAGAGCAGATTCGTGGTGGGCATTTGCGCTGGCAGGCGAATCACTTTTTAGCTCGGGCCGATTATGGAAATGGGCAGCGAGTTTTGATTGGGGATGCGGCGGGACACACTCATCCGCTGACGGCTACGGGGATTACCAATGGGCTAGTTGATGCGATTGAGTTAGTCGAGACGGCTAATTTTCAGGCATTTGCCAAAAGCCGGCGTCGGGCTTGCCGAGTACCAGAGCTCCTCTCCCGTGCGCTCTATGATTGTTTCTCGAAAGAGGACGCCTTCTCTAATTCGTTACGGCGGGCGGTTGTTTCGCTTTGGCGCAGTGATGAAAAGGAGCGGGAGCGGACGATGGGTCTGCTGATGGGGAATGGCCGTTCTTTCCTTACTTTTGCTGGACCGTTTCTGCGGGCGTTGTTTGGAGCTTGGAAGGGTCGGGACAAAAGTACCACGGTGGGTGCGGATATTGCTTCGATTGCGAGTTGGATTCGGTTACCGATGGCCTATGCGATGGCGGGTTGGGTTCGTCCCAAAGCATAAATTCTTCGCGAAAAAAGTTTCTGCTCAGATTCGTTTCTGAGGGATTTAAGATTGGAGAAAAGTAGCGAAGGCTTTGAGGGGGAAGGCTCGTTTGTAATGGTCGTAGCGGATAAGGGTGGTTCGATAAAAAAGCCCAGGAATGGGTTGAGGCGGAAAATCTCCATCGGCTTGTTGGGTTTTGAGAAGGAAATCCAGTCCTCTACTCACGGCAGGATCTTCCTTGGGTCCAGTGGCGAGGAGAGCGATTAGCGCCAGCGCGGTGGGTTCGACCAAGCCAACCTCACTCGGAATCGGTCGACGTTGCAGGCAAGAGTCTGGATGCTCGCCCCAACCGCCGTCGGCAAGCTGTTGGGAAAGAAGAAAGTTACGCCCTCGAACTATTCGAGGGTCGTGAATGGGAAGGCCCGCTGCCAGGAGGCCTGGAAGAGCGAAGGAGGTTCCATAATTAAAGCAGATGCCCCAGACCGCTTCCCACGAGCCGTCCTGTTTTTGGGTTTTGGTTAAATAACGGACACCGTGCTGAATGGCTCGATCGACCGCGGCGGATTCCATTTCGGGAAACTTTTTTTGAACTAGGGCCAACGCCGCAAGAACCGATCCGGTGCACTCGGCGTACGAATGATCGACCATGATGTCGGCGAAGACGTGGGAGGCGTTGAAGATTTCAATCCAAGAAGGGCCGATAACTCGGTCGCAACTGCCCCAACCTCCGTCCCGGTTTTGGTAGCTGAGGATAAAATGCAGTCCGTCGGTTATGATCTTTGCAGAGATGGGCTGAGGAAGAAAGGGGGTGGCTTCAACAAGGGCGAGGATACTTTCGGCGGTGCAATCGGCAATGGACCAACCATTGCGACGCTCACTGAAAGGCCAACCTCCTTTGCGGGGAAGGCGATGGTAGCGGTGGGGGGAAGGTAGTTCATCGATCACCTGATTTTCGACAAGATAATGGCAACCGTTTTCGATCCCCTTAAGGGGCGCTAAGTTTGAACCGAGAAGGTTCATTCCTTGCAAGGTAAAGGCGGTATCCCAGACTTTGGAGGAGGTGAACCCCTGACAAGCGGTGTATGCAGGAAATTGCCAAAGGTATCGAGGTAGTTCGCGCCAACTGCGATCGAGGAGGTCAGTCTTACCTTCGACGAAATGGGCTAAGGTGTTGTAGCAGGCGTTAACGGGGGCTTGGCGGGTGAAATCAGACTGCTCGTCCTCGTAGACGATGTGTTCGTAGGTTAGGCGGATGGCCTTTTTGCGCAGAAAGGAAGGGATCCATTTTTCAAGGATGCGCACGATGGGCATCACGAGGCGGACGACGAGAGTTTCTGGGACGATATGGTCGGTAGGGGCGAGATCGGCGCGATGCTTGGGCCAGTCGATCGTTTCAAAACCTTGCGGGTAAAGTTCGGTGCGGAGTTGGAGGAGAATGGGATCTAGAGGAGCTTGCCAACGGCGTCCGTAGAAATAGGCCATAGGAAGATAAACAATTCGGACATAGCCAGAGATATTCGCGGGATGGATCGGAATCCATTTTGGCAAAAGATATAGTTCGGGGGGGACTGGGGTGACTCCCTCCCATGAGTAGAGGTTGAGGATGGAGAGAATAAATTTTCCCCAAGCGGCGGCTTTGATGGGAGTGCCAGAGGTGTGGATCCAGGTGCGGAGGCGGGCGAGTTCAGGGCGTTCCGGTTTTTCTCCGAGCAGACGCAGGGCGACGTAGGAGATGGCGCTGGTAAAGACGGCACCGCGGACCGATTCCTCGTGCAGGCCGGTGGAGCCATCGGCGATCTGGGGTTGGAGAAGGCCTGCGACAAATCTTGGCCGATCTTTTTCTGAAATGGGTCGCTTAGTGAGGTAGGCGGTGATGACGTAGAGCGGGAGAAGAAAGTTGGGTCCAGTGTAGGGAACGCACCAGCTCCCGTCAGCGATTTGGGTGCGCTCGAGAAAACCGAGAAGGCGACGGGTAGCTTGGGTGACGGAATCGTGGAGAGTGGTCATTTCTTGGCGCCTAATTTTGCCAGACGAGCGATTGTTTCCGTGCGAAAGAGATCGAGAAGAGGGGAGAGGAACTCGGCAGGAGAGCTTTTGCCCTCAACGAGGGGGCGGAGATCGAGAGCGAGAACCACCTCCGATACGGAGTCGGCTTGTGTGGGGTTGGCAAAAGTGGCTTGGGCGTGGCGTCGACCTAGGGCGGCACGGTCGTACCGTTTCCCGCCCTCGACTTGAGATTGAAAACAGCGGAGGAGGGAGGGTCCTAAGGTTTCGGGAGCGTGGCAGGCGAGGCGGATAATATTGGCGTGGGGAACCCAATCGAGATCGCCCCATACTTCGCAACCGTAGATCTCTTTGGGTTGAGCGGAGGAGGAAAGTTTTTGTAGCGCTTCTAAGCAGGCGAGGAGAACGCCGATATGAGTCTCGTGGCGATCTGCAGGGTTGTGGAGGTAGAGGACCTGGGGACAAGCGGCTTCGAGGATTTTGACGAGATCTGCCACGACGGCGGACCGATCGGTTTGGCGGACGGCGGTGCTGGGATGGCCGAGTTGAAGAATGGAGGCATAATCTCCGAGGTCGGCGGCGTGATGTTGCTCTTTTCGGCGGAGGGAGATGAGTTCTGAGTCGGTGGTTTTGGCGAAGGGACCGGTTCGAGGGGCGCCTGCGCCATCGGTGACGACGACCCCTGAGAACCGGTTGGTGGGGTGTTGGAAGCAGGTGGCGATTCCGGGGAAGGCGAGGATTTCGAGATCGTCGGCGTGGGCTCCGATTCCGAGGTGGGTGGTGGTGGCGAGGTTAGCGAGTGGATCTTGGCCGTGGGGGGCGTAGAAATCGGCAGAGGGTTGGGAAAATTTCATCGGCGGGAGGTTCCTGTTTTCTGGCGAAAGACCCAAAGGGAGGCGAAGAGATAATTGAGGAGAGCGCCGGTGGCGACGGCGACGGCATTGAGGGCGGCGGTTTCAATTGGACGATTGGTTTCTAAAAGGAAAAGTAGAAAATTAAGGAGGAGAAGTTGAAAAATAAAAGTAAGAGCGGCGCTGAGGTAGTATTGCCGGAGGAGTTTCCACGAAGGTGGCCAAACCTGAAAGGTCCAGGCGGCGTTAAGGAGATAGTTGATCCCACAGCAAATGGTCCAGGAAAAGAGAGCGGCCAGCGTGGCGACGCGATGGCCACCAGCGTCGAGGTCAAAGGAGCTGTGAGCGAGGGAAAGCAAAAGCCAGACGATGAGAGTATTAAGGACAGTGCCCGCCCCGCCGACGAGGCCGAAGCGGAGGATGCGGATGATCTCCTTTTGGGGCAGGCTCGCGGAAAGACGGGGCTGGTGGGGACGAGGCGGATGAGGAATCACGAGGTTCTGAGGATGGCTAAAAATGAGCGGATCCGCAATTGGCTTGAACGGATGGGGGTAGGATACGTCTAAACTCTATGGCTGGAAGTTCTTGTCACGGAGGTGCGGGGAGCGAATTTGGAGTCGCGGTGCATGACCTCAATTCAGCGGAGACGTTGATTATCCGCGGGGAGCTGACGGAGCCTCCTACGTGGTTTCCGGCGTATCGTGAATTGACGATGAAATTAAAGGGAACGGTGGTGGCGGTGATCTTGATTGAATCGGAGCGCAATTTGAGGGATCTATATTGGAAATGGACAGGAAGAAACGGCGGCCGGGATTACGTGAGCGATCTGATTTTCACGGACGAGTACGAGCCGGGGATCAAGCTGGACGCGAAGCACGATCGATTGCATCCCACGGTGACGGTGGAGCGGATTGTGCCCGAAAATCTGTCCGAGGTGGCGGGTCGAGTGAGTGCTTTGGCGGCTTGGGCTTTTTAACACCGAAAGTCTTTTGGGTGGGGATGGGAATCATTGGTTTTGTGGCATTGGGGTTGAGTCGGTCGGACGAGGTGGTCCCTATTTCGGAATTAAAGGCGAAAGGGGATCTTTTTTATCGGAAAGGGGAGTCGGAACCGTTCACGGGAACGGCCGAAGCGGAGAATAAGAAAAGGAAAACGGAAGCGGAGTTTTGGCAGGGGCGGATGCATGGGCGATATCGGAGTTGGTTTAGCAATGGGCAACTAGAGACTGAGTCGTACTTTGAGCAGGGGGTGAGGGAGGGGATTGACCGGCGATGGAATCCGCAGGGGCAGATCCTGCAGGAGACTCGTTTTCAGAAAGGGCTGATGGATGGGGCAAAGACGGAGTGGTACGCGAATGGTAAAGTGGAGCGGAAGACGAATTGGCAAAAAGGGAAACGGCAGGGAGAAATTGAGACATGGTTTGAGAGTGGGGAGAAGAAGGGGGCAGGAAATTTCAAGGATGGGGAGAGGGATGGGACTTTTGTTGTGTGGTGGGAGAATGGCAACAAGAGGCAAGAGACGAATTATAGGATGGGAGTTTCTGAGGGATGGAGTCTGGAGTGGGGACGGGACGGGAAAGAAACGAAGAAAGCTTTTTTTGTGAAGGGAAAAGCGACGGAGGGGCCTGCAAAGGGGTAGTCTTGAAACTGGGTTGATGTGGGTTTAGGGTTTCTCTTCCAGTAGCACCCGTAGCTCAACTGGATAGAGTGTCGGCCTCCGAAGCCGAAGGTTGACGGTTCGACCCCGTCCGGGTGCAGATTTTTTAGAGGGGGATGGTAAAAAAGCTCCGGAGGCTGGGATCGAACCAGCGACCAATGCATTAACAGTGCATCGCTCTACCGCTGAGCTACTCCGGAAAGCAGTGAGGTAACCTACCGAAAAACTTGCGAGGACTCAACTCCCACGGAAGGGTGAAATCTTAGGTCGGCTGAGGCAAAAGAAAGTAGGAGAGGCTATCGGTGAGGGCGAGGGCGCTGGCTTCGAGGATATTGGTAGAAACACCGACGGTGCCCCATTGACGGATGCCATCGCTGGATTCGACGAGGACGCGGATGCGGGCGGCGGTGCCTCCGCGGGAACTGACGATGCGCACTTTGTAATCGATCAGCTTGATTTTACGGAGGGTGGGGAAGGAGGGGAGGAGGGCTTTACGCAGGGCGGCATCGAGGGCGTTGACCGGACCGTCTCCTTGGGCGGAAGTTTTGCATAGTTTTTTGCCCACGCGGACGGTGATGGTGGCGCGGCTGGTTTCCCGAGCGGTGGGGCGCGCGCGGACTACCTCGACTTTATAGGAGTCGATCTGGAAGGGGGCGGGGATTTTTTGGAGGGAGCGGCGAACGAGGAGTTCGAAGGAAGCATCGGCGGCCTCGAATTCGTAACCATCTTTCTCAAGTTTTTTGATTTTGGCGAGAATGGCGCGGTTGGCAGGGGATTTTTCTTCGACGGAGATGCCGAGTTCGCGGGCCTTCATCATGACGTTGGCTCCGCCAGAAAGTTCTCCGACGAGGATGCGTTGACGATTGCCCACCGAGGCGGGCTCGATGTGTTCGAAACTGGCGGAAAGTTTATTGACCGCATTGACGTGCATGCCGCCTTTGTGGGCGAAGGCGGTACGACCGACGAAGGGGGCACGTGGATCGTGGTGGAGGTTGGCGAGTTCGTCGACAAAGCAGGAAAGTTCAGAGAGTTGGCGGAGATTGCCCTCGGGCAGGATTTTTTTGCCGAGTTTGAGTTCAAGAAGAGGAAGAAGGGTGGTGAGATTACAGTTTCCGGTGCGTTCTCCGTAGCCGTTCATCGTGCCTTGGACTTGAAGGGCACCTTCTTGGACGGCGGCGACGGCATTGGCGACGCCTAGGCCGCAATCGTTGTGGGTGTGGATGCCGATGTTGCTTTGGGGAAAGCGGGCTCGGACGGAGCGGACGGAGGTGGCGATTTCGGAGGGAAGGCGACCGCCATTAGTATCGCAGAGCACGAGGTAGTTGGCTCCTGCTTCGGCGGCGGCTTCGAGAGTGCGGAGTGCGTAATCGGAATCGGCGTTGTAGCCATCGAAGAAGTGTTCGGCGTCATAGATGACTTCGCGTCCCTCTTTTTTGAGGAGGGCGACGGTGTCGGCGATCATGCGAAGGTTTTCGACGGGGGTGGTGCGTAGGATTTTTTCGACGTGCAGGAGCCAGCTTTTGCCAAAGATGGTAACGACGGGAGTTTCCGCTTGGAGGAGGAGGCGGATTTGGGAATCGGCGGCGGCGTCGACGTTGGGTCGGCGGGTGGAGCCGAAGGCGGCGAGTTTGGAGGAGCCCCAGTGGAGTTTTCCGGCTTGGGCAAAGAAGTCTCGATCCTTGTCGTTGGAGCCTGGCCAACCGCCTTCGACGTAGTGGAATCCGTAGGAGGCGAGGCGTTCGGCGAGGCGAAGTTTATCGGGCAAGGAGAAGTGAACGCCTTCGCCTTGAGCACCATCGCGCAGGGTGGTGTCGTAAAGGGTGAAAGTGGAAGCGGTGCTCATGGGTAGGGAGGATAACTAGGAAAACCATTTGAGAAAGAAGGAAGGCGGGTGACGTTTTGATCTAGCGATGTGTGCTCAAGCCACCTTGGCATAAAAACATAACTAATATCTGTAAAGTAACTTATGGATTACCTTGAGCCATACGAGTGTATTTTATTATTTTGCATGGTAGGTAACGCTAAGTCGGAAAAAGGCACGAGAATTGGGTCCGCCATCGAACTCGTAGCGTCGGCGTTCAAAGCCTAGGGGAACGTCTTCTTGGCTTGTGGGGTTAGTTGTGATGTTTTCTGAGGACCAACCTGTAATCAGATTGGTGGAAGCTTCGGGTTGAATAGATAAGTTTTCATCGTCAGTCCGGACAACGACTGTCATTCGTAGGATGGACCCGATGAGGGTGGCCTGAGGTAGGAGGTTTTGGTCCGCGGTGTGGTTAGATCCTCCGAGAGCATATTCGAGTAAAGAAGACATGCCATCGCCATCGGAATCGCTGGCCCAAGCCTCATCCACCCTGATGGTTGCGTTGACCGGAGTTGCCGTGAGATAGTTTTCGTTGCCTGCCTGACTGGCGGTAATAGTGACGGTTCCTACTGCGAGAAAGGAGAGAGTGTCCCCGAAAAGATCAGCTACGGAAGGATTCGAGCTAGCGACTGAGACAGGGAGGCCTGATGACGCCGACGGGGTTAAGGTGAGGGAATCGCCGACCCGCGCGATAGTTTTGGTGTTGAAATTGATCGTTTGAGTAGCCTGAGCAACTACCAAAATGCCTGATGTGGTGCCTCGATAATTAGGCTCGTTAACATTCGCTTCCACCCCATAACTGCCGGCGTTCACAGGAAGAGTCGGAGAGTTATTGTAGGTTACCGAGATATTTAAATCGGCAGGGAAGGTTGTTACACTCACCGATTTACCCGAAGCGTTGTAGGTCTGGTTCAAATTGGCAAGCGACACTTTAGCGACTGCCTTGTTTACGGTCACTTCGGCCACATCTGAAAGTCCATCCCAGGAGGCACGAAGGATGAATGGACCGCCTACGGAGGTGGCGGTGAAGCTACCGGCAGAGTCGATCGTGCCACCTCCGTTAGTGGTCCAAGTGAATGCTGGAGGTTGACTGGCCATCGCGTTACTGAACTGGTCCTGTAAAATTGCTGTGAAGGATTGAGAGGAACCATAATTAATGGTGGCAGATTGGGGCGAGAGGAGTACGGCTCCAGCAGTTTGGTTTACACGTACGTAGAAAGAACTACTAGTCTGTAGACCTCTAATATCCTGCACAAAGACAGTAAGGAGGTAATCACCTATGGCATTGAAGTAGGCGGTTGAGTCCTTGGCGAGGTTGCTTCCGTTGGGGGTGAAAAATACCGGTGGAGAACTAGCCGGTCCGCTCGCAGACCAAGTGTAGATAAGATTACTATTAGAATCATCGGAAGCGCCCACCGAGACGGGGATTGATGCTCCTGAAACTATTTCGTAAACGATATCTGATTCGGTTACACTACTGATCGAAGCGGAGTGAGCGACCGTGGTGATTTTAGGGGGTTGGTTGATTGGGGGTGTGTTTCCAAGCAGAACGACATCGTCGATATACCAACCACTTGTGCTGGCGGTGCCTGTGTTTGTTGCGAGCACCCAGCGAATGCGGAGGCTGTGGCCAGCATATTTGGTTGTGGTGTTGAGATTAACAATGGTTTCGATGAACCCCCCGCTGGATCCAGACCAGGCATTTTTTGCGTAGATATCACTGGTGTTAGAGTTAATGGTGCTGTTATAACTATTGCTGGCGAACGATTCTTCGGTGTTGGGAATCTCCATAGCAAACCAAGATCCTCCGTCGATGGAGAGTTCGAGACGACCACCGTCTTTTTGGCTTTGCAGATTGTACGAGTGCCAGAAACGGAGTTGCAGAAAGGTGGCGTCGCTTGGAATCGAGAACGAGGGGGAAGTTAGATAGGTGGTCGATTTGGAAGAAGGCCCCGAAGCGAAATATGATTTGGTCATTGATTTAAACTGGTTGGTGGTGAGATTCCAACTGCTATTACCCGTGGTGGCAATAGTGGACCAACCTGTGAGCGCTCCGTCGAAGTTTTCATTCCAGATCGAGCCTAACACCGTAAAACCGTTTGTTAGGGTGGAAGTCTGGGTGGGGGAATTACTGGATATAACATTCCACGCTCCGACTCCGTTGGTGGGGAATACGGCTTGGCAACGAATACTCGTATCGGTTAAAAGCTGGACATTTGTTGCCGAGATATCTGGTAGGCCCGTCCTGCTAAATTTGATAGCGGTATTGGTAAGGAAACCTGTGCCGATCAGATCGAGGGTGACGGTCCCTGGATAAGCATTGGTGGGGGATAAGGACGAAATCAACAAGGGGGCTGGTGTGTCAGAGACTCCAGAGACGAGTAGGGAGTACGCCTGTTGACTATTACTAAGCGATCCTTGGTAGCTGACCACAGCCTTAAAGGTTCCGCTACCAGAAGGAGAAGCCAGATAGACCTGTTCTACGTTATCTACGTTGTTCGTGCCGTTGGTTGCAGCGAGGCTCATTGAGGAACTGCTCCAGTTCCCCACAAACGGCATGACGTAGGGCAAGTTGGTGGAACCGGACGGAGAAACAAGTTTGAGGTCCAGATTGTTAATCAGACGGGGTGAGCGTGAGTCAGTAGAAGTGGTGGCAATTCCTGCAGGATCCGTCCAGACCAACGTAACCCGAATAGGGTTGATGCCATCCCAGAGGAAATTATGGTTGATCGTGTTGCTAGTGGTGGTGATGAGACCTTCTTTTAATCGCAGTTTATTGGGGATGGCCTGCTGATCACGGATAAGTTCCAGGGCACTCTTAGCGTTTATCAATCCCCATCCGTACTGGTAGTCGGGACCAGGATTCCCGCGATCGTCGGCAGTGTGGATGAGGAGGCCTTTCAAAGTACTGGAACGCATCGCCACCCCAAATAGTCGGAGATAATCTTGCGCTACTAGGGCAGCGGTGCCTGCGGCATTAGGACTGGACATACTGGTCCCCGAGAGGGAGCCGTAGGAGGAGTCGCTACTATTGATTGAAGAATAAAGGTTGTCTCCGTTGGCCACTAGATCGGGCTTGATGCGACCATCATCGGTCGGACCCCAACTTGAAAAACTACTGACACTGGCCTGAGTGGTATCGCGAACCGAGCCGGTTACGGCGTCTGAGACGGAACCAATGGTGATGACATTTTTCGCTAATGCATCAAAACTGATGGTTTCGAAACCGCTTCGGTAGGAACCATCGCCCTTGGGGTGAATCGAACTATCGTACGCAACCACCGTAGAACTGCCACGGGTAAGAGCCACAAGTTGGCCATTCGAGGGATTATCGGTGCGATCGTTGCCAGCACTACGGAACATTAAGTAGAAGGGCGCGCTGAAGGCAACAGCATCAGAATTGAGAGCGTTGATATTGTACATTCCGAAATGTGTATCGACGGAAGTACTTTGTGAGGCAGAGTCGTGCCATTCCCAAACGCGGTACGGAGTGCCTTCGTTGACATAGTCCCATCCAGTGGCGTAACCATAGCTATGGTTCGAGATAAAAATCTTATTGGTGTCCGTAGCGGTGACTGCCGCAGCAGCGGTCATCTCGGCGATGTCGTTGGTCCAGTCGTAAGCATCAATCTTGGCAGAAGTTGCCATCCCCTTCGCCGTGGAGACGACCCCAGAAGCGATCAGTGTGCCGGCGACATGAGTGGCGTGCTCGATAGGGATGGATCCGTCCTTGATGGTGACTCTTCCTCCGAATTCCTGATGGGTCGAACGGGGAGAACCGCCATCCCACTGCCCGATGGTGAGGGTAGAACCGGTCAACGAATAGGGATCTGCCTGCAGAAGTTTCGCACCGGTGCTGATGGCGGCGTTGACGTTGTGGGTGATGAAATAAATAGGTTGGCCACGCTCATCAAGATCAGCGATCTCACGAACTGAACCATTGGGGGATTCGACTCGAATGGGCCAACCCAGTTCTTTGGCTTTGCGTTCGGCAGCAGCTTTACGTTCTTCCTGAAGATTACGCATCTCGTTAACGACACGTTCGCGTTCGCCAGGTTTGGAAAGGTCAACACCCTCTAAGATCTCGGCAATGCTTTTCTTTGGGGGTGAGGTTCTGAGAGAGAATGCCCGATTGGTCGTTCGATGTAGCGGGGTGGTAGTTCCACCTGCGCTGGGGTTGGGTGGATTCAATTCTTGTGAGGTGGCTTTTGAGGCCACTGAAGAAATTGGATTTAAGGGTGATGTCGTTTCCGATGTGACGAGTGCAGGCATGATCTTTGTATTTGATGCATCCTGGATTTTTGGAGATCTCAAAAAAAACACAAAAAAAGCCACTCCGAAAATTAAAAGGAGTAACCCGCCCAATCTCTTTAGTAGTGGGTGTCTATAATTCATATGTCCGTCACTTACTTAGACAATTTAATAGTCTAATCTGTTCAAATATGCATACGACATAAAGCTTTGGTATGTAAGAACTATCCGAGTTTTATTGACTAGGATTTTTCTAAAGTGCTATTTCAAAAGCCTAACACATTCTCAATCAAAGTAGGGCGAGAAATTCTAAGGTTTTTATTGGTCGCGGTTTCAAGGATGGATCGAGGAAGAAAAATAACGTGGAGGGGTCCTACCCCATTTCCGTTTGCCGATGCTGGGTGAGACGGACGAGGATGAGCTTAGCGTGAGCGAGTGGGGCAGGTGGTGCCTTCGTGCCATTTACTTTCGAGGGTGATGGTTTTGGGGGTGGTGGGCACGCCACGTCGGTTTTGATTAATTTCTTCAACGAGGAGATCGACTGCGGCGGAGCCGATTTCTTCGGGTTGCTGGTTGGGCCCGCTGATTTCTCCTTTTTCGGGAGTCCAGTTTAAGTGAATGAAGGAGATGTCTTCGGGCACACGCCAGCCGTTGGTGCGAAGCCAAGTGAGGACTGGGCCATGGTTAGCGATGACGGCGTCAGGCTTTTCTTTTCTGATCCAGGCGACAAAGGCAGTTTCATCAAGTTCATCGACGATCAGGGGGGTGATTTTGGTTTCCTGGGGATGGATGGATTGCCAACCGAGGTAGCCGGCTAGCCATCGTGCTCCAACTTTTTCGTTAACGAATTTTGGCATGGCTAGGCCGATTCTTCTGTGGCCTCGGGCGAGACACTCGTCCAAAGCGAGAAAGACGGTGTAGAACTGGCTGTTGGTGACCCGATGGGCGGGGACTTCGTGGAAGGTGTGGCCAAAGGCGACGGTGCAAAATGATTTCCAGCGCAGGCCTAGTTTGGTGCCGTACTCGGGCAGGGGGGCGAGAAGAAGGCCTAGAACGCCGCGGTTGCTCATAAACTTCGAGAGTTCGGGGCCATAATTTTCTTTTTCGCCCATCCAGTACACATCCATGCCGTAGCCGAGAGAGAGGGCACGGGCTTTGGCTCCGACGTGGTAGCGTAAGAAAGATGGATTTTCACGCCACCCGCGGCGCTCAGGGAATGCGGTGATAAAAGCTAAATTACAAATAAACTTACTTTGGCGGTTTGAGCGAATGCTGGCCATTAAAGCGCTGACCATCGGATTGGGGACGTAACCGAGCTCTTTAGAGACCTCGGCAACGCGGGCGCGCATGGCGGCGGAGATGCGTAGGCTACCGCGGAGGGCGAGGGAGACGGTGACTTTAGAAACACCGCAACGCTTGGCGATAGTTTCAAGCGTAGGAGTCACGGATGAATGGGAGCACAAATTGATCTCTTCTACAAGTTTACTCGTAAAATAGAGATTGGTCTTGAGGAGGGTTTTGTTGGGTGGTGGTGGACCCTACTTCGCTCCGGGCCCCGACGAGGTCGGGGGTGGAGCTTCGAAGGGCTAGTATATAGATTAAAACTGGACGCGGAGTGGGTGGGGGAGGAATAGTCTCGGATGGCAAAATTGGCAAAGGCGGTAGGGGAAGGATCTTTTGAGGAAAACCTTCGGCAGTTGGAGTCTTTAGTGGAGCAGATGGAATCGCCTGAGTTGCCGCTTGAGACGATTGTGGAGAAGTATGAGCGTGGAATGAAACTCGTGGAGGCCTGTGGCGAAAAACTGAAAGCGGCGGAGAAGCGCATCACCCTGTTAACCAAGAGGAAAGACGGGTCGATACAGGAGAGTGAGCTAGGGGAAATTGGGGAGGAGCCACATAAAAGCGTGCATGGAAAGAAGGCTGGTCGGGAAGCTCCCGATCTGCTCATCTAGCCAGCTTCCCATGGCTACCCCTCTTCTCGATAAGATCAAAGGACCGGCTGATGTTAAGAAACTTCCCTTGGAAGATCTGCCTCTTTTAGCGGCGGAGATCCGGGAGGAGTTGATCACGGTGTTGAGTAAGACGGGGGGACATTTAGGGCCTAATCTTGGGGTGGTGGAGTTAACCATTGCCATGCATCGGGTTTTCGAAACTCCGACAGATCATTTTATTTTCGACGTCAGCCATCAGGCTTACGTGCACAAGCTGCTTACGGGTCGACGAGATCGCTTTCACACCATTCGGCAGGCGGGTGGGTTAAATGGGTTCATGTTGCGCACGGAGAGTGAACATGACTGTTTCGGAGCGGGCCACGCGGGGACGGCTCTTTCGGCGGCCTTGGGGATGGCCTCAGCGCGCGATATGCGTGGAGGCAAAGAGCATGTGGTTTGTTTGGCGGGGGATGCAGCCTTCACATGCGGGATTACTTTTGAGGCGTTGAACAATGCGGCTCACCACACCAAGCGGCTGATCACAATTCTCAATGATAACAAGTGGTCGATCGACAAGAATGTTGGGGCAATTGCGGGGTATTTGAATCGGATCACTACCGATCCTCGGTTCGTGCACCTGCACGAGAGAGCGGCTCACTTTATTGAAAAGCTGGGCGGGGCCAAGGCTCTGAAGGTGGCTCGGCGGGCAGAGGAACATGTGAAAGGGATGATTTTTCCGAGCGTGATTTTCGAAGAGCTCGGGGTGACCTACTACGGTCCAGTCGATGGGCATGATATTGGCAGTTTGATCAAGATGTTTGAGTTCCTGAAAATTCAGAATTTTCCTGTGATCCTTCATGTGGTGACGCAAAAGGGTAAAGGCTATGAACCGGCTATGGCCAAGCAGAAGAAGTTTCACGGATTGGGACCGTATGATCCTGAAACGGGCGAGACTAAGGCGTTGGGGCAACCGACCTACAGTGAGGTTTTTGCGGATCATCTTTCCAAAATGGCAGATCACGATCCGCGGATTGTGGCGATCACGGGGGCGATGCCCAACGGGACGGGCTTAGACCGGTTTCAGCCGAAGCATTTGGATCGATATTTCGATGTGGGTATTGCGGAAGAGCATGCGGTGCTCTTTGCCGCAGGAATGGCAACCAAAGGGTTTAAACCTTTTTGTGCGATTTATTCGACCTTTCTGCAACGGGCGTATGATCAAATCATCCACGACGTCTGTTTGCAAAATCTACCAGTGGTGTTTTGTATGGATCGAGGGGGCCTTTCGGGTGATGACGGTCCGACCCATCACGGGCTTTTCGATATTTCGTACCTACGGGGGGTGCCCAACTTAATTCATATGTCCCCCAAGGATGAGGATGAGTTCGTTGATATGCTCTATACGGCCAGTTTGCATGCGGGTCCTGTGGCCATCCGATACCCACGGGGAACGGGTCCGAATGTGGCGATCAAGAAGAGCCCGGTAGCCTTAGCAATCGGTAAAGCGGAGGTGATTCGGCACGGGCAGAAGGTAGTGATCTGGTCTTATGGGCAGATGCTTCCGATGGCTCTGCAGTTGGCGGGTGAGCTGAAGAAAGAGGAGGGGATTGAGGCGGCAGTGATCAATGCACGATTCGCTAAGCCGATCGATACCGCCTTGCTAGAACTTTTTGCGCAGAGTGCTGATGTGGTGGTCACTTTCGAAGATCACGTGATTAAGGGCGGATTCGGCAGCGGAATTCTGGAAGAACTTTCGAACAAGGGAATGACGACCCCAGTGGTACGGATCGGTTGGCCTGATGAATTTATCGATCACGGCAAGCCAGATGATCTGCGGATGCGATATGGATTGAGCGTGAAGGCAGCAAAAGAAAAGCTTCAACCCCATCTTGCACGGATGAAGGGTTCGGCCCGTAGGGTGCAACCCGTAGCTGCCTGATCCCTGTGCGGATCTCGGCTCTACTTCTTTTTTAAATGAAAATTGTCTTAGCTTATTCGGGAGGACTGGATACTTCCGTCTTGGTGGCCTGGCTCAAGGAAACGTATCAGGCGGAGATTATTGCCTTTTGCGCTAACCTTGGTCAGGAAGAGGAACTCAAGGGGTTAAGCGCGAAGGCAAAAAAATCGGGGGCGAGCAAGATTTACATCGATGATTTGCAAGAGGAGTTTGCTCGAGATTTTATTTTTCCGATGATGCGGGCGGGGGCGATTTACGAAGGACAGTATTTATTGGGAACATCGATTGCTCGACCTCTGATTGCCAAGCGCATGGCGGAGATTGCGCGGAAAGAGAAGGCACAGGCGATAGCGCACGGGGCGACAGGTAAGGGGAATGATCAGGTGCGGTTTGAGCTGACCGCAGCGGCCTTGGCTCCTGGGTTGGAGGTAATTGCGCCTTGGCGGGATGAGCGTTTTCGGAAGAGATTCCCTGGGCGGGCGGCGATGATTCGATATTGTGAACAGAGAAAGATTCCGGTGCAGGCGACGGCGAAAAAGCCTTATTCGATGGACCGTAACCTTCTGCATATTTCTTATGAGGCGGGAATTTTAGAGGATCCGTGGTTGGACGCGTTTGCTCCTGCGAATAAAAAAATGTTTACCCTTTCGGTAGCACCTGAGGATGCGCCGAATCGGTCTGAGTATGTGACCCTCGAGTTCCGAAAAGGGGACTGTGTCGCGGTGAATGGGAAGAAGCTTTCGCCCTTGGGGGTAATGCAGAAGCTGAATCAGCTGGGGGGAAAGCATGGGGTAGGGCGGGTGGATGTAGTGGAGAATCGTTTTGTGGGAATGAAGAGCCGAGGCGTCTACGAGACGCCCGGAGGAACGATTTTGCATTTTGCCCATCGGCAGATCGAGAGTTTGACGATGGATCGGGAGGTGATGCATTTGCGGGACAGCCTGATTCCGAAGTACAGTGAGCTGGTTTATTACGGCTTCTGGTTTGCGCCTGAGCGACTGGCCTTGCAGGTCTTGGTGGAGGAGAGCCAGAAGAACGTCTCGGGGACGGTGAGAGTGAAGTTATACAAGGGCGGGGTCTATGTGGCGGGAAGGAAATCGCGGCTGAGTTTGTATCATCCACAGATTGCCACGATGGAGGCAGATCCGACACGGGCGTATAATCAGGATGATGCGACAGGGTTTATTCGGTTGAATGGGCTGAGGTTAAAAGTGGCGGCCCAAACGAAGAAAAGGTAACCGTAGCGATTATTTCCCGCAGATGCGGGACACGCTTATTCGTGGTTGAGGGAGAGGCAGAGGTCGGCGAGACGGAGGGATGCGTCGGGTTTAGAGGCAGAGGCGAGCCGGGATTTCCATTCTTTCCAGCCACGATTGTTGTCGGAGAGTGCTTGGTGGATAACGCGAACGGCCGTTGGCCCGTCTGGGGTGAGTTGGGCGACTCCGATTGCTTTGAGGAGGGCAAAGTTTCCCTCTTCTTGTCCAGGGACGACTTGGGTGACGAGGAAAGGGGTTCGGGAGGAGATGGTTTCTTGAGTTAAGGCGCCACCTGCTTTTCCGATGACGAAGTGTTGTCGCGCAAGAATGCTCGGCATTTCTTTGGTCCAGCCAAGGAGTTGGACGTTTTTGCGGGAAGAGCCGAGAAGGGCGGTGATGCGGGTGGCTACTTTAGGGTCGCGACCCGTACCGATGGTAACTTCCCAGTTGGGTTGATCCGCGAGGGCGGCTGCGAGTTGGGGTCCACCGTGCAGGCCTGAGCTGAGGAGGTAAAGGATGCGGGGTGATTCGCCAGGGAGTTCGTCGCCTGAATGGGCGTCAGGCAGGGCAAAGCGTGGATCGACGGGAAATCCGACGGGGCGAATCTTTTCCATGGGAATGCCGAGGGCGTGGAGAGATTGAGCGGTTGGTTGGTTGGGAACGATCCAGAGATTGGCTTGGGCGGAGGACCAGAGACGGTGGACGGAAATAGAGTCGGTAACGACGGTAATAAGTTGGAAGGAGGTGCGCAGTTCCTTGGGGAGACGGGCGATCATGTGGGCGTAGACGGGAAAGGTAAGAACGATAACGCGGGGACGGAGGGTTTCGATGATTTGGCGAAGGCGTAGGTAAGCGGGTTGATTGACGAAGAGGGTATTCTCAATCAGGGGTAGGTGGTGGCAGGCGACGTAGAAAAGATTCCAAAAATGAGGGTAGCGATTGATAAGTGTGAGGTAGAGGCGACGGAAAAAATCGTTAAGTTTGGGGCGAGACTCGGCAAAGGGATCGGCGACATGGGCGGTACCTCCGCGAAGGCGGATGGCGGCAGCGAGTCCTTGGGCGGCGGCATTATGACCATCGCCAAAAGCAGCGGTGAGAATGAGGACAGGAGGAGGATTCACATCAGGCCATCTCGTTCTAGTTCGTCGAGACGACGATCATCTGATTGGTCAACGATTTCGGTAATGCCATTGAGTTCGAGAAGGATGTCGAGGCAGAGGGCAATTTTTTCGGCAGGGAGGCCAGTGGTTTCGATGACGCGCCGACCTCGAGTGAGGTAGGCCCAGGTAAAGTCTCCGCCGAGTAGAATGCGGAACTGAAGATGGTCGGAAGGAAGGAGATCCTGGGGGGCGACAAGAGTGACGGTGCTATTACCTGCTTGGGCACCAGGAATGACCTGCTCAACCCGTTCAAAGCGATCGAGCCAAGATTGTAGGATAAGGCGGATGCTGGCATCGGTGTGGGGCTCAGAAAATATGGCGACGTACCCGCGAGAGATCATGGGCGGAGGTTATCGAAAGAGGGGGGAAGTTAAAAGAGGAAGTGGGAGAGGATTATCGGGCTTCGCGTGGGAGGGAGTCGAAGCGAGTGAATCGGGGTTGGAAAAGGAGACGAATGCGATCGCAGGGGCCATTGCGCTGTTTAGCAATATTGAGTTTACAGGGAATGCCCCGAACGTTGGCAGCGATTGGGCGGGGTTCCCCGTCTTCGCTGGGGGGATTATTTTCAGATTCGTCGGCGGCCGATTCGCGGCTGAGGAGCATGACGACGTCGGCGTCTTGTTCGATGGAGCCTGATTCCCGAAGATGGTGGAGGGCGGGTTCAGCGTTGGATTCTTCGGGTTTACGGTTGAGCTGGGCTAGGACGATGACGGGAATATTAAGTTCCATGGCGAGTGCTTTGAGGCCGCGAGAGATTTCAGAGACTTCGACTTGACGGTTATCTTTGGCGCGACTGGTGCCTGAGGTGAGAAGCTGGAGGTAATCGATGATAAGAATTTCGATATTGTACTGTTTTTTGAGGCGGCGGGCGCGGGCACGGAGTTGGCCGATAGTGAGAAGGCTGGATTCGTCGAGGAAAAGTGGAAGCTCACAGATTTCGGCGGCGACGCCACGCAAGGCGGTGATTTGGCTTTCGTTGAGTTCGCCGCGTCGAATCTGTTCGGAATCGAGACTGGCATGGGAGGAAAGGAGGCGAAACATGAGTTGCTGGGCGGACATTTCAAGTGTGAAGAAGGCAACAGGATAGCCTGGTCGGGTAAATGTTTCTTTCTCGAAGTTCCAGCGGTCGCGGAGGATATGGCGAGCCATGCTGAGGGCTAGGGCGGTTTTGCCTACGCCTGGGCGGGCGGCGATAACGATCATTTCTCCTCCTTTGAAGCCAGTGGTGAGTTGATCAAGTTCATCAAAGCCTGAAGGAATTCCGCTGTAGTGGCCTTTGCCTTTGATAAGTTTCTCGATGAGTTCGATGGCTTTGGGGGTAACTTCGGCGGCGCGGAGGACTCCTTGGGTTTCGCGGCGACCACGGATTTCGAGAATATCGCGCTCGGCTTCGTCGAGGATGGTTTGGACTTCGTGGGGGCGTTCATGGGCCCCAACGACGATTTGGGCGCAAGCTTGTTGGAGTTCGCGAAGGAGACTTTTGTCACGTACTTGGGTGAGGTGGGTGCTGGCGGTGAAGACGCTGATGACGCCTGCGGCGAGATCGCTAATGAGGGAGGCTCCACCAGCGGAGTCGGCGAGTTTACGATCGTTCAGCCAAGCAAGTAGAGTGGAGGGATCGATGGCTTGGCTGGACTCGTGCATTTGGATAATGCCACGGAACAGAACCTGGTGGGCGGGGTGGAAAAAATCTTCTTCGCGGAGACCTTGTTCTCGGGCGATATCGATGACGTGTTCAGGGTCGGCGAGCATGGCGCCGAGGAGGGATCGTTCAGCTTCGAGATTATGGTGGACGGGAAGTCCGTCGATGGTGATAGGGGCGGGCGGTTCGCGACGTCCCCAAGGACGAGTGGGTTGGGCTTCGGCAATCACAGGGCGCTATAATTCCTTTGTGGCGTTGGAACGGCAAGGGTAGGGCAAAAGTTGTTAAAGAATATGTTGGGGAAAAGACGGATAAGAGTGAATAAGTTTAGGATTCTGAGCGTGCGTTGGGAAGCGTGAGAGGCAGGGTAAAAACTGATGCGAATTCTTTTGGCTTCGACTTCTCCTCGCAGGGCGGATCTTTTGCGTGAATCTGGAGTTAATTTTCAGGTGGTTAAGCCTGAGGTGGAGGAGTGGGTGGCGGCGGATTTCCCTGAGATGGCACCAGGAGATTTAGCGCGAGGTAATGCGATGCTGAAGGCGAAAGAGGTGGCGGGGAGGTATCCGAAGAAGCCGGTACTGGCGGCGGACACTTTGGTAGCTTGTGAGAGTCGCGTTTTAGGAAAACCTGCGGATGAGAAGGGAGCGAAGGAGATGTTGGGCTGGTTAAGCGGACGAACTCACGAGGTGATTACGGCGGTGATTTTTATTTTACCGCATGGGAAGAAGTTGCGTGAGGCAGTGGTACGGACTCGGGTTAAGTTTCGGGAATTAAGTGAGGAATCGATTTCGGGCTATTTACGGGAGGTGGAGGTGATGGATAAGGCGGGGGCTTATGCGTTACAGGATGGGGGGGATCAGTTGGTGGAGTGGGTGGAGGGATCGCGGAGTAATGTGATCGGTTTACCGATGGAGATTGTTCTGCCGTGGTGTGAAGAGTGGGGCGAGGAGGTTTAGAGGTTCTTTTCGATGGCGGTGCGGACGTCGATCGGTTTAAGGGGGCTACGGAAGCGGGCGAGAATTTTACCGTGAGTGTCGAGGAGGATGGTGTAGGGGATGGTTTCCATGGGTTCGATGAGGTCGAGGGTTTTGGGGCCTGGAAGAACGAGTGGGTAGCGGATGCCATGGCGTTCGGCAAAAATGAGGAGGCTGGCGGCTGGGGCATCGTCTAGGCAGACCCCGATAAGAATAAGGCCTTGGGAGGAGTATTTTTCGTCGAGGGAGGCTAGTTCGGGAAGTTCTTTGGCGGTGGCAGGGCTCCAGGCGGCCCAAAGGTTGAGGAGGATAAGTTTGCCGCGGAGTGCGGAGGGGTCGAAAGGTTGGCCACTGGCTAAATCGGAAAAGGTCATTTCGGGAGGGAGTTGCACAGGGGTAAGGGAGGGGGTGCAGGAGGTAAAGAGGAGGGAGGGTAGGAGGATGAGAGCAAGAAGGTGCCGAGGAACTTGAGGAGGAAAGAAAAGCACTGGAAACCCTAGGGGTGGAGTGGGAGGAGGCTCAACGTCGATCTTTGAGTGGCGCGGGGAAGTGGGGGGCGGGGGATGGAGGAGCTGGAGCAAGGGGCTTGCCTGCGCAATAGAAATCCGCATTTTGAAGGTTATGAGTACAAGTATTTTTCAGCCCGGGCAGATGATTTTCCGTGAAGGGGATACGACGCAGGAGGCCTACAGGATTCTGAAGGGTCGGGTGGAGATTAGTATCGCGGGAGAGGGGAAGGCGGTCATTTTGGCTCAGTTGGGGGAGGGGGATATTTTCGGGGAGATGGCGATGGTGGATGAGAGGCCGAGATCGGCTTCGGCTCAATGTTTAGAGGTAACGGAGTGCGAGGTATTGACGGCGGAAAACTTTAACGAGGCGGTGTTGCAGCGACCTGAGATTTTGATTCCTTATTTGGCATCGTTCTTCGAGCGGTTGCGGACGGCGAATGACCGGTTGCGGATGGAGATGAGATTACGAGCACGGGCGGAGCAGCAGGTACCAGCGGCAGGGGCGACTGCGATGGTGGCTCCAGCGATGCGGGTGGTGGCGCCGGTGACGGCATCGATCGCGCCTCCGTCCTTAGAGTTGACGCGGGTGCCAGTGGCGGTGGCCGCGCCAGTGGCGGGGAGTCTGGTGGCGGTAGCGGCGGCGCCAGTGGCTCCACCTCCTGCGGGGGGGTACCAGTCGGTAGTTTTAACGGCGGCGACGGATCACGCGAGGGCGCGGTTGCCAGAAGGAACGGTGGTGATTCAAAAATTTCCTTATCGAATTGGGCGGAAGCACGACACGCCTGGGAAAGGAGCAACGGTATTTGCGTCGAACGATTTACCGATAGCGGACGATAAGCCGTATCAGATTTCGCGAAATCACTGTTCGATTGAGCGTGAGGGAGACAATTTCTTTGTACGGGACCGAGGAAGCTCGGTGGGGACGGTGGTGAACGATGTCCCGATTGGGCTAGCGGAGGATACTTTAACTAAGGATTTGCGGGGCGGGGAAAACGAAGTTTTGCTGGGGGCCGATGACAGTCCCTTTAAATTTAAAATCACCCTGAGCTAAGGAGTAGTGAGAGTGGGATTGGCAAGGGGCTCTAGGCAGGGTAGAAAACCATTCTGATGGAAACAGAAGATATCTCGTTCGTCTTGCGTTGCCTGTTGGCGATGGGCGCGGCGATGGCGATTGTAGGGGCGATTTTCACCTATGATTTGCTCTTGGAGTTGCCGTGGTTCGCAACTCTTTTGCTTCGTTTGGGTTTGGGCTGATTAGTGGGTGCGGGCCGTGGGCGGGTCGACTTCCTCAATTTCGTTGCGCAGGCGCCGACTGAGTTTGGGTCGAACGAAGCCGTAGATTAAGTATCCAGTAAAGAGAAGGGCGAGGGAGTACTGGTAGGTTTGGACGACGAGGGCAAGGGCGGCGACGATGAGGAGAAGGCGTGGTAGGGGGCGTTGGGTGCGCCAGTCTATGGTTTTGAAGCTGGGGTAGCTGACTTTGCTAAACATCATGAAGCTGAGGAAGAGGAGAAGCCCTGCGAGAAGGAACTTGAAATTTCCGATGACGCGATCGGATTCGTAGTACTTCAAAAGAAGAAGAGTGACGGAGGCGACGAGACCGGCGGCGGCGGGAATGGGGAATCCGCTGAAATCTTTGGAACGGTTGGGCAGTTGGGGAGTGAGGGCGAGGGAGTTGAAGCGGGCGAGGCGCATGGCACCACAAACGAGGTAGACAAAGCCAATCATCCATCCAAGGCGGACAGGGAGTTCTGCAAGAACGATTTTAAAAACGAGGAGGGCGGGAGCGATGCCGAAGGAGATGACGTCGGCGAGGGAATCGAATTCGCGACCGAAGTCGCTTTCGTGGCCACCGAGTCGAGCGAGGCGGCCGTCGAGGATGTCGAAGATGAAGGCTCCGAGAATCCAAAGGAGGCTGGTTTCGTAGGGTTGGGTCCAAGCGATATTATCTTCGGCCTGAAGAAGGCTGCCTTGAATAATTTGGAGTACGGCCATGAAGCCGCAGAAGAGATTTCCAGCGGTCATGATACTAGGGAGGAGGTAAGCCACGCCGCGGCGGGCGGGCAGGGGTGGTTTGGGTTTTAGGCGGGCCATTGGGCGAGGATAGTTTCTCCGCCGACCACGCGTTGGCCGGGTTGGACGTGGATGGAGCAGTTGGCGGGAACGTAAAGGTCGGTACGGGAGCCGAAGCGAATCATACCGAAGCGTTCGCCTGTTTGGACCGATTCTCCCGATTTTTTCCAGCCGACGATGCGACGGGCGATCAGGCCAGCGATTTGGCGGACGAGGACGGGTCCGCGGGTAGTGCGGAGGAGCCAAGTTTGGTTCTCGTTACGGATATCGACCTCGAGATGGCGTGCATCGAGGAATTCGCCAGCGGAGTAGTGGGTTTTTTCGATGGTGGCAGTGAATGGAGCGCGGTTGACGTGGACATCGAGGACGGAGAGGAAGATGCCGACGCGGCGGAACTGGCCGAGGCCGAAGCAAGGGTCCTCGGCTTGGTCGACGCAGATTACTTTACCATCGGCTGGGCTGACGAGGGCAAGGGGGTTGGCAGGGGGGGTACGTTCGGGATCGCGGAAGAAAAGCAGGAGGCCGATGAGGAGGAGGGCTCCGAAAGTTGCGGGGATCCACCAAGCGAGCCAGATGCTGAGGCCACAAAAGGCAGCGGCGATAATGAGGAAGGGTCTTGCTTCACGGAGGGCCATGGTTGAAAATTAGATGGTAATCTCTTGTGTTGAAAGCCGTTTACGCAGAACCCGCCTTAGAAAACTCAGATCTCCGATCGGGGAAAGCGGTGACGTATTCACGTTCGATTACTTTAGTTTTGACCCACGACTGTCCTTGGCACTGTGGTTATTGTGGATTTCGCACCGATGGGGAAGGTTTGGTGAGTGATGAGGAGATTGCGCGGGTGGTGGAGGAGGGGCGAGCGGGTGGGGCGCGGGAGGTTTTAATGATTTCTGGGGAGCGACCTGGGGCGATGGCGCATATTCAGGAGGAGTTGGGGAGGCGAGGGTACGGAGATTTTTGGGAGTTTGCGGCGGCGGTGGCAGATCGGTGTGGGGAGGCGGGTCTGTTTCCTCATGGGAACTTTGGCAGGATGAGGGAGGAGGAACTGAGAGATTTGCGGCCTCACTTTGTTTCAATGGGGATGATGCTGGAAAGTGTGGAGGACGAGATTCGGTTGGCGCCAGAAAAGAAGGTGGCGGGGCGGATTGCGGGGATCGAGGCGGCGGGACGGGCGAAGGTGCCTTTTACGAGTGGAATTCTGGTGGGCTGGGGGGAGAGTCAGGATTCGCGATTGCGCTCTTTGAGGGTGTTAGCGGAGTTGCAGGAGAAGTATGGGCATCTGCAAGAGATTTTGATTCAGCGATACGTGCCGAATGAGGGGTCGCGTTGGCCTGCGGGGGTGGCGCCGACTTTAGAGGAATATATCGAGATGATGAGTTGCTGGAGGGATTGGGCGCCGGAGGTGGCGATACAGATTCCGCCTAATTTAGAACCGAGGTGGTTGGAGATGGTGGAGGAGCTGGATGATCTGGGTGGAATTTCGTGGGCGAAAGACGAGGTAAATCCAACTCGTCCATGGGCAGAACTGGAGAAATATCGCGAGGGGTGTGCGAGGGTGGGGCGAGAGTTAGTCGAGCGGTTACCGGTGTATGAGTCTCATGCGACCGCAGAGTGGTTGGATCCAGTTTGGCAAAAGAGAGTCGGATATTTTATTTTAGGAGAGGAGCGATGAAGAATCCGTGGATGATGAAGGGACCTGAGTTGAGAGAGGAGGCGTTGGTGCAGACGCGGAAGCAGCATGGGCGGGTGGTGACTTATGTGGTAAATCGCAACGCGAATTTTTCTCGGGTTTGCTCGGTGGGCTGTTCTTTCTGTGGGTTTGGAAAAAGGCCGGGGACGCTGGGGGCTACCTCAGATACGATTGACGAAGTGGTGGGGAGGGTGGGGCAGACTCCGTGGGTAACCGAAATTTGTTTGCAGGGTGGAATTGATCCTGGTTTAAATCCTGAATATTATTTTGATTTGGTGCGGGCATTGCGGGAGGCCTTTCCGAAAATGCATCTACACGCCTTTTCTCCGATGGAGATTGATTCCCTTTGTGAAAAGGCGGGATGTGAGCCTGAGGAGATGGTGGCCAAGTTAAGGGGAGCAGGGGTGGGGAGTATTCCAGGAACGGCGGCGGAGATATTGGTGGACGAGGTTCGGCGCAAAATCTCCCGCAATAAGTTGCCAGTAGCGCGCTGGGTACAGATTGTGCGGGCGGCTCACCGGGCTGGTTTACGGTCGAGTGCAACGGTGATGTTTGGGCATGTGGAGAGCTGGGAGGACATTCGGGCGCACTTCGCGGTGTTGCGTTTGTTGCAGGAGGAAACGGGGGGATTCACCGAGTTGGTCCCGCTGGCTTTTGTTCCCTACCAGAACCGACTGGGGGCGATTTTAGCTCGGAGAGTGGGCGGAATACGGGTTTTGGAGGAGAAAATCCGGAGGCGGGCTCGGCGGCTTTATCCGTTGGCTCGTATGGTCTTAGGGGATGTGATCCCTAATTTACAAACGAGTTGGGTTAAGCTTGGAGTGGAGGGAGCGCTGGAGTCTTTGAGTTGGGGTTGTAATGATTTTGGCGGGACGCTTTATGAGGAATCGATCACAAGGGCGAGTGGGGGGAAGCATGGGGAGAGGTTGGAACCTGAGGTGATCGAGGCTGCGATTCGTGGGGCAGGATATGAGTCACAGCAAAGATCGACCCTTTATGGTAGAGCTGAAAATCGCATTTCCCTCGTAAAAAAGAGTTGTCAGCCGACAACGGGTGGGCATCTTGCCCTCTGAATCGTTAACGAAACCCAAACCAAGGAGAATCAAGTACTATGGCAAAGAAACCGAATGCAGCGTTTATGAAACCCGTCCAACCGGACGCCATCCTGGCCGCGATCATTGGGAGCAAGCCGCTTCCCCGCACCGAGATGACCAAGAAATTGTGGGCCTACATCAAGAAGAACGGGCTCCAAGACAAAAAGAATCGTCGCAACATTAATGCGGATCATTTGTTCAAGCCCCTTTTCGGTGGCAAGAGCATGGCGAACATGTTTGAGCTAACGAAGTACGCCAGCAAACACGTTAAGTAATTTTTTGCCCTCGGGATTTTTCCTGGGGGTAGGAAAAACAATTTACCCCGTCGTGGAAATAATCCGCGACGGGGTATTTTTTTACTAGCCGATCGTCAGATGAGTTGTTAGTGTTTTCAGCTATGGATATTACAAAACTCACCGCAAAAGAATTCGGCCGTATTGTTAAGTTGTTGCGCCGAAAAGAAAGTCTGGAAAAGAAGCTAGGTCAACTGGAGCGTTCCGTGGCCAAGGTGGTTGGGGCAGGGGCCTCGGCGGTGGCCCGAGGAGCGAACCGAATTGCTCGGGGTCGGCCCGCGAAAAGGGGTCGGAAGGCGGGCCGTTCGACAGTCAGAAAATTCAGCCGTCGCGGGGGTTTGCGTAAGGTGATTTTGGCGCAACTAACTCGAGCAGGAAAGACTGGGCTGAAGATTAAGGATTTGGCGGGGAAGATGAATATTCAGCGTCAGCGCTTGGATACATGGTTTTACCAAAATCTGAAGAAGATTCGTGGACTGCGTAAGGTCGGACCGGGTCACTACCATCTTAAAGGGTAGAGCTCGGACGAGGTAGGATTCGAACCTACGAACGCCTTACGACGTTTGCGGTTTTCAAGACCGCCGCATTCGACCGCTCTGCCACTCGTCCTGTACAAGAGAGAGTAGACGAAATCTGTGTTTAAGGCGAGTCCACCCCTCGGGTGCCCTAGGCTGCTGGTGGTGGGGGCTGGGTATTTGGGTCGTGAAATTGGGAGGCTTGCTCAAGCAGGGGGATGGGAGGTGTGGCCTGTCGTAAGAACGGATGAGTCGGCGGATAATTTGCGGGTTAAATTTCCAAATGTGGCGGTGGCGGATGCGGTGGGTGAAGAATTCTGGAAGGGACTTTTGGGCGCTTGGGATGGATTGATTTTCGCCTTAGCGCCATCGCGAAAGGTTGGCGGGAGTGAGTTTGAGGTAATTCATCGCGAAGGGGCGGTGCGCGCAGCGGCTTGGGGAAAGGCGCGAAGGTTGCCGATGGTTTATATTTCATCAACCTCGGTTTATGCAGAGGCGGGGGGTGGTTGGGTGGATGAAACGTCGCCGGTGGCGGAGGATGATTCTCGGGCGATGGCGATGGTCACGGCGGAGAGGGCGACCTTGCGGGCGGGTGGAACGGTGGTGCGTTGCGCAGGAATTTATGGGCCTGGAAGGGAGATTCGACCCAACGCGGGCGGGCCGGAGCGTTGGTTAAATGTAATTGAGGTAGAGGATGCGGCGCGAGCAGTGGGGGCGGTATTGCGGAATGGCGGTGAAATTTTCAATGTTTGTGAGGATGAGGCGTTGGCGAGGGGAGAGGTAGGAGGGGTGTGGAAGGAAGGTTCGGTTCGATCGCGACGAAGCAAACGGGTACGGAACCAAAAGTTGAAAGAGATAGGATGGAATCCGATGTGCGCAGCGGGGAGAAGCAAAAACTAGAGGTTCCAGCCTCCGGAGATGACCAGATTCGTGCCAGTGACTTGGGCGGCCTCAGGAGAAAGAAGATAGCGCAAGGCGGCGGCGACTTCGGTGAAGCGAATGGCCCGACCTGAGGGAAGAGTGTGGAGGGGAGGAAGGTCGATGCTATTTTCTAAGTAACCTGGGGAGATAAGATTGACGGTGATGTGGCGGCGAATGAGTTGAGCGGCGAAAGAGCGGGTTAAAAGAGTAACACCAGTTTTTCCGACGTGATAGCCAGGCGCGAGGCGTCGAGCGGAGAGGCGGTCGGCAGCGGCATCGCCAAGATTGATGATACGACCACCTTTTTTTGGAAAGAGAGGTAGAGCGGCGCGGGTGAGTAGAAAAACTGCGGTAGCGGTGCTGTGGAGGCCGGCGAACCAGTCGGCGGGTAGAGTGCGGAGGAGTGGGGTGGGGCGATAGGTTCCAGCGTTGTTAAGGAGAAGATCTAGGCGACCAAATCTTTGGTGGACACGTTGGATGAGGCGATCGACTTGGGCGGGGATGGAGAGGTCGGCGCGGACGACTTCGGCGGGGGTGCCATGCTGGCGAAGTTGGCGGGCCAAGCGGAGAGTGGCGGAAGCGCCGCTTCGATGGTGGAGGACGATGGCGTAGCCCATTTGGGCGAGGGTGCGTGCGAGAAAGGCTCCGAGACCGCCTGCGGAGCCGGTGATGAGGGCGACGGGTTGAGGAGGGGGAGCTTTTTTCATGAAAGGATTCCGAGAGTACGGGCGACGGCACGGACTTTAGGAATTTCGTGTGTACGCAAGAGGTCGGTTTTACCTAGAAGAGCAAGAACAGCAAAGAGGGATTCGGCGGAGCGGACTTCATCCTGAAAAAACTCGAAAGCGTGGGGCAGGGCGTGGCAGACGGGCCAACCGAGAGTACGGAGGCGAAAGCTGTGAAGAAAAGTTTCAGCTTGGTATCGGATGCGGGCGGCACTGTCTTGGAGGTTGCGGTAGTAGAAGCCTAATCCTGGATCGATCCAGATGGCGTGGATGACAGCGGCGGTGGCACGATCGATTTCGCGCCGGAAGTAGTCGAGAAGGGCGGTGGCATGATCGGGGGAGTGGATGAAGTTGGAAACATCGCGGGGGTTGGAGCCTTGGACGTAGCAAAGGACGATGCCAGCGCGGTGATCGGCTACGAGGCGATAGAGGTCGGTGGGAGGAGTGGTGCCAGTAAGGTTGAGGACGGCGGCACCTGCTTCGAGGCAAGAGCGAGCGACCTCGAGGTGGTAAGTTTCAATGGAAAGGAGGATGCCCTCTTGGGCGAGGGGTTTGAGAATGGGGAGGAGGGTACGGATTTGTTGGGCGGGATCGACGCGGGTGGCGTGGGCAAGGGTGGATTCGGTGCCGAGATCGATGAGGTGGGCACCTTCGGTGCGGAGGCGGCGGGCGCGGTTGAGGGCGTCCTCGGTGGTGGAGACGACACTTTCACGGTACCAGGAGTCGGGGCTGAGGTTGATGACGCCCATAAGGTGGGGGCGTTGGGACGCGGAAAAGGAGTGGCCGTGGATTTCGAACTCAGAGATCTGGGCGGTGAGGGCAGAGGAGTGTTCTTGGGCGAGGCGGGAGAGGGATTCGAGGGAGAGCATGAGGTAGTCGAGCGTAGAGAAAAAAAGGGTGAGGGGCGAGAGTGGGGATGGACGGGAGGGGGGTGAGGAATCCAGAGTGTCGGGATGGCGAACCGGTTACTGACCCAGTCCGAGTTGATGGCGTGGGAGAATAAAGCGAGGCGCTGGTTTGTTTTGGGGTTGGTGGGGGTGGTGACGGGGGTGTTTGGGGTGGGGTTGATAACTTTGCACATGAGTTACGCGATGCTGAAAAAAACCGAGGTGATGCAGGAGGCGGTGCAGCGGGTGATGCGGGATGCGCGGGTGGGCGAGGTTCTGGGGAAGCCGTTGCAGTTGGGTTGGGCGGTGACGGGTCAGATTGAGGACATGCCTGAGCAGGGAACGGCGCAGTTTGATTTTTCGGTGTTGGGCTCGAAGGGGAGGGCGAAGGTGACTTTGCGGGCGGATAAAAGTCCGACGGGTCAGTGGCGATATTTACTTTTGGAAGTGAAGCCGATGGGGGGTGCAGTGATTTCTTGTGCGGACGGGGCGTCCGGCAAGAAGGGGTCAGACGAGGATTAGTGGGCGCCGGTGGCGGTGGAAGTTTCGTTTGCGGGAAGAGATTTGGCGACGGCTTCTTTATTATTGTCGACGATAGTTTCGAGGGCGAGGTCGAGCCGATCGAGACCGTGTTTCTGGATGATATTGTTGATATTAGTTAAGTAGTCGGTATCGGGGCAGTAGCCTGAAGCGAGTATGCCTGAGACAAACTTTACTCCAGATTTCTCACCGACGTATTTGTGGTAGCGTTCGTTGCCGAGGAGGAACTGGGAGTAGCCTTGGAAGCCAGCGGCGAGGGTGGGGTAGGCACGGAAATCTGCTGTGGTATCTACGCCGCTATCGCGGGTGGGCATATTGAGGGCGCGGGGGCCTGTCCAGCTATCGAAGGCTTTCATGCCGAAGTAATTGTTATAGTCCTTGGCAAGGGAGCTATTCCCATAGCCAGATTCGAAGATGGCCATGGCGATGACCGCGGAGGCGGGTATCCGAGTGGTC
This sequence comes from Aliarcobacter sp., assembly GCA_041730685.1. Classification (GTDB taxonomy): domain Bacteria; phylum Verrucomicrobiota; class Verrucomicrobiia; order Methylacidiphilales; family Verrucolacustridaceae; genus Verrucolacustris. The sequence goes on from JBGSBI010000004.1 coordinate 88,148, forward strand.
GTCTGGATGAGCATGGCTTCGGGAATAGCGCTTTCGAGGAAGCGACGTTGGCGGCCGTTGGCGGAGTCGAGGATTTTGGAGATGCGGGTGGCGAGGCCAAGGATATCGGTTGTATCGGAGCTTTGGGAGGCGATGAGTCGGGCGATACGGAGATCGCGCTCTTCGAGTTCGCGGTTCTGGGCTAGGCGGTTTTGGAGGGAGTTCCATTTCTCTTCAAGATAACTTTTGGAAAGGGCGGCGGAAAAGCGGGTGACGCCGATGAGGGAAACGACGGCTATACCAAAGAGGAGGAGCCAGGCGAAATTGGAGACGACGAGGGTGCCGACTAAACCGAGACGGAATTTCGGCTTTTTGGCAAATCTTTTGCTGGCGATGGCTGAAGTGAGGTCAACGATTTGAGGCATTTAACCTAGTGTAGGTGGGGATGGGGAGGCGTCAACTCACGGTAAGTTGAAGGCAGAGTATATTTTAAATGTTATGCAATAGATTGGAATGGAGTTACTTGCACATTATAAAAAGGAGTAAATAGATTAGGATTGGTGTGGTTTGGCGGGGGGATAGTAGATGGAAGCGAGGATGGAGACGGCGAGGACAAGAAGAACGAATCCGAGAGTCCATGGGATGGGCAGGTGGATGTAGCCTGAAATGAGCATTTTGACGCCGATAAAGGAGAGGATAACGGCGAGGCCGATATTTAGGTAGGCGAAGAGTTTGATGAGCCCTGCTATGGCGAAATAAAGGGCGCGAAGGCCGAGAACGGCGAAGGCGTTGGAGGTAAGAACGATGAAAGGATCGCGGGTGATGGCGAGAATGGCGGGGATGGAATCGATGGCGAAAACGAGGTCGGTGGTGCCGAGGGCGAGGAGGACAAGGAAGAGGGGGGTACCAGCCCAACGATTGCCTTGGCGGACAAAGAAGTGGCCGTCGTGGAAATGGGGGGTGATGGGAATGAATTTGCGGGCGATACGAACGAGAGGATTTTGGTCGGGTTGAACTTTAGCGTCGCCGCCTTTGAGAAGTTTGATTCCCGTGTAAACGAGGAGGGCGCCGAAGACGTAGATGAGCCAGTGGAAGCGATTGATGAGGGCGATGCCGGTAAAGATGAAGAGGGCGCGAAGAAAGAGAGCTCCGATGATGCCCCAGAAGAGGGCGGGGAACTGGGCTTTTTCGGGGACGGCGAAATAGGTGAGGAGAACGGCGAAGACAAAAACGTTATCTACACTGAGGGAGAGTTCGACAATGTAGCCGGTAAAGAATTCCATGGCGGGTTGGGTACCGAGGGTGAGGGCAATGACCACACCAAAGGCCAAGGCGAGGGCGACCCAGCCGGCGGTGGCTTGGAGAGAGCGGCGAAGATCGATGGGGCGGGGGTCGCGATGAAAAAGGATCAGGTCGGTCGCGAGGAGGGCAAGGACGAGTGGTCCGAAAAGAATCCAGCCGAGATGAAGATGAGGGATTTCCACGGAGTGACTTGGTAGCAGGAAGATTCAGATCGGCCAAGAGGAAGTGAGTCGGGGCGTGACAGGAGGGGCAGGGGGAGGGCACTTTGGAGGTTATGAGTAACCAATCGTTAAAAGGGAAGGTGGGGCTAGTTTTTGGGGTAGCGAACAAGCGAAGTATTGCTTGGGGTATCGCCAAGGCGTGGTCGGATGCTGGGGCGAAGTTAATTTTTAATTATCAAGGGGATCGGTTGAAGGAGAATGTGGAAGAGTTGGCGGCGACATTTGGGGCGGAGACTCCGGTGGCCCCTTGTGATGTGAGTCGGGATGAAGATATCGCGAAGTTTTTTGATTTTGTAAAAGGAAAGGCCCCGAAGGTTGATCTTCTCTTGCATAGTGTGGCGTTTGCTCCGAAAGAGGCGTTAGAGGGAAACTTTGTCGATACGACACGAGAAGCGTTTCGCGTGGCGCACGACATTAGTGCCTACTCGTTGGTGGCGGTAAGCCGAGCGGCGGCTCCACTGATGACGGAGGGGGGGAGTATTGTGACGATGAGTTACTACGGGGCGGTGAAAGTGGTGCCGCATTATAATGTGATGGGGGTGGCGAAGGCGGCGCTGGAGGCGAGTGTGCGATATCTGGCTTATGACTTAGGGCCAAAAAAGATCAGGGTGAATGCGATTAGCGCGGGGCCTGTGAACACCTTGGCAGCGCGTGGGATTAGTGGATTTGGGGCGATGTTGGCCCACTACGAGGCGCACGCACCTTTAAAGCGGAATATCACCTTGGAGGAGTTGGGTGCGATGGGAGTATTTCTGGCGGCAGACGGATCGGCGGGGATTACGGGGCAGACGTTGTATGCTGATTCCGGCTACAGCGTGATGGGAATGTGAAGGCCGGCGAAAAGATCGCCCGGAATCTTCTGCTCTGGGACATCGACGGGACCATTCTCCATACAGGAAAGGCGGGGGAGACGGCCTTGGGTCGAGCGATGGAAAAACTGTATGGAATCAATCGAGGACTGCAGGGATTGGAGATCGCAGGCCGGACGGACAAGTGGATCGTGGAGCAGCTTCTGGGTAGGGATGAAAGGCCGAACGGTCCTGAGGAGGTGGCACAGTTTCTGGATGTGTATGTGGAACTGTTGGCGGATGAGTTGCCCAGAAGGAACGGGGGATTGCATCCGGGGGTTTTGGGGATTTTGGAAGAGGCCCATCAGAGGCCAGAGTTGGTGCAAGCTTTGCTGACGGGGAACATTGAAAAAGGGGCGAGGTTGAAGTTGACGCGGTATGGGGTAAATCATTTTTTCGACTTTGGGGCTTTTGCAGATGATTCCTCGATTCGCAATGAGTTGGGTCCGCACGCAAAGCGAAGGGCAGAAGAGAAGCACGGCGAAGAGTTTCCTCCCGAAAGAATCTTTGTCATCGGGGACACGCCCCATGATGTGGCCTGTGCAAGGGCGATTGGGGCGAAGGCGATTGCGGTGGCAACAGGTTCCTTTACGAAGCGACAGTTGAAGGATTGCGGAGCGGATGCGGTCTTTACCGATCTGGCTCATCCGAAGGCTTTTTTCGATCTACTGATCTGACGGTTGGGGAGGTGACCTCCTCCTGACTTGCGATTCTTCTGTGGTTTGCCATGAAAGGAGATGGCTCATGGTCTTTTGGCTCTTTGTTTACGGCTTGGGGTAGTGCTGGGCTCGACGTCTTTGTTAGTTCATGGATCGGCAACTGCAGAACAGCACCAGAAGTTGGTCGAAACCTGTCGCTGGCTTTCGAAACAGGATTTGTCCTACGCCCAGTCGTGGCAACCCCCAGGGCATCCGTATATCATCACGATGGATTGTTCGAATACGGTACGTTTTATTGTGTGGAAAGTATTTGGGTTTGATATTCCGAGGACGGCATCGGATCAGTATCTCTATTTTAAAAAGAAGGGGAAGATTCGGTCAGTGCCGATGGAGTCGGACGGGAAAGTGGATTCGGAAAAACTGATGACGGAGATGAGGAGTGGGGATCTGCTTTATTGGGAATGGACTTATAACGTGCCTCGGGATCCGCCGATCAGTCATGTGATGATTTATTTAGGTCGAAAGAAGGGTGGGGAGGCGATGGTGGCGGGTTCCTCGCAAAGGATGGATGGGGAGCGAGGTGGTGGGGTGGATGTGTATGCATTCGATCCGAATGCGCCCTGTGGAAACGCGAAAAACTTTTTTAACTTTGTGACGCATCGGGGTCGGTTGGTGGCGTATGCTCGACCGACGGCGCAGGTGGGGTGGGCTGAGCGAGGGGGGCTAGAATAGAGTTGGCATGCCTTCGATAAGAAAACGGACATCGGAAAGTCGGCCGGCCCGAGTGGCCGCTTCCATAAGACGTTGGGGGGGTTCGTGAAGGGGTTCGTAACTGAGGCGGTAGGTGCCAAAGTGCATTGGCACAAGGAATTTTGAGCGAAGATCGCCAAAAGCGCGGAGGGCTTGTTCGGGGGTCATATGATTCTCGCCAAACTTCGGACCGTGGTAGGCCCCGATGGGCAGGAGGGCGACTTCTGGGCGAAACTTTTTCCCAATCTCACGAAACCCTGGGAAATAACCGGAATCGCCTGCGTGGTAGACGGTGCGTCCTCCCATATCGATGACATACCCCCCGTAGCCTCGGTGGTGATCGGTGACCTTGCGTGCGCCCCAGTGTTTGGCGGGTACAAAGGTGATGGCGGCTCCTGGAAAGCGAAGTCGTTCCCACCAGTTGATTTCGTAGACTTTTTCAAAACCTAAGCCGTGCACAAGGTCGCCGACTCCAGCGGGCACGACAATGGGTTGATTGGCGGCAATCCGGCGGAGGCTGCGTCGGTTGAGATGATCGAAATGGGCATGAGTGATGAGGACGAGGTCGATGGAGGGAAGGTGGTGGTGGGCGAGTCCAGCGTGGCGGAGGCGCCGAACGACAAGAAGCCAATTGGCCCAGTTGGGATCGACAAGAATGTTTCCATGGGGTCCTTGAATCAGAAAGGAGGCATGACCGATCCAGGTGATGCAGATCTTGCCTGCTTTAAGTTTAGGAAAGAGGGGAGGAAGTTTCTGGCGTGTGCCCCGCTTGCGCGAAAAAAGAGCAGGCAGGATGACATCGGTGATAAAGCGGTGCGGGGCCCGTTTCTTGTGAGCTGAAGCCCGAGGACTCAAGACAAAGAGAATGGTGGCAAATGAGGTGGGAGGCAACCTTGAGAGCAAGATTGGCTGAAAATACGAATCTGGGCATAGTGACATGGTGATGAGCGTTCCGAGCAAAGCTAGCCTGCGCGAAGAGATTCGTGGGCGACTCCTGCAGATGAGTGAAGGAGCGAGAGCGGAAGCTTCCCAGCAGATTGAGAAGCACCTTTTGGCACGGGTGGAGTGGCAGGTGGCGGGGGTAGTGGCTCTTTTCTTGTCGTTGACCGATGAACCGCAAACAAGGGGTATTCTGAGGGCGGCTTGGGCGGCGGGTAAGAGGGTGGCCTTGCCGAAGATCGATATCCGAGAGGGATTGACTTGGTGGCAAATGTCTTCGGCTCACCTTCCAGAATCATCGAGTTTGTGGGAACCTTCCCCAGAAAAATCAGAGCGAATCGCGGTGACAGAGATCGATGGTTTTCTGGTGCCAGGGCGAGCTTTCACTGGTGTGGGGGCGCGTTTGGGGCGGGGTGGGGGGCACTATGATCGTGCCTTGGGCCAGCGTAAACGAGGTTCTTGGGTCGCAGGATTATTTTTTGCGGCTCAAGAACTAGAGCGTCTTCCCCAAGAGCCACATGATATAAAACTCCCAGCGGTGGTGACAGAAAACGGGTGGAGAGATGTACGATGAGGGATAAAGAGAAACCATTCCTTGAACACATTGAGGATCTGCGTGGGGTGATTTTAAAGTGCGCCGGAGCGATTGGGGTGGGTTCGATTCTGGGAGTTCTTGGGATTGGTCGGGTAATGGAAATCTTGCGATGGCCTCTAGCGCAAGCGCAGGTGGGATCACCGAAGGCGATGCCTGCGACGCTCTTGGCTTTGCAGGTAACCGATCCGATGACGGTGACGCTGCAAATTGGTATTGGAGCAGGAATCCTACTGACCCTGCCGCTAGTTCTCTTGTTTATCGGACAATATCTTTTACCTGCGCTAGAAAGCAAAGAGAGGGGTCTGGTGCTGCCCGCGTTTACAGTGGGTGCTTTTCTCTTTTTGGCGGGAGTTTCTTTTTGTTATTTCCTGGTTTTGCCCGGAGCTCTGCGTTTTTTTCAGGAATTTAATCGTTGGTTGGGGTTGGAGACGAGTTGGACGATGGCGAGTTATACCGACTTCGTCTTGCAAATGCTGGTTGGATTCGGGGTCTCTTTTGAGCTTCCTCTGGTGATGGTGATTCTGGCTCGGTTGGGTATTCTGCAGAAAGCGGTGGTGGCGGCGCACCGACGTCATGCGGTTGTCGCACTGGTGGTGGTCTCTGCCTGTGTGACCCCTACTTCGGATCCATTTAACTTGGCTTTAATGTTTGTTCCCCTTTACGGGCTTTTTGAGCTGGGTCTGGCCGGAATGGGATGGGCGGAACGAAATTCGAAGGATGGTAAGTGTTCTCCGACGGACCACACCGCTTTGTGAAAAAGTTCGTTCTTGGGATTGAGAAATATCAGTAGATCGATAAATTCAACGCACAGTGGACTGGAACAATCGCTCGGACAGAATTCATCGTTTGAAAGAGAAGGAGAACTTTCGTGCTGTGGTCATGCCCTTGGCCTACTCGGGCGGAGGGATTGCACTGTTAGCACTGTTTTGGGAGGGGGTGAGTATGTTGGACGGGAGCAAATGCAGTGATTCGGTCTGGGTGCCAGCGGTATTCTTTTTGGTGTTGCCGATTTTTCTTAGTGTGTACCGCTGGTTAAGAGGACACTTTAGTAAGCGGTTGATGGCTTGATTTCAGGGTGGAGGGGTTGAGCTAGAACAGTCGATAAAGCAGTGATGCCTTGTTTGGGCGACGAAAAGAAGGTCAGATTCGGAGATTTCCGCCCGCTCCGAATTGGGGCAGGATGGTTCTCGATGCCTACGGTCTTTTTAAAAACATATGGTTGTCAGATGAATGAGCGGGACACCGAGCAGGTGGCCCGACAACTGTTCGATCGTGGATATACTCGAGCCGCCTCAGAAAAAGAGGCAGACGTGATTCTGCTGAATACTTGCAGCGTGCGAGAACTGGCGGAGCAGAAGGCCTTACGGAAGATGAGTAATCTGCGAGTTTTGCGGAAGGCGAAGCCAGAGGTTGTCTTGGGTTTTCTTGGTTGCATGGCACAGCGGCGCGGAGATTCCTTGGAAAAGGATATGGCGGGCCTGGATTTGGTGGTGGGCACGCAAAAGTTTCATCGGGTAGCAGATATTGTGGATCAGGCGCGGGAGGCGCGATTGGGCGGACGGCCGAAATTCTTTGCGGAGGTGGGTGAGGAGGAGGGTTCTGAGAAGACAATTCGCGATCACACCTTAGCGCCCAAGCAGGTGACTGCTTTTGTCTCGGTGATGCAGGGCTGTGATATGCACTGTTCATTTTGTATTGTGCCGACGACACGAGGGAAGGAGAGGTCCCGCCCGATTGCTGAGATTCTCACAGAAGTGCGGAGTTTAGTGGAGCAGGGGGTAAGGGAAGTTACCTTGCTGGGGCAAATCGTGAATATGTATGGGCGGAGAGAAATCCCGATAGTGGAAGGTAAGAGCGCCTTTGTGCAACTGTTGGAGGAGATGGACAGGGTGGAGGGTTTGGAGAGGATTCGATTTACATCGCCTCATCCACGAGGGATGAAAGCGGATTTGGTGGGATGTTATGGAAGATTAACCAAGCTATGTGAGCATTTGCATTTGCCTGTGCAATCGGGTTCGGACCGCATCTTAAAGAGGATGGGGCGAGGGTACACCGCGACTCAGTATCGCAAAACGATTGAGGAGGTGCGAAAGGTTTGTCCTGGGGTCGGTCTGACGACTGACATTATTGTGGGGTATCCTGGGGAGACGGAAGAGGATTTCTTAGCCACGCGGGAATTAATGGAGGAGGTGGGTTTTGATAACGGATTTATTTTTCGGTATTCACCGCGGGAAGGGACGCGGGCGGTGAGTGAGGCGGGGGAGGAAGTTCCTGAGGCGACCAAGGAGAAATGGAATACGGACTTACTAGAGGTGTTGGACCGGCAAGCGGCGGCGAGCGCAAAGATTCGTGTGGGGTCATTGCAACAAATTCTGGTGGAGGGGCCAAGCAAAACGAACGCCAGTCGCCTGATGGGGCGGACTCGGCAGAACCGCTTAGTGGTTTTCGAGGGTGGTCCGCGGCATGTGGGACAACTGCTGACAGTGCGAATTACTGAATCGACAGGGTTTACGGACTACGCGGATCCGTCCATCCTCGATTAAGGAATTCCTAATGATCTATTCTTTCTCTCTTTCTCAAGTTGCGGTTTGGTTGGGGTTTGGCCTGATCTGTGCCCATGCCTGGGCTCTGTTCGATCTGGCGAAAACGACTGAGTGGGCAAAGAGGTTTCCACGGAATGATCTCGTGGGTGGAGTTCTACTTGGGCTGGCAACGGCGTGGGCGGCTTGGCTGGCGGGGACGATTAATTTAATGGAGTACACCCGATTCCGTCCTTTATTTATTTTGGGGGTGATTGGGCTAGGGGTATCGAGTTGGTTGTATGTCAGGGAGTTTATTGCGGTACGTTCGTTGGGAGTGCTTTGTCTTCTTGGAGCGAATGTTCTGCTGGATGCGGCTTTTTTGAGGGAGGATGCGGCGCGACTGGTGGTGGTGGCATATGCCTACCTGATTATAGTGGAAGGAATGGTGATGGTGGGGGCGCCTTACTGTTTGCGTGATGGGATCGCTTGGGGATTGGCTACGCCGTGGCGCAGTCGGTTCCTGCTTTCGGCAGGATTGATTTTCGGAGTCGTCCTGATGGTTTTGGGAATATGGGTCTACTGAAAAAGGGGGCGGGGGCAGAGCGGAGATGAGAATCCTCGTCTTGCGAGGCGGGGCTTTAGGTGATTTCCTGCTGACTTTGCCCGCGGTAGCGGGGCTTCGCGAAAAGTGGCCCGAGGCGGAGATTGAAATGGTGGCGGCGAGAAAATTCGGAGAGCTGGTCATGGGGCCTGGGGCGGTGAATGCGATCCGACCGATCGACGAACCTGGACTAGCCAGTTTTTATGCTGCAGGAGGCTCGTTGGACAGAAGGTGGGCGGATTATTTTACCGAATTCGATTTAACGATTTCCTATCTTTTCGATCCAGACGGAGTTTTTGCGGCGAACTGGCAAAGGGCAGGAGGGACAGGGCAGTATATTTCGCACGATCCGAGAAATCCGGTGGAGGCGGCTTGGAGGTACTTGTCGAAGCCTTTGGCGGAGTGCGGATGTGCGCTGGGGGATGCGCGAAGGCTATACGGGACGAGTTTAGGTTTGGCAGAGGGGAAAAAAGAGCGGAGCGAAGAACTTCGACTGGTGATTCATCCAGGGAGTGGGGGAAAGAAAAAGTGTTGGCCGCTTGAGGAGTGGTTGCGGGAGTTGGACGGTTTTGATTATCCGTTGCCTTGGGGAGTGACCTGGTTGGCGGGTGAAGCGGAGGAGGATCTTTTCCTGAGGCTACCGGAAAAGTGGCGGAGAGGGCCTCATAAACTCATGCAGAACCGACCGTTGCCAGAAGTTTTCCAAGTTTTGCAAACGGCGGATCTTTATTTGGGTCATGACAGTGGGATCAGTCATTTGGCGGCATGGAGCGGGGTGAAGTGCGGTCTGCTCTTTGGCCCGACTGATGCAAAAATCTGGGCACCCGCTGGGGACTGGGTGCAAAGCTGGAGTCGGAGTGGGGAGTGGCCGAAGGAGGGGGAGTGGCGGGATTGGTTTCGAGGGATTCTTGTCGGCGAAGGTGGATGAGGATAAGTTAGCGAGCTTGTTATGATCATTGTACTTCGGCCTAAGACGGAGGAATCCCTCATCACACAAGTGGAGGCGGAGGTGAAGAAGCTTGGGTATGAGCCGAGGTTGATACGAGGGGAGATTCAGACGGTGATTGCGGCGATTGGGGATGAACGTGGGCATCCTTCGCTGGAGTCTCTGGGGACTTGGCCACAGGTGGAGTCGGTTTTGCCGGTACAAAGACGATACAAGCTGGTGGCGCAAGAGGGGCGAAGGAGTGCGAGCGTGGTCGTAGCCAATGGGGTAGGGGTTGGTGGAAAGGAGCCGTTTCGTCTGATGGCGGGACCGTGCTCGGTGGAATCGGAGGAGCAGATTCTGACGGTGGCTCGGGCGGCAAAAAAAGCGGGAGCGACTTTTTTGCGTGGAGGAGCTTACAAACCGAGGACTTCGCCGTACGAATTTCAGGGTTTAGGCGAGAAGGGGTTGGAACTGTTGGCTTTGGCTAAAAAGGAGACGGGTTTGGGCATCGTGACGGAGCTGCTTTCGGAGAAGCACGTGGAGAAAGTGGCGGCGGTGGCGGATCTTTTGCAAATAGGTGCGAGGAACGCGCAAAACTTCTCCCTTTTGCAAGCGGCGGCGGGTTCGGGTAAGGCGATCATGCTGAAGCGGGGATTGGCGATGAAAGTGGAGGAGTGGTTGATGGCGGCGGAGTATGTGATGAGTGCAGGCAATGGGCAGGTGATTCTGTGTGAGCGTGGAATTCGGACGTTTGAGACGGGGATGCGGAACACGTTGGATTTGGGGGCGGTGGCGCTGGCGAAGAGGGAGAGTCACTTACCCGTGGTGGTAGATCCGAGTCAGGGAGCGGGTCGGGTGGATCTGGTGATTGCCTTAAGTCGGGCGGCGGTGGCGGTAGGGGCGGATGGGTTACTGGTGGAGGTGCATCCGCAACCCGCGGAGGCGAAGAGTGATGGTCAGCAGCAGTTGGATTTGGCGGGGCTGAATCTTTTGGTAGAGGAAATTGCGCCGCACGTGAAGGCGATGGGGAGGGCCGAATGAAGGAGAAAAAAAACCGATCAGGAGCCCAGAAAGTTCTGGTGATTGATGACGAGGCGGACGTGGCGTACTCCTTTCAACGGGTGTTGGCGGAAGAGCCGGTGGAGGTGGTCGGGGTGACGAGCGGAGTGGAGGGCTTGAAGCAGTTACGGAAGCAGAAGGTCGATCTTGTGCTGTTAGATGTGCGAATTGGGGAAGAGGATGGACTGGAGATATTTCGGCAACTGAGAAAAGAGCATCCGAGGCAGTTGGTCATTGTGATGACGGCACATGGGACGGCGCAGACGGCGATTGAAGCGATGAAGTTGGGTGCATTTGATTATATTTTAAAGCCGTTTGACGTGCCGGAGCTTTTGGCGACCTTGCGAAGAGGATTACAGACAGCGGCCTCGATGCAGGAGTTAGTGGCTGGAGAAGGAAAAAAGGCGACAGCTGAGATTGGGGCAGCTCCGGGGTTGATTGGGACTTCTCCAGCTATGCAAAAAATCTACAAATTAGTGGGGCAAGTGGCGCGATCGGATGCGGCGGTGCTTCTGTTGGGGGAGAGCGGAACGGGGAAGGAGTTGGTAGCGAGGGCGATTTACGCGAATAGCTTACGGGCGGCGCGACCGTATGTGGCGATCAACTGCGCGGCGATTCCTGATACCTTACTGGAAAGTGAGTTGTTTGGGCATGAGAGGGGAGCGTTTACGGGGGCGTTGACGCAAAGGATTGGAAAATTTGAGAGGGCGGATGGGGGAACCATCTTTTTGGATGAGATTGGGGATATGCCGTTGGGGTTGCAGGCGAAGTTGTTGCGAGTTTTGCAGAATGGGGAATTTCAGCGGCTAGGCGGGGATCAGACCTTACGGACGCAGGTAAGGGTGATTGCAGCCACGAATAAAGATTTGTCTGCGATGGTAAGGGAGAAGAGTTTTCGTGAGGATTTGTATTATCGGATCAACGTGGTGCAAATTCAGTTACCACCTTTACGGGAGCGATCGGCGGATGTGTTGCCTTTAGCGGAACATTTTTTGGTGCGGAGCGCCAAGGATAGAGTTTTGGTATTTTCGGCGGCGACGAGGAAAGCGATGCAAGCTTATGGTTGGCCTGGGAATGTGCGAGAGTTGGAGAATGCGGTGACCCGAGCGGTGGTCTGCGCGGCCGCGGAAGCGATTGAGCCAGGGGATTTGCCCCCTGAGGTAGTGGGTCAGAGTGTGCGGTTGGCGGTGAGTAGGGGCGGTGATTGGTGGGAGCAGATTCGTGGGGAGGCGGGTGTAGCCGGGGATCTGCTGGCGGCGGGAGAAAAGATGTTGGTGGAGCGGGCGTTGGGGGAGGCGGATGGTAATGTGAAGCGGGCGGCGGAGATATTAGGGGTAACTCGTGCGGCACTGCGGACGCGGGTGACCCGGTATGCGTTATCCGTGAATGACTAGGTTAGGAAACTAACTTCGCTAAAGCTTTTGGAAGCGGGCAGGTAAAGAGGAGTTCTTTTTTGCTCAGGGGATGGGGGAAGCGCAGGAAGCAGGAGTGCAGGCCGAGGCGTTTTGCGGGATCGGTTTTCGCTCCATATTTTTCATCACCGACAATCGGGCAACCGACGGCAGAGAGTTGAACGCGGAGCTGATGGCGGCGTCCAGTTTCTAGGGTGAGTTCGACGAGCGAGCGGTGGCGGTTTTTCTTGAGAAGCCGGTAGCGGGTGACCGCGTGGCGGGTGAGAGGGGAGGCAGAGCGAATAAAAACCTTAAAGGGATTGGACTCGTCGAGATCGGATTCGAAAATACCGGCTTCTTGAGGGAGATGGCCTTCGACGACCGCTTCGTACTTCTTTTCGAAGGTATCCCAGTTCTTCTGCAGAGCCTCTTTAGCTTCAGGGGTTTTAGCAAAAACCATCAGGCCTGAGGTTTCCCGGTCGAGTCGATGGACGATCCAGACGCGTTCTTTCGATCGGGCGTGAGATTGACGAAGATAATCTGTGAGTTGGAAGTAGGCGGTCTTCTCTGGCTCGGCCTCGCTGGCGATGCTGAGGAGGTTGGTGGGCTTGTCGATGACGAGTAGGGAGGCGTCTTCGAAGAATATCTTGATGCCAGAGGGAAGGGTAGTTTTTGGAATGGCAAAGCGATCTGAGCGAATGGAGACAGTATCCCCGATGGCGAGTGGGTGATTGAACTGGGAGACGGGTCGGCCGTTGACGGTGACGGCTTGGAATTTGAGCCAGGTACGGATCTGCTTCTTTTTCTCATCGGGCCAAGCGGAGAACATCTGTTCGAGGAGGGGTCCTGGTTGAGAAATAAGGAACGGATTCGGCATAGAGCAAGCTTGGAGCAAAAAGGGTGCGATGGGAATGTTTGGAGATTGGTCGAAAAGGGGGAAAGGGGTAGGGTTTGGGGATGAGAATTCTTTTTCTGGGTGATGTGGTGGCGGAGTACGGCCGTGAGGCGGTGCGGGACGGGATGCCGCGATTGATTGAGGAGTTTGCCCCGGATTTTATCGTGGTGAACGGGGAGAACGTGGCCGGGGGAAACGGAATTACGCCGAAGCTGGCCTACGATATTTTTCGGGCGAAAGTGGATGTGATTACTTTGGGGGATCACTGCTGGGATCAGAGGGAGATTATGGGTTTCTTTGCGGAGGAGCCGCGGTTGATTCGGCCATTTAACTTTCCCGCGACCTGCCCAGGGAAAGGCTCGATTGTGGTGACGGGAAATGGAAAGAAGTTGGCAGTGGTCAATGCGATGGGGCGGACGTTTATGAAGGCGAACGTGGACAATCCTTTTCTGATGATGGATCCGATTTTGGAGGAGCTGCGGAAAGAGACAAAGGTGATTCTGGTGGATTTTCATGCGGAAACGACTTCAGAGAAGATTGCCTTTGGGCATGCCTTTGACGGGAGGGTTTCGGCGGTCGTGGGGACGCATACCCATGTGCAGACAGCGGATGAGAAGGTGTTGGCGGGGGGGACGGCTTACATTACGGACGTGGGGTTTTGCGGGGCACACGATTCGGTGATTGGGCGGGAAAAAGGTTTTATTGTGGATCGATTTAGGACATTGATGCCAGTGAAGATGCATCTGGCGACTGCGGGAGTGCAGTTGGACGGAGTGGTGATCGATGTGGATGAGGAGACGGGGAAGGCAACCGCAATTCAGAGGATTCAAAGACCGAAGTGAATCGAGTAGAGCCGCTGACGGTATCTGCGCTGACGGCGCAGATTAAGGATATCTTAGAGGATCAGGTGGGTGAGGTGTCGGTGACAGGGGAGATTTCGAATTTACGGCAGCAATCTTCGGGCCACTACTATTTCACCCTGAAGGATGAGGGGTCCCAGATTCCTTGTGCTCTGTTTAAGGGGTCGGCAGGGCGGTTGGCGGTGGCTCCGAAGGATGGGGCGAAGGTGGTGGTGGAGGGGGAGGTATCAGTTTATGCGCCGCGGGGAGCGTATCAGTTGATTGTGAGAAGTTTGGAGCCTGTGGGGAAGGGAGATCTGCATCAGCGGTTTGAGGAGTTGAAGAGAAAGTTGCAGGGGGAGGGATTGTTTGAGGAGTCGCGCAAGAGGCCGATTCCTGAATTTGTGGAGAGGGTGGGAATTATCACGAGTCCGACGGGGGCGGCGGTGCGGGATGCGATTCATGTTTTGCAGAGGAGATGTCCTCGGGTTCAGTTGACGGTATTCGGAGTGAAGGTGCAGGGGGAGGGTGCGGCGGAGGAAGTAGCGGAGGCGATTGGGGAGATGGGGAGAAGAGATTTTGATGTGCTGCTGGTGGTGCGTGGGGGAGGAAGTTTGGAAGATTTGTGGGCTTTCAATGAGGAGGTGGTAGCGCGGGCGGTGGTGGCGAGTCCGATTCCGGTGATCAGTGGGGTGGGGCATGAGACCGACTTTACGATTTGTGATTTTGTGGCGGATGTAAGGGCGCCGACACCTTCGGTGGCGGCGGAGATGGTGAGTCGGCCTGATGTGGATTGGGTTGAGGAGCTGCGGTCGTGGAGGGATCGGTTGGGTGAGGCGGCGGTGGAATTTTTGGAAGAGAAGAGGAGGAGGTTGGGAGATTTGGCGGGGAGTTATGTTTTTCGAGAACCGCGAAAGATGGTCGAGATGAGTGGGCAGAGGGTGGATGAGTTGGCGGTGCAGTTAATGCGCGGCTTGGAAAGCGGCTGGCGGTATCGAAAGCAGTATGCGGAGGGATTGTTGGGGCGATGGTTGGCGCTGAGACCTGAGCGGAGGTTAAGGGAGTTGTCGTTGAGGGTGCGGGGGGCAGCGGATCGGTTGAGGGCGATGGGGCCAGAGGAAACGCTGAAGAGGGGGTATGCCTTGGTGCAGACGGTTGAGGGGAAATTGGTTCGAAATGTTGAGCCCGCACGGAGGCTTGGGGACTTGGTTGTGAGGTTTTCAGATGGAAAGTTAGAGGTTAAAGTGAAGGGCAAATGAGTGGTGAGATTATGAAGGACGACGGATGAGAGGTTATGGCGTCGATTTTAGGATTATGAAAAAAGTGTCCCTACTTAACCCTTGTTTAGTCGTTGGGCTGGTCTTGGGATCGTGGATACCGACTATGGCTCAGATTCAATCCGAGGTCGGTCCGACAAAGGTCAATGAGACGAACGAAGTTACTCCTTTGACTTTGCCTGGTGCGGAAACCTTTATTTTCAAAAAGGTAGGGGAGACCGAACTTCGACTTCACGTGGTGAAGCCAAATGATTGGAAAGCGTCCGATAGGAGGCCGTGTTTGGTGGCTTTCTTCGGTGGAGGTTGGACCAGTGGGAATCCCGCCAAGAGCATCACCTATGCGAAGTGGGCGGCGAAATATGGTCTGGTGGGAGTGGCTCCTGATTATCGAACGAGGAAACGGTTCGATGCAAAACCTGAAGATTGCGTAGCGGATGGGCGGGCGGCGGTGCGATGGATTCAGGATCACGCCAAGGAGTTGGGGATTGATCCAGGGAAGATTGTGGTGCAGGGATCGTCGGCTGGTGGGCATGTAGCGGCGTGGACAGCGATACCTGATCCTGTGAGTTCAGAGGTGGCTTCCGATCCTGTGCCGAGTCCTGTTCCGATGGGATTGATTCTGTTGTGGCCGGTAACGGATACGGGAACGAACGGGTATGGTGGGCCGAAACGTTTTGGAAATGATGAGGTTCGGGCGAACAACCTATCGGTGACGGGTCGGATGCCTACGAAGATGCCACCCACACTAGTATTTCATGGGACAGCTGATGCGACGGTTAAGTATGCGAATACGGAGGAGTTTCTAGCGAAGATGAAGACAAATGGGAATGAGTGTGAGCTGATTTCGTTTTCAGGGGCGCCCCACAGTCCGAACTCTTCCAAGTGGGGAGAGGCCGCGGCGGTTAAAGCGAAGATCGAGCAGGAGAGCCTGAAGTTTTTGGAAAAGTTAGGTCTGGTAAGTTCAGAACAAGCATCCGTAGGCGGGAAGAAGACGGACAAGAAAGACGGGGAGTAGTTTTTGTTCAGATTCGTTTGCTTTGTCAGTTTGTGGGGGTTCTGCCTGAACCTTGAGGCGGGAGAAAAATTTCTTCTTATGCAGGAGGCTCGGTTGGGCCAGCTGAAGTCCGCCTATGAGGGAAAGGAAGACCCCAACCTTCTGCCCGAAGCGAAGGCGATAGCGACGAAGATCGTAAAGGAGGCGGACAAGAGGATGGGCAAGCCGGTGATCACCATCACGGAGAATGAAAACCTGCAGGCCAGTAAGGATCCGCACGACTATTTCAGCATTGGACGATATTTCTGGCCGGATCCCAGCAAGCCGGATGGGTTGCCTTGGATCAATCGGGACGGGGAGACCAATCCGGATGCGGTGAAAGCATCGGATGAGAAGAAGTTGGGGGAGATGATGCATGCGGTGGAGTATCTATCCTTGGCCTATTACCTGACGGGGGATGAGAAGTACGGAGCCGAAGTAGCTCGATATTTAAGGGGGTTCTTTTTGGATTCCGAAACCAAGATGAATCCTCATCTAAACTACGGTCAAAGTGTTCCTGGAAAGGCAACAGGAAGGGGAAGCGGTCTAATCGATACAAGGGGGTTTATGACCCTGCCCGACGTTCTGAAGTTGCTGGAAAATTGCCCCGCATGGACAGCAAAAGATCGAAAGGAAATGAAAGCTTGGTGGATTCAATACGGGGAGTGGATGCAAACCAGCAAGATTGGTTTGGACGAAAAGAAAACGAAGAATAATCACGGGGCTGCGTATGACGTACAGTTGGCCGCAGTGCTGGTGATGTCCGAGAAAGAAGACGAGGCGAGGAAAGTCCTGGGAGAGTCATTACTTCTCCGGTTGGATGCTCATATCACCACGGAGGGGAAACAGCCGAGGGAGCTGGCACGGACGAAGAGCTGGTCGTACAGCTGTTTTAATTTGAAAAACATCTGCAAGGGGGCGGTGATGGCCCAGTCGATGGGGATTGATCTATGGAATCACGAGGGGACGGAAGGTCGGGGGAGTTTGAGGAAGGCGATGCTTTATCTTGTTCCTTTTTTGAAAAGTCCCGAGGGCTGGCCGGAGAAGCAGATCACGAAGTTTGATTCGAAGGAGGCTCGTGTTTGGTTGAATGACGGGGCAGTGGTTTATGACGACACAGGAATCCGAAGCGCTCAGAAAGAGTTTGCCCCAATGGAGAAAGCTGATGTGGAGGATTGGGTTTCGACACCGACCCAGAAATGAGGTTTCGCGCACGGCTTTTTAGCGATACTCTGACTTTATGATGAATTCTTTTCTAACTTGGTTCGCATGGGTGTCTCTTGGCCTGGGGATGGCTTCCATCGGATGGGGTGAGGGGAAAGAGTCGGCCCATTGGAAAAGTTTTCAGTCGGCGACTGATCGTTCCTTGGCGGAGATCCTGACCGACTACTCTTATGCCGGATATGAGCATGGGGAGAAGGCTATTCCTGATGTGCAGGGGCCTATCTTTAAGGTGACCGATTACGGGGCGATTGCGGACGATTCGATTTCGGACGAAGAGGCGATTCGGAAAGCAATTGCGGCGGCGGAGGGAGCGGGAGGCGGTGTGGTCTTATTTCCTGCAGGTAAATTTCTTGTCTTTGCGGACCGCTTTAAGGCCGCGTCGATTCGAATCGGAAAATCAGGGATAGTGATCCGCGGTGCGGGTTTGGGAAAAGGGGGAACGGTCATTCGGGCGATTCATTCGGGTTATCGAGTGGGACCGTACCCCGTACCGAAAGGGACTAAGGATGGTGAAGGTCGGGATGACTGGTCGAATATTCCATATATATTTCTGTTTGAGGGAGTGGAGGGTGGAAAGAAGGAGGCAGGGAAGTCGGTGGCGGTGACCGGCGCGGTGAAGCGTGGAAGTTTTGCCATACCTGTGAAATCGACGGAGGGTTTTAAGGTGGGGGATTGGTTGGTGCTCAAGGCGGGCACACCGAAGTTGGATGCGGAGTTGATGTGTGGATTACAGCCCGATCCGAGTTGGACCCGAATCATCAAAGATGGAGCAAGCATCAGTGAACTGCATCAGGTTAAGGAGGTTCAGGGCGAGAGTTTGATTTTGAAAGAGCCGGTGTTGGTGAGCTTGGGTGCGGATTTTGAGGCGAAGGTTTCTCCGGTGGCGTTGATCGAGCAGGTGGGGGTGGAGGACATGGCGTTGCAGGGGGGATGGTGGGGAGCGTTTGTGCATCATCGTTCGGCTTTGGACGATGAGGGGTGGGATGGGGTTCTTTTTCATGGGGTGGCGAACGGTTGGGTACGGAGATGCGCATTTCTGAATCTGAACACTGGGGTGTATCTGAGGGATTCGGTGGTCTGTTCGATTCTAGAAAATCGATTTGCCGGAAATAAGGGTCACTATGACGTGGCGATTCGATCCAACTGTACCTTTAACCTGACGGGGTTGACGGAGGAGGAGTCGTCGCCCCAGCACGGAGCATCGACGGGAAACCGTTCGGCTGGAACGGTGGTTTGGCGCTGGCTGATGAGCAAAGCCTCCACGGTCGATTCACACGGCAACGGTCCGTATGCGACGCTGATTGACCGGGTCGACGGGGGCACAATGACGCGCAGCGGTGGACCCGCACCGTCTTTTCCTAATCATCTTCGTTGGATGGTGTTCTGGAACTTTTCCTATGACAGTGACGATGAACAGCCGATCAACTTCTGGAACTATGAGAAGGGCAAGGAGGCCAAATTTGTGAAGCCGCTGTTTGTGGGACTGCATGGCAAGCCGGTGGCGTTGAAAGAGGACTCTGTGGAGGGGAATGAGTGTTCAGGAACCCCCGTGACTCCGGAGTCGTTGTACGAGGCTCAGTTGGGGTTGCGATTGGGAAAGGTACCGGATTGGGTGGGAACGGTGCGGAAGGATTGGGAGGGTATTCGGGCTCTGGAACTACCGCCTTATGCGGTAGCGGATATTGAGAAGCACGATTTGTATGAGGAGGAGTTTGCCTTGGCAGATCTGTTGAAGGACTGGCAGGAGCAGATGGGAAAGCAGGAGTTGGGTTGGGGGGTGCCGATCGAACTTCCAGCGTCCGTTCCTGAGGTGAAATGGAAGAGGGACTATGTTCTGTTGCGAACGGTTTTGCAGGCGATGGCGACCTATGCGAATCCGGTCGGCAAGAAGGATGTTGTTGTTCCGACGATGAAGGTGAATGTGGGGATCAAGCCTGGGGAAGTTATCTTCCAAATGCCGATGCAGTCGGATGCCAAGGCACAGAAAAAGAATCAGGACGCTTTGCGGGTGGCAAAGGAGTTGGCTCCTTCGTGCCAGGGGGTGTTGGTGTCGGACCCGAAGAGTTTGAAGTTAACCCTGAAACGTTAAACTTTCGGGAGTGAGGGGTGGCGAAGGGTCCACGTCTGGGAAGATTTGTTTTTTAGAGTCCAGTGGCCTGCCTTGGATTCTGAGAGTTCCCAACTGTTCAATGGGGAGGTGACGGGAGCGACGGCGTGGAGGGCAACTAGGCGCCCATCTCCTGTGGTGAGTTTAGTTTGGAGATAAGGGGTGAGGCTGTTGGGCCCGAAGATTTGGGTACGGGGTTGTTTGGGTGCGGTGACTTGGCGGGAGTTGGCGCTTTCGAATCCATGGAGAGAACGGAGAACCGCGTGGTGGGTCGCATTTTTCCAAGAGATGGTTGGGAAGGATGAGGATTCCTTGAGATCAGATGATTTCTTGGATGCGAGGCTTTGGCCTCCGAGGAGAAGACGGGTGGGTTTTTTGCACTGGTAGAGGTGAAGGTGAAACTGCCAAGGGCCGTTCCACCAGAGATGGGTTTCGATTTCGACTGAGTCTCCGAGAGGGTAGGAGCAGGCGAGGTGATCTTTTTCAACGGCAAGGGAACGGGTCTGCTGTCGGCCGTGCAGGGAACCGTCCTCCATCTGGGCTGTGAGGGAGGAATCGATCGGGTAAAGGCCGTCGGGAAGCTGTACATCAAAGCCGACGCCGGTGCGGTATGATAGTTTGCCCCATTTATAGGGTCCGAAAACAGTGTTGGAGGTGGAGATGGCAGTGCCGGAGTTGAGGAGTTCGATTTCGCCTTCGATCGAGCGAACGACCAGCTCGGCGTTGGGGAGTGGGTGGGAGAAGTCGAAGATTTCGGAAGGAAGCGGTTGTTCCGAGTCCTGCCAGAATGGGGATGATGGGGGAAGAAGGAGTGGGGCGAGACCTTTGGCGGCCCAGTAGGAGGAGCCACCGCAGGAGTAGCGTTCGGTGAGGGGGAGAAATTCATCGATCCAGCCGAGGCTAAGGAGGCCTTGCGATTGGAAGATGGGTTGGTTCCAGAAGAAGTGGAGATTTTTTGAAGAAATTCTTCGGCCCAGCCCTGGGGGCATGGAGGAGGCGCCGCACATCTCGGCCAGAGCGAAAGGAGCGACGGCGTTGAAGCGGTAGGTGAGGGATCGGCCGAAGGGGACGTTTTCTCCGGAGGAGGCGAAAAAGTGGGCGTAGTCGGGAAGGAACTCGAGGGTGAAGTTCTGCCAGCGTTTGGTGCGGGTGGGATCGTTTTTGCCGAAGAGTCGGCCCCACCATAGGCCGTAGTAGTGGAAGGCGTAGGCGTTGTAGTAGTCGACCGTTTGGTTAGATCCGTCGCGAAACCAGCCTTTGCCGATAGCCATGGTTTCGAGTGCGTCGAGCCATTGGTCGATCTGAGGTGCGTCGGTTTTTAGCCCAAAGCCTTCTTTCTCCAAAAAAGAGAGAGTGAGGACGCCGAAGAAGAGGTGATTATTTGGGTGAAGTTTGGTCCCACGAACGGAGGCGAACCATCGGGCGACCCGCTCTTTTTCTTTTTGGGACAGGGGATCCCATAGAAATTCTCGGGCGATTTCTAGGGCTAAAACGAGGGCGGCCATTTCGACGGTGTGTTGGTGATGGTCTTGGGTGGGACCCCAGTATTCTGGGGAGGAGGGGTCGGTCCCGAGGAGGAGTGCCTGTCGAAACCAATCGGCAATCGTTTTACGCGAGAGGGATTGGGGTGCAGTGGCGGGGAAGGTGGTGGGGGTGGCTTGAAGCCAGTGGGCGGCCCAGAGGCAGGGGCGCGAGAAGGATTCGAGGCGATCGGCTTGAGGACCGTGGCTACTCGGTTTTCCGAGAATGGGCAGGTCGGCCTTGCCCGGTTTCATTAATTTGGAGAGAGGGCGAAGACCTTCCTCGGCCACGCGGAGCCAGTCGAAATATCCCCAGGATGGATCAGGGGAAGTTTCGGTTTTTTTTACCACCACTTCTCCTTTTGGCAGGCGGTGAGGGCATCCTGAATCGGGGTGAGATAGGGATGCCACATTTTTTCCCATTCGAGCGAGACGGCGCCCGAGAAGTTGTCTTTTTCGAGTAGATCGAGGACTTGGCGGGCGGGCATTTCGCCGGTTCCAGGTAGGACATAGGTGTAGGGGTGGCGGGCGGAGGGTTGGAGAATGCTGTCCTTGATGTGGACGTGGCGGGTGTGGGGTTTGAGTTGCTTCCAACTATCGGCGGGGGTTTCGCCGGCGAGTCGCCAAGTGTGGTGAGAGTCCCAGATGATGGGATGGGGGCGACCGAGAAGTTCGAAAAGTTTGAGGAGGGGAGGTGTGGCGGAAAAGGCGTCGTGGGTTTCGATGAGGATTTCGACCTGCCAGTTATTTTTCTTTTTTTGTTCCTGCCACCAGTTGAGGACTTCGACCGCTTGCCGGTAGTTTTCGTCTGTGAGGGGGGTGCCCCAGGTGCCGCCTCCGAAGATGCGAAGGTAAGGAGTGCCGATCTGCTCGGCGAGTTGGGCAAAGGAGAGGAGGGTGGCGCGACCGGCTTCGTTGTCGCCGACGAGTTTGAAGGAGGTGCCGAGGACGCGAGCGGGATGGCGGGCAAGGGAGGTGCGGATAGCTGGGAGGCCGCCGGGTTGTTCGGGGAGGTAGGTAGGGAGATCGATCCGGTTTTCGAGAGAGCGGAGTTCTAGGCAATCGATGGAGAATTGGTCGGCGAGGGCAAGGACTTGGGGAAGATTGAGCTCCGTGCAGCCCATCGTAGAAAAGCAGGTGAGGAAGGGGCGAGGGTTACGTGGCGCGGTCATAGACATCGAGGGTGATCAAAGATTGGAGGGGTTTTCCCTGAAGGAAGCTCTGGAGATTCTCGATTGCGAAAGAGGCGGTGTCTTGACGGCGGTCCTTGGTGGGGCCGGCGATATGGGGAAGGAGGGCGATATTGGAGAGACCGCGGAGGGGGGAGTCTTTCGGAAGGGGTTCGGTTTCGTAGACATCGAGACCGATTTGGAGGTCGTCGATTCGATCCTTGGCGACGCGGGCGAGAGCGGCTTCGTCGACGACGGCGCCACGACCGATGTTAATGAAGGCGCCGCCGGGGCGGATCGAGCGAAGGAGTTTTTCGGTGACGATATGGTGATTCTTTTCGGTGTAGGGGGCGAGTTCGACAATGATGTCGTGTTGGGAGAAGAGGTGTTCGAGGGAGGTTGAGCGGGTGACGCCATATTTCTGAAAGACGGCATCTGGGACGCTGGGGGAGAAGGCGGAGATGGAGACGCCGAAAGGGCGGAGGAGGGGGATTAGTTCTTGGGCGATAGCGCCGAAACCGTGGAGGCCGATGCTTCGGCAGAAGAGGCTTTGGGTAACGGTTTTCATGCCGTCCTTCCAGGCTCCGTCCCGGTGCATGGCGACGTTCCAGTGGGAGCTACGGCGCATGGCGGAGAGAATGAGGAGGAGACCGCATTCGGAGATGGTCCTGCTAACCGAACTACCCCAATTGGTTACTTGCAGGCCTTTTTCGATAAGTTGCCGGGGGACTAATTTGCGGACGCTACCTGCGAGATAGGCGACGTAGCGGAGTTGGCCTGGACCTCCGACAGGAAGATCGGAGGGAAGAGGGGGGCATCCCCAAGCGCAGAGAAGGGCTTCAGCTTTTGAATCGACGATCTGTTTCGGCCAACTGGCGGGATCGGCTAAGGGAAGGAGAAGAGGGACTTGGAGCAGGGAAAGGGAATCGAGAATTGCTTGTACTGAGCTAGGTAAAAAATCATCCCGCTCGGCTTGAGTGAGGGCAGTGAGGACGGCGGGAGCAGACATTACGAGAACCTATGGGAAAAAGTTGAGCGAATCACGCAAAAGTAGTAGTGCGGATCCAAGTTAATTTATCTCTGAGAGACAGAGGTAAATAGATAAATTGATGAGAATGTTTTACCCGTTATCCAAGTGTATCTTTTTTGAGAGAAATGCGGTACGATTGGGCATGAAAAAATTCCTACTTAGTGTTTCTTTTGGGCTACTTATTTGTCAGTCGGGAGTTCAGGGGGCGACGCAGCGCCCGAATGTTCTTTTTATTGCGGTGGATGATTTGAAGCCGGTGCTGGGCTGCTATGGCGACAAGCTGGCGAAGACGCCGAACATGGACAAGTTAGCGGCTCGAGGGATGCTGTTTGAAAAAGCGTACGTGAATCAGGCGGTATGTGCGCCTTCGCGAAACTCTTTGATGCTGGGCATTCGACCTCAAACGATGGGGCTCTATGACTTGAAGACCTATTTCCGCGACATTCCAGTTTATTCGAACGTGGTCAGCATGGGTCAGACCTTCATGAAAAATGGTTATGTAGCCCAATCCCTAGGGAAAATTTACCATGCGAGTTTGAACGACAAGGCTTCTTGGTCGGTTCCGAGTTGGGAAGCTAAGGGCGAGACCTACGCCATCGAAGAAAACCGGTCTCCTGTGGGAGAGAAAAAAGGAACGACGACCGAGGCCGGGGAAGTCGAAGACAATTACTATGCCGATGGGAAGATTGCGGATGAAGCGGTGGTGCGCCTGAAGCAGTTCAAAGCCAATCCTGAGCAACCGTTCCTCTTGATGGTTGGCTTTCATAAGCCTCATCTGCCTTTTGTTTCCCCTAAAAAGTATTGGGACCAGTTTAAGCCTGAGGAGTTCTCGCTAGCGGAATTTACGACGTCGCCTGAGGGGGCTCCTGCTTATGCGGGGACTACTTCTGGTGAAATTATGCAGTACCAGAAGATGCCGGTGGATAAGTTGCCCATTCCCGACGATTACGCCCGGAATCTGATTCACGGGTACTATGCGGCGACGAGCTATACCGATGCGCAGATTGGGAAGGTGGTGGCATCACTGGACGAGTTGGGGATGGCAGAGAATACGATCATCGTTCTTTGGGGAGATCACGGTTGGCATTTGGGGGATCATGGGATGTGGTGCAAACATACCAACTACGAGCAGGCGACTCGGATTCCAATTTTGATCAGCGGTCCTGGAATAAAAGCGGGTCAACGTACTTCCGCCCTAATTGAGACAGTAGATCTGTACCCGACACTGCTGGAGCTGACTGGCCAGTCTACGCCGGAAACCGGAATCGCAGGAATGGGTTTGGATGGAAAAAGTGTGGTGCCGGTGCTGAAGGATCCGAGCCAAAAGGTGAACGATTATGTGTTTCATGCCTATCCTCGGGCAGAAAAAACGGAGGACACGAAGAGAAAGCTGATTGGGCGGGCAGTAAGGAATGATCGATATCGCTTGGTCGAGTGGAAAGAGCCTAACGATCCGGCAGAGAAGGCGGCGATCGAGTTGTATGATTACCAGGCCGATCCGCTGGAGAAAAAGAATTTAGCCAAAGAGAATCCAGAGTTGGTCGCTCAACTTCGGGCTGTTTTGGCCAAGCTTCCTGAGGCTAAGCCGCAAATGAGCGACGAAGGCTCGCCGGAATCTGGCTTTGAGAAGAAGGAGAAAAAGAAGAAGAAGGATAAAGCGGGAGACGGTGAGTAAAGCAAAGAGGATCATTCATGAAAAAATATTTATCTATCTTATTGGTCTTGGCTTTGGGGGGTTGCACACATGCGGAGGAAACTGCCGCTCCCAAAACTGCAGGGGCGAGTAAGCCGAACATTATTTTCATTCTATCGGATGATCTAGGAATTGACTGTCTCCACTGCTTTGGTTCGGACCAGTATTCGACCCCGAATCTGGATGCTTTGGCGGCAGGGGGAATGAAGTTTACCCATACTTACGCCGCGCCACTTTGTGGTCCTTCCCGTGCGCTGATTTTGACAGGACGATATGCGTTTCGCACGGGTGCGGTGAATCAGGACAAGACGGGACTGTTTACTCCTCAACAAGAGACCATGATGCCAAAAATCCTCAAGGAAGCGGGCTACGTATCAGCCTCCTTCGGGAAGTGGGGACAACTGCCCCTCATGCCCTCGGATTTCGGTTTCGATGAATATCTGACCTTTAAGGGGAGCGGCATCTATTGGAACACCCAGCCTAAGGGGAAGGATTATACCCTCAACGGGAATCTGGTGGAGCTCAAGGACAGGGAGTACATGCCTGATCTGATGCACAAACTGGCGGTGGATTTCATTACCCGCAACCAGGACAAACCTTTTTATCTCTACTATCCGATGTCCCATATCCATGGGGACATTCTTCCGACCCCCGACAGTAAGGAAGGGGCCAGTGATAAGCAGTTGTTTGCAGATAACATTATTTACCACGATAAGTTGGTTGGGCAGTTGATCGCGGAGTTGGAAAAGTTGAAGCTACGGGAGAAGACCCTGATTGTGTATGTGGGTGACAATGGTACGGCGAAAGGCGGGGCGGCGATATCCACGGTGGGTGGAAAAAAGATTTATGGATCAAAGGGATCGATGCTGGAAGGTGGAAGCTTGGTTCCAATGATTGTGAACTGGCCTGGGACAACTCCAACCGGAACGGTTTGTGCGGATATGATCGATTTTTCCGATTATGTACCCACCTTGGCGGCTGTGGCAGGGGCCAAACTTCCAGAAAATGTAATTATCGACGGACAAAGTTTCCTTCCGCAGATCAAGGGAGAGAAGGGGACTCCTCGCGAGTGGGCCTACGTGCAGTTGGCAAGGATGTGGTATGTGCGTGACATGAACTGGAAACTGAATGAAAAAGGGGAGTTATACGATATGAGCAGCGCTCCATTTGAGGAGAAGCTTGTGCCTGCGGACAGCACGGATCCTGCGGCTTTGGCAGAACGGGCAAAACTCCAAGCAGCCCTCGAAAAATTGAATCCTGCTGGTGGTATTCTGGATGACGGCGATGGGACGGGTCGGCACGGCGGGAAGAAAGAAAAAAAGAAGAGTACGAAAGAGACATCCGAGCCTGCTGAATAAACTGGTTTCTTCAGTTAACTTTCCAAGATGATGCGTTTCCCTTTCTTATTTGCTCTTTTTCTTCTGGGAGCGTGCTTTTGGGACGTGCAGGCGGAGGAAGCGCTTTTTCAGGATGATTTCTCGGGGGATCTTTCCCGTTGGGTGGTGGAGCAGACCCCGAGTGGTAAAACGCAGGTGATCGATGGGGAGTTAGATATTGATGATGCTCCCGGTTCGGAGGACAAGGGTGGGTGCACGGTTTGGTTTAAGGAGAAGATGTCGGGGCCGATCCGGATTTCTTATGATGCCACCATGGTGCAAAAAGGGGGTCCGAACGACAGGATTAGTGATCTGAACTGTTTCTGGATGGCGAGTGATCCGAAAAACCCTGATAATCTTTTTGTCGGATCGAAAGGGCGAAGTGGAACTTTTAAGAAGTACGATCCGCTAAGAACCTATTACGTGGGCTACGGGGCGAACGAAAATGCGACGACTCGCTTTCGAAGGTATCCGCGTCCGAGAGATGATAAAGCCTTGAAGCCAGAATTTGACTTGAGCGATGGCAAATACATGAATGTGGGTAATAAAACGGCAAGGATTGAGTTGGTGGCAGATGGGGAGAAAATTCAGTTCATTCGTGATGGAGAGGTCATTTTCACCTATCAGGATCCTGAGCCACTGAAAGAAGGATGGTTTGGTTTTAGGACTACTCGGAGCCATATTCGCTTTGATAATTTCAAGGTGACTCGAATCCCAACCCAAGGAGAAAAGAAATGAATAAAACCATCCTCGCAATACTTTTGCTTAGCTCTTCAGGATTATGGGCTAGGGACATTTCTGTGCCGAATGTCGCTGCCTTGGCCGGAGCTTTGGGTTCGGCGGGTCCAGGGGATGTGATGGTGTTGGCGAAAGGGAGCTGGTCGGATGCGGTGATTAAGGTGGAACGTGGGGGTTCAGAGCAAAGTCCGTTGACGATTCGAGCCGAGAGTCCAGGGGAGACGATTTTGACGGGAGGATCGCAGGTGGAAATCAATGCCCCGTACGTGGTGGTGGACGGTCTTTACTTCTTGAAGGGGGTGATTGATACGGAGAAGTTTTCGGTCATCCACTTTAAGTCGCATCACGGTACGGTGAGGAACTGCGCCGTGGTCGATTATAATCCCCCCGAATTTGAGGATGAGTACTACTGGGCGTATTTTAGCGGGGATAACAATCTGTTGGAAAAATGTTACTTCAAAGGGAAGAACAACATGCACCCTCTTTTGGGCAATGCGATTGATGGGAGTCGAACGAACACCGTGCGGAACTGTTATTTTAAGAATATTCCATACGAAGATGGAAATGGGCGGGAGATCTTGCGGATGTGGGGCCCTGGTAAATTCGATCCGAAAGATAAGGACGGAGCCTTTTGCGTGGTGGAGAGAAACTTGTTTGAGGGTGCGGACGGGGAAGGGACGGAAATCATTTCTTTGAAGTCGAATTACAATCAGGTTTTGAGTAATACGATTGTGGGCAGTCGTGGTTGTCTCAATATCCGGCAGGGCTCTCACAACCTAGTGAAGGGAAATATTTTGCTGGGTAAAGGAGTGGTAGGGGCGCAGGGGCTACGGATGTCGGGCTTTGATAACAAGGTTGAAGATAACTATGTCTCGGGTTGCGATTGGGGAATTCGGATTCAAACGGGGGAATATACTGAATCGGCTCTGACATCTGGCTACCAAGCGAACATAAAGGAAAAAAAGAGCAAAAAAGGGGATTCGACTGAGGTGAATGTGGCCAAGTATCCCCCTGTCCAAGACTTGATCTTGGCGCACAACGTTTCGGTAAATAATACTGGTGCAGATTTAGAAGTGGGGTTTTCTTATAAAAAACATTGGCCTGAGAGTCAGTTAGTTCTTTTGCCCGAGAATTGTCAGATCAAAGACAATCAATTCATTCGTTCTACGGGGGGTGAGTCGGTCATTGGCTCAGTGGCTGATACACAACCCCCTTTGGATAAGATCAAGCTGAAGCCGAATCATTTCGAGAATAATGTACTGATGGGTGGCACTTGTGCTTACCCCCTTGCTTCTTCTGGATTTAAAAGTGAGGCGATTCCAGTCGGGTGGTCGGAGGAAAAGGAGCTGGCAAACTGGAAGCCTTTAACAGCGGAAGACGTGGGGCCTGCATGGGTGATTGCCTTGCGTAAGGCTGGCCAATTCGCGGTGGAGGACGATCTGTCGTGCGCCCGAGCGCCTTCCGACAAGGCGGAGAAAAAGAAGAAAAAGAAGAAAAAAGATTAGGTTGGACGAATGCCGAGTGCGGCACGGACGGTCTGCTCGAAGGTTGTGGTTGGGTCGAGAATTGAAATCTCGACTCGAAGGAAGAGGACGGGGATATCGCGTGGAGGGAAGGGGGGAAAGCGGACGGAATCCTTCTCGGTGGTAATGAGGGCGAGGCCGCGACGTGCTCGGGTGCGGGTAAGGGCATTTTCGATTTCCGAAGCGTAGAAGCGATGATGATCGGCAAAGGATCTTTGGTAGACGATTTCAGCTCCTAGTTTGACAAGGCCGGCAAAGAAGCTTTCGGGCACGGCTATGCCCGCGAGGGCCCCGACGCGGAGTCCTTGGAGGTAGGAGAGAGGTTGTTTTTCCCCAGTGAGGACATCTTCGAGGTGAAGAGGTTGATGACTGCAGGGGTGAATGGGAGCGTGGCGGTTGTGACGACGAATAGTCTTTTCTAAATCGGTGTGTTCTTTCCCTTGGCACTTGGTGAGGAGGATGAGATCGGCGCGGCGCAAGGCGTCGGGTGGTTCGCGGAGGACTCCTCGCGGCAAAACATGTTTGTTGCCGAAAGGATTTTGTCGATCGACGAGGAGGAGGTTAAAGCGATCGCCGAGGCGGAGGTACTGGAAGCCGTCATCGAGCAGGAGGGTATCGGCTCGATAGTTACGGATGGCGAAGCGAGCGCTTTTGACTCGGTCGGAATCGACGAGAACGGCTACGCCAGGAAGATTACGGGCGAGCATGAAGGGTTCATCACCAGCTTGAGCGGAATCGAGGAGAACGGACCTTCCGTCGGAAACCACGCGAGGGGGGGAGGGGATGCGACCTGGGAGAAACTTATCGGCCAAACGGGTGAGGAGAGGTTTGGGAGCGCTTTTGTAGCCGCGACTGAGGATAGCGACGCGGCGGCCTGCTTGGTGAAGCGAGCGGGCGAGTTTTTCAACGACGGGAGTTTTGCCGGTGCCACCTACGGTGAGATTGCCGACGCTGATGACCATGACGCCGACGGAGTATCGGCGGAAGACAGCATCTTGGTAGAAGCGGGCACGCAAGCGCATGATGCCTGCGTAAATCGTAGCGAGGAAGAGAAGGAGAGGTTTAAGGAGGGATGCGCGGCGACCCGCAGCACGATCGAGGATGACATCGGTGGCAAACTGTTCGAGAGATTCGAGAGCTTTGATTGCCATGGAGGTAAGGTGGAGATTTTAGGGCCAAAGGTTGAGATAATTCGTTACCGCGCGGGTTGCCAACCGCAATAATCGACTCATACTCTCTATCTCTCTTGATCCCCTCAATACTTAATCAGCTGGTAGTAGTAGGTGTGACAAAATGTCACATACGGTACGATTCTAGTGTGACAAAATGTCCCATATCAATATTTACATGTAAAACAATATGTTGTCAGTTAACAATTTATAATAATATAAAAATGGCACAGATATTGCGGTAAAGGATAATACTATGTCAAAAATATTAGGAATCGATTTAGGAACGACCAACTCTTGTATGTCGGTGATGGAAGCTGGGCAACCAGTGGTTCTAGAAAACTCAGAGGGAGCGCGCACCACTCCGTCGATTGTGGCTTTTACAAAGGGTGGGGAGCGGGTGGTGGGGCAGGCGGCGAAGCGGCAAGCGGTGACGAATCCCAAGAATACGATTTTTTCGGTTAAACGTCTGATTGGTCGCAAATTTGTCGAGGTGCAGGAAGAGACGAAGCGGTTGCCTTACAAAGTGGTGGCAGCGAAGAATGGGGACGCCCATGTCGAAGTGGAAGTGAAGGGGGAGAAAAAATCTTTTTCGCCCGAGGAAGTTTCCTCGTTTATTTTGGCCAAACTAAAAGCGGATGCGGAATCGAAGTTGGGGGAGAAGATCACCCAAGCGGTGATCACGGTGCCTGCCTATTTCAACGATAGCCAACGTCAGGCGACGAAGGATGCGGGGAAAATTGCTGGGCTAGAAGTTTTACGGATCATTAATGAGCCGACGGCGGCCTCTTTGGCCTACGGATTGGATAAGAAGAAGGATGAGAAGATTGCGGTGTATGATTTGGGGGGTGGCACTTTTGATATCTCGGTTTTGGACATTGGGGACGGGCTTTTTGAGGTGAAGGCGACGAATGGGGATACCCATTTGGGTGGAGACGATTGGGATATGGCTGTGATGGACTGGATTATTGCGGAGTTTAAGGCGGATGCAGGAATTGATCTGCACGGGCAGCCCGATGCGTTGCAGAGAATTCGTGAAGAGGCGGAGAAGGCGAAGATCGCCCTTTCCTCGGCTCAAGAGTACGAGATCAATTTGCCATTTGTGACGGCGGATGCTTCTGGGCCGAAGCACATCGCGAAGAAACTGACTCGGGCAAAGCTGGAGATGTTGACGGACAAGCTACGGGAACGGACGATTGGGCCGGTCAACGCCTGTCTGAAGGATGCGGGCTTGGCATCGAAACAGATCGACGAATTAGTTTTGGTGGGAGGAATGACGCGGATGCCGTCGATTATTGAGACGGCACGCAAGTTGATTGGGAAAGAGCCGCACAAGGGCGTGAATCCCGATGAGGTGGTAGCGATCGGGGCGGCGATTCAGGGGGGGGTGTTGAAGGGGGATGTCCACGATGTGCTTCTTCTCGACGTAACCCCCTTGACCTTGGCGATTGAAACGGCGGGTGGAGTGGCGACACCGATGATTCCGAGGAATACGACAGTGCCAACGAAAAAGACGAATGTCTTTAGTACGTACTCGGACAACCAACCGGGGGTAGAGATTGTGATTTTGCAAGGGGAACGTCCTCTCTCACGCGATAATAAACGGCTCGGTACCTTTCATTTGGACGGGATTCCGCCTGCGCCGCGTGGCGTGCCTCAGGTTGAGGTGACGTTCGACATCGACACGAACGGGATTCTGCAAGTTTCAGCGAAAGATCTAGGATCGGGGAAGGAACAGAAGATTTCGATTACTGGCTCGAGCGGTCTATCCAAGGAAGAGGTAGAGAAGCTGACGCGCGAAGCGAAGGAGCATGAAGCGGAAGACCTTAAGGCAAAGGAGAAGATTGAATCGCGGAACACAGCGGAGAACACTGCTTTTGCGGCAGAGAAGATGATGAAGGAGATGGGGGACAAGTTGGATGGGGCGAAGAAAAAGGAGATTGAGGAGGCGGCGGCCGCGGTGAAAGAAGCGGTGAAGAAAGATGACGAAGCCCAGATTAAAGAGACGGCAGAAAAACTGAACACGCTGGTGCAGGCGGTGAGTTCAGATCTCTATCGGCAGGCTTCGGAAAAAGCGGCAGCAGGAAAAGAAACAACTTCGGAACCGGGAAACTCGGGCGCGGCGGATCGCGGAACCCAACCTGAAAAGGGTGAGGGGGAAGTGATTGATGCCGAGTTCGAGATGGTTGACAAAAACAAGAAGGGCGGCCCAAAGCCGAGTTAACCCTGGGTCCTTCGGGACCTTGCCCATCCTTCAGACAAACCGAAACCTCAAAACCAAAGAAAGGAGTTCACCCAAGCTATGGCTAATGTGAATATCCGTCCTCTCGGCGATCGGGTGCTGGTGCATCCTCTCGAAGAGCAGGAAGTGAAAAAAGGCGGGATCATCATCCCCGATACCGCTAAAGAAAAACCCCAGGAGGGGAAAGTAGTCCAAGTTGGACCCGGAAAACGGGACGACGCGGGCAAACTCATCCCGATGGAAGTTAAAAAAGGGGACAAGGTCCTGTTTAGTAAATACGGCGGGACAGAAATTACCCTCGAAGGCGAGAAAATGCTGATCATGCGTGAGGATGATATCCTCGGCGTGGTGAGCTGAAGGAGGAAATGAATTATGGCAGCCAAACAAATCTTGTTTGACGAAGCCGCCCGGCACGCGCTTTTGCGCGGCGTGGAGAAGCTCTCCAAAGCCGTCAAAGCGACACTCGGACCGGCCGGTCGCAACGTGGTTCTCGATAAAAAGTTCGGATCTCCGACCATCACCAAGGACGGTGTGACGGTTGCGAAAGAGATCGAGCTCGAGGATCCTTATGAAAATATCGGTGCGCAGCTCGTCCGTGAAGTCGCTAGCAAAACTAGCGATATCGCGGGGGACGGCACCACTACCGCCACGGTTTTGGCGGAATCGATCTACCGGGAGGGTCTCAAGAATGTGACCGCCGGGGCGAATCCGACTGAGCTAAAGCGTGGAATCGATCGCGCGGTTGAAGCTATTGTGGAAGAGCTCGCGGCGATCAGCAAAAAAGTGAAGGACAAGGACGATATTCGCCAGGTCGCGACCGTCTCTGCCAACTGGGACAAAACGATCGGTGAAATTATCGCCGATGCTTTGGACAAGGTGGGCAAGGATGGCACGGTGACGGTGGAAGAAGCCAAATCGATTGAAACCTCCCTCGAAGTGGTTGAGGGGATGCAGTTCGATAAGGGTTATCTCTCTCCTTACTTTGTCACGAACCAAGAAGATCAAGAAGCATCCTTAGAAAATGCTTACATCCTCATTCACGAGAAGAAAATCTCGAGCCTGAAGGACATGTTGCCTCTCTTGGAAAAAGTAGCCAAATCGGGTAAACCTCTCTTGGTCATTGCGGAAGAAGTTGAAGGCGAAGCCTTGGCGACTTTGGTAGTGAACAAGTTGCGTGGGACTCTGCAAGTCTGTGCCGTCAAGGCGCCGGGCTTCGGAGATCGCCGCAAATCCATGCTAGAAGACATCGCTATCCTCACGGGTGGCAAGATGCTCAGCGAGGATCTGGGGATCAAGCTTGAGAACGTTACCTTGGAAGATCTCGGCCGCGTGAAGCGCGTGGTTGTGGACAAAGAGAACACCACCCTGATTGAAGGGGTGGGGAAAAGCTCTGACATCCAAGGCCGCGTCTCGCAGATCAAGAAACAGATCGAAGAGACCACCTCGGACTACGACAAAGAGAAACTGCAGGAACGTCTGGCGAAGCTCGCGGGCGGGGTGGCGGTGATCAATGTCGGTGCCGCAACCGAAACTGAGATGAAGGAAAAGAAGGCCCGCGTAGAGGACGCATTGCATGCGACTCGTGCGGCCGTGGAAGAAGGCATCGTCCCCGGGGGGGGCGTCGCATTGATTCGCGGTCAAAAGGCCATCGAGAGTCTCAAACTCAAAGGGGATCAGGCGATTGGGGCAGAGATCATCCGTCGCGCCGTCGAACAACCTTTGCGTACTTTGGCGGATAACGCCGGAGTGGAGGGCTCGATTGTGGTCCAAGAAGTGAAAAGTCGGAAAGGCGCTGAGGGCTACAATGTGGCCACCGGTGAATATGTTGATCTCGTCAAAGCTGGCGTGGTTGACCCGACGAAAGTCACTCGGTCCGCTCTGCAGAACGCCGCATCCATCGCGGGTCTGCTCCTAACCACCGAAGCGGTGGTGACAGAGTTGCCCGAGAAGGAGAAGGCACCGGCACCCGCGGGTGGCGGTCACGGCGGAGGGATGGACTACTAATCCATTCGTAAGTATTTCCCCCGGGGTACGTCCCCCGAGGGGAGCTGAAGAGGGCGCGGTTCCGAAAGGAGCTGCGCCTTTTCGGCTTTCTAAGGCTCAAGTGGGGACTGAGAATAGGAGTGTGGGTATGATCACGATTGAACACCTCTATATTTCCCCTGAACACAATTACGTTGGGCATAAAGGTCAACCTGCGGGGACCCAACCTCATTTTGAAGTGTCTGAGATCGCCTGTGTGGCAGGGAGTGGAATTCGAGAGGATCGTTACTTTGATCATCAACCCGATTACAAAGGCCAGATCACCTTTTTTTCCTCGGAAGTGTTTCAGCTTATGAAAAGAGAGCTCGGTTTGGATTCAGCCGATGCAGGGAGTAGTCGCCGTAATGTACTGATTTCAGGAGTGGATCTAAATCAGTGGATTGGAAAAGAGTTTGAGCTTCAGGGAGTTCGTTTCTTTGGAGTGGAAGAGTGCCGTCCTTGTGCATGGATGGATCAGGCTTTCGCCCCTGGGGCTCACGCGTGGCTCATTGGGCGGGGTGGGTTGCGAGCGAGAATCCTGACCAATGGCATCCTTACGCTTGGCTAAGGGTAATTCCGTCTTTTAATGGAATATTCCATACGCTTCGCGGAAAAGCGAATGGCTAACCTGCTTGGGTTACGCTAAAAAAAGAATTATGTCATACAAATGTATCCGAAAAGTGCTGGTAGGAGTGCTGCTGGTCTTGGCAGGTTGTGCGGGAGGGAAGGACGAAAAGGTCATTGCAGTGGCAGTATCCCCCTCGTCCCCTCCGATGCTTTTTAGTGAACAGGGCAAGATCCAAGGTGCGGACCTCGATCTCTTTGAGGGCTACACCCAGTCGCGTGGTTGTACTCTTAAAATCACACCCTACGACTGGCAAGGCATGCTGGGAGCTGTATCCAGTGGACAAGCTGAGGTCGCGTTTTCTGGAATCTCGATTACGGAAAAGCGAAAAGAGGCGATGGACTTTTCGCAGCCGTACTACGACAACGCATGGCATCTTGTCTGCTTAAAGAGTCGAAACATAAAGATTACCGATTTAGCCCAGCTCAAGGCCTACTCGATAGGGTACCCACGCGGAATGGCCTACAACGATCTGATTAAAAACGAATTAGAACCTAAGGGCTACTACTCCTTAGATCGGGTTAAGTTGTACCCTTCCTACAGCGAAGCCATTACCGACCTGCAAAACGGCAATCTCGACTTGGCTTTCGTAGAAGAGCCCGTTCTGGCGAACTATGTGCATAAGCTGAAGCTTCCGCTAGAAAGCGCTTATGTTTTTAAGGGGTTTGATCGATTGGGTTTCGCCTTTGCCAAAGGATCGAAGCGAAGAGATGACTTTGATGTGTACCTGAAAGATATGGGACCCGAAAAGGTGAAGGCGATTCTGGATCGTTGGATGAAGTAGTCTTGGAGATCGTGCCTCATTGAACTTCTTTGAGCTGGTTGCGCAGTTAGCGCAGGGTCTGGTTTCGACTGTGGTGGTAACCCTCGTCTGTAGTGGAACTGGCATGGTGGTAGGGTTAACAGTGGCGGGGTTACGGCGGGTGGGTCATGCGCATCTGGTGCCTTTCCTAGATGGCTTTACCTATATTTTTCGAGGAGTTCCGGTTTTAGTACTGCTTTTTCTTGTGTACTTCGGTTTGCCCAGCGTGGGAATCAAAGTAGGTCCGCTGTTGGCGATGGCTCTGAGCTTAGGGTTGATTGCGGGGGCGTATCTGGCGGAGGTTTTTCGTGGGGCTTTGGACTCGGTCGAAGCTTCTGAGATTCTTGCGGCTGAAGCGATGGGTATGAGTCGATTCCAGATTCTGACTAGCATTGAATTTCCTCAGATGTTGCGTCTGGCTGTGCCAGGTATGATCAATGAATTTACCTCCATCCTGAAGTACTCCCCCTTCGCCTACACGGTGGGGATTGCGGAAATTACTAAGCAGGCGATGACCCTGACGGCGACGACTCTTCGTGGGATCGAGATCTATCTTGCGGTGGGTGTGTTGTACTTTCTTATTTATCGGATTCTTTTGGCAGGGGTTCATTTCCTGGAGAAGCGTTATCAAGTGCCAGGATTGGGGACGATCTAAGATGGCCCTCATTCAAATTCGAAATCTGGTCAAGAGATTCGGCACTCATACCGTTTTGGACGGAGTGAACCTTGATCTGCAAAAGGGGGAGATGAAGGTGGTGATGGGACCTTCGGGCTGTGGCAAATCGACGCTGCTGCGTTGCATCAATCGTCTGGTTGAACCAACCTCTGGGACGATTCTCGTTCGCGATCAGGATATTATGGGAGCTGAGGTGGATGTTCGTGCTCTCCGACAAAGCATCGGATTTGTTTTTCAGCAGTTTGCCTTGTACCGCCATTTAACCGTCTTGGGTAATGTTATGCTGGGTCTGAGGAAACTGCGGGGAATGAGCCGGGCGGAGGCAGAAGCCCAAGCGATCTTCCAACTTAACCATCTTGAAATGGCTGACCATCGGGATAAATATCCATCGCAGATCTCAGGCGGTCAGAAGCAGCGGGTAGCGATTGCAAGGGCTTTGGCGATGGATCCTGCCCTCGTGGTATTTGATGAACCGACTTCAGCACTGGATCCTGTGATGGTGCGAGAAGTAGCAGAACTCTTTAATCGGCTAAATCGGGAAGGGGTCACTTTGCTCTGCGTGACGCACGATCTGGCTTTGGCGAGCCAAATTGCCAATCGGGTTATCTTCTTGGATCAAGGGGTAATCCGAGCCGATGACACCTTGGAGAATCTAGCGAAGCATCACCCTAATGAGCAGGTGAGGGCATTTTTCGGCGAAAAGGAGGGTCAATCGTGAACGGGTGGAGTGGATTCCAGCGGGACTTACTTGAACAGATGCCCCTGATCTTGGCGGGTCTGCGTCAGACCTTACAACTTACGGTGATCATCAGCGTGACTGGGTTTCTTTTCGGCTTAGTGGTTTTTTACTTTTCGAATAGCCCCTATCGTTGGGTGCGTTCTTTGATTCAGGGTTATATTTCCTTTTTTATCGGCACTCCGCTGATTGTTCTTTTATTTCTGATGTACTACGGCCTGCCGCAGTGGGGCCTGAAGTGCTCTCCCTTTCTTGTAGCGGTGATCGGTTTCACGATGAATGTGGCGGCTTACAATGCGGCGTATTTGACGACTGCTAGGAATGGGTTGGATCCGAGCGAGATTGAATCGGCTCGGGCACAAGGATTCGGGCGTGGGCAGATCTTTCGATGGATCACGCTTCCCCAAGTCCTGCGTTTATCCGTACCCGCTTTAACGAATCAGTGTATCGGAAATCTAAAAGATAGTTCTGTGGCGTTCCTGATTCAGTATACCGAGTTTTTTGCTCGGATTCAGGAGTTGGCGGCGACTAACTTTCAGTTCTTTAAAGCGTATCTGTTGGCGGCGGGGGTGTATCTGGGCTTGGTCTCGGTTCTTGTCCTGATGGCGCGGCAGGTAGAGAAGTGGACTCGGTTACCTGGTT
Organism: Aliarcobacter sp.; assembly: GCA_041730685.1. Taxonomy (GTDB): domain Bacteria; phylum Verrucomicrobiota; class Verrucomicrobiia; order Methylacidiphilales; family Verrucolacustridaceae; genus Verrucolacustris. The sequence continues at coordinate 125,280 of JBGSBI010000004.1, forward strand.
TGGGAAGGTAAAAAGGGTTAAGGCGTTCCGCTTATCGGAACGCGAAAAAGAAGCCTAGGCCAACGAGCCCAGCTTGAAAAATGAGTCCAGTGACGATGTTGAAAGGTTCTTTGCCTCGGTAGTGGCACTTTTCGTGGAGGCGATGGATCGATTCAAGCCAGCTTGGATGTTTCGGGAGCAGATCGCGGATTCCTGTCAGGTAGTCGGGCAGAATGGAGCCGAAGGCTCCTGCAAGAAGAGTCCAGAATCCAGTGGATCCAAGAAGGGGAGATGAGAGAAGTAGAAAAAAAACTCCTGCACCGAGGATCTGGTCGACAAAAACCATCGGCAGGAGGCGTTTAAGTTTGGTGAGGTGATTCGGAGAAGAGTGGACCCAGTGTCCGATACCAGCGTCGCCGTGGGGGATGGCATCGAGTACGAGGTGGCTGAGAACTCCTGCGCAGAAAGCGGGGATGGGACCGCCAGGAATCCAGTGGGCCAGAGCCATTCCCACGGGGATATGGACGGGGGAAAACATGGGGTAGCTAGATGCGAGCTTTTGTTAGGGCGGCGACGAAAGCGCGGACGTGGATGAACAGAGCTTCAACTGCGTGGGCGCCGCCAAGTAAAACCGGCTTTTTTTGAAAGAGGGCAAAAGGGGTCATGGGGATGGTGGGGTGGGGCGTTCGACGTACTCGATGGCTCCGCCTGGGGCTTGAGCATAGACCGATTTGGTTCCGTCGCGGTGGGTTTGAGCTTTTCCGTAGGCGGACGCGTCGGGCACAAGAAACCCAAGGTGTAGAGGGTGCTGGCCTTCGGTGACGAGGGCGAGGGAGGTATTCTCGAAATCGAGTTGTGCCCAGGTGTCATCCGCATATTTAACGCGGCAAGCAAAGTGTTCGGTCCACCAACGAACCGCGGCGGGCACATCGGGGACGGCCAAGGCCACGTGATCGAGACGGGAGGGCTTGGACACACTTCTACTTTGCCTCTTGAGGAGTTGAGTCAAAAGGGAATTATTAAACGAGGTTAGGGGGAGGAGTTAGACCTGGGCGGTGCGAGCTTGGACTGTGCGGTAGGTTTTATCGCCGACGATGGAGGTATTGATGATGACGAGAGGAGCATGAGGAAGGATCAGTCCTTTGGCGAGGAGATCGCCGATGACATCGCGGATAAGAACTTCCCTTTCTTGGCGTTCAAAGGGAAGGCAACGGGCGCGTACGCCATAGTGCAGTGCCAGTTGGCGAGCGAGGGCAACGGTGGGGGTGAAGGCATAGATGGGGGTAACTTTTGGGCGTAGGGCGGCGGCGACTCGGGCCATTCGTCCCGTGCGGGTGAAAAGAAGAATGCCTTGGGCTTCGAGTTGATTGGCGAGATGGACACCTGCAGAGACGACTCCATCGGCCTCTCCCTCGGTGTGAATGCCTTTTTCGTAGCCAATGGAGCCAGAGCGTTCGATACGGCGGGCAACTCGGTCGAGGACTTCGAGGCAGGCTCGTGGATACTTTCCGGTGGCGGTTTCGCCTGAAAGCATGATGGCATCGGCACCTTCAAAGACGGCGTTGGCGACGTCGGTAATTTCTGCGCGGGTGGGGAGGGGATTGGAGATCATACTTTCGAGCATGTGGGTGGCGACGATGACCGGCTTCATGGAGGCAATGCACTGTTTTAGGATTTTGCGTTGAATGATGGGGAGTTCTTCGTAGGGGCACTCCACCCCGAGATCACCGCGCGCGACCATGATGGCGTCGGCCGCGGAGACAATGCCGAGGATATTTTTAACGGCGGACTGATCTTCGATCTTGGCAATGATGCCGACCTCCTTGGCGTTGTGCTGGGAGAGAAAATCTCGCAATGCGAGAACATCAGCGGGATCACGAACAAAAGATAAGGCGACCCAATCGATACCGATTTCGAGGCCTACTTTTAAATCGGCGGCATCTTTTTCGGTAATGGCAGGAAGATTGACGCGGACTCCGGGTAGGTTGATGTGTCGACGATCTCCTAGGACTCCTGCGGTTAAGACACGGCAGTGGAGAGAGGTGGCATCTTTGCTGAGGACTTGAAGATGCAGGACGCCGTTATCGACGAGGAGTTTTTGGCCAGGTTCGAGATCATGCAGGAGATCGGGGTAGTTGACGGGAACGGCGGGCGCGGGGGCGTGTGGATCGACGCTGAGGATGAGAGTATCGCCGACTTTGAGGTGGCGCGGGGTGCCGATGGTTCCTGTACGGATGGCGGGTCCTTGGGTATCGAGAAGGATGGAGATTTCCTTACCGCGACTGGCGGCGAGAGTGCGAAGGGAGGGTGCGACCTGGCGGACAAAGTTGTGGCTGGCGTGGGACATGTTTAGGCGGAAGACATCGGCCCCGCCGTCGAGAAGTTGAGAGAGGGCGGAGGGATCAGTGTGCTGCGGTCCGAGGGTGGCGATAAGTTTCGTCCTGCGTGCGAAGGGCAGTTTCCATATAGGAGTAGAAGTTGCGGAGGTAGTGGCCACCACCTTTCTTAGCCTTAGAGTGGAATAAAAAGAAGGCGAGGACGTGAAATGTTACTTGTCTTGATAGATAAAAAATACAAAGCATTACTCTGCAGATATTTAAAAATGTGAATAAAATCAAATTAAATGTTGCTATTAAGCGTTGGCAAGCGAATTATATTATTTGCGAGAGCTTATGGAGACTTTTCAAAACTTGATCGTAGATGCCTTGAAAAGTTCGGGGCATACGGTGGCTTTAGTGGATCGAGAATTACGAATTCGGTGGGCGACAGGGATTCAGAGGTCGCTGGTGGGAGCACCCGTGCAGGTATTATGGAAGGGCGCAGTGGCTGCGCGAAAAGAGATGAGCAAGGTGGTGCAAAATCTTGCGTGTGGCAACGGATGTAGTGCGGAGTATCTGCAGACCCAAGGAAAATTGCGGGGCAAAGGGTTTCGTCTGAGGATCGACTTTATTCCCTTACGAGATCCGACGGGGGCGGTTGAGGGGTTTGCGGCGGTTCGGCAGATGGCGAGTTCGGCGGCGGTCGGTTTCTCAGATGGGGTGGCGGAGGTGTACGAACTGCTTTTCGAGCTTAATGCGGATGAGTTTTCAGGGTTACTGGCCTCCTAGAAGCGCGGTTCGGGTTAAGCTCCCGGGAGCTCTTTTTCTAAACGCTCGGCTATCCACTGTTTCATCATGGACTGATAGTTGAGGTAGCGCCGTGCGGCAAGGCGTTTGAGGCGGCTGAGCATACGGGGATCCATTCGTAAGGTAATCGAAGTAGAATCTTGTCCCTCGGTCAAAGAAAGAGAGCCGGCCATTAGAGCAGGATCCAACTGGTGAGCGGCCCAGTAGGTTGCCTCCTGATTGGGATTGGGGAAAAAAGGAATTTCTTCCCATTTGCGAATCGTGGTGAGGGCTTGGGTCAAAGGGATTCCTTAGCTTTTCGTTCGTAAAAATGATCTTCGGCGTCTGTCATGAGCCGAGTGGCGATGGGTCGCATGCGCCGACCATCCGCGCTGTAAAGGGAGAAGAGAGATTTTCCGGCTAGGCTTTTGCCTAGGCAGAGGAAGCGGGAGTGTTCAGCTAATGGCCCGCCGCCTGGAAGGATCCGCAGGCAGAAGGGATCTTCAAAGCTTTCATGAACCTCCGTTTGGGGAACTTCAGGAGTGGAGTAGAGGGACCAGTCAAAATCCATAAAATGCCTCGATTACCTTTCTGATTTGATGTTGCGAGTGCGGAGGGGCGGGTCAAGATTCTCAGTGATGGGCATACAACTTTCTTGGGAGAAACTTCCGGCTTGGCGGGAGGAGGCAAAGAAGAGAGGGGTCAAGGTCGTGGCCACGAATGGATGCTTTGACCTTTTGCACGTGGGGCATGTCCGTTTTTTGCAGGAAGTGGCGCACAAGGCCGTGCAGGCGAGGGCGAAGTGATGATCAGGTGGCGGAACCGGCTTCAAGAAGGCGGGTGCGTTTTTCGACGAGCGGGAG